>JAYOSV010000018.1:61769-67942 GCA_038139415.1 Verrucomicrobiales bacterium | reverse complement strand
TTCCTTGTCCATCATGTTTAGGCCAAACTGCAAAAGGAGATCGGCTGACTGGCCACGGACCTGCCCGAGCAATTTGCGGCGATTTACGATAACTTCGGTAGGTTGATCTCCAATATCCTTCATTAAAGCTCCAAGCGGTTGGCCTATATGTTCGTATCGTTTCATATCGAACATGTCACCTTCTTTCATTTTAGTCAGACCTTCCTTAACTGTTTCAAAGAAAATTTGGTCAGCTTCAGCGTTCCGACCGATGAATCGTAAAGCCGCATCGCGTAAAATTATTTTGTCCGTCGGGTCGGTGATTCGTGGGTCGGTGTAGGCCGCGAGCAAAATGGGCATGGCGTTTTCCCCAAGCACTTCGCGTAGGTAGGTTAAAGCATAAGAATCCAGTGCACCTTCCGCTGTAATCAGTTTGGTTTTAGCAGTTTCAACAAAATTGAGATCTTTATACTTTATAAGTAGGGCGTATAGATAGCCCATCGATTCACGATCAACTTTGTTAAGTGGCTCGTCGCTGGTTACTGGAGGGTTTGTGAGGATATCTCTGGAAACTTTCAGGATAGTATCACGATGAGTTTCAGGGGCTAAATTCTCTAGAGCTGCTTCTAGGTATGCGACCTCAATACCCCTTGCCGTGCTGGACAATAATTGGACAAGGGTTTCAATGGCTGGTTCGCCGCCAATATTTGCAGTCGATTCGATCAATCCTAATCGTAGTGTAGCCGGAAAAGTAGTATTGAGTGAGGGTAAGCTGGGCACTCGGTTCCGGAAAGCTTTCCGCCATCGGGCTCTGCGGCGTTCTTCATCGGTAGTCGGCTCGGTTTCTGGTTTGGGTACTGCCTGAAAATGTAAATCGACGCCTGCCTCAAAAAAATTAGTGATTTCAGGTAACGCTTCGGTGCCTACTTCAGTAATGGATTCAAGGTGATAAACGGCTAGGCGACGCATTCGATCCTGTTCAGGTGTTAGTGCCTTAAGGGCGGCCATGTGGCGTTCAATCCTGGGTCCGGTGGATTTTGGTTGTGTTTCGGTTGGGGCTTCCGTGCGAATCTCCACTGTCTCAACCCGTGCGGTTCGGGCTTTTGCAGCATTTAATTCTTTGCGTAATTGAGAAATCTGGGACTCTTGCTCGGCGGAATCCGGTGTGCGATTCGGTGCGGGGGATTTGACGGTTATATAGGTCATTACCGCACCTAGTATGGCAGCAATAAAAATGGGTAAAGCGAGTTTCATGCTTATCGTTGTAACCGTTTCAGGGCAGTGATCAGTTCATCCTGATCAAGTGCGTTATCGGAATTAGCGTCAACTCGGTCAAATGATCGCTTGAGCCACGCTGGTTCCTCACCACGATCGATCTTACGATTGCCGTTCTTGTCTGAACGCTGCAGAATACCAGCGACAATTAAATTGCCACGCTCTTGGGCTTGGCCTTCGACTGGTTTGGAAAGTGTGGCCGGTTTTGGGTTCCGCGCCACCTGTCCCACATGAAGGCGGTAAAGTGAATTGAGTGTTCCAATATTTTGGCCTTCGGCTGGGCGGACGAGCAGGGTGAGACTACCCATTTCATCATCACTTTCCGGTCCCCATCGGACACGGCGGGGCGGGATATTCGGGTTATTAGGGTTTTCGGCAGAGTTATCCCACATCACGGTGGAGGCCAGCTTGGTGCCGCGGGGTAATTTGATGAATTCCTCAAATTGATACTGTTCCTGCCATGAGAAATCCCAGTCGGGAATATTTAGGAGATCGAGAGTTTCTCCCTCGGGTAAAGTGGCGGTCATCCGTAGGTGTTTGCCTAAATAATGGGCATGGGCACTGACGGCAAACGCTTCCACATCAATCGGGAGGGTGAACTCATCGGTAACCGTATAAGCCTTTTCTCCGGCCGGAATACTGATGCGATTTAGGGCCCCAAAGGCAGGGGGTAGTTGCACTCCGGTGAAGGATGTACTGGGTTTTTGATCTGTAAAATATAGGCCTACACTCGACTGGTCTCGTTCTGGTTTACCGGAGGGATGATAGTGCATGGATAACACAAGATCGGCTCCTTTAGGCAAATAGTAAGCCAAATCTTCCGGCAGCTTTTCAGGTTGACCTCCAACAGCCCAACCGCCCAGAGGGCCGATTCCGCGACCTTGTTGACGCATCCGGCGGAATCCAGGATGAGGGTCGCTTTTGTCGAGACGTTTAGCTTCTCCGGTAGTGTCGTAAAAGAATAAGCAATGATGTACTACGCTCCTTGCATCTGGACGAAACTCGATGGCTTTAAGCCATTTACCTTCCGGTAGATCTAAAGGGATTACGAAGCTACGGTAAATGTCACGCCCTTCAGCGGGGACAGGAAATGGTTCGTTCATTTTCACTACCATGTTTGGTTTGCCAAGCTGCCATCCATCAATGAACTTTGGTAGGGAAGGAAGTTTATCATGGTCCCCTTCAGGCATGCCGCTTTCAACCCAATCGGCAATCGTGGAAATCTGTTCTTCGCTTAAGCGCCGGTCGCCGTGAAATTTAAAGGCGCTTTTTTGTGCATGCCACGGGGGCATTATGCGGTCTTCAGTGACACGCTGTATGAGTTTGCCGCGCTTCCTTACGTCATTGTAAGACATCAATGCGAACGGACCGGCTTCACCGGGTCGATGGCATGAAGTGCAGTTCTGGAAAATAATCGGTGCGACGTGTTCGGTGAAAGTGATTTCCTTGGCTTCTACACATACCAATTCGGCCAACAGAGTAGCGGTGAGTAAAGAGTAACGCATTTTCATTTAAGCTTGGTGATGTAACAACCGATCGATTCTCCGCGGGGTGCCGGGGCCGGTTTGCCGGCCAATACTGCATCGATTGCAATGCGTAAATCGTGTTGGGTGATCACACTTCTAGGTTTGCCGAAATCCTCGTAGTAATTGTTGATACGACCACGGTATACGGCTTTTCCATTAATTAGAATGGCGGCTTCGGGTGTGATTTTTGCATCGGCTGCTCGAACTAGTATGTGATTATGGTCGTGCGTTCCGGGGATGGACTTCAGCTGATAATCCTCTTGGTGTGTTTTCAGTTCCTGCAGGGTGCTTTGCGGATCGGTGTACACCATCAGAAAACGTACTTTCCCCTTATAGTCATTGGTGATTCGGAGAATTTCCGGGACCATTTTGTTAGCAACGGGGCAGTCATTCGTGGTGAAAAACATTACAACAGGCTTAGCTCCCTTGAGGGGATCAATGGACTTGCCGGCTAAGGTTTTAACCGGTGCGGCGTGCGCCAAAGCGGCACCGGCGAGCAATAGGGACGTGCTAAAAATGAGTGATCTCATATTCAATTGATTGACGCGCGATTGAAACCTGAGGTTACAGAGCGTCGAAGACGATAGCAACGCTGGGGTTGATTAGCCTTTGGCGACGAGCTCGGCGATTTGTACGGCGTTGAGCGCGGCGCCTTTCAGGATCTGATCGCCGACCACCCAGAAGCTGAGGCCGTTTTTCATGGCGCAATCTTTCCGAATGCGGCCCACAGCGCAGTTGTCCTGCTCGGCCATGTCGAGCGCGAGCGGGTAGAGATTTTTTTTCACATCATCCACGAGATCCAGCCCGGGCGCTTTCTTGAGTACGCGACGTGCGGCGGCCACGGTGACGGGCTTGGTGAACTCGGCATTTACGGAAATGGAATGAGCGCGGTACACGGGGATGCGCACACAGGTGCTGCTGGCCTTGAAGCGTGCATGATGCATGATCTTGCGGCCTTCGTTCTCCAGTTTCATTTCCTCCTTGGTGTAGCCGTTTTCGAGAAACTCATCGACGTGGGGCAGGGCGTTGAAAGCGATTTGGTGCGGGTACACTTCGGTCTTCACCTGACGGCCGCGGGCGAGGGCTTTGACCTGTTGTTCCAGTTCAATAATCCCCTGCGCGCCACTGCCACTGACGGCCTGGTAGGTGGATGCAAAAATTCGTTTCACGCCAAACGCCTGATGTAGCGGGTTGAGGGCCATCAAGGTGATGATGGTGGAGCAGTTTGGGTTGGCGATGATACCCTTGTGCTTGTTGACATCGGCTCCGTTGATTTCCGGCACGACCAGCGGCACGGATTTATCCATGCGAAAGGCACTGGAATTATCCACCACCACCGCGCCGGCGGTTGCTGCGGCCGGGGCGTATTCCTTGCTGATGCCGCCGCCGGCACTGAAGAGGGCGATGTCCACCTCGGCAAATGAATCCTTGGTGAGTTCGCGCACGGTGTAGCGGTTGCCTTTAAACCTGATGCGTCTGCCGGCGCTGCGTTTGGAGGCCAGCGGAATCAGTTGATCCACGGGAAAACGGCGGGCTTCCAGTACGCGGAGCATTTCCTGCCCGACTGCACCGGTCACGCCTGCAACGGCGACGTTCAATTTGCGCTTTTTCATCGAAGGGGCGGGGAGCATACGCGAATCAGGTCGACTGTCAAATCGCCAAAAAGACTCGTCGGCCACCGTTCCCTGTGGTTGGTTCAGACCGTGAGCGAGACGGTGACCATTCGAGCCGCCCGCCGCGAGGATGTGCCGGCGATTTTGGTGATCTATAACGCGACGGTGAAAGAACCCGCGGCGGCCTACGAGGATTCCCCCAATACCTTGCGCCAGCGCGAGGAGTGGTTTGATTATTATCAACAGCGCAATTTCCCAATCTTAGTTGCAGAACGGGCCGGATTGGTGGTTGGCTGGGCTTCGCTCGGGCCGCATCAGGAGCGGAGCGGGTTTCGCTTTACCGGTTCGGTGGCGTTGTATGTGGATTCCATGTATCGCCGGCAAGGCATAGGCGGCTTGCTGTTGGATGCATTGCTGGAAACAGCTCGTGAACGCCGGTTGCATTGTCTGCTGGCGGTGATTGATTCAAAAAATGAACCGAGCCTGCAGCTTCATCAGCGGCAGGGCTTCCGAGAAGCCGGTACGTTTCGAGAAGCCGGCTGTAAATTCGGTCAATGGCGGGATGTTGTCTACCTGCAATATCTACTTGATGACCGCTCTAGTCCTGAAGACTGATCAAAAGAAAAAAGCCGCGCTTTGTGCGCGGCTACAGGGAATTTAGGGGAGTTTTAAACCTACTCTGAAGGAGGGTTGTTACGCCTCTCCTCCATGCGTTTACGCAACTCTTCCATTTGTTTCTTTCGTTCTTCATCACGACGCTCCCGTTGAGGGTCTCTCATTTCAAAACGCTCGGAGATCTCAGTCGCATCTGGGTTGGAGAGGGCTTGTAAACGTTCTTCAACTGAATCGAACATTGCAACGAAGTCCGCATCGCTTGTGGAGGCTTTAAGTCCGTTGAGAGCAGCGCGTCGTAGAGCTAGGGCGTCCGCATCTGGGCGACCCTCTCCGAGTCTCCTAACTTCGCGTATCGCGGCCTCCCGAGATCGGCTTCCTCCACCACCAAACATGTTACGGAGAAAATCGCCACCTCGGCCACCGCTGTTTTCACCGCGTGCTGCGGCTGCTTCGCGTTCGGCTTGGGCTTTGGCGCGTTCGGCTTCTTCTTCCCCCATTTTCACGAGATACCCCTGAAAGCGATCGACCATCACTTGTCCTGCCTGGGGATGTTGGTCAATATAATCATTGATTATGCGGTATAGTTGCTCTTTCCCGCGGTCATCCAAATTCCCTTGCTGGTAAGCTTTAGCCAAAACGGGGACCGATTTATCTTCCATCACCCTACGGAAATACTCCAAAGCAGATCCATTAACGGATCCATCCTTAACTAGAAGGGTTTCTGCTTCTTCAGCAAAAGTGAGGTCTTTATAGCGGATTATTAGGCCCCAAAGGGCGTTGGATGAGCGTCCTTCGAGGCGGGTGGGAACTTCTGAAAGGGCCGGTGGGTTAATCAGAATATCCTTGGCTGCGCCTAATACCTGTTTTTTAAACTGGTGCTCACCTTCAGCCATGAGCGTTAATTGCTGATCAATCAAATTTACTTCGACCCCACTGGCAGTGTAACCCAGAATTTTTACCAAGGTTGCCTCAGCATCATTGGTTCCAATCCTGCCAAGTGTCTCAATAAGACCCATCCTAAGGGAATCAGGCCTCATCTGTACACCCTGGCCACCACCAGGACCACGTTCGCCACCACCAGGACCACGTTCGCCACCACCAGGACCACGACCGCCACCGGGGCCTCGACCACCACCGGGGCCTCCGCCACCAGGGCCACGACCGC
>JAYOSV010000018.1:5451-61669 GCA_038139415.1 Verrucomicrobiales bacterium | reverse complement strand
CCGCCACCGGGGCCTCGACCACCACCGGGGCCTCCGCCACCAGGGCCACGACCGCCACCGGGTTGGGCGTACAGGGATATTGTTAAAGCCAGAATCGAAATGTAGGTAGTGTAGAGTTTCATGTTATTCGAAAATTGTTATCGGCGTCCACCGCGATCGCGGCCTCCCCAGCCCCATCCCATCATGGATCGGAGAGAGCGAAATCCATCATCGCCCATTTCATCCATTTGGGCTTTTTGTTCGTCCGTCATCAATGATTTGTACTCATCACCGAGTTTGGTGAAATAAGCTCTCATTTCATCTCGTTTTTCCTCCATTGAGATTTCTTGGTTGCCCCAAATCTCACGCATTTTTGTGCCCATAACTTCCCGGTGTTTTTCGCTGAGCTTTTTCATCTCATCCATCTGGGTGTTAGTGATTTGCATTTGCTGGCGAAAAGATTGGCGCCCAAATTCGCGGTCCACTTTACTATCTAAAAATGCATTGATCGCTGGCACAGCTTGGTCTCCAGCATCCACGAGGCTTTCAAAGTAGTGGATCAAACGGCGTTGGGATTCAGTATCCTCACCCGTCATTTCATCGGCGGCTAATTTGTCGATTAGATCTGCGGGTTCGGTAACAACGCCAGGGACCGCCACACTTGTTTCGATCACTTCCACCCGTCCCGCCTCGGCTTTAGCTGAATCGAGTGCTTTCTTGAGCTCGGCGATTGTTTTGTCCTGGTCGTCGGTTTTAGCTTCGACGATTCGCTCAACTTCTACAGTTTTAGTTTTACCAGTAACCAAATAGGTTGCGGCGGCACTAACAACGGCAGTGACTAGAATAGCGGCTACAATTTTCATGTTTTACTCAGTTAAAATTGACGTCAGTCATGAAGGAAAGGTTACAGATAGCAAGTTTTTTGGGGGAATCTAGTCAAGAATTCACCGCCTCGGCGGCGGGTTGCTCGGTTTTGGGCGAGGCCCCGCGAAGTTTTTCAATAATGCCCGGCAGTTTCTCGAGCAGGTAATCCACCTCGGCATCGGTGGTATATTTGCTGAGGCTAAACCGCACTGCGCCCATTGCGTGCTCGGGCGACAGACCCATGGCAATGAGCACATGGCTGGGAGCCATGGAGCCAGTGGTGCAGGCCGAGCCGCTGCTGGCACAAATACCCTCGCGGTTGAGTAACAGCAGGATGGCCTCCGCTTCGCAGTCGGTAAAACTCAGATTGCTGGTGCTAGCTAGGCGCGGATCCTTGGCACCATTACGTGTGACGCCGGGAATGGCTTCGAGAATACCATCCTCCATACGATCGCGCAGTGCGCGAATACGTTCTACCTCTCCGCCTAGGCTGGCGGTGGCCATTTCGGCGGCTTTTCCGAAAGCGACCATATAGGCAACATTTTCGGTGCCACCGCGGCGACCGCTTTCCTGTCCGCCTCCCACTATATACGATTGATAAGGTAAACCTTGGCGCACATACAGGCAGCCAATTCCCTTGGGCGCATGGAGCTTGTGTGCGGAGAGCGAGAGGTAATCGACACCGAGGGCTTTGACATCGAGCTCTATCTTGCTCGGCGTTTGCACCGCATCGGTGTGAAAAGGCACGCCTTTGATGCGGCAGATGGCGGCTATTTCTTCAATGGGAAAGACCACGCCGGTCTCGTTGTTGGCCATCATCACTGAAACCATGGCGGTATCTTCCCGGATAGCTTCATGGATCTCGTGTAAGTCTAGCTGGCCGGCGCGATCTACGGGAATCCAGGTCACCTCCACGCCGCGTTTCTCAAGCATCTGTCCGTACTTGATATTGGCCGAATGCTCGACGGCGGTGGTGATCACATGGCGTTTGCCGGGCTGGGTTTGCAGAGCGCTGTTGATTGCGGCGTTGTTGCTCTCAGTGCCGCAACTGGTGAAAATAATTTCGCGCGGTTCGGCATTGATGAGCGCTGCCACCTGCGCGCGGGCGTGGTCCACGGCCTCGCTCACCTCGTTCCCGAAGGAATAGGCGCTGGACGGATTACCCCATTGCTCGGTGAGAAACGGCAACATCGCCTCCACCACCTCCGGTGCGACCCGCGTGGTGGCGTTGTTGTCAAAATAGTAAATCGAACCGTCGCTCATGGACATAACCCGCACGCTGCTCGGCAGCAGGAGAACGGCGAGTTAAACAGGGTTTCCTCTTCAAAATCAAAGCTTTTTCTCGTCAATATTACAATCCATCGGTATTCTCCGAGCCTTAACCCCCCATGAAACTTATCTTTGCTTTATACGGCCTCTGTCTTGTGATTGGCTTCAGTGGAATCGGTTGTGGGGAGGCTGCCAACGCCACGGCCGACAGTGAGCCAGTGCTCAAGGCCGGCGAAGAGGAATGCGAGATGTGCCGGACGCCTGGAAGTCGGGCGTCGTTCTTGAAGGCGGCATTGGCGGAGGAAAAACGGGTGGCCAATGTGGAGCCGTTGACGGCGGGGCAGGTGACGGCGGCGTTGGCAGAGGAGATTATTGGCGTGGATCTCGCGCAGGAAGAGGTGCAGGTGTTCAATGAAACCCGTGTGCCGGACATGCCGCGGGTGAGTACGGCTAAGGAATGGCAGACCCAGGCCACCGCCATTCGCAATCAGGTACTTGATCACGTGGTGTTTCGTGGGGGCGCGGCGGATTGGCGGGACACTCAACTGCAGGTTCAATGGGGCGAGACGATTGAGGGTTTGCCCGGTTACCGGATCAAGAAGCTGAAATTCGAGGCGCTGCCGGGCTGGTGGATTCCGGCGTTGTTGTACGAGCCGCTGGAAATGCAGGGCAAAGTGCCGGTGGTGTTAAATGTCAACGGGCACGCGCGCACGGGCAAGGCGACGGATTATAAACAACTACGCTGCATCAACCAAGCCAAGCGCGGCATGATCGCGCTCAATGTGGAGTGGATTGGCATGGGGCAATTCGCCAATCGCATGGGGCATTATCAGATGGCGCAGCTGGATCTCTGCGGGGTGGCGGGCATTGCGCCCTTTTACCTGAACATGAGCAAAGGGCTCGATGTACTGTTGGCGCATCCGAATGCTGATCAGGATCGCGTTGCCGTGGCCGGCCTGTCCGGTGGTGGTTGGCAAACGATTTTTATCAGTTCGCTGGATGAACGGGTGAAATTGGCCAATCCAGTGGCGGGCTATTCGAGCTTCAAGACGCGCGCTCGGCACGGCAAGGATTTGGGTGACTCGGAACAGACGCCCAACGATCTTGCGGTTTATGCGGATTACACGCACCTCACGGCCATGCTTGCTGATCGCGCGGCGTTGCTGACCAACAATGCCTACGATCGCTGCTGTTTTACGGCCGGGCATGCGCTGCCGCCGTTGATTGATGCGGCGGCGCCGATTTTCAGTCTGCTGGATCGCCGGGATTATTTGCGGACGCACATCAATCACAAGCCCGGTTCGCATAACTTTGGGGTGGATAACCGTCAACAGCTGTACCGTTTCATGGGGGATGTGTTTTATCCCGGGGATACGTCGTTTGATGCGAAGGAAATTCCCAGTGAAGCGGAGGTGAAAAGTTACGATGATCTGCTGGTGCCATTGCCGGAAGATAATCATTCCTTCAATTCCATCGCGCTCGGATTGATGAAAGGTCTTCCCAAACCACAATCAGGTAGTGAGGCCGAGCAGCGCAAACGCTTGCTGAAGATCGTCCACGCGAAGGAATACACTGCGACCGCTAAGAAAGTCGGCGGAGAAGGCGGGGTGGCGCATTTCCAATTTGCCCTTGGGCGTGACTGGACGGTGCCGGCAACGGTGTTTACGCCGCCGGAGGTCAAGGGGACCACGCTGCTGATCGCCGATGAAGGACGGGCAAAACAAACCACGGCAGTCACACAACTCATGGAGGACGGCTATCGTGTGGTGGCCTTGGATCCATTTTTCTTTGGCGAATCCAAAATCAAAAGCCGCGATTTTCTTCATGTGATTTTGATGCACGCGGTGGGCGAGCGCGCTTTGGGCGTACAGTCCGGCCAGCTTGCGGCGATTGCCGATTGGGCGGCGGAGGCGTATGGTGGGCCGGTTGGGCTGCAATCGATCGGACCGCGTCTGAGTGTGTCGGCGCGTTTGGCGGCGGTGCAGACCGAGGCAATTCAGTCCGTTACGCTGCATGATCCGATGACATCGCTCAAGGAAGTCATCACCGAAAACCGCGGCGCAAATCATTTACCGGAAATGATGTGCTTCGGCCTGTTGGAAGCCTTTGACCTCAAGCAAATTGAGGCGTTGAAATTGAACCCGTAACACTTGTCGTACGTTTGAGTTTCATGAATCGCGCGTTGCTGTTCCTTTTCCTCCTGTGGTTTGAGTGGCCTACTGAAGCGGCCAAGCGCTTGCGTGACTTTGAAAAGGCGCCGCACAATTATTGGGAGCACCCGCCGCGCGACCGCTTCACGCAACTCAAGGCGGCGCTCGAAGGCGGTCGTATTCCACTGGATCGGTCCAGTGAAAAGGCTTTCGTCACAAGCCTGTTGAAGGCACTGGATATTTCGCCAGCCACGCAGACGTTGGTGTTTTCCACCACTAGCCTACAGCTGCGGCGCATCTCCCCGCGCAATCCGCGCGCGCTGTATTTTAATGAGGATATCTACGTCGGTTGGGTGCCGGGTGGTCAGCTGGAAATCGTGTCGATTGATCCGAGACTGGGCGGTATCTTTTATATCTTCGATATTCCACGCGAATCCGCGCCGGTCAAGGTGGAGCGCAGTGCACGATGTTTTAATTGCCATGCGGAATTTGAAATCGGTCGGGTTCCCGGGCTCTTACTCAAGAGCGTGGTGCCGGGCAATGGCGGAGGGAGTCTGGAATCGTTCCGGAACGACCGAACGGGTCATGGGATTCCCTTCAAGGATCGCTTCGGCGGTTGGCACCTGACCGGGCGGCACGGCATCCAGCAACATCAGGGGAATTTGGTGGGCGAATTTGTTGCCGGCGTTATCAAGACCTATCCGAACCCGCCGGCCAAACAGTTCCGCTGGGAAACCTATCCAGTGGCTACCAGTGATGTGTTGGCACACCTGCTGCAGGAACATCAGGTGGGATTTGTAAACCGCGCAGTCAAGGCCACCTACGATACGCGCGCGGCTATCGCTGCCGGCGAAGCCCGGGCCGTCATCCAGAAGCATAGCGAGACACTGACGCAGTACCTGTTGTTCGCCGAGGAAACCCCGTTACCCGCAGGTGGAGCGGAAGGGGCCGCAGCCTTAAAGGAATTCTTCCTCGCGCGCGCGCGCAAGACGACAAAGGGGGCGTCCCTCCGCGAATTCGATTTGCGCACGCGGATGTTCAAGTATCGCTGCAGCTACATGATCCACAGCGCGGCCTTCACCGGATTACCTGCGCCGTTGAAAACGGCGGTCTTAAAAAATGTTCGAACCGCCCTGCTCACCGAGCACGCCTTGAGCGCGCATCTCCCAGTCGCCGAAAAACAGGCCATCCACAGGATCCTCTCTGCCACCTTAGTCCCGTACACAGCGGTAAAATAAGGGGAGGGGCAAGTTTTCACCTTGCCCCATTTCAAACGCAAGAAAGCGCGGGCTTAACGTTGTTTTCAATCAAACCTGCAGCCATCATAAATGGGACGAGGTGAACTCGTTCCTCCCTTGATCACCCTACAAAAAAAGGCGCCCGAAGGCGCCTGTGAATTTTTTGAGGGAGAGAAACTTTAGTTTTTCTCAACCTTCTTGCCGGCTTTGAGCCAGCCAGCGATGCCGGCGGAGAGGTGCTTCACGTTCTTGAAGCCCAGCTCTTCAGCGGCGGAGGCACCACGCTTGTAGGCGGAGCAACGGGAGTTGCCGCAGTAAGCCACAACGAGGGTGTCTTTGCCCACTTTGGAGAGCTGCTTGGACAACGCGTCCTTGTTGCTGAAGGACACTGCACCGGGAATGTGGCCGCGCTTGGCGTAGGAATTAGCGCCGTTCACGTCGATGACGGCAACCTTGCCGGATTTAATCGCTTTCTCGAGGTCAGCGATGGAGATGTCCGGGTATTCACCGGCCTGTACGTTCACCGCGAAGATAACGGCAATGAGTGCAATGAGGTTTTTCATAGTCTGTTTTGTAGTATTTGGATTGTAAGTCCCGGCAGGCCTAGGCCTTTGGGGTAGTCAGTGGACTTGGTGGAGAGCCTAGCCATTCAGGTTCATTTCGCAACCTTTTTTCCCTGTGCGCTAGTGTGGGGACTGTCATACTGCGGCCATGGCGCATGACACCTTTTCCGTGGGGGATCTCGTTGCCGTGATCTACAGCAACCCTACGATGTAACCGCCTAACTCAACCCGCAGTTTTTCTTGGCTCGGTCAACCACTGTTGAAGCCAGTGCGCGTGCTTTCTCTGCACTTTCCTGTAATACCTGATTCACGTAGTCCAAATTATTCTCCAGCTCAGCACGCTTGGCTCGCGCCTCGGTAAAATATTCCCAGTAATGTTCAAAGAGAGTTTTCTTTAAGTCCCCATAGCCTAGCCCGCCTTCGCGCAATTTATTTTCCGTCTCACTGGCTACTTCCTTAGTCGCAAAAAGTTTGAGTAGTTGAATGGCGATATTCTTTTCTGCATCCGGCTTAGGCTCTTCGGGTGGGCGGCTGTCCATGACTAGGCGCATCACTTTTTTGCGTAGCGGCTTTTCAGCACCAAAAATCTCAATCGTATTATCGTAGCTCTTACTCATCTTCTGGCCGTCAGTGCCAGGTACCGCGGCCACCTCATCGCGGATGCGTGGTTCTGGTATTACAAAGGTTTCGCCATAAGTCTGATTGAATTTACCGGCAATATCGCGCGTGACCTCCACGTGTTGTTTCTGATCGCGGCCCACTGGTACGACGTTACTGTCGTAGATCAAAATATCCGCCGCCATCAGGACAGGGTAGGCAAACAGGCCATGGTTGGGCTTGAGCCCCTTGGCGAGCTTGTCTTTGTAGCTGTGGCAATTCTCCAGCATCGGCATGGGCGTGAGTGTGGTGAGCAGCCAGGTCAACTCGGTGACTTCGGGCACATCGCTTTGGCGGAAGAATACAGCCTTGGCCGGATCTAGTCCGCACGCGAGAAAATCCAGCGCCACATCTTGCGTATTCTGGCGCCGTTGCTCTGCGTCATAGAGCGAGGTCATCGAGTGGTAGTCGGCGATGAAATAATAGGCCTCGCCCTCGTTCTGGAGCTCGATCGCCGGCTGCATCATGCCGAAGTAGTTGCCCACATGCAGCGCGCCGGAAGGTTGGATGCCGGAAAGAATCCGCATGGCGTGGAAGGTAGCAGGCACGGGCGGCGCATTCAAGCGGCCCTTGGTAAATTAGGCTTTTCATTTTTCAATCGCATGCCAGATTTCCCGCCCTGCGGGTGGATGCTCGCAGGCAACATGACCGTTCTGGTAAATCAGTTTGTTCAGTACAAGGTTGCCGTGGCTGCCCTTCGACTTGTGGAGGCTCATCGCGCATGAAGCTCGGCGTTGTTCGCGAAACATTCGAGGGTGAGCGCCGTGTGATTGCCACGCCCGAGGTGGTGGAGAAGTGGGTGGCTGCGGGTCATGAGGTGTGGGTGGAACAAGGCGCGGGAGATCGCTGCAGCGCCTCCGATGCCGCTTATGAAGCTGCCGGGGCCAAAGTTGTGGACACCACCACGGCTTGGACTGAGCCGGAGCTGGTTCTCAAGGTTCACGCCCCGAATGACACAGAAATTGACCGGCTGCCCGAAGGTCGCGCATTAATCAGCTTAGTTTATCCTGCGCAAAACTCCGAGCTGATTCAACGCTTGGAAGCCAAGCGGATTACTTCTTTTGCCTTGGATTGCGTTCCGCGAATCACCCGCGCGCAACCGATGGATGTTCTCAGCTCGCAAACCGGCATTGCAGGCTACCGCGCGGTGTTGAATGGCGCGCAGCATTATGGACGTTATTTTAAAGGCCAAATCACTGCGGCCGGACGGACACCCCCGGCGAATGTTTTAATTATCGGCGCCGGGGTAGCCGGATTGGCTGCCATTGCCACAGCGCGTGATCTGGGTGCGCAAGTGAAAGTCTTCGATGTGCGTCCGCCTGTGAAGGAAGAGGTGGAAAGTCTGGGCGCGACCTTTCTGGAGATTGAATCGGAAGAATCCGGTGAAGGCGTCGGTGGCTACGCCAAAGAGATGGGCAAGAAGAGTCAAGATGCCCAACACGAGCTGTTCCGCAAAGAGGCGGCCAACACAGATTTGGTGATCACCACCGCGCTCATTCCCGGCAAACCGGCACCGCTGCTCTTGCCCAAGGAAGTGGTGGAGGCCCTGAAGCCGGGAAGCGTGATCGTGGATTTGGCTGCGCGGGCCGGCGGTAATTGTGAACTGACCCAACCCGGCGAAGTGGTCGACCATCAGGGCGTCACCATCCTAGGGCCTACGTTGATTGAGAGCGAACTGCCACGGCAAGCCAGTGATTTCCTAGGCCAGAACGTGACACGCTTTCTAACCCTGCTGTCACCCGAAGGCGAGATGAACGTGGATTTGGAGGATGACATCATCCGATGCATGCTCATCACGCGAGAAGGTAAAACCCACTGGCCGCCGGAAAATATCCCGCAACCCGACAAGCCCAAGCCTGGCACGACCGCAGCCGCGCCAGTGACGATGAATGAGCCGGAAGACAGCGGCGTGGGCAAATACATGTTCGCCACGGCCATTCTGGGGCTCACGTTGCTGGTGGGAGCCAAGGCACCCAAGGATTTTATTGAGCACTACACCGTGTTCGTGCTCGCGTGTGTCATCGGCTACAACGTGGTCTGGGGCGTGACTCATTCACTGCACACCCCGCTCATGGCGGTAACCAACGCGATTAGTGGCATTATCGTGCTCGGGGGTATTCTACTGGCACTTACCACCGTTTCCAAAGCAGTCCTTTGGCTGTCGTTGGTGGCCGTGTTGGTGGCCAGTATCAATGTCTTCGGTGGTTTTCTCGTTACCCATCGCATGCTGAAAATGTTCCGCTCGGATAAGGACCGGAAAGGAGGCAAGGCATGACCGAGCAGATGGCGCATATCGTTTACCTTATTGCCGGCGTGCTGTTCATCTTCAGTCTGGCCGGCTTGGCCAAACAGGAAACGGCCCGAAGCGGCAACCTTTGCGGGATCATTGGCATGGCCATCGCCATTCTGGTGGCGATGGCAATGGCGAGTGGTTTGCATTCATTGGTTTACGCCGCGATTGCGCTTGGGGCCGTGCTGGGCGCGATCGTCGCTTCCCGCGTGGCCATGGATAAGATGCCTGAGCTGGTGGCCATTTTGCACAGCTTTGTGGGATTGGCTGCCGTGCTGGTGGGCTTCGCCCAGTTTCTCAAGGGCGATAATTCCGAAGGAGTAGAGCATCTCATTCACCAGATCGAAACCTACGTGGCCATTGCCATTGGCGCGATCACCTTTACCGGTTCCATCATCGCTTGGGGTAAACTTTCCGCCACTCTCAGCGGCAAGGCACTCACCCTGCCGGGGCGTAACCTGATCAACCTCGGCATGCTCGCCGCCATTGTTTATTGCGGCGTAAAGTTTTGCCAAGCAGACGCTCCGGAGGATCAACTCTTTTGGCTATATTGGAATACGGCCATTGCCTGTGTCCTGGGTGTGCATTTGATTGTAGCCATTGGCGGAGCGGACATGCCGGTGGTGGTGTCCATGCTGAATAGCTACTCCGGCTGGGCAGCGGCTTCGGCGGGCTTCATGTTGAGCAATAATTTGCTAATCATTACCGGAGCCCTAGTGGGCAGCAGCGGCGCCATTCTCAGCTACATCATGTGCCGGGGCATGAATCGTTCGTTTGCCAACGTGATCTTTGGTGGCATCGCCTCGACTGGCGGCGGCGGTGGCTCCGGCGAAAGCAAGGGGGTGGAGGATTGTCAGGTGGTTCAAGCCGCGCAGGTGGCCGACCTGTTGCGACAGGCCAGTAAAGTGGCGATTGTTCCGGGATACGGCATGGCTGTGGCACGGGCCCAGCACGGCGTAAGCCGGTTGACGCAAAAACTGCGCGATGAGGGCACCGAGGTTTATTTCGGTATCCACGAAGTGGCCGGTCGTTTGCCGGGACACATGAATGTCCTCCTAGCCGAGGCTGATGTGCCTTACGATATCGTGCTCGGCCGCGAAGAGATTAATCCCGATCTGGCGGAAATGGATGTCGTGCTTGTGATTGGCGCTAACGATATTGTGAATCCGGATGCTTTGGAAAATCCGGAAAGCCCGATCGCCGGCATGCCACAGGTGGAGGTTTGGCAGTCCAAGACCGTAGTGGTCTTTAAACGCGGTATGGCCACCGGTTACGCAGGCGTGGCTAACCCGCTTTTCTTCAAAGAAAACACCCGCATGTGCTTCGGCGACGCTTCCGACGTGGTCGATGAGGTGCTCGGGGCTTTGGAATAATTACCAAATTCTCAACCGTCACATAACCGTTGCTTGCGAGCCATTCGGTTGCCATTGGTTTTCTTCAGATTGACAACAGCTCGATTGCAGGTCGAGCTATTACCGGTTGGACGACAGACAGGCCGTTGGGGGACGTTCCTCCAGCGGCCTTGTTGTTTTGTTAGTAGGGCAGAAGAGTGCCGTTATGTATTTTCCAGCGTTGCAAAACTCTGCTCAAATCATGAGGCCAGTTTTCCTCAGTACAGGTCATAAACACTTGGCCTCGGCCGGATCCACATTTTTCGAGCAGAGGTAGAAAACCTTTGCGACGATGTTCGTCTAATTCGCCCATCACATCATCTATTAATAAAACAGGAGGAGCACCGTGTATCTCAGTGAGATGTTCGGCTTGAGCAATTTTGAGGGCGATAGCGATTGTTCGTTTTTGGCCTTCACTGGCATAATCGGCGGCGGGGCGATCGTGCAGAAGCAGGGCTAATTCATCGCGATGCGGTCCAATAAGCGTGGCGCCCTGTTTGTGTTCGCGTTCGCGAATACGTTCGAGGTCGGCGGCAAAATCATTTTTCACACTGGGTACATACTCTACGCTCAATTCTTCTCCACCGGGAGCGATACGCTGATGGGCGGCTTGGATGCGGGGCGCTAGGGCGGGCATGAGGTCGTGCCGATGGGCGATGAGTTGGTTGCCCAATTGGATGACTTCAACGGTGAAACTGTCGAGAGCGGCTTCTTCGATCGGCTTGCGTTTTAGTAGCGCGTTGCGAGCGCGTACGGCGCGGGTGTAACGCTGGAGGAGAGGAAGATAGCTGGGGACGGTTTGGGTGAGGAGAAAGTCCAGAAAACGCCGTCGGCCACGGCCGGTTCCTTTCACGAGAGCGAGGTCTTCAGTGCAAAAGGCAACGGTCCGAAAGGTGCCTAGGTAATCGGTGAGGCGCTTGATGGGTTGCTGGTCGAGCGTGAGCCGGCGTTCGCGGGAAGACCAGTAAATGCGGATATCATGCGTGCCGGTACCGACGGCGCGGCCACCCACGAACCAGCCGGGTTGGCCATGCCGCACCATGGCTGCACTGCCTATGCCGCGGAAGGAGCGCAGGGTGCCGAGCAAATGAAGCGCCTCCAGGATATTGGTTTTGCCCTGAGCATTGCGACCGAGCAGCAGGTGAAAGCCGGGTTCGAAGTCGGCATCCAGCCGGCTGTAGTTTCGGAAATCCCGCAATCGCAAATGCGCCAAGTGCACAGCGGATGATGCCGCAGAGATTGGGGGGAGGCAAGGGGCGAGCGTAAAATGCTGGCGATTCGTCGGGTCAATTGGTTAGATTGCAAGAATGGAATTCAATATCAGGCCATATCACCGGCGGGACTTGGAATCCTTGAAGGCGATCACGGTGGAGGGATTTGAAGGGGTCTCTCTGGACCACGCCATCGAGCGGGTGCTGGATGGGGAATTTGGGGGGCGTGACTGGCGCTGGCGCAAGGCGCGGCATGTGGATGAGGATGTGGTGGTCTTCGCGGAAGGCGTGTTTGTGGCTGAGGCCAATGGGGCGGTGGCCGGTTATATTTCCACTCGGATTGATCGGGATGCGGGCAAAGGGCGAATTCCGAATATGGCTGTGGCCGTGTGGGCACGGCGTGAGGGGATTGGCCGGGCGTTATTGGAGCATGCGCTGGCTTTCTTTCGGGAGGAGAAACTCGAGTACGCCATGATTGAAACGATGGGTAGCAATCCGGTTGGTCAATCGCTTTATCCTTCCTGCGGTTTCAAGGAGGTTGCGCGTCAAATTCACTACGCGCAGCGGCTTTGATTATTTGATCCGTCGTATGCGGATGTTGCGGAGTACGCCGTAGGTTTGGAAGGTGGCGAAGCCGAGTGGTGCGGAGAGTTCGATCTCGCCCACGCGCATATTAACGACCTTATCCTTGATGGTCTCGTTGATGATCTGGGCTTCGCCTGGGAAATAGATGGTGTCGCGCGCGGGAATGTTTTCATCCAGTTTTGGGTTGATCGCGCGCAGGGCGGATTCGGCCTGGTCGGCAGTGAGGGTTTGGCCGGCCTTGGCGGCGTCTTCCTGGTAGGATTTAACCACGCTGGCCACGGTGGCGTTCAGCGGGATGAGGTGTTCCTTTGGGGTCATCCAGACGCTCAGGTTATCGGGCGTGACGCTCAGGCGGAATTTGTACCAGTGGTCCTTGTTGAACTTGAGGTACACGGTAGTGTTATTCTCGGAAGCGTCCATGCTGTTGATGCTGGAGATGCCGGTGACCGCGCCGCCCCAACCGCCAGTGACCAGCGAGGCATGGGCATCGCCCACGGGAAAGGTGAGCAACCCGAAGAAATCCGTACCGTTTAATTTCTTAGCCTCGTACTCGATCTCGTAGTTGGTCTTGGGAAGGGCGGTTTTGTTTGTGTAGGTAACACCGGTTATGACGAGGCCGTTCTCGATGTGCAATTCGCCGTTTTGCACCTTCACATTGCCGCGTCCGGCGTAATCGGTTTCTTCCCATCCGGAAAGATCCTTACCGTTGAAGAGGCTCAGCCAGCCGTCATTGGGCTTGGGTGGGGCGGGAAGTTTGGCCAGTTCATTGGTGTTATTAATCCACAGGCCCAGCTCGTTGTATTCCTTGGCGGACTCGGCGCGGCTTTGGGCTTGGAAATCGGCGCAGCCGACCAGTAGAGAAATGGTCAGGGCGAGGAAAAGGGCGTGAAGCCGTGTAAAATCGCTCATAAGCGGAAACCTTACTGTCTTGGATGGACACGGGCAATCGCGGAGTCGCCCAGATTGGGCGATTGATTTAACAAAACTTATTGCTTGAACACCTTACCCTTATAGTTAAAGAAAACTTACAATCCAGACTTGGGTCGGGTTCAAGATTATGGCATGGTCGAAGACATCCAACGTCAGGGGTTGTGCCCCAGAGGTCGGCACTTTTGTCGGCAGATGAACCCAGTTTGTGTTATATTAACTAGGAGTTTACCATGAAACCGTATAAAGCCAATACCCGAAACGACCTGCCTCGAATCGCCGAGGTTCTCGGTTTAAATGGGGAAGAGGTGAAGGATATGCAAGCCGTCTCGGCGGTGTTGCCCTTCAAGGTCAACAACTATGTATTAGAAAATCTTATCGACAGGGATAACCTGCCGAATGATCCGATGTACCAGTTGACCGTGCCGCAGCGCGGGATGCTGGCCGATGAGGATTTCCAGCGCATGCGCGATCTGGTGAGCCGAGAGGCGCCCGATGCCGAGATCAAGCTGGCAGCGCGCGAGATTCAGGCGCGATTGAACCCGCATCCTGCCGGGCAGCAGGAGCTGAACAAGCCGATGCTCGATGGCGAGGAGTTGCCGGGTATGCAGCACAAGTATAATGAAACGGTGCTGTTCTTCCCGGCGCAAGGCCAAACCTGTCACGCCTACTGTACGTACTGCTTTCGTTGGGCGCAGTTTATCGGCGACAATGAGTTGAAGTTTTCGAACAAGGAACCGGAGCAACTGCGCCGGTACGTGGAGGAGAACCCCCAAATCGACAGCGTACTGATCACCGGCGGCGACCCGATGATCATGAAGACGAAGTTCCTGCGGCAATACATCGAGCCGCTGATGAACATTCCGCACCTGAACAGCATCCGGGTGGGTACCAAGGCGATTGCCTATTGGCCTTACCGCTTCACCGAGGGTGAGGATGCGGATGACTTGATGCGCCTCATTGGCGAGGTGCGCAAGGCGGGCAAAAACTTCGCAGTGATGGCGCATAGCAGTCATCCAGTGGAGTTTTCAACCGACGTTTCTGAGCAGGCGGTGAAGCGATTGATTGATGCGGGTGCGGTTGTCCGCTGTCAGGCGCCGTTGATCAAGCGCGTGAATGATCATCCGGACATCTGGGCCGCCCTGTGGCGCAAGCAAGTGGCGCTCGGTGCCGTGCCTTACTACATGTTTGTGGAACGCGACACGGGCCCAAAAAATTACTTCGAGGTGCCGCTGGCGCGAGCGTACGACATCTTCAGCCGCGCGTACAACCAAGTGAGCGGACTGGCGCGCACGGTACGCGGTCCGAGCATGAGCTGCACGCCTGGTAAGGTGTGTGTGGATGGTGTTACCGAGATCCACGGGGAGAAGGTGTTCGTGATGAAGTTCATCCAAGGCCGCAATCCCTACTGGGCCAACAAGGTGTTCTTCGCCAAGTATAATCCCAAGGCCACCTGGCTGGATGATTTGGAGCCGACGCTCGGCGAGGAGCGGTTCTTCTTCGAGCAGGGCATGGACGAGTTCGTGGATAATTATCAGCACGAACACGAGGATTCCCATGAGGTGAAGGAGAGCTTCTAGCACCTGCCGGACTGGAAAATCTACTGTTGAGTGATGGCGATCGCTACAGCGGCAGGTCACCGGGCTGCAGATTGGCCATGCCTTCCTTGAAGCATTTTCGGCACACGGAAGTGTAGCGGTCGTTACCACCGATTTCTACCTGCTCGCCTTCACGTACAACATTGCCAACTTCATCGGTTCTCAACACCATGGTCGCCTTGCGACCACAATGGCAGATGGTTTTGATCTCGATAAGCTTGTCTGCCCAAGCAAGGAGTTGTTGGCTGCCCTCGAAGAGGTTTCCCTGAAAATCCGTGCGCAGGCCGTAAGCGAGCACGGGGACATTGAGCCGGTCGGCGACTTCGCCCAGTTGGTAAACCTGCGCGCGGGTCAGAAACTGTGCCTCGTCGATGAGCACGCAATCGACGGCGCCGGCGGCGGTGGTGAGTTGATGGAGATCGTCGGCGGGCGTGAAGGCGCGAGCATCGGTCTCGAGTCCGATCCGCGAGGCGATTCGCCCCGTGCCGGCGCGCGTGTCGAGTTGCGGGGTAAACAACAGTGGTGTGAGGCCACGTTCGCGGTAGTTATGGGCCGACTGCAGCAGGGTGGTTGATTTCCCTGCGTTCATCGACGAGTAGTAAAAGTAGAGCTTGGCCACGCTATTTTTTCAGCGCCTGCAAAATGACGCGCGCCACATCCTTGCCAAGTGCGACGGAGCCTTCTCTTTTGTAATGCACATTGGCCGGCAGCATCAGTTCCTCCATACGTTTCTTGCTCATCGTGAAGAGGTCGTGCGTGGGCACGTCGTGCTTTTTCATCACGCGCGCGGCGGCTTCATTGTACTTCACGGAATCACCGACATACCGGCCCTTGGAGCCGGGAGGGATGGGCGTGGTGTTACGCCAGATTATGGTCGCGCCGGTTTTTTTCAAACGCATCACGAGCTTCTCGAGATTCTTTTCGTAATCGGCTAAGGGAACCTGTGGTTTGCCGCCTTTTTCCTTGGGGAACAAATTCTCGCCGTTTGGGCCCATGTACTTGAGATCGTGCAGGCCCCAGTTGAAATGGATGACATCCCACTTGGACTCGCCGATCCAAGCATCGATGCTCGCCAAGCCGCGCGTAGTCGGTCCGCCGTTGGTTGGGATGCGGTGCAGGTTGGCTTTGCCTTTCAAAAACTCGCGCGTGGGCAGTGTGTAGCCGATGGAAATCGAGTCGCCGATTAGCAATACACGCGGCAGCTTGGGGTTATCTGTGACCGGCGCAAGGGCCCCTGTTTTCTTCTGGGCCTGCACCGGAAGTGAGAGTAGGAGGGCAGTGACAAACAAAGTGATTCGCATGCCGCGGAGGGTAACAGGCGAAGCGGAGGCGGCAAGGGCGTTGTGGGGTGAAATTAATTCCCGCCGTGCCGACGATTATATTTCACGCAGTCCTCATACTTGAGCGCGCCGCCAAAGATATCGAGGGCGCTACCGATAGTGAGATGCACACGGCCCTGACCGGCATGGCGGACGGTGTCCAAATCCGCCAATTGGTTGGCTCCTCCGGCGTAGGTGACGGGAATCTCCGCGTGCGCGGCCAAGAGCTGGATCAAATTGTGATCAATGCCGGCCTGTTTACCTTCCACATCCACTGCGTGCACGAGGAATTCGGCACAACGGGGGGCGAGCTGGCGCAGGATGGTTTCGTCCACGGGCATTTCGGTGAAGGTTTGCCAACGATCAGTCACCACCCAGTACCGGCCACCGCGCAGACGGCAGGAAAGATCCAGCACCAGTCGCTCGGCGCCGATGGCCTTGATCAGCGCGGACAGGCGTTCCTCATCCAGCCGTCCTTCGCGGAACACCCAAGATGTGACGATTACGTGGGATGCCCCGGCATCGAGCCAGCCGGCGGCGTTGTCTAGATTGATGCCGCCGCCGATTTGGAGTCCGCCGGGATAAGCGGCAAGGGCTTCGCGCGCGGCGGTTTCATTGCCGGGCCCAAGCTGGATTACGTGCCCGCCACGTAATGCATCGTGTTGATACAATTCGGCGTACCAGGCGGCAGGGCGTTCGGAAACAAAGTTGGTATCTGCGCCGGCCTCGCTGAGCGTGCCGCCGACAATTTGTTTCACGCGCCCGTCATGCAGATCAATGCAGGGACGAAACACGGCGGCACCATAGGGCAGGGCGGGACGATGACCAATGTCAAAAGCCCTGAAACGAGGGAGATCAGGCTCGCTGATTGGCGGAGTATTGGGGCTTGGGGATTTCCTCCCCTGCACTGAGGCAGGCGTCCAGCCAGGCGTCACGAGTCTCCAGCACATCTTCGAGCGCTTCCTGCGGGGAATCCCCCTGACCGACGCAATGCTTTAGGTCAGGCATCTCCGCGACGAAGCAGGATTCGGCGTCGTCCCAAAAGATGTTGATGTGGTAATGCGGGATGTTCATCGCCATGGCTTCCAAATTAATGCACGATTTGCAGTTCGTCAAATCTAGGGTGAATAGGATTTGTTTGCGCGACTGGCGAGCATCGAGAGAATGCGGGCAGGAGGTAGCAATGCGTATTTTATTTCTATTAATTCCAATGACGGCTCTGCTAATCGGTGCCGCTGAGGCGGATGCGCCGCAACAGGTGATGGTTCAGGCGGTGTTTGACGAAAACGCTCGTGAGCTGGCCAGCCCGCGGCTGATCGTGCTTGATGGCAAGGAGGCCCAGATCGAGATCAAACGAGAGATCGCCGTGCCTGACCGCGAACAACCGTTGGGCACAAGTATTTTGCTGACCATCCGCCCGTTCCTGGAGGAAGATTGCGTGCGGTTTAGTGGTAATTGCCGAGTTAAGACCGAGGTGGTCTGCAAGCCCGAGCGTGAGCGCGATCTGCAGGCTGTTGCCTTCCAGACTCGCAAAGCCATTTTTACGGGCACAGCGCGATCTGGGGAAGTCATACACGTCACCTTCGAGGGCATTAAGATGAGCCTAAAATTTACCGTGATGGCCCAGCCCCCCGTGCGTCACTGAGGCTGAGCCAGGGGCTCGACAGATTGCCAAAACGGCGGCTATAAACGGCCGTCTTTTTTTTTATGAAACGAAGCGGATTATTGGCGGCGGGTAGCTGGATCGTGGATCAGGTCAAGATGGTGGATGTGTTTCCGCAACGCGAGACGCTGGCGAATATCCTCAGCCAAACCGAAGGCACGGGCGGTTCGCCCTACAACGTGCTGATCAACCTTGCCAAACTCGGTGCGAAATTCCCGATGAGCGCCGCGGGCCTCGTGGGTAACGACGGGCTTGGCCAATACATTCTGGATGATCTTAAGCGGCACAAGATTGATGCCTCGCAAATACGCACCACCGCCAAGGCGCCCACCTCCTACACGGACGTGATGACCGAGGTGAAAACCGGCCGACGCACGTTCTTTCATTGTCAGGGCGCTAACTCGTTGTGGGACGGCAAGGGGCTGGATTTTAAGAAATCGAACGCCAGCATTTTTCACGTGGGATACCTGCTGCTGCTCGACGGTATTGATGAGGCTGATCAACGCTACGGCACACGCGGTGCGGCCCTTTGCGCCAAGGCCCAGCGCGCCGGGCTGAAGACGAGCATTGATTGCGTGAGCGAAGACAGCGACCGGTTTGCCCGCGTGGTGACGCCGATCCTGAAATACACCGACTACTGCATTCTCAACGAACTGGAAGCGGGCAAGACCACCGGTAATGTGATCCGTCGCAAGAACGGATCGCTGGACACGGCGGCTCTCCGTAAAGCCGCGAAGGCGTTGTTGAGCAAGGGCGTGAAAGAATTGGTGTGCGTGCATTTCCCTGAGGGCGGCTACGTGCTCACGGCGGAAGGCACAGAGTATTGGCAATCCTCTTTGAAGCTGCCGCAAAGCTACATCAAAGGTGCGGCCGGCGCGGGCGATGCCTTCTGCAGCGGCATGCTGATGGGTATCCTTCAGGACTGGGATCTGCAGCGCAGTCTGCTTACGGCTGTATGCGCAGCGGCGCAGAATCTCAGCGACCCCACCTGCACCGGCGGTATGAAAAGCCTGCGCACAGTGATGCGCTTGGCTAAGAAATATAAGCTGCGGCCGAAATTGAAGTAGGCACAAAAAAGACGAGCTGGAACTCGTCCTTTCTTTGATCGAATGGGGCGCGTTATTCGCCGGCCCGTTCGAGGTATTTGCGGTTCTTCACGTCGACCTTAATTTTTTCGCCGGTCTTGATGAAGAGCGGGGCCTGAATCACCACGCCGGTCTCGAGGGTAATAGGCTTCATCACGTTGCTGGCGGAATCGCCTTTCACGCCTTCGGGGGCATCGGACACGGTGAGCACGACGTTGGCGGGCAGTTCCACCATGGCGAGGGTGCCATCCACGTAGGTGGCGGTGAGTGGAGTGTTTTCGGTCATGAAATCCTTCACCTCGGCCATGATCTCGGCGGAGACATTTTCCTGCTCGTAGGTGTCGGGATCCACCAATACAAAATCCTCGGCATCCATGTAGCTGAACTCCAGCTTCCGGGTGGTCATCGGCACGATTTCCACGCTCTCGGATGAGTTGAACCGGTTGTCGGAGGATTTGCCGGTGGTAAGGTTGCGGAGCTTAGCCTGAATGTAGGCCGGACCTTTGCCGGGCTTCACGTGGCCGGTTTCCATCACCACGCACACTGCACCGTTAAATTTAATCGCGTTACCGCGCCGAAGATCGTTTGCAATCGCCATAGTATTTCAGGGGTTAAAGGGCAGGGAACCTATCGCAGCGCGGGCCGATTGCAAGCCCGAAGGACGGCGGTCAGGGCCGATGGGGATCGGGCTCCTCGAAGCGGATGACTGTTTCGCCGATTTTGGCGAGGCCGAGCTTTTCGCGAGCATAACGCTCCACCGTCTCGGAATCATTGCGCATAGCTTCGATGGCCAGCTTGCGGCGGTCAGCGGTTTCTACCTCGGTGGCGACTTCTTGTTCCAGCCGAAGGATTTCTGCGCGCATGCGCTCGTTTTGTTTGATGAGAGGGAGATACCAAACGGCGACAGCGATCAACGCGGCAATGATGAGTAGAAACACCACAGCCTTCGTCAGCTTGTCCCAAATTCCAAGATCTACCCTCCTTTCGCTCATGCGAAAAAACAGTCCTTAATCAAAGTTTGGGAATAACTCAAGGTTATTCGCTGTCGGTGAATAATGCCTCATGCACGCGGATGTGCGTCGTTGTAGGCTTGTTTGAGGCGGTCGGTGGTAAGGTGAGTGTAGACTTGGGTAGTAACGAGGTTTTCGTGCCCGAGCAATTCCTGCACGCTGCGTAGGTCGGCGCCCCGGTCGAGCAGGTGGGTGGCAAAACTGTGGCGCAGTTTGTGCGGAGTGAGCTTGGGATCGAGGCCGGCAATTTCCAGATAATGTTTGAGATTCATCTGGATTAGGCGCGGATAAAGCGGTCGAAGCTCATTGGGGCTGGCGAGAAACACCGGCATTTCGCCGGAGGGTGGATGCTCCAGAGCCGCCCAGTATCGGGCAATGGCCTGCAGGGCGGGCTCGCCGATGGGCAGTTGGCGTTCCTTTTTGCCTTTGCCGTACACGCGCACCAAGCGTTGGGCGGTGTCCAGATCCATCACGCGCAAGCTGCACAATTCGCTGACGCGCAGGCCGCAGGAATAGATCACCTCCAGCACGGCGGTGTCACGCAGGTACGGTACGGGATCGATAGTATCCGGCTCCTCGGCTTCCTTGCGAGCGCTGGCCAATTCGTGCAAGGGCGCTTCCAGCAGAGCGAGCGTTTGTTCGGGCGTGAGAAATTGGGGCAGCCGTTTTTCTTTCTTGGGTAGTACGATCTCTTTCACCGGCGAGGCATCGAGTTTGCCGCGGCGCATGAGGTGTTTGTATAAGGATCGCAGTGCTGAGAAACGCAGTTGGATGGCCGAGCGACTGTAATTCCCGCGGCCGAGGAAGCGCAGGTACCCGCGGAAATCGAGCTTCTTGAGTTCCAGCCAGGCCGGCGGCTGTTTGCGTTCGGTCGTGTACCAGTCGGTGAATTCGTGAAGGGCCTGACGGTAATTGCGTTGGGTATACACCGATGCGCCCGCCTCAGTTTGCAAGTATTGCATGAATGACAATACCAAGGCGTCTTCGGTTTTGTTGAATTCGGTGGCCCTCCTCGGCACGGTTGAACGCTAGCAGAAAAGCGGGTTTTTTGGAAGGAGCAAAGGGACCGAGGCAGAAGGGACAAAGCGTCAGCTCTGAGTTTCCTTTGTGCCTTTGTCCTTCGTTGCCTTGGCCACTTTTTTCTTCTTCGCCGGACGTGGCGGGAATTCCCATCCGAGCTTGCCGGTTTGCTTGTCGAGCAGCAGATGGGCGGAGAAGGGGCGGCCTTTCTTGGAGATGAAGCCGGCGATGACGTCGGTTTTGCCTTCGACGAATAGTTTCATCGCTTGATCTGCGGGAATTTCTTTCTTGAGAATTTCTTTAGCGACGCGTGTGCCTTTTTTCTGTTTGGCCGATACCATGTCCGGGCACAGGTAAGCGCGGTCGGTTTCATACACCTTGGCTAGGGTGCCGTCCTCCAAGGGCGCTTCGCAGAGGAGTTGATCGTCGGTAAGATTGTCCGCCTCGGCCTCGCGTTCCTCGTCTCCTTCAAACACAAACTCCGGCTTCCAGCCGCCGCGGGCGCCTTCGACCATTTTCAACTCAGCCACAAACGGCTGGCCGAACCGGTTTTTGAAATCTTCAAACGGCCCGATGCGTCCGTTGCCCAGTAGGCCCTGTACTTCCTCGGGCTGCAGCTTGTGGCTGGCGATGTATTTGTTTAGCTTGAATTTGCAGTCGGTGGATGTGCATTCGTAGTTACCGTCGGTTTGCTTTAGCGAGGTGGCACTACAGCTGGGGCAAATGGCTTCGACATCCGCATAGCTGCGGTTGGCCAGCTCGTTCATCTTGTCCTTGGTGGCGTTGACGATCGTCTCGGTGAGCGACTTGATCTCGCCCATGAACACCTCGCGGCTGAGTTCGCCGCTCTCCATTTGCTTGAGCTTATACTCCCAATCGCCGGTCAACTCGGGCGAGCGCAGTGCGTCGATGCCTATGTCATCCAGCAGATCCACCAATGCGAGGCCTTTGTTGGATACCACGAGATCGCGCTTCTGCTGTTCATGCCGGAACACAGACTTGTGCATGATCAGCCCCTCAATAATGGCCGCGCGGGTGGCCGGAGTGCCTAGGCCGCGTTCGCTCATAGCCTCGCGAAGCTCCTCGTCGTCCACGCGTTTGCCGGCTGTTTCCATGGCCGACAATAGCGTGGCCTCCGTGTATCGGGCCGGCGGGCGGGTTTGTTCACCCTTGGAATTCACCTCAAGCACCTTGGCCTTCTCGCCGGTCTCGGTCGGCACCAGTTCATCCTTCTCTGCGGCGACACCTGGCCGGCGGCCGTACACCTCCAGGTAACCAGGCGTGACGAGTATCTTGCCGGTGGTCAGGAATGAATCTTGCTCAATACGCGTGATACGTCGCGTGTTTTCGAACTCAGCCGATGGATAAAAGATCGCCACAAAACGGCGAAGCACGAGGTCGTAAATCTTCTGCTCTTGCTCCTTTAGCCCAGCACCGGGAATTTTTCCGGTGGGGATGATCGCAAAGTGATCGCTAATTTTGGCGTTGTTAAAAATACGTTTGTTGGGTTTCACCCAATCCTGATCCAGAACCTTGCCGGCCGCGGTGATCACCTCGGGCGCCAGCGTGGCGCTGGGGTTGGCCTTGGAAAATCCGCCGAGATTGCCGCGCACCGTGCCTAAGTAATCCTCTGGCAGACATTTGGAATCGGTCCGCGGATAGGTCAGTAGCTTGTGCCGCTCGTAAAGGGCCTGCGCGATTGCCAGCGTGTTGCGCGCGCTGAAGCCGAACCGGCTGCTGGCTTCGCGTTGCAGCGTTGTGAGATCGTACAACTGCGGCGGCGCCTGTTTGCTGGGCTTCTTGGTTTCCTCCACGATACCCGTTTGGCCGGTGCAGCGTTCCACAATGGCGTTGGCTTCGGCTTCGGACCAAATCCGTTCAGCCCGCGCCTGATCGTCGCCTTCGGGTTTGGAAAAATCTTCACGAAACCAGCGGCCCTCGTAGCGGCCCGCATACACCTCAAACTCCGCGTGCACCTCCCAGTAATCGCGCGGCACAAAATCGCGGATGGCGCGTTCGCGTTCGCTGAGGATCGCCAGCGTGGGCGTCTGCACGCGGCCGGCGGAAGTCATGTTGAACCCGCCGTGACGCGAGTTGAACGCCGTCAACGCCCGCGACCCGTTCAGGCCCACGAGCCAATCGCTCTCCGACCGGCACAAGGCCGCATCGGCCAGCGGTTTCATGCGGTCATTCTCGCGTAGCCGACCAAACGCCTCCAGAATCGCGCCGTCGGTCATGGACTGCATCCACATGCGCTTGAGGGGTTTATCCACCTTGGCTAGGGCCATAATGTAGCGGAAAATTAGTTCCCCCTCGCGGCCCGCATCGCAGGCATTCACGATGGAGTCGACCTCTTTGTTGCGGATCAGCCGCAGCACCAGCTTGAGCCGGCTCTCGCTTTTCTCAATCGGTTGCAGGTCGAATTGATCCGGAATCACCGGCAGATGCTTGATGCCCCACGGTAGCTTTTTGCCGTTCGGGCCCTCGGGCATTTTTAATTCCACCAAATGCCCCACGGCCGAGGTAATAATCGCCGCGTCGTTCTCGTAATAACTGTTCCGGTCCTTGCCTTTTTTGGAGAACTTACCCAGCTCCTTGCCTAAAACACGCGCCAAGTCTGTCTGGACGGAAGGTTTCTCTGCGATGACCAGTGTTTTGCCCATGCGTGAATGGCGGGGTTTAGGGGTCGCCCGGCTTTTTGGCAACCCTTTTCCTGACGGTTCGCTGTGCCAATTTATTTGAAAAAATTTTTTGGCGCGGTCTTTCCGGACTCTTTCTGTTATCGTTCGTGCCGATGGTTAAGGGGTATTTTGCCGATGACGAGACACGCGCCGAACGCGTGCAACAGCTCTTTGACACCATTGCGCCACGCTACGATCTAATTAACAATCTGCAGAGTCTCGGCCTGCATCACCACTGGAAACGCCGCTTCGTGGCACTGGCCAATCCGGATAGATCTGATCATGCTCTGGACCTTTGCTGTGGCACTGGCGACGTGTCCTTCGCGCTCGCCGAAAGCGGCACACAGGTGACCGGTTTGGATTTCAGTCCGGCGATGCTTGACCACGCCAAGGCCCGCGATGAATTAAACCGCGTCGACTTCCAGCGCGGCGATGCTCTGGTCACGGGCTTTCCCGACAACCATTTTGACATCGTCACAATCGCCTACGGGTTGCGCAACTTGGCCGATTTCGAAGGTGGGCTGCGCGAAATGCATCGGGTGACCAAGCCGGGCGGCCGCATCATGGTGTTGGATTTTGGTAAACCCTCCTTCGCTCCGTGGAGATGGGCGTACTTTACCTACCTGAAATGGATGGTGCCGGTATTCGGGAAACTCTTCTGCCGCGACGCGCCTGCCTACGCGTACATTCATGAATCCCTTGAGCATTATCCAGCTCAGGACGGGGTCGACAAAACCCTGCGCAAACTCGACTGCCGCAAGGTCGCCATCCACCGCATATTGGGCAGTGCGATGACGATTAATTATGGAGTGAAATAGTTACTGCGCCGTGGCACTCATATCTCGCATGAGCGAGAGTGCGGTGGCTTCAGTGAGCTGACGGATGTCGTAGCGCATGAGCATGCGCGCGGCGGCGTTAGGTTGAGGGAAGAGATCGAGCACGGTGGCCTGGCCCACGATGGTGCCATCGGCCGCCTGCGTGGCGGTCACCTGAATGTCCGGCACGGTGTAGGTCTTTTCACCATTCAAACCCAAGACTCTCAAGTCGCGTTCGCTGATTAAAATCTCCAGCGACAATTCGGGGAGATTGGTCTGGGCCGCATCCACCAGAGTCACCCCAGCCATGCGCAAAGGCCGGCCGAAGAGACGTTCGACCTCACGTTTGGTCTGTTGGGTGGCGAGTTCGTTGGTATCGAACAGGCGTCCGGGAATGCCGCCCGCTGCAGGGCCGCCGGCGGGCGGTACGGCTCCGACAGGCATGGGCAGTCCAGTGGCCGGATCAATTGCGGGCGCGCCACCGCCGGAGACAATCGGCACCTGCGGCACCTGCACGGCGCCTTGAGGCAGGTTGATGCGTACATCAATTTTGGGCGCGCCGAGCTTGGCGTAGGTGACTTTGAATTCATCCAGAATCGCCTTGGCCTGGTCGGCCGTGTAAAGGACATGCAGCGGGGTGGCGGGCGATTCGGTGTAAATGAACTGCTTGCCAGACTTGGCCTCGGCGTTGTTTTGGTAAACTGGCACGCCATTCACCCGATGGACGGTGGGTGCGGGCGGCGTGGTGGCGCAGCCGATCAAGACGAGGGCGGGCAGGGCAAGGGTGAGCGTTTTCATGGGATCAAAATCAGCGCGCGAGCCGCACGCGCACGGTGTAGTTTTTGGCTTTCGGATTGAGCGAGGTAAACAGCACCGTTTCCTGCGCGGTCTCGTCCAGGACCAGTGTGCGGAAAGGTGTTTCATCCCCGGTACCGAATCCCTGTTCATCCTTGAAAATGCAATTTACCTGCAGGTCCAGTCGTTTGTTGGCGCGATTCAAAATATTCGCGCTCACCTGCAACCGGCCATCGGGCAATACGGTTTCCTGCAACGCCGTGCATTGCACTAGCTGGCTGCCGAGTGAACCGAGCGCGACGAACTTGCTGTTGTTGGCCTGAACCGATTGGGTGACAGACGGTGTGCCGCAGCCGATCAAGGTCAGAGCGGCGGTGAGAGTGAGCAGGTGTTTCATGAATCTCCTTTATCGGTCGGCCACCAACAGCACTGTGTCGCGGCCGGCATGCACGGTTAATAATACACTTTTTTGGCGATCGGGCAAGGCTGCGCCTGTCGCACCGATAAAGTCCACGGTAGCGGGATGCTCACCGACAGGCAAATTCAACGCGGCGAAGCTCAGGTGCTGTGGTAGGTTGTTCCAGGTGCGCGTATCGGCGCGCGGTTCGACGGAGTTGCCGATGAATTTCCCCACCAAGCCCACGCCCAGCAACGCCAGTCCCGCATCGCGGGTGTCCTCGTAATCGACCAAGACCACGCCCGGCACGGTACCGACATCACCAATGGTGTCGCCGACCTTTTTCACGGTGGCCTTGCGAGCTAGCACCAGATCCATCGCGCGACTGCCGCGGGTGGAGGCTTGCACGGTGAGGTTGTCAAAAATCGGTGCGGTCACCGTCTGGTCCGCGACGGTGATGCGGATCTGGGCGACATCCGAGTGACCGCCGTCATAAACAAGCGCCTCGCCGACATCGCCGCCGGATTTTTTCACCGGTCCAAACCCGGTCTGCAACACCAACAACGTATTGGCCGCCGGATTGTAATCGGGCAGGGCGATGGCGCCGGCGTGTTCGCGGGCGCGTCGCAGTGCGGCTGAACCGTCCTTACCCAGCTTGGCGGTAATGAATCCATCGAGATAATCGAGCATCACCCAGTCGGCGCGGTGCTCGTGCTTCTCGGCCAGCGCATCCATCAACTGCGCGGTGCGGAAACAGGCACGGGCATTGGCCGGTTCGCCGTCCATCCAGTAAATCAGGCCGCGATAAAACCAGCCCATGGCGCGTTCGTACGGTTCGCCGTGGAAGCCCTTCACGTTCTCCGGTGAGAAGAGACTTTGGGCCATGCGCGTGCTGGCGTCGGCTTGAAGGATCTGCCCGGCCGCGGGCATGGCGGCCTCAAACAAGGCTTTGGCATCGTTGGGTTGGTTTTGCTTGAGGGCGACCAATCCCACGCGCAGGCGCCAGAGATTTTTGTCCTGCCTGGGGGCTTGGGCAATGAGGCGTTTGCCCTCGACCACGAGATCATCGGAATACTCCGGAGCGGGCTGGATGTCCGGCGTCTGACAGGCGGTCATCCACAGCGCACACAACAAACACAGCAGCGAGCTGGCCGTGGCAAACTTCATGATGCAGCGGACGCAGGCCTAACGGTAGGTCACGTCGTCCTTGCCCTGTTTCTTAATCTCATGAAATCCCTCCCAGACGATATCGCTGTTGTTGGGGTCGATGAGCTGAAACGTGTAGAGCACATAATCGCTCGCGCCGGCGCCGCCGCGGCTTGAGATGGCCTTAAACGTGCCGGTGAGAATAAAGTCCGCGCCCTTAAATTGATTGGCTTGCACCTTTTCGCCGCCGGTTACTTGGCCGGAGATTTTCAGGTCGCGTTCTTTCTCCAGCTTGTCGATGTGTTCGCGGGCGACAAACTGGATCTTGCCGTTGGCATTGCCCGTGAGCGCCACGCGAATGCGCGTCAGGAAAATATCCTGATCAATCGGAAAGCGCGTGTCGTTGTCGATCTGCTCAAGCACGACCACCGGTTTGCCCTGCGCGTTGGCGATCGGTTCAGCTCCGAGAATGCCCCGTGCCATTTTATCGGAAATGGTCACCAGATCCTGGGATTCAATACCGAGCCCGGCTACAAAACCGCGTTCACTAGGCCGCAGCTCGGTGACACTCGGGCCGTTGGGCGAATTGACATTGGTGCAGGCCGCGGCCCCAAGCAGGGCGGCGGTGATCAAAATAGTCGGCGCTTTTTTCATGGCTATTTTTTAGACGGAGAAGAATGGCAAAATACTCAACGTCCGAAAAGCTTGTTTACCCGCTGGCGGGGTGTCAGTGCCTGACGAACTGCCGGAATCGGTACAGCCGTGGGCGATGAACCTCCTAGGCCCACCGGCAATCCTGTGGCCGGATCAATGGCTGGCGGTGTGGCGGGGGCTGCGGAATTAGGATCAATGGGCAACCCAGTCACCGGATCAATTTGCGGCGCGCCGGCAGTCACAGGTCCTTGCGGGAGAGTTTGTTGAGGATTGGCCGTTTGCGTCCGTTGCTGGGCCTTTTTCGCGGCTTTATTATCCAGCATCTGGCCAATCAACAGCCCCACAGCGCCGCCAATCGCCGCGCCTTCGGCGCCTTTTTGGCTATTGGATCCGATTACTCCGCCCACCGCTGCGCCGACCGCCACAGCGGTGGAACTCACCGGCCCGCGGGTTTGAGGCCCGGGCGCCGGTGCCGGCTGTGGCTGTTGGGGATTGGGAATGCCCGCGGCGTTCAGGCGTGGAAACGCCAGACCGCGAAAGGGGCTAAAGAGATTCTGCGCCTGCACCTCGCAGGTGAACGCAACAACGGCAAAAAACACGATTTTCTTCATTAACACAGTCCTTCCTTGGATTTATTGTGTTTGTTGACAGGTTATTCACAGCATAACTCGTGCCGGAAAACGCAAAAACCGCCGTTTGTTGAAAAAACGGCGGTTTTCGAATGAAAATTGATTTTTCCCGGTCAACGTCCAAAAACCGTGCGTGCGGGCATAATGGAATCCACCATAGGTGGCGTGATAATTATCATGGAACCAAGTGTCGGGCGCACGTACATCGGTCGGGCATACCTAAAGCCGGGAGTCATGGACATGGAATGCATCGGTAGACCGCGCTGTGTATGGGTGTGAAAAGGTTGGTACGGATAATGGTATCCACCATATTGCGGTTGCATCACGGCCACTTGTGGTGCTGGCGGATTGATAATCACCGTGGTCGCCGGAGTTCCTTGCGGTGTGCTGGGGGCGATAATCTTGATCGGCGCGCCCTGACCGGTGTGAATCACGCCGGGACCAAAAATTTGTGCGGAAAGTTGGGGGGCCAAACCCAACGCCAACAACAGGCCTGCGAACCTCTTCATGCCTCAACTCTACGCCCGCAACGCACCTTGGCAACAATATTGTATGTATACGTACAAAAAACTTTTTCACTCGTGGCCGCCTCAACCCGCCGCTAGTCTCCCGCCCCGAAAAGCAAATGTTAGCCAAACGTGTCATTCCGTGTCTCGATGTTCATGATGGACAGGTGACGCGTGGGGTGCAGTTCGGCAAGGCTGAGGCGGGAGAGCTGCGCAATGTTGGTGATCCGGTGGAGCTGGCGCTGGAATACAATCGGCAAGGCGCTGATGAGATGGTATTCTTCGACATAACCGCCAGCGCGCATGAGCGCAAGACGATCGTGGATGTGATCGAGCGTGCCGGCGACCAGTGTTTCATGCCGCTTACGGTTGGTGGCGGTATTCGCACCGTGGAGGACATGAGCACGATGCTCAAGGCGGGCGCGGACAAGGTGAGCATCAATTCCTCCGCCATCGCCAACCCGTCGCTCATTCGCGAGGGCGCGCAAAAATTTGGCAGCCAATGCATCGTGGTGAGCATCGACGCCAAAAAGACTGGCGATGAGGAATGGCGCGTGTTCACACACGGTGGCCGCAAGGAGGCCGGTTTGGACGCCATCGAATGGGCTAAGGAAGCGGTGACCCTCGGCGCGGGCGAGATTGTGTTAAACAGCATTGATGCCGACGGCACCAAGGCTGGCTACGACATCGAGATTACCCGCCGTATCAGCGAGAATGTCGGCGTGCCCGTGGTGGCCAGTGGCGGCGCGGGCAATCTTGATCACATGGTGGATGTCCTCAAACAAGGCCAAGCCGCCGCTGTTCTAGCCGCCAGCATTTTTCACTTTGGCGAATACACCGTGGCCGATGTGAAATCGCACCTCGCCCAAGCCGAGATTCCCGTGCGAATGGTTTGATTTTCCGTGTGCTCCCCCTGCCTCTGTGGTTAAGTCCCTCCCATGTCCTTTATCGATAGTTTGAAGTTTAATGACGCCGGCTTAATCCCGGCGATTATCCAAGAGGAAGGGGCAGGCCGAGTGTTGATGATGGCGTGGATGAATGCGGATTCGATTCGCGATACCATCGAGACGGGGAAGACGCATTTCTGGAGCCGCAGTCGACAGAAGTATTGGATGAAAGGGGAGAGCAGCGGCAACACCCAACAGGTAAAGGATGTGGCCTACGATTGCGATGGCGACACGTTGTTGATTCAGGTGGAGCAGGTCGGCGCGGCCTGTCACGAGGGCTTCAAGAGTTGTTTCTTCCGCAGCGTAAAAGAGGATGCCGGTGTGGTAACCGAGGAACGGTTGGTGGATCCTGAGGAATTGTACGGCAAGAAGTCGTGAGTGAAGTTCCGCACATTACACCCTCGCGCGAGGCGTTTTTGAAACACGCACAGGAGGGGAATTTGATCCCGGTGTACCGCGAGATTCTGGCGGACTTCGAGACGCCGCTGTCGGCCTACCGCAAAATTCGTTCGGGCGGCGAGGCGTTCCTGTGCGAGAGCGTCGAGGGCGGTGAACACTTGAGCCGGTACTCGTTTGTCGGCTGCAATCCGCGCGGGATTATACGGCAGGACGGTGATCAGGTGCAGGTTGTGGAAGACGGCAAGGTGACGGCCACCTACACGGTGAGTCGCGAGCCGGGCGAGCATCATGTGCGCGACGGGCTGGAGGTGGTGGAGCGTGTGCTGGGCCGGTATCGCGCCGTGGATCTGCCTGGGCTGCCGCGGTTTACCGGCGGTGCGATGGGGTTTGTGGGGTACGAATTTATTCATGACGTGGAGCCGGTTGTGCCGCGGCCGCCCAAGGATGAGCTGGGCACGCCAACGATGTATTTTCTGATCGCTGATGAACTGCTTATCTTTGATCGCGTGCGGCAGACGGTGACCATTCTTGTGAACGCTATCATCGAGGACGGCGCTAAGCCGGAGGACGCCTACGAAGATGCTGTTGAGGAAGTCGAGCGACTCGTGTCGTTGCTTGAGCAACCGCTTGAGCACCGGCCGGTGTCGCTTGCTGTCGAGCCGCCCGCGTCGTCGTTCGAATCCAACATGGAGAAAGACGCTTTCCTCGCCAACGTCGCCAAGAGTAAGGAATACATTCGCGCGGGCGACATCATCCAGGTGGTCGGCTCGCAACGTTTCTCCACTGAAGTTAAGGCCGGCCCGCTCGATGTCTATCGCGCCGTACGATCCATCAACCCCTCGCCCTACATGTTCCTGCTGGAGCTCGATGGCTTCTCGCTCGTGGGCGCTTCGCCGGAAATCCATGTGCGCAGCGAGGAAGGGCAGGTTCAAATCCGGCCCATCGCCGGCACGCGTCCGCGCGGCAAGACGGCGGATGAGGATTTGGCACACGAAAAAGATCTACTCGCCGACCCGAAAGAACGCGCTGAACACGTCATGCTCGTGGACCTCGCCCGGAACGACATCGGCCGCGTGTGCGAGTACGGCAGCGTGCAGGTGGCCGACCTGATGGTCATTGAGCGGTACAGTCACGTGATGCACATTGTCAGCAGCGTGACCGGCCAGCTTTGTGAGGACAAGACCCCTTACGATCTCCTACGTACCACCTTTCCTGCCGGCACCCTCACCGGTGCGCCGAAGATCCGCGCCATGCAGATCATTAGCGAATTCGAACAAACCACCCGCGGCCCCTACGGCGGCACGGTCGGCTACTTCAGTTTTAACGGCAATCTCGACTGCTGCATCACTATCCGCACCGCCATGCTTAAGGACGGCAAAGCCTATGTCCAAGCCGGTGGCGGCTGGGTCAACGATTCTGTTCCCGAAGCCGAATTTCAGGAAACCGTCAACAAAGCCAAAGCCATGATCAAAGCCGTGGCCCTGGCCGAGCATTCCATTAGCCAATAAGCTAAAGATTCGGGAGTGCCTCACTTCCGCATTGCGTCGGGAGTCGAAACCTGCTTGATTGTCCGACCCCTCACGAGGACTGTACACCATGGCCATTGAACGCTCCCTAATTTTGCTGAAACCCGACTGTCTCGACGGCCATCACGCCGGCGAAGTGATCGGCCGGTTCGAAAAATCCGGATTCGAAATCCGCGGCACCAAGCTCATTACGCTCACCGACGAACTGCTAAAGGAACATTACGCTCACATAGCCGATCGCCCGTTCTTTCCGGAGATAGTGGAATTCATGAGCGCGCGCCCCGTGTTGGCTCTCGTGCTCGAAGGCGAAAATGCCGTGGCGGCCATCCGCGAATTGCTGGGGCCGACCGATTCCACCCAAGCCCCCGCCGGGACCATCCGTGGCGACATGGGCACCACCAGCATGAAGAACATCTGCCACGCCTCCGATTCAGTGGAAAACGCCGCAATCGAGGTGGAACGTTTCTTCAAACCCGGCGAGGTGCATTAACCCTAAACGCAGCCGTCATGAACCCGGCTGAATTTCTTTCCCTGCTGCACGCCCGCCATTGTCAGCGAGCGTTTACGGATGAACCGGTCTCGCGTGATGTGTTGGAGGCGGCATTGTTGGCCGCCGGTCAGGCACCTTCTGGGAAAAACACCCAACCTTGGCGCGTGACCGTAACCACCGGGGCACAACGCGATGCGCTCAGCAATGCCCTGTGCGCCGAGTACGATGCCGGGGTCAAGCCGCAGGCGGATTACGACTACTCACTGCAACCACAACCCGAGGAATGGATGGGCCGCGCGCGGGCCTGCGGTTATGCGTTGTTTGAATTGAAGGGCATCGCCCGCGAAGATGTGCCCGCGCGCAAGGCGCACGGTCGGGAGAATGTCACTTTTTTTGGCGCACCGGTGCACATGGTATTGCATCTGCCGGCCGGCGCGGAGCGCGGTAATTTTCTGGATGCCGGCATGTTCCTCCAAAACCTGATGCTCGCCCTCACGGCACAGGGACTGGGCAGTTGCCCGCAATACAGCGTGGCGGGGTATGCGGAGGTGATACGCACCTACTTGGGATTATCGGCCGATCGCTGGATTGTATGTGGCCTATCGGTGGGGCACCCCGATCCCACGGCGGAGGTTAATTCCTTCGTGCCCGAACGCCTGCCATTGTCGGGTTTTGTGGATTGGCAGGAGTAGTTAAAAAAATCGAGTCGCCAGTATTAGCTAAATTCGCAACAATCCTGCGCCGTTAATGAGCGAAGAAGTCTACATCAAAGCCCCGTGTTGTGAATGCAACGGGCGCGTTTCGCTGCCGCTGGATGCAGTGGGGATGGACTTTAATTGCCCGCATTGCGGCGCCGGATTGCAAATGTTGCTCAAGCATGTTTGCGAGCATTGCAACGGTAAACTCTCCTTTGATAATTCACCCGAAGCGATCGGGGCTGAAGTCGAATGTGGCCATTGCAACAAGCTGACAACGCTCTCACCTTCTACGTTTTCCACGGACTCTGCTGAAGAAGAATCGGTTCCAGAGCCGGAGGACTTTGAAGAGGAAATTACTGAACCGGAGCCGGAGGAACCCGAGTCGGCGGCGGTAGAGGAAGAGCTCGAAGAGAGCGAAAAACCCAAGCGACGCGGGCCGCCTAGGCCGCGTTCGCCCCGACGCGGTGGAGGAGGGGGGCCCCCGCGGCCGCGACCGAAAAAGTCAGCCAAGAAGCCAGCAACCGGAGGGCCCGAGGCGCCGGCCAAAATTGGCCGGCGATTGGCCGGGATTCGCGGCGATAGTTCGACAGAAGGGGAAGCCGGTGATCAGCCCAAGTTGAAAGCACCTCTGCGTCAAGGGGGGGCGCCCAAGCGCTCTAACAAGATTGAAAGTGCGAATGAAGCTCGTGCCCCATCGCCCCGCCGGGATACCGGGGGGGGCACGCCGCATCCGGCTGAAGAGCACTCAGAGGGGAACGCCATGGATCCAATGAGCGATTGGGCTGGCGAAGAGACGGCGGTGACTCAAGTGATTTCTGGTAACAAACCGGCCCCGCTATCGCCGGCTCCGGTGCAGCGGCAAATTGCGGGGAGCGGAGCTGCTCCGCCGCCAAGTGGTGGAGCAGCTGCCCCGGCGCCATCATTTCCAGCCATTGAAAAGCCGGTTGTGGCTGGAGTGGCTACTTCAGTCAAAGATTCTGGTGAGGACAAAGACGAAGGCGGTGGCCTTTCTTTGCCCAAATGGGCGGTGGTGCCCTTGATCGTCATGGTGGTTTTGGGGTTTGTTTATTTTGTCCTCCCGACGGCTCTGGAAATCTTCGATCCGATGTTGGCGAGAAAAGTGCGACAGTATACGCGGTTTCAATTTGATACGGCACCGCGCCGGGATACCTCCGAGGATTTTCAGGTTAATCACTCTGCCACCACGATTTCCCAGCTAGGCAATACGAATGGGACGTTTTATGTAACGGGTTCGGTGGAGAATATTTCGAGCGCGAATTATCAGCAGGTGGAACTGAAGATCGAGTTGTATGATGGGAAGGGAACGCTGCTCGGCGAGACGCTTGATTACACGAATCAGCTGGGGCCGAACGTGACGTGGAAGTTCAAGGCCGCATGCCTCTTGACCAATGCAGCTTCAGCCAAGGTGATCGGGGTTATCGCCCGAAAGTGATGGCTAGAAATCTCGGAATGGGCCACGGGGTTCGGCGGCGTCCATTTGTTTTTTCCAGCGGGCGAAGTGTTGTTTGAGTAGCTTCAATTTCTCCGGATGGGTCGCAGATAAATCCTGTTGCTCACCGATATCGGTTTTCAGATTGAACAGGCCGCTGCCCCGATTGCTGTCCACCCATTTCCAGTCGCCCACCCGTGCGCCCTTATCATGCCGGCGCTGCCAGAACATGGTTTGGCGGGCGGAAGGCTTTTCGCCTCGGAGTACTGGCAATAGGTCGAAGCCATCCAAGATAATATCCTGCGGCGGCTTCACTCGGCTGGCTTGGAGCAGGGTTGGGAGTATTTCCAACGTGGTGAGAAAGGCGTCATTGGTTTTACCGGCGGGCACGCGGCCGGGCCAGCGGATGATGCAGGGCACGCGCAGGCCACCCTCGAACATTTGGCCTTTGGCGCCTCTTAAAGGGGTGTTGTCGGAGGCTCCGCCGCCGCCGTTGTCGCTGAAGAAAATGACGATGGTGTTGTCGGCGATGTTGTATTGGTCGAGCAAACCCAGCACGCGCCCGATGGCGGCGTCCATGGCGGTGATGGAAGCGGCGTATTCCAATCGCCGGGCGGCACGGTTCGGAACCTTGAATAGTTTCTCCCCGTACTTGCCGAATTTACGCTCGCTAAACCCGGCCTCGGCTTGGAGGTGAGGATACAGTGTCTTGGCCGACTCCGGCCCCTGCGCGCCGGCCCGGATGGCGGGATCCAGATTGGAGGCATTGTGCGGGGCGTTAAACGGCAGATAGAGGAAGAACGGTTTCTTATGATGCGACTTGAGGAACCGGACCGCTTCGCGTTCAAACAGGTCGGTGCAGTAAGTGCCCTTGTCGGCCGTGGTGGGCGTGTTGTTCCGATACATCGACGGCACGCCGTAGCGTTCGTGAGTGTAGTAATCGATGCCGGTATTCACGAATCCATAAAAATCATCGAACCCGCGCGCCAACGGCAGGAACCGCTTGTGTACACCGAGATCCCATTTGCCGAAAATGCCGCTGACATAGCCGGCCGGTTTCAACAGCTCCGGCAGCAAAACCTCGCGCGTGTCCATGCCGCCAATCCGTTCGAAGGTCGCCTCGTATTCGCCGGGCTTGTACTTGTACCCGTAGTCAGGTGCCTCGTTACGGATCATGTCGTAAATACCATTGCGCTGCGGGTAACGTCCGGTGAGAAGCGAGCCGCGTGAGGGCGTGCAGGCCGGCCATGTGACATAAAATTGCGTGAGCTTCATGCCTTCCTTGGCCAGACGGTCGAGCTGAGGTGTGAGGATTTCCTTGGACCCGAAACAACCGAGATCGCGGTAGCCCTGATCATCGGAAACAATCAACACAATGTTGGGGGGGGCAGCCAGGAGACCAAACGGGAATAGCAATAGAATTAACAAACGCATGCGCCATTGCAAACCGTTCGAGCTGCGTTGCCAAACAAAAAGTCGAACAACTGTCACTTGACCATTAACCGCTGCCGCCCGTTGAATGCCGCCCATGCCCGTTGAGACGCAGGTGGAAAACAAGTATCTGGAATTCAAAAAATCCGGTATTCACAATTACGGTGCTTTCGCCGTAAAACCCGTGCGGAAGGGGACGCGCATTATTGAGTACGTCGGCCGGCCTCTGACCAAGAAGAAGGCTCAAGCTGCTCTTCAGGACGGTAATGCCTACGTGTTCACCATTAACAAGCATTTTGATATCGATGGCGAGGTGCCGTGGAACCCTGCGCGATTTATCAATCATGGCTGTGAAGTGAATGCCGAGAGTGATGTGGAGGATGATCGAGTGTGGATTATCGCAACTCGCAACATCAAAAAGGGCGAAGAGATTTTGTACAACTACAACTATGATCTCGAGGATGCCTTTGACAATCCTTGTTATTGTGGATCCAAGAATTGCATCGGCTACATGGTTGGTGAGGAATATTGGCCCAAGCTCCGCAAACAAATCGCCAAGCGGGAGAAAAAAAATAAGAAGTAAGCGTTTAGGTTGAGCGATTCAGAGAAATCTCTGAACCCTTAACTCTCCATCGGCCAATCCGCTGTGATCATGCCGCGGTATCCGTTTTCCAAACTCTTCACATTCGTGTAGCCCATCTTTTGCGCGGCATCGCAGGTGAGAGCGCTACGGTAGCCGCCGCCACAATACATGATGATCTCGGTGTCCTTGTCCGGAAACCGCGATTCCAAATCACGCTCCAGCACGCCTTTGCCGAGATATTGCGCGTCCTTCGCGTGGGCCTTGGCCCACTCGCTTTCCTCGCGCACATCCAGCAGCACCACCGGATCGCCCGAAGCCAGTCGGACGCCGGCATCGGACAGCGAGATTTCTATTACCCGCGTCAGGGCATCCTCCACCAGATTTAAGAAGGCCGGCGAATGTTTCATGCCTCACGATAACGCGAATCGGCCTCGCACGCCAGTTTATGAGGCGATGACGGAAAAAGGATTTTGCCATTGGGAGTGAAAACCCCAACAGTGGGCGGGGAGGGACGGCTTCCACGCCGTCCGTGTTTGGTAAAATGGGACGAGGTGGAAGCCGTCCCTCCCTGACTATGATGGATGTGCAAAATCTCAACTCGGTACCGGCGTTTACGACCAAGGATGGGTCGGAAATCCGGGAGTTGTTGGCGCATCGGAATTCGGCGATTGCCAATCAAAGCCTGGCGGAGGCGCGCATTCCGGCGGGCGGAGCGACGACCGAGCATTATCATCCGGCGGCCGAGGAGGTATATTATATCACGCACGGCACCGGGCGCATACGCATTGGGGGCGAGGAACACGAAGTGGGTGTGGGCGACGCGATTGCCATCCCGCCGGGCGCGCGGCATAAACTGTGGAATACCGGCGTGGACACCTTGCGGTTGCTTTGCTGTTGCGCGCCGGGTTATGAGCACGAGGACACGGTGCTGACGGAAGACGAGTGATGTATAAACCAGAGAAAGTAATTTTGTACGTGAAGCCGGTGTGCGGCTGGTGCCGTCAGGCGGAGCACTGGCTGAAAAGCCAGGGCATTGACTTTGAGACGGTGGATGTGATGGAGGATCCAGCCGCGTTCGAGCACATGGAAAAAATCTCCGGTCAGACACTGGCGCCGGTGATCGAGGTGGATGGCCAAGTGCTTGCGGATTTCGGCGCGCGCGAGCTGGTGGTTTTCTGGGAAGGACTTGGGCAGGACGCATGACCACGGTTGCTGAGCCAACGAATAAGCGGCCGCGATTGCCTGAATGGTTTCGCCTACAGTTACCCACCGCCAGCGCGTACTTTGCCACACGCAATCTCATCGATGACCTGAACCTCAATACTGTTTGCGAAAGTGCCAAGTGCCCAAACCACTGGGAATGCTGGAGCCAAGGCACGGCGACCTTCATGATCGCCGGCGATCGCTGCACGCGTGCATGTGGGTTTTGCGCGGTGGACACGCGCAAGCCAATGGCGCTGGAGGCCGATGAACCCGAGCGCGTGGCCGAGGCGACGCGCCGTATGAAGCTGCGGCACGTGGTGATCACCGCGGTGGCCAGGGATGATCTTCCCGATGGCGGCGCTGCGCATTTCCAACAGGTCATTCAGAGCGTGCGCGAGGTGAACCCGGGTATTTTGATCGAGGTGCTCACGCCAGATTTTATGGATGACAATGCGGCGATCGATACCGTACTGGCGGCGCGTCCGGAGATTTTCAATCACAACCTCGAAACCATCCGGCGCCTAACGCCCGAGGTGCGATCTGTGGCCACCTACGACCGGTCGCTCTCCGTCTTGCGCAAGGTGAAAGAGCGGTCGCCGGAGACGTTTACCAAATCCGGCATCATGCTCGGCTTGGGCGAGACGGAGGAGGAGCTGTGGGAGGCCTTGGGTGATCTGCGCGCGGCCGGTTGCAACCTGCTGACGCTGGGCCAGTATCTGCAGCCCACCAAGAAACACCTGCCCGTGGTGGAGTTCATCCATCCGGATAAATTTGCCGAGCACAAGCAAACCGCCGAGGCCATGGGCTTCACCTACGTGGCTAGCGGTCCGCTCGTCCGCAGCTCGTATCACGCGGATGATTTTGTGCCGGAAGATTACCAGCAATCGTCATGAGTTCTGCTGAGGCGAATAAACGCCATGCAGCGCTGGCGGAGGAATTGCGCCGGCACGATCATGCCTACTATGTGCTGGCTGAACCGACGATCAGCGATCCGGATTACGACCGGCTGTATCGTGAGTTACTCGATCTCGAGGATGCCCATCCGGAACTGACCACGGTCGATTCCCCGAGCCAGCGCGTCGGCGGCAAGCCGGTCAGCGAATTTCCCGAGCATCGTCATGCGATGCCGATGATGAGTCTGGATAACACATATTCCTTCGAGGAGCTGGCGGAGTTTCAGGCGCGTGTGGAGAAACTGTTACCGGAGGCCGAACTGGATTGGACGATTGAGCCGAAAATCGACGGACTGGCGGTGAGTTTGCGTTATGAAAATGGCTCGCTTGCCGTCGGTGCCACACGGGGTGATGGCGTGAGCGGCGATGATATCACGGGTAATTTAAAAACCATCCGAAGCATTCCTCTGCGGTTGGGAAGAGGGTCGAATTCCATCCCCAAAATTCTCGAGGTACGTGGAGAGGTGTTCATGAGCAAGGCGGGGTTTGCGAAGCTCAATGAGAAACGCCGTGGCGAGGGCGAGGAGCCGTTTGCCAATCCGCGCAATGCGGCGGCGGGTTCGCTGAAGATGCTCGATCCCCAAGTCGTTGCCGAACGCCCGCTTGGCGTGTTCCTGTATGGGCTGGGCGAGGTGAGCGCGGAGGCGGCGGTGCCGGACACCCAAGTGGCCGTGCTCGATTGGCTGGATCAACTTGGCTTTCCCACGCCCGAACGGATTTGGACCGGGCGCACGCATGATGATTTGGTGGCGTCGATCAACGAACTCGATGCGGATCGGCATGAGTTGGATTACGAAACCGATGGGGCGGTCATTAAACTCAATCCGCTGGCACTGCGGGAACAATGCGGTGCCACCGCCAAGGCGCCTCGCTGGGCGATCGCCTACAAGTACGCGGCCGAACAGGCCGAAACTGTGCTCAAGGAGATCACCGTGCAGGTCGGCCGCACGGGCGCGTTGACGCCGGTGGCCGAACTGGCGCCGGTGTTCGTTGCCGGCAGCACCGTGAGCCGTGCGACCCTCCATAACGAAGATGAGATCGCGCGCAAGGATATCCGCGAGGGCGATACGGTGATCATTGAAAAAGCTGGCGAGATTATCCCGGCCGTAATCGAGGTAGTGCTGGCCAAACGACCAGATTCGGCCAAGCCATTTACGCTGAAAAAGAAATGCCCGGAATGCGGCACCGCCGCGAGCAAGGTGGCCGAGGACGATGTGGTGTGGCGTTGCGCCAATCCGGATTGCCCGGCGCAGGTGCGGGGGCGACTGGAACATTATTGCGCGCGCGGCGCGATGGATATCGAGGGCGGCGGCGAGGTGTTGGTGAAGCAAATTGTCGCGCGCGGGCTTGCGTATGATGTGGGTGAATTGTACCGGCTCAAGTTGGAGGAAGTGGCGAGCCTTGAGCGGATGGCGGAGAAATCCGCGCAGAATTTTTTGGATGGCTTGGAGACCAGCAAAGGTCGCGACTTGTGGCGGTTGGTGTTTGGACTGGGTATTTTGCACGTGGGCGCCGGCGTGGCGAAGGCGTTGTGCCGGCGCTTTCGAGATCTGGATGAGCTCATGCACGCTACGGAAGATCAACTGTTGGCCATTGATGATGTGGGCGAGGTGATAGCGCAAAGTGTGTATCGATGGTTTGGCGATTCGGACAACCGGCAATTGATCGAGGTGCTGCGTAAGGCGGGCTTGAATTTTGAATCGGCCCTGTATCAAGAGGCCGCGGTAGTCGGGGCATTATCCGGGAAATCACTGGTGCTGACGGGCACGCTGCCTACTCTTAAACGCCATGAGGCCGCCGCCAAAATCGAGGCCGCAGGCGGCAAGGTGGTGGGCAGCGTGAGCAAGAAAACCGATTATCTTGTGGCTGGCGAAGAGGCCGGCAGCAAGTTGGCTAAGGCGGAAAAATTATCCGTTCCCGTCCTCGACGAAGCCGAGCTGCTTCGCCTGTGCGGCGACTAGTGCCGTAGGCATTTCTTGTCTTTTAGGTAAAAAGCCGGTGAATAACCCGATCTTGGGTTTTGGCAACGCTCCTGCTATGCATAATGGCGTTGCGAGGGAGCCGCACGAATAGACCAAGGAGGGCACACCAAACATCACCTTTTATGGGTTGAACTGTGTTCTCGCATTTTTGGGCAAACATGAAGATGGGGAAACTTGAGGCGCCGGACACGCATTATTTGTCTGGAGCAGAGGGGTGGATGGAACTGGGCGATCTGTCGTCGGCCTTGGCCGAGCTGGATTTGATTTCCGAGCTATTCCACGATCACTACGACGTGCTGCAGGTGCGTTGGCACATTCTCAACCGGATGGAGGATTGGGAGGATTGTCTGCGCATCAGCCGCCAGATGATCGAGACCAATCCCGAACTGCCACAGGGCTGGATCAATCACGCCAACGGCCTGTTTTATCTGCGCCGTTTTCAGGAGGCGTACGATACGCTCTCGCCGGTGGCCAAGCGTTTTCCGCACGACGAAGCCATTCCCTACAATCTCGCCTGCTACAAATGCCAGAGCGGCGAGCTGGGCGAAGCCCGCCAATGGCTGGAACGCGCCCTGAAGGTGGGCGATTCTAGGCGCGTCAAGAAAATGGCTGCCACCGATCCGGACCTCATGCCTCTCTGGGAACAGGGCGTGATGATTAACTAAGGGCCTCGACTCCGTTCCTCCGGTTGTCGTACCCTCGCCGCATGGCGCAGGCGCCCCGCAAACTCGGTATCCTTCTTTCTGTCGCGCCGCCGCATCCTAATTTCCACCACGCCCTGCAGCTCGCGACCGCGGGGTTAAATGCACAGGATGAGGTGTATATCTATTGCTTGGATGACGCCGTGCACGGCTTGGCTGACGAACGCTTGCAAACCCTGCGCGGGCATGGGCTACGCCTCTTTGCCTGCGCTTTCGCCGCGCAACGCCGGAAGTTGCCCCAAACCGAGAACGCCCTCTACGGCGGGCTCACCATGCTCAATGATGTGATGGCCGCCACCGACCGGTTTGTCAGTTTCAACTGATGGAAATCCTCACCGCTAGTCCCAAGCCGCAACGCCGCATTCTGGTGGTGGTAGACAGCGATCCGCGCACCAATCCGCGCGTGGCGGAGGCCGTACGCATGGCCGGCGGCGTGGGGGTCTGGGATCAGGTCTCCGTGCACGTGGTGCTGTGCGGGCCCGCGACCCACGCCCTAGGCGAACAGGCTGCCAGCCTGCCGGAGGCTCGGATGTTTAAACAATTCATCGGCATGATTCGCGAAAACGGCGGGCAGGTCTCCGTGATGCCCGATGCTGAATCGATGGAGGAAATCCGCCCCGAGGAACTTCTTGAGAACGGCATGAAACCCGAAGCCTTTGCCGCGCTTACCGCCGAGTGTGCCAGCGTCCTGCGTTTTTAACATGGCCCGCGTCTTTCACATGATCACTCGCGAGGCCGATCCGCTGGCCGCCGAGGTCATCGCCGCGCAGGAAGCCGCCGGCCACGAGACGCGTGTGGTGGATCTCACTCAGGTCGATCCTAACGGCGATTATAGCGTGTTGCTTGAGGAAATTTTCGAGGCCGATTCCGTGCAGGTGTGGTAGCCGGGAAAAAGTGACTTAACCCAAACTCTCCCGGATGGCTTCGGCAGCCTCGCGCGGATTTCCCGCGGCGTAGATGGGGCGGCCGATGACAAGCCAGTCGGCTCCAGCGGTGATTGCGTCGGCAGGTGTCATCACGCGTTTTTGATCGCCGGACGCGCTGCCGGCGGGGCGGATGCCAGGGGTGACCAATTGCACCTCGGCCGGTAACATCTCCCGCAGTGGCGCAATTTCCTGAGGCGAACACACCAGTCCGCAAAGGCCAGCCGCGGTGGCCAGTTTGGCAAGGTGGTGTACTTGCTCGGCGGGCGTTTTTTGAATACCCAATTCGGTCAGGTCTTGTTGATCCATGCTGGTGAGCACGGTCACACCGAGGACGAGCGGGCCGTTGTCACCGGCCGCTTCCTGTGCGGCACGGAGCATGGCGGTACCTCCGCTGGCGTGGACGGTGAGCATTTGGACATCCTGTTGTGCGGCACTGGTGACGGCCTTTGCGACAGTGTTCGGAATATCGTGAAATTTTAGGTCGAGGAACACTGCGGCACCGGTATCACGTACGCGACGGACAATATCAGGGCCTTCAGCTACAAAGAGTTCCTTGCCTATTTTGAATGCACCCACTGCGGGGGCTATTGCTTTAGCAAGAGTTAATGCTTCATTGGCAGTAGGAACATCAAGAGCAGCGATGATGGGATTACTCACGGGCGCAGAAAAGCAGAGGGTTAAGGCCTTGAACAGTCCTAACGTTTCACACGTGGATCAAATTTCTTATCGATCTTTTTAGCCTGCTGAGGGTCGGCCATTGTATCAAAACGCTTGTTCAGTTTGTCCATCATGGCCTGTACCTCAGGATCATTAGATTGTGGTCGAAGGGTGTTTAGAAATTGCCGGCGTTGTTGAATAATATCGGGTGAAACCTCGCTGCCGTAGCCTAAACTGCCCAGATAATAGCTGATGGTGCGCAGTCCTCGTTCCCGATTTTCCTTTTCCTGCTTCTTATCATCTAATGAGGCTAAAAGTGCAAAACCCTCGTTCATTCTGCTATTAACAATAATATTCGAATCCTCGCTTACCCCGACATAGTTTACTGCTGTTCTTCTTATTTCGCCTCTGATTCGGTCATCCAAATTCGGTGTTTCATAGACATCTCTCAAAATAGGCATGGCATCTTTTCCAAGAACTCCTGTGAGGTACCCCATAACCGAGCGGTCAATGCCGGTATGGGCGACTTCAATCTCCTGTCCGTCTTTTTTCTCCTTTCTGTTGTACTCGAATAGTAACTCCTTCTTAGCCTGATTCATAAAGGTGGTGTCCTTGTTTTTTCTTAAAATATTCCAAAGCATCCATTTGTTTTGTCGATCGAGATAAGAGACTTCTCTCTCGTCTTGTGCCATCAGAATTCCGTCGGCTGTTTTGGGTCTCTTATTGTAGAAGTCAATGAGAAGCTCGTGGGTTGCCTGTAGGTACGCATCGGTGTGTTGGTCCTTGGAAAGATCATCCAAAACCAGTGCAAGGTACGCGACTTCCAATGATCTGCCGGTGGTGCTTAGTACTTTTAGAATGATTTGCTCACATTCTTGAATGTGGGTGCCGTTCCGTTTACCGATGTGTCGGACGGAGTTGAAAAGCCCGATTCTTAAGGAAGGAGGGAAAATTGGATCAAGATATATCTGTCCGCGCTCCCAGTTTCGTGTGGTAATTTGTGAAGTATTTTCCCAGAGCAGTAGATCAAGGCCCTGGTCGAGAAAACGGTCTATGGCAGGGAGAGCGTTAGGTCCCATCGAAGTAATTTCTTCAAACTGACGGATGACTTGTCGGATTAAGACTCGATGTTCATCAGTGTCACCTCCCCTGTCATTGCGTTCTCCCATCGGGAGCTTACCCAGGTAATCAAGGATTGCCTCGGGGGTTTTGGTCGAGGCGCCAGGCACGATAATCTGAGACTGGATTACCTCTACTCTGCCTGCTTCGGCTTTGGCCTGCTTTAGCTGTTTTTGCAATTCAGCGATAACTTTGCTCGAACGATCGTTCCTGATCTCACGTCGTTCTTCTTGCACGACCTCTTTGTTGGTGGATGAAACGACGAAGGTAACAGATGCAGTTACAACAGTTGTGGCGATGATAATTGCTATTAGCTTCATGAACTCAAATCCAGCCATTGCGTTTAATACGAATTGATTGCCTTGTCAATGGAGCGCTTGACCGAGGCATAACGACGTGACAACTTCGCATTTCTTTGCGTGTCTCTTGGATGAGTGACCGCTCACATTTATTTAATTGTTTTTCCGCATCGGTACTCGGCCAGGAACTGAGTAAACGCATTGCGGCGGGCAGCGCTGTGTCCTGCGCCAATGTTGATGCCGCCGGCTGGGCGCATCTGGCCGCGGCGTTGCGCGCGGAAACGGAGCGCACGGTGGTGTTGGTCACTGCCCAGCTTAAGCATCAGGAGACGCTGCAACAGGATGTGGAGACGTGGCTGCGGTTGCTGGGCGTCGATACGCCTGCGCGGTTTTATGCGGACTGGGAGGTCTTGCCGCATGAGGACAAGCTGCCACATGCCGATGCCCTAAGTGAACGACTAGAGACCCTGCAGGCCTTGGCCGATGGCGCGGCGCCTGTGATCACGGTGACGCCCGCGGCGTTGATGCAGTGTACGTTGCCGCCCGCGGAGATCGCGCTCCGTTCGCGTACCTTGCAATTGGGCGATCGGCTGGAGCCATTGGATTTCATCGAATGGCTGGAGGAACAGGGTTATGAGCCGGAAGCGCAGGTAAGTTCGCGCGGTGAGCTGTCGCTGCGCGGCGGGATTGTGGATGTGTTTCCTTTCACGACACCGTGGCCGGTACGCTGCGAGTTTTTTGGCGATGAACTGGAGTCGCTGCGTTACTTTAATCCGCAAAGCCAAGTGTCGCGCGAAAAGATCGAGGACGTGACATTATCGCCTGGCGGCGAAGTGGGGCTGCTCAAGCAGTTAACCGGCCCGGGGGGGGCGACGTTGCTGGAACATTTACCGAAGGATGCCATCGTGCTCTTTTGCGATCCGGACGCGGTGGACGAGGCGGCGGCACAAAAGGTGATGGAGATTCCGCCGGGCGACCGGTTTCATGTGGAATGGACCCCGCTGCTCCACCGGCTAGAGGAACGCGGGTTGGTTCGTGTGGATCTGCATGAGCTGGACGAGGGCGAGGAGGCGTTGGCGCTGGAGCTGGCGAGTCTGGAGGCGTTCCGCCCAATGGAAGGGCGCGTGGCTGACCCACAAATTGTCGATGCGCAACGGCGCGAATTTTTTGCCCAACTCCACCGCTGGCGTCGCCAGAATCACACCGTGCTCGTGCTCTGCAACAACACGGGCGAACAGCAACGGCTGGAGGAGTTATGGGCGGAGTACGGGTTTGAAACGGAGGGCGGCAAGCTGGACATTGCGCTGGGCACCTTGAGCCGAGGATTCCTGTACAGTCCGGGACGTTGGGTGGTGGTGAGTGATGCGGAGGTGTTTGGTCGATATAAGGTGCAGCGGCCGCGCCGAATGAAAGGTCGCTACGGCTCGGTAATGAAATCCGCGTTCGACATCAATTTCACCGAGTTGGAGGAGGGCGATTATGTGGTGCATGTGCAGCACGGCATTGGGCGGTATCTCGGCATGAAAGTAATGCCGCTTTCCGGTGCGAAAGAGGGCGCGGATAACAGCGGACACGAGTGCATTATGATCGAGTATGCCACAAGCGATCCCCACAATCCGCCGCCCAAGTTGTATGTGCCGGTGAGCGAGGCTCATTTGGTCAGTAAATACATCGGTTCGGGCAAGGCTGATCCTCCGCTCAACATGTTGGGCGGTAAACGTTGGGAAAAAACAAAGGAAAAGGCCGAGAAAGCCGTGCGCGATTTGGCTGCGGAACTGTTGCGAATCCAGGCCGTGCGCGAGACCGAGCGCGGCCATGCCTTTGGCGAGGACACCTCTTGGCAACGCGAGTTTGAGACGTCGTTCGTATACGAGGAAACGGACGATCAAATGAAGGCGATCAACGACGCCAAGCAAGACATGCAAGGCGACCAGCCGATGGATCGACTGATCTGCGGGGACGTGGGCTTCGGTAAAACCGAGGTGGCCATACGCGCGGTGTTCAAGGCGGTGATGGCCGGCAAACAGGTGGCCGTGCTGGTGCCCACCACCGTGCTCGCTCAGCAGCATTTTAACACCTTTTCCGAGCGCATGGCCGAGTATCCCGTGCGCGTGGAATTGCTCTCTCGGTTTCGGTCCAAAGCGCAACAGGCCAAGACGGTGGCCGCGCTGGAGACCGGCGCGGTGGATATTGTGATTGGCACGCACCGGTTGATTCAGCCGGATGTGAAGTTCAAGGACCTTGGCTTGGTGGTGATCGATGAGGAGCAACGCTTCGGTGTTGCGCACAAGGAACGGTTTAAAATGCTTCGCACCCACGTGGATGTACTGACTCTCAGCGCCACGCCCATCCCGCGCACGCTCTACCTTGCTCTCACCGGCGCGCGCGATATGAGCACCATCGAAACCGCTCCGGTCGACCGGTTGCCGGTGGAAACAATTGTGGCCGATTACGATGAGAAACTAATTCGGCGCGCCATTCAGCGTGAATTGCATCGGGGCGGTCAGGTGTTTTTTCTGCACAATCGCGTGGGCACCATTTATACGCTGGAGAAAAAACTGCAGGGCATTGTGCCTGAGGCGCGTATTCTGGTGGGGCACGGCCAGATGAAGGCCGATGAATTGGAGGAGGTAATGACCACCTTCATCAATGGCGAAGCAGATGTGCTGCTCTCCACCACGATCATCGAGAGCGGCATCGATATCCCGAACGCCAACACCATCATCATTGATCGCGCCGATCGGTTTGGTCTCAGTGATCTTTATCAGCTGCGCGGGCGCGTGGGTCGCTATAAACATCAGGCGTATGCCTACGTGCTGCTGCCGCGCCATGCGGCGTTGCTGGCCGATGCGCGCAAACGCATTAGTGCCATCAAACAATACTCCAGCCTCGGCAGCGGATTCAAAATCGCCATGCGCGATTTGGAGATCCGCGGTGCCGGCAATTTGCTGGGGTCTGAACAGAGCGGACACATCACTGCCGTCGGGTTCGAGCTTTATTGTCAGCTGCTCAAGCAAAGCGTGGCCCAGCTCAAGGGCGAGCAGGTGAAGAAACGAGTGGAGGTGGAAACCAGGTTTGATTTTCTGGCGCTCAGTCCCGAGCAGGACACCGGCCCTAAGCAGGCGCCCAACGCTCGCCCGCGTAAAACGGCCGACAGCATTTCCGTGCCCCGCGAGGAAAGCTGGGAATGGGTGGAATACGAGACCGATGCGCCTGAACGATCGGCCGATGAAAACACCTGCGAGGTGGCCCCGGCTTATATTCCGATGGATTACATCCCGCTGTCTCGTCAGCGCATCGATGTGTATCGCCGTTTGGCCCAGGCCGATGGCCGCGAGATGGTGCGGGTCTTGGGCGAGGAATTACGCGACCGATTCGGTAAATTACCGCCGGCCATGGAACATCTGTTGTTGGTCGGTGAACTGAAAGTCATCGCCTCTGGCAAGGGCGTGGATTCAATTGTGGCCGATCGCGATCGCCTGAAATTGCGGCGCGCCGGCGATTATATCTCGCTGGGCGGCAAGTTTCCGAGGTTAACTAAGAAAAAAGCCGGGCCCCGCCTGCGCGAAGTGAAAAAGTTGTTGTTGGCAATGTGAGCGGAGGGCCGCTAGGTTTTCCCCGGCCTGCGGGCCTTGGTTATGGCTGAGCTAAACAGCGCCAACAACAAACTCTCCTCCCGCGAACAGCGGGACTTGGATATAGAGATTCAATTTCTGGAAGGCGTCGTCCGGCGCGATCGGCGATACGTGGAGGCCCTCCAGCTTCTGGGCGACAACTACACTCGCCGCGGCCGTTTTAAGGATGGTCTGCAGGTGGACCGCCGATTGGCGCGGTTGTGTCCGGAAGATCCGTTGGTCCATTACAACCTCGCCTGCAGTTTTTCGCTGACCGAGGAATTCCGCAAAGCCGCGCACGCCCTGCGCAAGGCCCTCCAAAGCGGCTACCGCGATTTCGAGCACCTGCGGCGCGACAGCGATCTGGAGCCTCTGCGCCAGACCAATCTCTACGCCGCCATCGAGCAGGAGATTGCCGAGCTCGAGGCCGAGACCGATTAGTCCATGAAAGTCCGCGTCCACGGTCGCTGGCGGCATTACCGCACCGTGGACTTTGATGCTCGCACCAACGAGGTCGTGCTCATTCAGCAACGTAAACTGCCGCACCAATTCGAACTCACCCGCACGCCCACCGTACAACAAACCGCGCGTGCGATTACCAACATGACGGTGCGCGGCGCGGGTGCCATCGGCGCCACCGCAGCCTTCGGATTGGCCCAGGCGGCAAGGGCTTTTACCGGCAAAACGGAACCGGCCTTTGCGCGGCATCTGCAGCGTGCCTACGAAACCTTGGCCGCCGCCCGGCCGACGGCTGTGGATTTGGTGAATGCCCTTAACGAAGTCCGCGCAGCCATGGTCGGCGATCACACGGTCGCCCAACAACAACGCCTCGCCCTCAAGGCCGCGCGGCAGTTTGCCGATGCCGATGTGGCGCACTGTCAGGCCATTGGCCGGCACGGGGTCAAGTTGATCAAGGACGGCATGCGCGTGCTCACCCATTGCAATGCGGGGTGGTTGGCATTTGTGGATGTGGGCAGCGCGACCGCGCCTCTGTACGCCGCGCAGGCCAAGGGCAAATCATTTCACGTCTTCTGTGATGAAACCCGACCGCGTTCACAGGGCGCGGCGTTGACCGCGTGGGAACTCACGCAACAAGGCGTGTCGCACGAGGTCATTGCCGATAATGCCGCTGGGCATTTGATGCAGCGAGGGGAGATTGATTTGGTGATCGTTGGCAGCGATCGCACTCTCGGACGTACGGGCGAAGTGACGAACAAGATCGGCACCTACACCAAGGCCGTGCTTGCGGCGCGGCATCGCATTCCGTTTTACGTCGCTATTCCGTTGTCGACCATTGATTGGGATTTAAAGAGCGGCTTGGAGATCCCCATCGAGGAGCGCGAGGAAGCGGAAGTGCTCAGCGCGTGGGGCGCGGATGCTCGCGGCCGGTTTCGCCAAGTGCGCGTGGCTAATCCCGCCAGCACAGCCCGTAACCCCGCCTTCGATGTCACCCCGCCCGAACTCATCACTGGGATCATCACGCCTCTGGGAATTTTTGGGCCAAAAGACCTTTGGAAAGAACGAAAGCGGTTGGGTGGATAATTTCGGGAGAGACGAGTTCCACTTCACTCCCTTGGCGTCCTTTGTGAGTATGGCAATTGACTTTTATTTGCGGGCGGATACAGTCGGCGCTCCCCGAGGCGGGGTAGCCAAGTGGTAAGGCAGGGCTCTGCAAAAGCTCTATCACCGGTTCGATTCCGGTCCTCGCCTCCATTTTCCTTATTTTCCACAATTCCGAATCAAAACCTCAGTTTTGGACTTTGTGAAAAAAATCACAAAATCCCCTTGCACTCGGGGCCGGAATTCGTAGGATGCGCCGCGGGACGGTTCTTTTTGGATGTCTAACATCTTCCCTAAATGGACCAACCGCTTACCTTTGATCCTGTTGGTGGGCGGATTGGTGGCTGGCGCCTGTGTTGTCGCAGGTGTTACGTATTACTTTACCCCTAAATATACTCGAGTGGGGTACGAGCCGATCCAGCCGGTTGCTTTCTCTCACGAGGTTCATTCGGGCCAGATGGGCATTGATTGTCGATATTGCCATAATGACGTAGACAAGAGTTGGTTTTCGAACATTCCCTCTGCTGAGACCTGTATGAAGTGCCACACTCAGGTTTTGGCTGATGATCCCAGACTCGCCCCTATTCGAGAAAGTTTCGAGAAAAACAAACCCCTTCCGTGGGTCCAGGTTCATAAAACGCCCGATTACGTTTATTTCAACCACGCGGTCCACGTAAACCGGGGTGTTTCCTGTGTGAGTTGCCACGGTAAAGTGAATGAAATGGATGTGGTGAAGCATTCCAAGTCCCTAAGCATGGCTTTCTGTCTAGATTGCCATCGCAACCCCCATGAAAATGTAAGACCGCAGGATAAGGTTTTTAACCTAAATTGGGAACCTCCAGCAGAGTGGGATCCTGAGCGTGAAGGGAAGGGGCTGGTTGATCAAATGAAGATTAGGTCGGCTGAAAGTTGTTCATCCTGTCACAGATAATTTGATGAAGTCACACCAAAGAACAGGCCAATTATCTAATGCTGCGGAATCGCAGTACTGGCGTAGTATTGGCGAATCGATGGGTGACGTGGAGAATGCGGACTGGAACGAACGTGAATTTCCCGAGGGCGCGCAGGAATTGTCCAATGATTTTTCGCGGCGTGATTTCCTCAAGCTGATGGGGGCTTCGGCCGGTTTGGCCGGAGCGAGCATGCTCGGTGTAGGTTGCCGTCGGCCCGAGGAGCATATTGTGCCGTTCGGCAGCGAGCAGGTCGCCGGGCAGGAATATGTGCACGGCGTGCCGATGCAGTTTGCCACCGCCATGCCCACGCGAACCGGCGCCACGCCGTTGTTGGCCGTGAGCAACGAAGGTCGTCCCACCAAAGTGGATGGCAACGCCAACGTTGCCGGTCGCAGTGCCACCGATCCATTTGCCCAGGCTTCCGTGCTGAATCTGTACGATCCGGATCGGGCGCGGATCTACACCTTTAAAGGCAAGGCCATGCCGGGTGGTAAAGCCAGCGCGATCGAGAAATTACAGCAGAACCTGTCCGGCAGAACGGCGTTCTTGATGCCGGCCAGCACTTCGCCTTCGCGGGCGGCGTTGATTGGTAAAATTCAGGAAAAAATGGGAGAAAACGCCGCTTTTTATGTGCACGAGGCGGCAGATTTCGGCGTGCATGCCCGTGGCGCTCAGGCGGCTTTTGGTGAGGCGGTGACCCCGTTTTGGAAGCTGGATCAAGCCGAAGTGATTCTCTCGCTGGACTGCGATTTTCTTGGAACCGAAGAAGGTTCCGCTCGGTTTGCGGCCGACTTCGCCAAGGGGCGCAAGGTGGCCAAGCAAAACGACGGCATGAACCGCCTGTATTCGGTGGAAGCGTTGCTAACGCAAACCGGCGCCAATGCCGACCACCGTTTGCGCGCGCGTGCCACAGCCATCCCGGCGGCGGCGGCGTTTATCGCCAAGGAACTTGGTAAATCCGTAACCGTTCCGGCCAACGCCCTCAGTGAGGCGCAGAAAGAATGGCTGGCCGGTGCCGCGGAAGATTTGAAGGCGCACGCCGGCAAGAGCTTGGTGGTTGCCGGCTATCGTCAGCCGGAGTCGGTGCATCAACTCGCGCACATTATTAATGACGCGCTCGGGAACAACGGCAAGACCGTGAAGTTCCATAAGACGCCCGCCAATGAATTTGGTTCGCTGGCCGATCTCGCTTCGGATCTCGGAAAGTTTGATCGCGTCGTTAATCTGGGGTGCAACCCGGTTTACGATGGCGGCACGGACGTGGCCGTGGCCGGCAAGTCGATTGTTGAGAAGACGGCCTTCCGCCTGACCGATTACGCCGAGGATGAATCTCACAGCGTCAAGGGAGTGAACGCGCCGCGCGCGCACTACTTGGAAAGCTGGAGCGATGCCCGCACCGACGATGGCACCATCGTGCCGGTTCAGCCGCTGATTGCGCCGCTCTTCGGAGCGATGACCGAGCTGGAAGTGCTCGCGGTGTTTGCCGCTGGCGAAGGCACTTCCCCGCGCACCGGCCATGAGGTGGTGCAGTCCACATTTACGGGCGACAGCTGGGAGCGTTATCTCCACGACGGTTTCCTTAAGGACTCCGGTTATGAAGAGGCCACCGAGCTCACCATTGCCAATGCGGACGTCACCGTGCCGCCGGCGCAGGCTGAAGGTTTGGAGGCGGTGTTCACGCTGGATTACAGCGTGGGCGACGGCAGTTACGCTAATAACGGCTGGTGCCAGGAATTGCCCGATCCGATCACCAAGATCACTTGGGATAATGTGGTGTCTGTCAGTCGTCAGACGGCTGAGGCTGCTGGCTTGGAGAATGGCCAGCTCGCCAAGGTGAAGGTGGGCGAAGATGAAGTGGAAGGTGCTGTCTGGGTGCAGCCAGGCCAAGCCGAAGGCACCGTGGGCTTGACGCTTGGCTACGGGCGCGCCGGCAAGCTGCGCATTGCGAATTTCAAATATGAGGGTCAGGCCGAGGATATTCCGGTAGGCGGCTACAATGCCTACGCGGTCCGCGGATCCAGCGCGGTGAATGTGGCCCAGAATGTTTCGGTGGAAAGTACCGGCAAGGCTTACCCGCTCTCCAGCACGCAGGAGCACTGGTCGATGGAAGGTCGGCCGATCGTTCGCGAGGCGACACTGAAGGAATTCCGCAAGGACGCCGATTTTGTGGATCATATGGGCCTCGGTGCCCACGCCCGCAATGAGGGGCCGATTTATCAGCATCCTTATAAAGAGCGGCCGCGTTTGGCGAGCGACATGCATCAATGGGGCATGTCCATTGATCTCAGCGCCTGCACTGGCTGCAATGCCTGTGTGATTGCCTGCCAAAGCGAGAACAACATTCCGATTGTCGGCAAGGATCAAGTGGCCAAAGGCCGTGAGATGCACTGGCTGCGAATTGATCGCTACTACACTGGTCGCGATCACGATCCTAGGGCATCCGCGGGATTCATTAAGGATGAAGGTCAGAACGGCGATGACGAGCAGCACACCGAGGAATGGATCGATGATCCTCAGGTGGTGAATCAGCCGATGGCCTGTCAGCACTGCGAAAATGCGCCGTGCGAAAGTGTCTGCCCCGTGAACGCCACGGTGCATGATGAAGAGGGCCTGAACGTGATGGTTTACAACCGTTGCGTGGGCACGCGGTATTGCTCGAACAACTGCGCTTGGAAAGTGCGCCGTTTCAATTTCTTCGATTACAATAAACGGCCTATCAATGACCTTTACGGTTCTACGGCAATGCTGAAGCCCTCAATCCTGACGGATTGGATTACTAGTCGGGAGAAATCCAACCGACCAGAAGATGAGTGGGATTTGGTGAAGTTGGCTAAAAATCCTGATGTATCGGTGCGGATGCGTGGAGTCATGGAGAAGTGCACTTATTGTGTGCAGCGAATTGAGTCTACAAAGATTATCAAAAAGGCCGCCGCCGGCATGAGTGATGATGTGCAGGTAGTTGACAGCGACGGACTCAAGACGGCTTGTCAGCAGGTTTGTGCGGCTGAAGCCATATCCTTTGGTAACCTTCTTGAAGACGGCTCTGAAGTTAATCGAGAGAAGGCGAATCCGCGTAATTACGAGACTATCGATTTTCTAGACAACCGCACGCGCACAACTTATTTGGCAAAGTTGCGCAATCCGAATGAGCAAATGCCTGATGCTTATAAGAAGCCGTTCAGTACAAAGGAATATAAAGCGGCATCGGGTGGGCATGGTGACGAGGCTCACGGTGATCACGAGGAAGGGTCGCATTAATGAGTGATCCGGCGGCACATTCTCAAGTGGAAACCAGCACGCCCAAGGAATTGGTGCGTGAGCCGCTGGTGCTCAATAACCGACCACTCGGCTGGATCACGAATCAGGTTGCCGGTATTGTTGAGGGAGACATGCCAAAATGGTGGAATATCGCCTTTGGTGTGAGTTTCCTTTTGATGCTGATGAGCTTTGGATACATCGGCTACTTGATTACGACTGGGGTAGGTGTTTGGGGACTGAATCATCCAGTTGCATGGGGTTGGGCGATCGTAAACTTCGTTTTTTGGATCGGTATTGGTCATGCGGGAACGCTCATTTCGGCGATTCTTTTTTTGCTCCGTCAGAAATGGCGAACTTCGGTTAACCGCACCGCAGAGGCGATGACGATATTCGCGGTGATCTGTGCGGGTATCTTCCCTGGCATTCACGTGGGCCGCATTTGGTTGGCGTGGTGGCTCTTCCCGCTACCAAACGCCAATGCAATATGGCCGCAGTTCCGCTCGCCGCTCCTTTGGGATGTGTTTGCGGTGTCCACTTATTTCACAGTCTCACTGTTGTTCTGGTATATGGGCCTAATTCCGGATCTGGCGACCATACGTGATCGACTGCGTAAGAACGCGGGCCAGTGCAAGACCGGCTTGGACAAGATGATCAATAAGCTGAAACAGTTTCTGTACGGCTTGTTTTCGATGGGCTGGATTGGCAGTAACCGGCACTGGCGCAACTATGAGAAAGCGTACTTGTTACTGGCCGGTCTGAGTACACCACTAGTGCTTTCGGTGCACTCAATTGTGTCGTTTGACTTTGCGGTGTCTCAGTTACCGGGGTGGCACACGACTATTTTCCCGCCGTACTTCGTAGCGGGTGCGGTTTTCTCGGGCTTCGGGATGGTGCTGACTCTGATGATTCCGATGCGCACCATTTTTAATCTGGAGGAAATCATTACTGTCCGTCACTTGGAGCTCATGTGTAAGGTCATCATGGCTACCGGTACGATCGTGGGCTATGCGTACGGGATGGAGTTCTTCATCGCCTGGTACGGTGGCAATCCGTACGAATTGTACGCGTTCAAGAACCGTGCGTTCGGTCCGTACTGGTGGAGCTACTGGATCATGATCAGCTGTAACGTGATCAGCCCGCAGCTCTTCTGGTTCAAGTGGTGTCGTACATCACCGTGGTTTATTTTCGTGGTTTCAATATTTGTGAATATAGGAATGTGGTTTGAGCGATTCGTTATCGTTGTAACCTCATTACACCGTGATTACTTGCCAGCTAGTTGGGGTTACTATAGCCCGACGCAGGTGGATATTCTTACCTTTGTCGGAACGTTCGGGTTATTCATGGTTTTATTCCTCTTGTTCATCAGGTACTTGCCTTCGATTACAATTTTCGAGGTAAAAGCGGTTACCCCGCAGGCTGATCCGCATTCGATTGAGGGCGGAGCGGATAGGGTCAAGGGAGGTGACCACTGATGAGTAAATCCTTTGCCATAATGGCGGAATACGAAACCCCCGCCGAAATCATGGACGCGGCAAAAAAAGTGCACGCTGCTGGTTACGAAAAGTGGGATGTGCACTCTCCATTTCCAATCCACGGTATGGATGATGCCATGGGTCTAGATAATGCCAAAGTCGGATACTTCACGTTTTTTGGAGGTCTGATCGGTTTCACAACCGGAATGACGATGCAGTACTTTATGAACAAGTTCGATTACGCTATTGTGGTCGGAGGTAAACCCTTGTTCAGTGGTTTCTTTGCTTTTCCGGTATCTTATGAGCTGACCATTTTGCTTGGAGCATTTGGTTCTTTAATTGGGATGTTTGTCCTTAACCGTCTGCCGCGCCATCATCATCCGTTGCTTGCAAATGAAAGGTTCGCGGATGTTACGGATGACAAATTTTACGTGGTGATCGAGTGCGACGATGATCGTTACGACGAACAAACAACGCGAAGCCTCCTGGAAGGGACCAACGCGGTGCACATTGAGATGGTGGAGGGCACGGAATGAGATACGTGTTGATTGGCATCGCGATGATGGTGTTTCTGGTAGTGAGCCTGGCCGGGTTTCGCGGAGATATTTCCCGCAAAGCACCGATCGAGTTGATTGCGGACATGGATCGGCAGCCGAAGCTTCGTCCGTTGGAACCGAACAGTTTCTTTGCAAACGGCATGAGTTCGCAACCGCTGGTGAAAGGCACTGTTCGCCAAAGCGAGGCAATCCCGCTGGCCGATGGGTCGGATGTTTATCCGTTTGAGACAGAACACCCGGCAGTTAGCGGTTTGCAGACGGGTACAACCAATGCGGTGGTAAACATTCCGCTGGAGGTGAGCATGGGATTGATGGAGCGCGGTCGTGAGAAATATACCATCTCTTGCGTGCCGTGCCACGGAGGGCAAGGCGACGGGAATGGCGTGGTGAAATATTTTGGAATTTCCGCCGTTAAGAGTCTGCATGATCCAGATGTGGTGAAGCAAAGCGATGGAGATATTTATCGTACTATCACCTTGGGCAAAGGCGTGATGAAAGGCTATGCAAACACGCTGAGCATCGAAGATCGCTGGGCGATTGTGGCGTATGCCCGCGCACTGCAGTTGAGCCGGTTGGGTACGGAAGATGAAGTGCCGGCTCGGTTCCACGTTAAGGAAACGGAGGAAGCAGAGACTTCGGCCATCGCGGAGGAGGGTCAGGGGAGATGAGCGACGCAGTAACCACACCGGCGCAGGATTCGGAGGAATCCACCAACTGGCGCAGTATCCCGCAGACAGCGGTGGTATTCGGTTTGGTGCTGTGTGTGTATGGGCTTGTGCAGGACAAACAGCAGTTTGCCTTCTCCTACCTCACGGCGTTTATGTTTTTCCTGAGCCTAGGCTTAGGATCGCTGTTTATGGTGTTGATCCATCACCTCTTTGATGCTGGATGGTCCGCGCCGATCCGTCGGTATCTTGAACATTTTTCATGCCTGCTTTTCCCATGGTTGGGGGTGGCGTTTATCCCAATAGGCTTCATGGCTCCTGATTATATCTATC
>JAYOSV010000018.1:0-5441 GCA_038139415.1 Verrucomicrobiales bacterium | reverse complement strand
CCGTGGATGCAGGTGACGGATCCACACGAAGATCATGCACTTTACGTGAAGAAAGCCCTCTTTAATAAGCCTACTTGGTATGCTGCCTCAACCCTACTTTTCCTATTCTGGGGTTGGCTGACGCATCGGTTGCGTTACTGGAGTCTTCAGCAAGACAAGTCTGGGACAGCGGAATTTGAAGGTAAATTGATGTTCCCTGAGCATCTAATTGCGAGTTTTTACAAAAATTTCCAGGGACTACCATTTGAGAAAGACAATCAACAGGTGCTCTGCACGCGCATGATGCGCATACATGCGGCTTACGGAGTTGTTCTATTTGCTTTCACGCTTACCCTGGGGGCCATTCTCTGGATGAAGAGCATTCAGCATCAATTTTTCAGTACCATGTATGGTGTGTACTACTTTGCTGGGAGTGTTTGGCTGACCATATCTACTGCTTGGATCACAGCTCGCGTGTTAAAAGCCAAGGGCCTCTTGCCGCAAGTGCATAACCTACAGTTTTATCATCTTGGGACCATGCTATTGGCGTTTACCGTATTCTACGCCTACATTCACTTTTCACAGTACTTCCTAATTTGGAATGCAGCAGTTCCCGAGGAAACTTTTTGGTATGTCCTTAGAGAACAGGGTACTTGGGCTTATGTAAGTTGGGCTTTGATAATCGGCCACTTTTTGATCCCGTTTTTGACTCTCCTACGCATAGATGTGAAGTTAACAAACAAGGTGATGGTGCCGGTTTTCATATGGGTTATCCTGATGCATTACATGGATATGTATTTCAATATGATGCCGGAGATTCATCCGGATGGACCATCTCCGGCGGTTGCTGATTTAGGAGCATTACTGCTGATTGGAGGAACCCTCATTTGGGTTTTCATGAGAAGTTTATTTAGCCACCCGATTTGCCCACTGCGAGATCCCCGGATGGGTGAAGCAATTGAACACCACTAATGAGCGACGAGAACACCAAAGACGATTCGCTGCAGCCCAGCTGGGCCGCTCATGAGTTGTTTGCACTTGGGCTGACGCTAGTACTGGCAGTGTGGGTGGTCAGTAAATACGGCAAGGAGTCTCGACCGGGTTCCCTCACCACCGAACGCGATGAAGCTCGCGCTGCTAAGCGTGCTGAACTAGCTGCGGCCGATGCCGATGCTCTAAACAACTTTGCTACAGTGGATGCCGAACGCAAATTCTACCGCTTGCCTATTGTAAATGCTATGAGTGCAACGGTAGCAAAAATGAATGCTGAGTCTGGGGATTTCCACAATAATTTGATAGCGCGCAGTGAATCAGCAGCAGGGTTGGCAGTAGCCACAAATGATACAGACTTGAGTGACCCTAAGCTGATCAGTGAAGGGAAAACTTTGTGGCAAACAAAGATTTGTTTCACTTGTCATCAGGTTGATCCTGCGATTCCCGCCCCAGCTGGGTTGGCACTTGGGGCTCCGAAATTCATTGGTGATTTCTGGGGAAAGGAGCGCGAAGTTCACAAGGGTCTCGGAGGGCCGATAGAAAAAGTTTCTATGGATGAATCTTATTTCATCGAGTCAGTGAGAAAACCAATGGACAAAGTCGTCAAGGGTGCTTTGGCGCCAATGCCGCCCACAGTACCAATAAACGACGAAGAGCTGATGGCACTCCTAGCTTACGTTAAAAGTTTGAGCAAAAAGGAAGAGGAATAGCATGTTCCGGATCGCTGCATACATGTTGTTTGGATTTGGAGTGCTGAGCCTCCAGGCTGATGAAAATCTCATCACGCAGGGGAAGACGTTATTTCAGACGAAGATTTGTTTCACTTGTCACCAAGTGGACCCGGACGTGCCAGCTCCGGCGGGTATGGCATTAAAGGCTCCGACGTTTCTGGGCGACTTTTGGGGCAAGGAGCGTGAGGTGCACAAGGGACTGGGTGGGCCAATCATTAAGGTGAAGTTGGATGATGAGTATTTCATTGAGTCACTCAAGAAGCCGCTGGACAAGGTGGTGAAGGGTGCTCTGGCACCGATGCCGCCGCCCCCACCAGTGACGGATGCCGAGATCAAAGCACTGCTGGCGTACGTGAAAAGCCTGAGCAAGGCTGAAAAGAAGAAGTAATTTTTGATGAGCGAAGAGGAAATACACAACGCGCCCATCGCGCCTGAGGCCCAGCCGGAGGAGATCAATGCCTCCTGCCGCGGTCCCGTGTTGTTTCTGTTCTTCAGCGCAGCGGTTTGGGCGGTGCAGGCAACGGGCGTGGGTCTGTTGGGCTCTCTCAAAATGCACGTGCCTGGTTTTCTGGCCGATTGCCCCTTCCTAACCTACGGCCGCTTGCAGGCGAATGCTTGGGTGGCTTTTCTGTACGGGTTTGCAGGGAACGCTGGTTTGGGGCTGACACTCTGGATGTTGAGCCGCTTGCGCGGCATGCCGTTGGCCAAGCCGGGATTTGTGTTGGCCGGCGCGTTTCTCTGGAACTCCGGGGTCACCGCCGCCATGGTGGGCATCACCATGGGTGATCAACCGGGTGTGGCCGGTTACGAATTGCCGGCCTACGCCAGCCGCGTGCTTTTAATTGGCCAGGCATTTATCGCGTTCAGCGCGATTATCACCTATTTCTCCCGCCGCCATCAGCAGTTGTATCCCAGCTCTTGGTTCCTGATCGCCGCACTGGTGGCTTTCCCGTGGATCGTGGGTACGGCGCACTGGTTGCTGGTGGAAACGCCCGTGCGCGGCGCGGCACAAATTCCCGTGGCGCACTGGACGGTAACCAGCCTGCAGCAAATCTGGCTCGGCTGCATGGGGCTGGCGGCTATCCTGTATTTCATTCCCAAAATTACCGGCCGCGAATTGTACAGTCGTCAATGGGCGGCTTTCGGGTTCTGGATGCTGCTGATCCTCGGCGGTTGGGTGAACCTAAACAGCGGTTCCCCATTGCCTGTCTGGTCAATCAAGCTCAGCCAATACGCTTCGGCGCTGTTTATCTTTGTACTGATCGCCATCGGATGGAACCTGCGCCAAACTGCCAAGGGCGTGCCGTTGCTCGGATCAAGTGACCTGACGCTGCAGTGCATGGGCTTTGCCTTGGGCGCGTGGCTGATCACCGCGCTCTTTACCTTCGGTAACTTCTATTCGGACTGGAATGGACTGCTGCAGTTCACCTATGCCGGAACAGCCATGCGCCAATTCTTTGCCTGGGGTTTCTTCGCTATGGCGATGTTTGGTGCAGTGTATTACGTGGCGCCGCGCTTGTTTAGCGGCGAAGTGGATTGGGCTTGCTCGGGTACTTACAAATGGATTTTCCGCCTGACCGCGATCGGCGCTGTGGTGATTCTACTGGCCGGCTTGGGCATGTCCTACGGGCACGGCCACGCGCTGCAGGATGGATCGGCCGAAGTGATGAAGAAAGCGCTGATGCCCATGCGCATTGCGTTCCTCGGCGAAATCCTGTTCTTCCTGTCCAGTTTGATTTTCCTTGGCAGCATGGCCTGTCTGTTGTTTCGAAACTGCTGCGGCGAGTGCAGCCCGATGGCGCTGATTCGAAAATGCCGTGCGGATAAAGCTGAAGGGGGTGCCGAATGAACAAGTCTCCGTGGATTTTCTTAGGTGTGTTGTTTGCGATGAGCCTTTCTTGGTGGGGCATGGTTTTTGGTCCGGCCTCACAGGTGAACGCAGCCAAGGCTGATCTGGGCGACGGCACCTCATTACGTCCACGATCAGGCCTGGCCCAACAGGGCGAGCAGATTTACCGTGAGAACGGATGCTACTACTGCCACACCCGCACCGCCACCGGCGGGACTTTTGGGTATGAGATTCAAATCACGCAATTCGGGGCGGATGAAGATTTGACGCGGAAAATTATTGGCGAGAAATTTGCGGCCAATAAGATTTTTGAAAAAGCTTTTGCCTTCAAAGCCGTGGCAGGTGCCAACGATGCCAAGAAGGCAGCCAGTGAGGCTTTGAAAGCGGAAGGCGCGGATGTCGAGGCAGCCGAAGCGGCGTTGGAACAAGCAGCGGAAGCATTAACGGACGCGAAGGCGGCGGCTAATGCCATCAAAATAGAAGAAACGCTGACAGCCTTGGGTGTTTCCGGAGTTACGATTGAAGGGGATTTGGCCGGTGAACTGGGCTTACCCATCGAGATGAGTGATGCGGACAAAGCCGAGGTCGCAAATGCGACATTTGCTGTGAGCATGGGGATCGAGCAGTGGGACGAAATTAAAGACACAGTGAGGGCATTGAAGGATCGCGCAGGGGCACAATTCAAGCTGCTACCTGTCGCCGATGAATGGCCGGATGTCGTAAATGGCGTGGCTCGTCGTCAGAGTGTTTCACGAGATTTCCTCTTTGACGCGCATGCTATGCCTGGCGTTATGCGTGTGGGCCCCTGCCTCAGCAATGTGGGCGCACGTCAAACCGATCTGAATGCCTTGTATGCCAAAATCTATAACTCACAAGCCGGTGGGCAAAGTTCACATATGCCGCCTTATAAATATTTGTTTAATGTCCGCGCTGCGGAAGAGGATGAAAAACTTCCTGCAGATGCGGTGACCATCTTCTCCGCCGAGGACGGAATGATATCGGTTGAGGCGGGCTTTGTTGTCACGCCGACCACCAAGGCGCGGGCTTTAGCTGCTTATCTGCAAAGCCTCCGGAACGACAAGGGGTTGCCCGAGGCGCCGTTGCCGGCTGTGCGGGAGAACAGCAACTCGGAGGAAGGCGAGTAAGATGGAAGAAAAGCATTCCAACCTGAACTTGAAAGAGCATGGCGAGCCAGCTGCGGGAAATTCCCAGATGCCAGTGAGCATTATGGTGGTGCTCACGCTGCTCGGATATATTGGATGTTACAAGGTCGATGAATTGAACGCCAATTTCGCGGCCAATGTGCACGCGCCCTTTGGTAGTCCGGCTGAAGTGGCGTCGCTTGCGCCATCCGAGGCAGAATTGATTTTCGGCAAAGGAAAACAAATATACGCCAACTGTCAGGGCTGCCATCAGCCCAACGGTGGCGGTACTCCCGGACAAATCCCGCCGTTGGTGAATTCCTCTTGGGTGAAAGGCGATCCCAAATTGGCCGCTGCTATTGTGCTGAACGGATTACAGGGTGCTATCGTCGTGAATGGTACTCCGTACAATGGCGCCATGACGGCCGTGGGCGCGGCTTGGTCGGACGAGGAAATTGCCGCCGTGCTCACTTACATTCGTCAGTCTTGGGGCAACGGCGAAGAACTGGTGACGGCGGAGCAAGTGGCCGAGGCTCGGACTATGATTAAGGATTCCGGTCATCAGGGAACGTGGAATAAGGATTCGTTGGACGCCGCCGGTTTTTCCACGCCGGAATAATTTTACGCTACTTCTTCCGGCCCAATGCCTTGAGGCGTTGGGTCTTTTTTGATGTCTAATGGCGGCTGCGGGTTTGGCTTGTCGCCCGAGCGATTGCGTAATACGACCTTCTCATGGATTCCCGTGAG
>JAYOSV010000017.1:795-68509 GCA_038139415.1 Verrucomicrobiales bacterium | reverse complement strand
ATATCGAGAGATTAGCCAATCCCGAGGCCGATCGCCTGAAGAGACTACTTCGGGACTTGTTCTACTTCAACGAAGCGTGGATCCCTGAACTCAAGAAGAGCGAGCTCGGCCGTGTCCAACAACTGTATGACCTATCGAAGGATCTCGGTCAGCAAAACAACATCGTAAAAAACCACCCCGAACTCGTTGCCCGAATGAAAAAGAAAGCGGAGGCCATCTATGCAAGCGTCATGGCCGATGCTCCAGAATGGCTCACCACTGAAGAATTGGCCGCCGCAATGAAGCCCCGAGGAAACGAACCGCAACGGCCTGCCACCGGAGTACCCGACAACGATATCGCAAAGCTCCTCGCCCGTATCGACAAGAACCCTGTCCCCAAGGGCTATCACGGAAGCCGCCACCAGGCTTACGTGGACAAGGTCATGGCAGGTCTCAAACCCGAACAGCGTGCCCGGGTCGGCCAACTTTGGAAAGAAAAGCGCCGCCTCGATCCCGACATGCCCAACCCGGGAGCCTCTTTCGTCAGAATTCTCACCCACGTCGCCGCCGGAACTGGCCGAACGGAGGAGAAAGAGAATTAAGGCATGGTATTTGAAATGAACCGGAACATCGTCATAGCCCTTCTCCTGCTTATCGGCCTACCTGCCCATGGACAAGCCTTTAAGGCGGCTGTCTCACCGCTGGTGAAGGCCTCGTGCATTGATTGCCATGATGCGAATACCGATACGCAGTTAAATTTTGAAAAACTCGGACATGACCTATCCGATGCCGCCACCTTTCGCCAATGGATAAAGATCTTTGACCGGGTCCAAAAGGGGGAGATGCCACCCAAGAACAAACCACGTCCGGAAGCCGCGCTTCAAGCGAAAGCATTAGCCGCAATGGAAGCAGACCTAATCGCGGCCAATCGGAAACAACAAGCTGCCCAGGGCCGTGTGGCTGCTCGTCGACTGACCCGACTGGAGTTTGAATACACCCTGCAGGATATACTTGGCATAGGTGGAAACCTAAAAAGGCATTTACCACCTGAGAACGCCTCGGCCAAGTTTGCCAACGTTGCCGCGAAGCAGGGCATCTCGCCTGTGCACATTCGCAGCTACCTGAAGGCCGTGGACGCCGCGCTCGATGAGACCATCATGCTCGGCCCAAAGCCTCGAGAGGCAGCACGAGTGATGGATTACCGCAACAACAGGTACAGTAGCATGTGGTTCGACCGCCCGATGCGCAACGGTGGACAGACCGTGATGCGCACCGATGACGCCTATGTGATGTTCAGCTACCGCAGTGAACCGCACGTGGCGCGTTCTGACTACATGGGATACCACTTCCCTTACCCCGGGCTCTACCGAATCACTGCCGAAGGCGCCGGCTATCAAGCCAAGACCCACATCGGCTTCGGCTTATACAAGGCCAGTGACAAGCACGGTAACACCGAGTTAATTGGCAACTTTGAAATCAAGCCTGGCGAATCCCGCAAAATTGAACTCACTCAATATTTTGAACCGGGTGAATTCTTTTTTCCCGCAGGATTGAACCTCAACGCGGCTCCGGACGGGAAAATGATCTACATGATGCGCGACAAGGGCGCGCGCGGCTACCAGGGCGAAGGTCTCGCCATCAAATGGCTGAAGGTCGAGGGGCCCCTGGAGGAAGAATGGCCCCCAACGCGTACCCGCAATTTGCTCACCGGCGTACAGATCCCATGGCTACCACAGCATCGCATCTACTGGACACAGCCCACCAAGGATCCCAAAGAGCACCTGCACGACATCGTCAAGCGGCTCGCGCCCAAGGCCTTCCGTCGACCGGTAACGGACGCGGAAATCGAATCCTTTGTCTCCCTTGCCAAACCGCATCACCCCAAGGACCAACCGATGCATAAAATGGTTCGCGCCCCCTTACGGGCCATGTTCAGTTCGCCACAGTTCCTCTTTCACGCCGGCCAACCCGGTCCGCTGGACGATCACGCACTGGCCAGCCGACTTTCGTATTTCCTCTGGAAGACGTTACCTGATTCCGAGTTAACCAGCCTTGCCAACGAAAAGAAACTCACCCAACCCAAGATGCTCGCCGTGCAGGTGGACCGCATGTTGAATGATCCGCGCTCGAACCGATTCATCAACGACTTTCTCGATGGTTGGTTGCATTTGAGCGACATCGACGCCACCACACCGGACCCAACCCTGTACCCCGAGTACGATAATGAATTGCGCCAAGCCATGCTCGCTGAAACACGCCTTCATCTACGCGAACTACTGACGAAGAACCTGCCTGCCCGCAATTTCATCAAGTCTGATTTCACCTTCGTCAACCGCCGACTCGCTCACCATTATGGCATGGCCAATATCTCCGGAGAAAGAATGCGCCGAGTAGCATTGCCTGCTGATAGTGTGCGTGGTGGCCTGATGACCCAAGCCAGCATCCTGAAGGTCACCGCCAACGGGACACTTACTTCTCCGGTAAAACGCGGACACTGGGTGCTAAACTCGCTCTTAGGCACACCACCCCAACCGCCACCGCCCACCATCAGCGCCCTGGAACCGGATATCCGCGGAGCGGTAACCATCCGCGAAACACTCGCCAAGCATCGTGATGTCGCCAGTTGCGCCAGCTGCCATCAACATATCGATCCGCCTGGGTTTGCGCTGGAAAGCTTCAACCCAATCGGAGGTTTCCGCCAACGCTATCGCACCACCGGCAAAGGCGACTGGACCAACCACCGTTTCATGGGCCGTCATGTTCATGAATACCGATGGGGACTCCACGTGGATGCCAGCGGCTCGACGGCCAGCGGGGAACAATTCAAAGGCATCCGTCGCTTCCGTGATCTGTTGTTAATGCAGGAAGAACAAGTGGCGCGCAACTTCGTATCCCAACTGATCACCTATGCCACCGGAGCAGAGGTACAGTTTGCTGATCGTCCGGAAGTAGAACGCATACTCGCCAGCACTAAAAAGAGTAGCTACCCTGTACGAGAGTTGCTTCACGCCGTAGTGCAAAGCCGATTATTTTTGAACAAATGACACTAAATCGACGCACCTTTTTGCAAAGCACCGGCGTGGCGATGGCATTGCCGTGGTTGGAATCAATGCAATCGGCGTGGGCCAATGAGCAGGCACCACCGAAGCGGATGGTGTTTATCTGTAACACGCTCGGCTTACACGCGCCGGCGTTGTTCCCCAAAAAGACCGGAGCTGACTACGAGCTGACCGATTATCTGAGCATCATCAAGGCCCACCAGAAAGATTTCACCCTCTTCTCCGGGCTTTCCCATCCGCAACAAGGCGGCGAGCACCTGTGCGAGATGACCTGGCTCAGCGCCGCGCCCAACCCCGGTATGGACGGCTTCAAAAACTCGATCTCAGTTGACCAATACGCGGCTGGTAAACTCGGCTACGCCACGCGATTTCCTTCCGTGTCACTTAGTAGCGATACTGCAAAAAGCCAGTCATACACCAGTAGCGGGGTAATGATTCCGGCCGAACACCGCCCTTCACGCATGTTTGCAAAAATGTTCCTGCGCGGTAAACCGGAGGAGATCGCACGGCAAAAACAAAAACTAGCCGAAGGTCGCAGCGTGCTGGACGAGTTGCTTGACCAAACCCGTGCGCTCCTAAAGACCACACCAGCGGCTGATCGCGAACGGTTGCAGGAATATTTTGATTCCGTCCGTACCGCAGAAAATGATCTTGCCGCAGCCCAAGCATGGATCGACCGCCCCAAACCGGAGGTGAAGGCTCAAGCGCCGCTCGATATCCATGACAAAACCGATCTAATTGGCCGAATTAGACTGTTGCTCAATCTTTTACCACTGATTGTACAGACCGATTCCTCGCGTGTGATTAGCATTGTCATTCAACACAACCATGGCATGCCACAGATCAATGGCGTGGAATCCGAGCACCACAATCTCTCCCATCACGGACGGGATCCCAAGCGCATTGAACAGTTGCTCAAAATCGAACGCGCCATCATGGGTTGTTTTAATGAATTCCTCACGACCATGAAAACCAAGCGGGAAGCGGGTGGCACCTTGCTCGATAACACGCTCACCTTACTGGGGAGTAATCTTGGGAACGCCAGCTCGCATGACCCGCGCAACAACCCCATCCTGCTCGCCGGCGGCGGCCTCAAGCATGGCCGTTATCTCGCACACGATGCGAAAAACAACACACCGCTCTGCAATCTCTTCGTGCATCTGCTCAACCAAATGAATCTCAACACAGACAAGTTCGCCAGCAGCACCGGCGAGCTTACCCTTTAAAATGAAAACATCCCTTACCCTCGGCACCGCCTTGCTGTGCAGTGCCCTCACTTCATTCGCCGCCGATTTCAACAAAGCCAAGGCTGATAACTGGCATCAGTGGCGCGGCCCAGACGCCACCGGCAGCTCCACCACCGCCCAGCCGCCCGTCAATTGGAGCGAGGATAAGAACATCCAGTGGAAGATCCCCATCCCCGGTTACGGCAGCGCCTCGCCCATCATTTGGGGTGACAAAGTTTTTATGCTTACAGCCATCAATACAAAAAAAGTCGACCCATCACTCCCAAAACCGGAAGACCAACCCAAGCGTATCTTTGGCATTACATACCCGAATACTGAATACGTGTTTGTCGTTATGTGTCTGGATCGAAAGACCGGTAAAACACTCTGGCAACAGGTTGCAACCCAACTCATTCCTCATGAAGGCACACATGGAGATAACAACTTTGCTTCGGGATCACCCACCACTGATGGAGAACGGCTCTACTGCTGGTTCGGCTCAAGCGGACTCTTTTGCTACGATCTCAATGGGAAAAAACTGTGGGAACGCCCTATGAGTAAAGCCTACATGGGGGCAAGCCTGGGTGAAGCGTGTTCGCCTGTAGTTCATGATGGCAAACTTATCCTTGTTAGAGATCATGTTCGTCAGTCCTACATTGAAGTATTGGATGCTAAAACAGGAAAAATGCTGTGGAGAGAGAATCGACAAGGCGGAAATGGTTGGTCCACACCAACTGTAGTTACCCATAGCGGGAAAACACAAATCATCACGACAGCCTCAGGCATAGGCCGTGGTGGCCGACTAGTTGAGCCAGGTAAAGTCATTAGCTACAACCTCCAGAGTGGCGAAATCATATGGCAATGTGGTGGGCTTACCGATAATGCCATCCCCTGCCCGGTGGTGGATGGCAATGCAGTGTATTGCATGACCGGTTATCAGGGTTTTTCTCTGCTGGCCTTGCCGCTTTCAGCCAAGGGTGACATCACCGGATCTGATAAGATTTTGTGGAGCAAAAACCGTGGCACACCCTATACCCCTTCACCAGCACTCTATAAGGGATTGCTGTACTATACACAATCCAATCAGGCTCTGCTTTCTTGCACCGATGCTAAAACTGGAGAGACCCATATTGATCGGGAACGGCTAAATGGCTTAGCTAATGTATACAGCTCCTTAGTTGCAGCTGATGAAAAGGTTTATATTACTGCACGCAATGGAGCCACACTGGTGTTAAAGCACGGCAGAAAATTTGAAACTCTAGCCACCAATAAACTTGATGACCGACTGGATGCCTCCCCTGCACTGGCAGACAATCAGATTTTCTTAAGAGGACGTCAGTTTCTCTATTGCATTAGCGAAAAGTGAGGTGGTTGATAATTTGAATATAACAAAAATAAATCTTCGAACATTTCTAGGGTGGTGTACGGTCGTTAATGTGGGAATACTTGTATGGTGGTATTTGGCACTTATCTTTGCCCACGACTTTATATTCAGCGCTCATACGTGGTGGTTCGAGATGTCAAAAGATCGCTTTGATGAAATCAATTACACCATTTTCATATGCTACAAGTCGGTGGTAACTTTTTTTAACGTAATACCTTATTTGATCCTCAGGTATGCGAAGTTCAATTAAGCCAAACTGGAGGCTTTCCTAGCGACCTACTCGCTACCGCGCCCACACTTTTACTGGCAAAAAACAATTTATCTGAAAGGTCAGTGACTGTATTTCATTGCAAAAAATCAATTAATCAGAAACCTTCCCATTCAAATTCGCGTCTATCAGGAAATCTCTAAATGAAAATCCAATCACTAACTAAACTCGCCGCTGGCCTCGTGCTAGTCGGTTCCCTATTCACCGTTCAGGCGGATGAGTGCAAAAAGAAAAAATCCGACTGCAAGAAGTGCCCTGGCAAAACGCAGAGCTCCAAGACTGGGTCGATGGAACGCGAGATTTGGGCAGCCGCTAAGGCCGGCAAAATTTCCAAGGAAGAAGCTATGAAAAAGCTGTCTTCCCTTAAAGGCAAACACCAAGCACATGGAAACCACGCCAAGTCGGATCACGCAAAGGGCGCCCACGGCGACCCGCGCAAGGCCAAGTATCAAGCTGTGGAGCGGGAAATTATTGCCGCGGTGAAAGCAAGAAAACTATCCAAAGAGGAAGCCGGCAAGAAACTAGAATCCATGAAAAAAATCCTATGGGGCCAAGCCGCTCACAACAAGGGAAATACTTCCAAGCAAATTAACCGTGAGCAGGCCGAGAAGATGGGGCGTGACATTGCCGCTGCTGTTAAAGCCGGCAAGCTCTCCCGCGAGGAAGCCCACAAGAAATCCCAAGCCATCCGTAAAATGGGAGGTACCGGCCAATCAGGCCACGCAAAGCAACACCACAAATCTGCTCATAGCGACAGGCGCGGTAACGACCGCAACCTTGCTGGCGAAGTCGACGCCCTTCGCAGGGAAATCCATGAACTGAAGCGCGCCCTTGAAGCTACCCGCCGTCACCACGGTGACCGCCGCGAGCGCTAGGAAACGAAAATCACCCACAAAGCCCCCGGTTCGCCGGGGGCTTTTTTTGTTCTACTCCATTTCCGTCAAAGCCCCAGCGAAGGCTTGGCCGATTTGGGTGAGGACTTTGGCGGAACCGAGGTAGTGATAGGCGGCGTTGGAGACGCCAATCTCGAGAATCTCCTGTTCTTCTTTCGTGTACAGCTTGGCGGTGAATTCGTTGATCGCGTGATCGCGTTGCTCACGGGTGAGCGATTGATCCTTGGCCAAATCACGGCGCTTGGCATTGATTTTGTCACGGCGATCAACCAATTCGGAAAGCTGCCCATCCCAATAATTCTCCGTGAACACCGCCGTGACGTTGCCCTTGAACTCAGGCAGCTTGGAGGGTGCAGCCATGGCCTTTCGGAATTCGCCATGGATGCCTGCATACCGTTTTTGATCCGGGCCGTACTCGGCGATCGGACCGCCTGCGCCCATGACGCCGATAACGAAGGGCAACTTGGGCGCCTTCAAGTCCTTACGCACATCGCGGATGAAGTGCGCGAGATTTTTGCTGTAGCTCGCATACCCGCCCGGTTGGCCGCGCGTAGGATAGGTGCCGCTGTCGACCATATCGTTCCAGCCCTGAAACCACACAAAGCCCGCCAGCTCATAGCCGGCCTTGGAATCGTAGGCGGGATACACGCGTTTGATGTCACCAAGCACTTTGCGGATGTGCTCGAGCATCAGCCGATAATACACGCCGGTGCGCTCGGCTCGGGCCTTACGCTCGGCAGCGACGTCCTTGTTGCGCTTTTTGAAATTCTCGATTTGTTGCTCGTTGAATTGATACGGCCCCGCGCTTGGCGACCGGAAGTCTGTGTTCAGCGATTTGCCACCCCAAGAGGTCTTGATCAAAAGGATCGGTTCGCCGACGTGCTGTTGGATGGTGATGCCGAAGGTCAGTTCCGGCCCGATCTTTGGTTCGCGCCCGCCCGCGCCGTAGCCGACGGTTAGCTTACCCTCCTTCACACCGGATTCCTCTGAGGTATCGATCGAGGAAATCCAGATTTGATCATACACCTTAGCCGAGCCATCGGCATTTTGAATGGACTTTAATAACGGCACCGTCTTGGGGTCCATGCCCAAATGGGCCAGCGTGCGCGCGGCCGCGTGGCCCTGCATGTTTGATTGACCCACCAGCAGGTACACCTTCAACGGTTTAGCGTGGGACGAAAACGTGAAGACCAGCAAGGATAGACAGGTAATGAGATTGGATTTCATGATTTGAAAAACAGTGCGCTAAAGTCCGAGATCTTTCCTGAGAATTTCGCGGAGCGGCGGGTGAATGGGTTTACGGTCGAAGAAAAATGGATCGGCGCCGTGGCCGGCAGGCTTGTTCATGTCGATGAGGTCCTTGACGAAGGTGTACATATCGTTAGTGGGGATACCGTACTTGGCCATGACCTGGGCGGCGATAGCGTTGTATTCGATCTCCGAGCCCTTGGCGAAGACGTTGGTGCTGGAGTGCCGGATGGGCGTGGTGCTGCCCCAGACGATTTTCGCGCCGGTGGCCTTGAGGCGGGCGGCGAGTGTGTGAAGGTTTTTTTCGTATTGTTCGGGCGGGGATGCGCGGCGGCCACCGGCGTGGCGCGGCATCACGCGAAAGGACTTCATGCCGGGCACGCAATAAATCAAGTCGCCTAGACCACAGTTAACGTGGATGAGATCCCATTTACCTTCACCGAGATAGCGGTCGAGAAGTTTCAGCGCCGTGGTGGTGTTCCAGACCACACCGGGTTCGTGGCGCGGGTAATGGATTTCCGCTTTGCCCTTTAGCTCCTTATTCAGGTCGGCGGCCGGTTGCTGATAGACTTGATCGCCCAGAATGAGCACGCGCGGGAGGGTTTCCTCCGCCTGAACACGGCCGCTACTCAGCGCCACGGCGCATACCAGGAGCATGGCGCGGCGCGTTTTCATGTTAGGCGAGCGCTTCGGTCATCGGGCCCGTGCTGTCTGCAAAGGATTTCACCGGCACGTCCACGGCGTTCAGCATCGAAACGAACAGGTTGGCCAACGGCACTTTCTTGTCGTCCTCGAAGCTGTGCAGGTGCCCGTGCTTGAGGCCGAGCTTGTTGCCGCCGGCGAGATGGATGGGATAATTCTTGGGGCTGTGGGAGGCGTGAGGGTGGGCCGAGCCCCAGAGCACGACGGTACGGTCAAGCATGTTGCCGTCGGCTTCGGGCGTGTCCTTGAGGCGTTGCAGGAAGTAGGCGTGTTGTTCGGCCCGCCAACGGTCCCATTGGCCGGAGTAATCGGCGGGACGTTTGTGGGCAATGTCATGCGTGGCGCCCTTGTAGCCGAGCACGTAGGTGGCGTAGTTCCACAGCTCGCTCTGGGAGGAATTCTCACTCTCCAGCATCAAGGAAGCGAACCGGGTGGTGTCCGTTTGAAACGCCAGATACACCAGGTCGTACATGCACCGGATATATTCCTTGGGGTCCTTGTGCGAGGCCTCGAGGTTCAGGCCCTTGGTATCGATCTCGGGCAACGGTTCATGCGTCCATTTGCTGGTTCGCTCCACACGTTGTTCCAGCGAACGGATGGATTCCAGATATTCCTCCACCTTGCCCTGATCCTCATGGCCGAGGCGGTTCTTGAGGCTGCGGCTCTGGTCCATCAACAAATCCAGAATGCTGGCCTCCCGCTTGAGCCCGGCACGCACCTGCTCGACGCCTTTGCCGGCGTAGGGTTTGAACAACCGGTTGAAAATCTCCTGCGGCTTGTGCATCGAGGGAATCGGCCGGCCGGGCCCGCGATGAGACAGCGTCTTGCTCCGTCCGTAGGAACCGGTGCCGCCCTCGGTGCCCAGCACCATGGAGGCGAACCGGGTCTGATGGCCGTGCGCATTGGCGGCGATCTGATCAATGGAAATGCTGTTGGTTTTCTGAGTGCCCACCATGTCCGCGCCCGTGGCGAACACGTCACCCGAGCTGTGCCCGCCCAAGGCCCAGCCGCCGGCGTGATCCAGTCCGCGGTAGTAGCTCACGTACTCCTTCAGCGGCTCGAAGGGTGCGGCCGATTTATTGAAGGTCAACGGACCGGCATCGCGGCACGGCCACCAACTCCATTCGTTGTGCGGCTTCTCGGGGTTCGGAATACCGTGCTGGCCGTTCGGCATGTAGGCGCCGTAGGAAAAATAGCTCACCAACATCCGCTTCGGATGCGTCTTGCTTGGAGCCGCCAGACTCATTCCGTTCAGGAGCGGCAAGGCCAAGGCAATGCCGCCGCCCTTAAGCAGTTCGCGTCGATTCAAGTGCCAGCTTTTCGTTTTCATGGTTTACTTCCTTTCCACTCCTTTGAATAGAGGACTTTGACAAATGGTGACAATCATGTCGAGCAATCGGTGCTCGTGCGTGGCGGACTCTTGGAGCATGGCGTCCACCGCAAACCGGTCGCGTGGCGTCAGATCTCGGCCGAAGCTATAACTGAGTAGGCGGCGCAGGAGGTTTTCGGCAATCTCATCCCGACGGTCCTTCTGCAGGTACGCCTTCAGGTCAGCCATGCCGTTGACCTCCGGACCGCGCGGAACACGGGCGGTGGCGTCCACGCGCTCGGTGTTGATGGTCTTCAGATAGTCCGCATAACCGGCGAGGTCGCCATGGGTTTGCAGGTTGAACCCACTGACCCGCACGCCTTCCTTCGGCACAAGCGGCTGGTACTTTCCGATGGCGTTGTAGTGCTCGAAAGGAATTCCCCACGGATCCAGGCGAGCGTGGCAGTCACGGCAACTTTCCTTCTGCCGATGCTTGGCCAATAGATCCTTGATGGTGAGCGCTTTCTCGGCCGATTCGCCGGCGCTGTCGGACAAGGCCGGAACGTCCGCGGGCGGATCGGCCACATCGTCGCCAAGAATCGCCTCCCGCAACCAGACCGCGCGATAGATCGGATGCGGCGCAGAGCCAGTGCCATTGCCGATCAACATCGAGCCCTGCGTAAGCAAGCCGCCCAGCCGATGCTCGGACTTCAACGGCACAGCGCGAAAGTGGTTTCCCTCCACTCCCACCACCCCGTAGTGCGCGGCCAAGGGCTGGTTCAGCCAAGCGAACTCGGAATCCACCACATTTGCCACACCGGCATTGCGGCGGATCAACTCGGCCACGAAGCCGGTGGTCTCCTCCAGCATGTAATCGCGGATCGTCGGCCGGTAGGGGTGCTCCGTGCCCCTGCGTTCTCCGGCTGACACGTAATAAAGAAAACGCGGGAAGAGTTGCTGGTTGATCGGCACGGTCTTCATTTTGGCCAGGCTCAGCCATTGCATGGTGAAATTGCGCACAAAATCCTGCGAGCGCGCGTCGGCCAGCAGACGACGCGTTTGTTGTTCCATCACCTTGGGGTCGTCCAGTCCTCCCTGCCCAGCCAACTCCATCAACTCCTTATCGGGCATACTGCCCCAAAGGAAGTAGGAAAGCCGCGAGGCCAATTCGTACTGACGGTGGGTCACCTCGCCGTCCGCCACGGTGTGGTAGAGGAACTGCGGCGAAATCAACACCATCGCCAGTGTCTCGCGCATAGCTGACTCCATGGTTTTCAGCTCGGGCAACACCAGCCGGTAGATTTGCTCGAAGCGTTTTACCTCGGCCTCACTCGCCGGCCGGCGGAAGGCCCGCGAGGCGAAGCGGCGAATAACCTCCCGTACGTAAGCCTCAGGATCGCTCTCGCGCAGAGGCGAATCAAACAGGATGCGGCGGTGATGCGCCGGTGGCCAGACATCCGCGACCGGCGCTTCGAACTCCATCCAGTTAATCACGATCCGCGGCATGGTGAGATTCCGGTTGCCATCGTTCAGCGTCCCGTCGTCGTACAACACCTGCGGCGTGATGACCCGACTATCGGGCTGTTGATTCCCCCGGATCATTCGCCCGCGCGTCAGCGGATAATTTTCAATGCGCCCGCGAAACTCCAACACCCTCGGCTCGTCCGGGCTGTTGTCCAGATAAGCGCTGCCCACTGGTTCCACGCGCTGGGTGGAGCCGTTGAGCGTTTGCCCCATAATCAGCCGCAACGGCGCGCCCTTTACCCCCGGCGGCAAAATCGCCGAAGCCTGCACGCGGATGACGAACTCCCCCGTGCTTGGAAAACTCTTCAGCCCCATGCCGCCAGACGCGGAATGCCGACGGTTGCCCCACACCCCGATCTCGTCTAAGCCCATACCCCGGTCCAGCCCGTGCCCCTGCCACTCGCGCCGCGCCTTGTGTACCTCCGGCTTCTCCGGATCCACAATCGCGCTGGCCATCACCTTGCGGGCGTTTTCCAGATAACGATCCACCTGCTCCGGCCCCAGCAACATAAACTCGGCGGTGTTATTGAAGTGATACGGCTTCTCCGGATCCTTGGGCAAATTATCCGTCAGCTTCAGCCGGAAGCCGATCAGGTCGCGAATGGTGTTCTCGTACTCGAAGTTGGTCAACCGCCGTGCCTGCGGGGCCACCGACGTTTCCCCTCCCTGCGCCACCGCCTTCCGCAAACCCGCCTCAATCCACTTCGTCACCGCACCCACAGCCGCCGCGTCCGGCCGTTCTGCCTCCTCCTCGGGCGGCATCTCGCCACTCTCCAACACCTCCAGAATCAACTCCCAACGCTCCAGCGATTTCCCCGCCGCCAGACCGCCGTCCACATTATGCAACGTCACCTTCCCCTTCTGCTTCTCCGGCCCATGACACTTCACGCAGTGCGCCTTAAAAAAGGGCGCGACGACTCGATCAAATTCCTCGGCCGCCAGCGTCGTCATGACGCCGAACCACAACAGCAGACTGCAGCCAAGATTCCTCATCGAAACAATCCCTTTCATCGTGCGGATTCCTTAGCGTGTTTGAGAACGAAATCGACCAAGGCCTGGCTTTGAAACCAGCCGGGCCACATGTTGTGGCCTTGGCCCTTAACGATTTCGAGGATCATCGGTCCACCGAGCTTGTCATAGCGGTCCTTGATGATCGCGGAGTTTTTATCCAGCGGCACCACGCGGTCCATGTCGCCGTGGATGTGAAAGATCGGCACCTTCGCCTTAGCCAAGGGCGCGAGGCGGTCGATGGGATTGTGCTTGGCGAGCTGCGCTTCCAGCCCTTGAGCCGTCAACCCAAACGCCCCATTGGCGCGTTGCAGGCCTGGATAACTCGCGATGTTGCACACTGGATAAATGCCGGTGATGCACGCCACCTTGTCCGGGTTTTCAGCAGCCCAACTATACAGCATCAACCCGCCGCGACTGCGCGCCAGTAGACAAGCACGCTTGGCCAAGCCGTGTTTCTCGACGAGATGTTGATGCAGCGCCGCATACGTCGCCCGGCCTTTCGGGTTGCCATAGGACTCGCCCACGTCCACGCCGGCAATGGCGATGCCCGCCTTGAGGAATCGCTCGAACATCCATTTCTCCGCCCCTCCCGGCAGCCCACGCAAGGTCGGCGCATACCACACCCAAGGCATCGCGCCCTCAGCGGGTTTGGTGTCGGGCAAAATCAGAAAAGCCGTGCGCTCTTCAATGGCAAAGACTTCGCCCGGGAACGGCAGTTTCTTTTTGGGTTGAGCCGCCTGAACCCAAACCACAATCACGCAGAACCCCAGAAGGATTCTGAGCCGCTGTCGAAAATTGACCACGATTTAACTCTGGAACTGCTTGATCGGCCCAGTCTGGCCGTGACCAAACTTGGTGAGGCCGGTGTCAAGGGCGCCGTAGTGCTCAATGGAATTACCGTAGGCGTTGAGTAGTGTGGTGTAGAAATTGCCCAGCGTGCTGTGGCCCGGCTGACCGTAGTTGGGCAGGCGAATATAGCGGCGGCGCAGATCCACGCGCGCGTTATCGCCCGAGAGAATAATGAAAGGATACTCCCAGCCGTGACTGTGATGCGTCTCCCCGCCGTCCGGGAAATAAAAGAGCATGGTGTTGTCGAACATCGTGCCGTCACCCTCGGGCACGCTCTTGAGCCGTTTGACGATGCGATCAATAACCGCCATGTGATGCGTTCGCGCGCGGTCGCGGATGGTTTCCGCCGAGAGACCGCCGATGCTTTTGTTGTGGCCCACATCGTGCATGTTCACCTTCTCGCCCTCGATGCCCGGAATGCCGGTGTAACGGTGACCGAGTTCGTCCACGGTGAAGGCGACCACATTGGTCAGACCGGAAATCAATGCGCCGAGCAACACCTCGGAGTGACCCATCTGACGGTCCAATGTGTTGACGTTTGGATCGAGATATTTCGCATCGAGCTTGGGCACGTGCTTGCGGATAACCTCTGCCATCGCGTCGATCTTGCGGTTGCGATCTCGGATGGATTCTACGGAGTCCGCGTAATTCTGCACCTTGCTCTTCTCAATCCCAATCAAAGGATTGGCAATGGCATTTTCGTTGCCGGCAATAAACTCTAGCACCTTGCGATCGAGCTGATATTGGGTGCGTGCCTTGGGATCGGTGGAAACGGATTTAAACAACTCCTGCAAAGCAATGCGCGGCGAACCGAAAGCGTAGTTGGGCTGTTGCGGGCCGCGGGCAGAAAAGCCGGTGGCCACGCCGTCGAGACTGCCGCGGGCATTGCCGCCGCCCAGCGGGAAACACGCCAGCTCAATGTGGCCGGCGGGCGAGGGAAAGAGCTTGGCCAATTCGAAATCAACTGTGGCCCACTTGATGGAGCTGAGTCGTTCGTTGGCCTTAAACACGCCGAGCGAGGAGCACCAGGAATGGTGACCGGTGGTGCACATCTTGCCGGAAAGCCCCTGCAGGATCGTTAGGTTTTCCCGGTGACCGGCCAATGGCCCGAGCCATTGAGGAAGATCATGCCCGTCGAGATCGACATCCACCGCTTCCTTGCGCTTCTCGAGCTCCATCGTCTTGGCATCGAGACTGGGCGGCACGCACACGCGCGGCCACAGGCCGTTGCCGCGGTGCATAAAGATAAACCGCGTGGGCGGTTTGCCGTTGGCGGCGGGCAGTTGCGGCGCATTCATCAACGCCATGGCGCCGGCGCCAAGGAGGGATTGCTTCAGGAAATCTCTACGGTTGTTCATGGCTGCTCCTTGCGCGATTTACGGTAACGGAAAGAGTCCGAAGATAAAAGCGAAACGATGACGGCTTTGAAGCTACCGCCGTGCTGGACGTAGGCGCGGTCGGCCTCGATGAGAGTTTGCGAGTCGGACAACATTTCGTTGCGGCCCATGTAAAAACGGAAGGCATGCCGAATGATACTCTGGCGCACGCGCTCGGATTGGGCGAGGCGGTTAATGAGGTCAAAGGGATCACGCACCTTGCCATCGAGCTTGGCATCGCCCGTGCCGACGAGTTCGCCAAGGGTGCTGACCGGCTTGGTCTTGTAGGTGGGGGAGCCGTTTTTCTTGGTAGGATTGGCGAGGATATGTTCCTCGTACTCCAGAGGTTCATCGAGGCGGTAGCGGCCGAAATCATCGAACACCTCGAAAGGCAACCCCAGCGGATTCATGTGCTGATGACACTTCAGGCATTCAGCTTTTTGTGTAACGGTTTCGACCCGTTCGCGAAAGGTCTTGTGCGGATCTTCCGGGACTTGAGCATCGACAGTGATCGGCACATCGGGCACGCGGCCGGCCAGGAGCTTTTCCCGAATCCAGCGGCCCCGCTTGATGGGGTCGGTGTGGAAATTGGAGGAATGAGCAATAAGCCAAGCCGGATGCGTGAGCAGGCCTTTGCGATGTTGGATTTGAAACGGTTGCTCAACGGGGTAATCCCAAAACTCCTCGTCATCCAAGCCCTTGTAGTTTTTGTTCTCCACGCCGCCGTAGCGGAAGGGATGCGGTGTGGGCGGCAGGCTGTAGAAGACGGAATGGTTATAGTAGTAACCATGCGCGAAGGAGGGCGTGGTAAATGGTGTGCGGCCTTTTCCAATAGTTTCCCCCCAGAAATACATGTGGCGCATAAAGTCGCGCTTCGATTTGGCACCAGCGAAACGAACGGATTTCCTGGTCTTCAGGTAATCGAGATTATCCTCCAGCACCTTCTCCGGATTCGCCTTCCAATCTAGGTCCTTGAAGTAGTGGTACACTTCCGTCCACTCCTCGATCACCTTGCGGCCGGCCTCGTTGTCCTTGTTGTGATACACGAAATAATCCTCCGTGGTCAGCAACCGCCGGAAGACATCCTGATCCTGCTCTAGATGCCGATCGACAATCCGGTCCGCTTCTTTGACAAGAAAACCCGGTGTGCCGGCCGTGCCGCGCGAGGGGTTCTGCCAATAGCCGTCACTGCGCGGCACGTCCTTGAAAATCTTGATCGCGTTCGGGTACCCGAAAAACTCCCTAAAAAACCGCACCTGCTTGGGATGTGTACTCTCGTGTGTACGCATGTTTTTGCCGTTGAGACTCGGATCCACCGGGCCGGCAAACAGGGTTTCGTTTTCCAGCAACCGCGTCACCTCTCGCTGGAAATCTTCCTTGCGTGAGAGTTTCCCGGTCACAGCCGACTGCCGGAGAATGGCATCCGGCCCACGATCCCCCAGCGCATAAGCGATGGCGCGGGCAGCTTCGTGCGGAGTCAATTTCTGTCGGCCATCCTCATCGACTGGTCCGCCACCAAATTCCATGCGGTACAGGAATTCCGATTCCAACAACACGGTCGTCAGCATCTGCTGCAACCCCGCGATGTTGCCGCCCAGCTTGATGGAGGTTTCCAGTAAGCTTAGGTATTTCTCAACTTCCGGCGCAGTCGCTTTCCGGCGCAGCACGCAATCAAACTGATGCTGAATCGCCGCCACCATTTCCGCCTCTGTCGGCGCGCCGCCCTTCAACACAATCGCCTCGAACACCGCCGCGGTTTCCCGGGGATACCAGCGATCCTGTGAGTTCAACGCCGTCATCAGCGCATCCTTTTCCGACGTCTTGAGACGCGCGGCGAAAATCTGTTTGCCGGCAATCCACTTGGCGTTAGTAAGCATCACCAGCAAATGCCCGCCATCCAGCGAGGTGAGATCGTAATCCCGCACGCCGGAATGGTCCGGCAACATGAACGGATTGGTGACCCCGAAAAATTTCCGCGTGGCAAAGCCGGTTCGCTCGCGGCCTTCCAGTCGGAACACATCCATCACGCGCTCATGAAAAATCTGCGGGCTCACCAACCAACGCCGGGCCGGCGACCACGGCTTCTCCTTTATCTCGCCGCTGAAAAGCTGATCGTGATTCACATAGTTTCCGTAGCTCGGGTAGCGCAACTTTTCCTCCAGCTTGGACGCCCCGTGCTTGCGCAATTCTTCGGACACCCAGCCTGCCAGCGCTGTCCGTTCCGACTCCGTCGGCTGCTTCTTCCGTTTGGCCGGAGGCATATCCTTGAGGAATAATTGCTCCTGCACGCGGTTCAACAAATCCAACCGCGGCTGCAATGCCATGCTCGCCAGATCATCCAACCGTACCTCGCCCTTCTGCGTATCCGCATCATGACAATCCAAACAATGCGACTCCAGCACGTCGGCAGCGTTTTTGGAAACGGCAAATTTCACTTCGGTTTCGGCGAATACGGTAACACTCGCAAACACGAAAACCACTGCGCATAGATTGATCCTACTCATCAACATTGGATTTACCGAGCCAGCTTCGCCAACTCAGCGGCGATATCCTTAAGGCTCTTGGGCCATTGGTCAATCGTGATGCGCTTGGCACCGGGAATGTCAGGCGTGGTGATGCCCTCGACTAGGGTGGTGGCGGGTTGGGCGTAGAGGAATGGGATGTTCTTTTGGCCGTACGTTTGCGGTAGGCTTTGAGCGTAGAGTTCCAGTTCGGCAGCGTACTCGACCGGGCGTTCGCCGATGTTGCCTTGGCTCGGCACCCAAATTACGCCGGATATCCCCATGGGCGTCAGCGGGCTGACGTTCCAGTTATAGGCGTAAGTTGGAATGGTGTCGCGCGCGACAGTTTCGCTTTGACCCGGCTCGGGAAACGCTGGGGCTTGCAGGGCAAAGGTGGCGGGACCGGCTCCCTGTTGGGCGGCCTTGATGATGTCCTGAACAAATGTCTTCACTTCCGTCACGTGACCGGCAGCGGCCTTACGGGCCACAGCGGAATTGGGGTACTGCAAAAACAATTCATCCAAGCGCGCCTTAAAGATGGGGTTCTTGTTGTCGCGCACGCCTTGAAAGGATGTCCATGACAGCGGCGAAGCCAACTGACGATTGCGGCCGCCTTGGCCAGAGGACATGGTCATGAAACCTTGCGGGATGCCCTTGCGATTGAGTGCTGTGGCGAATTCGTAGGCGAACATTGTCACACCGGTAGTTTCCTTGGTGAAATCCGCCACCGACCAATAGGTGCGGTACTTGCCGCCGCCTGTTTCGAAGCGGCGCTTGCGCGGGGTGGCAAAGGAACTGGCAGCTGTCCGACGCCGGTACTCGCGCACCAACGGCAGAGTCTTGGGCAGGCCGGCCTCTTTGTTGCGCCGATCATAAGCCCATTCGGTGGTGAGCTGCGTACTTCCGGTGAGGTACCAGACGTCGCCGATCAAAATATCACGAACCGTCCGACTGTGGTCGTGGCTGGTGGTGATGTTCAGCGTGATCGGCTGGGTCGAGGCTTTACGTGCAGGAAAGGTGACCGACCATTGCTGCAGGTCATCGGCCACCACGGTCTGCATCGCACCACCGAAATCGATTTTAACCGTCACGCCTTCGTTGGCGTGTCCCCAGATGCGAATGGGCTGATTGCGCTGCAGAATCACGCCATCTCGGTAATATTCGGCCACTTGTAAGATTGGATAATCCGGATCAGTATATTGCGCGTACTTCGCCTTGAGGGCGGCGGCTTTTTCAAGGTCGTCCTCCTCGAAGATGAATTTGCCGCCGATCATGGCAAACGGCGTCGCCGGCAGGCCGGCCTGGTTGTAGAGGTTCGAGTTTTCCGGAACGGCGTTATACGCGTACTGCACACCGATGGGTGCTGGCACCTTGTCCGATTGCACAACCACGGTGTCCCCCTCGATCTTTGCCTCGGCCGCGTGCCATTTTTTGTCCGCGCCACAAAGTCGAAAATGGTTCAAGGAATCATTCGGCGTAGGACGGGCGGGTTCGACGAATTTTTCGGGCTCCCGATAATCCTTCGCCATGCCTTTGTTGCCGACCATAAGGCCGCCAAAGAGGCTGTCCTTTTCAAAAGCCACCGTCACCTTGCGACCATTAACTTTGTAGCCGCTGAATATCGGGCCAGTGTAGGCGATATTCTTGCCGTAATCCTTGGCTAACGCCCAGCGCGCGAGCCGCATGCCGGGGTGCAGCTTGTTATAGTAATGGATGCCCTGCGGCCGGGCGGAGTTGAGATCAGACTGCACCACCATACCGACTTTCTTGCGGTTGTTTTGAAAAAATAGATGCTGTACCTGCCGGACATCTGCAAAGCCCACATTCTCAGGATCGGGCGAGCCGTAGCATTGCATTTGGGTGAAATAAAACGGCATCTCCGGCATGCCCCACGCATCGCGCCAGCCCTGCACCAGCGCCTCCATGCGCGCGGCGTAGATGCGGCCGTCGCCGCTGTTGCTCGTACCCTGGCACCAGATCGCGCCCCGGATGGCATACGGAATCACCGGCGCAATCTTGCCGTTGAAAAACTGTGACGGCCCGCGCCACATGCCGGCGATACCCGGCAGATTGGGACGCGCTGGAACGCGGCCGCCTTTTTCCATCGCTTCGCCGGCGACGTCCTGCCATTTGCTTAACTGAGCGTAATACTGTTCGTACGCCCTGCGGCCCTGTTCGGTGAGCGGATCGGCATCGCGAATGAGATCGGCATCATCCTTGAGCTTCGGATGCGCCTCAATGGCCTCGCGCTGAGTGAAGGCCTCGATGCGCGTGTTGCTGTGGGCGCTGAGCAAAATGCCGATGGGCATGTCCAGTTCCTGATATAACGTGTGCGCAAACGAAAGCGACAAGGCCGAGAACCCGCCCGCGGCACTGGCGCGTTTCCAACCGTCATCCGAGGTGGCGCGTTTCTGCGGGTACAGCGCGGACACGGTGTTGATGTTGATTTCGCGTATCGGAATATCCTCTTGAGCCGAGGCAAGATCGCGCGCCAGTTGATTGCACATGCTTTTGCCAGCCGTCCAAACCATGTTTGATTGGCCGGACGAAAACCACACCTCACCAACCAAAACCCCCTTGAGCGTAATCGTCTGGCCGCGGTTGTTTTTCACCTCGAGACTGCGCTCGGTGCGCGAGACTTTCAGCGGATCAAGCTTCACCATCCAATCGCCGGTTTTGCCAGCAACAGTGGTCTTGATTTGGCCGGCAAACTGCACGGTCACCTTGCTGCCCGGGGCATCCCAGCCCCAAACGGGCACGGCGGTTTCCCGCTGTAGAATTGCATTGTCCGTGAAGGGCGCGGCCAATTCCAGCTGCGCCGCCAACAGGTTCGGGGCCGCCAACAGCGCCCAGAAAACAAGAGGGATCATTGTCTTCATCATGTTTTTAAAAGCCAAATAATCAGTCGCGCGCAAGGACCAGCAGTTTCGGTTTCCAGCCGGGCTTATTTCGCGTGCCAAATCCACCGGCCTCCACGAACAAATAGCGCGTGCCGTCCAGTGTCCGGGCCACGATCTTGAGGGCTTGATATTGGTTTAAATCCATCAAGGTATCGCCGGACCAAATCAGAGTCGGATGCTTGGTCCGGCCGTTTGCCTGAAAAGTGATCTCAGAAAACAGCGGGTTGCGGCCATTACCGGTTTTCCGAGTGGGATCAAAATCCTCAATGGCCGTCACCGCGGTGAGCACCTTCCAGTTCCCGAGCACATCGGGGTTGGCGACCACTTGACCGTCCCAGCGATACTTCCGCGCCGTGGCAGATTTCTCGCGATCTTCTGGATCCTGTCCCGCCTGCCACTCCATGGACAACATGGGGACGAGCGTGGCCGATTTGTAAACCAGCTCATCACCCATCGGCGGCAGTTTCTGTTCCTCCAGATGCAGGCTGAACTTGCCTTGAGGATCCTTCGAGCTGGGCTTCACCTTATACTTGTCGTTGAAGCGCAGAAAGGTCACGGCGGCAAGTGTCACTTCTCCCTTTCGAAAATCATCGAGAAAATCTCCGGTGATATAGGCGCCCTTGGGTAAGCCACCGGAGCCGCGGCCATTGCAGGTCTTGGTTTCAATCAATGGCTTGCCATTCACATAAATGAGATGACCGCCGCCAGAGCCGACGTGGTTACCGTCATTCACTCGCAGGCGATAACGGTGCCCCTCCTTAAGCGGCGGCACCTTGAACGTACCGCGCAGTAGCAACACTTCCCGTTCCCAAAACGAATTCACCTTCGTGGCCCCGTAACAACCGGGCCCCACGCAGCCCGGGCCGCACTTGTGTACGGGGCCAATCGGGAGCTTGCCCTTGAAATGACCGAAGGGACTCTTGCCGCGTTTCCACAAGGCCGATTTGTGTGCCGGAGCAAACCAATCTTCCAGCCCCGTGGGTAATGTCACCGGGCGATAACGCGTGACGAGCTGATCGAAAGGCACCTGTTCGGCGGCGATGGGGTCGAAGCTGTGGTAGGACCACTCAGCATTGCGCAAGTCCATGAACATGTTCCAGTCGTAATCCTTATCGCCGGCGCGATCGTACAGGGCGGCCAGCCCGTCGATAGCATCCCGGGAGCCGCCTGGGTAGCCGGATTGAATCTCGGCCGCCGCCAGTTGATACAGTCGCGTCCGGTTGCGGCCGACATATTCGGGGATCAATTCCCCGGTGATAATCGGAGGAACCGCGTCGCGCAGTGTCGGTCCAAACCGGCTGGAATCGGCATTTAGATAAAACTCCTTGTACGGCAGAATCTCGCTGGGAAATTTCTCGCGGGAAATCTCGTAGAGCACATCCAGCCCGCCCGGCACATCCGCCAACGAGGCGGCGATGAACCCGAGATGAGCGTCGTAAGTGGAGGTCACATTCTGCCCGCCCGGCTCGGTTTTCACGCCGGCAAAACCGGTGTACGCCTCCTTGAGGGTCGCGGTGGCCAGAGCCTGCACTTTCGGCCCGGCGGCCTTGATGTTTGCGCGAATGCCAGGCATGAGGCCGCGGGTCAGTGCGCTGCGTTGATTGCTGCGGATGAGTTTGCCCATGGACGGCAACACGCGTTGGTAACAGCGTTCATCGGCTGCCACGGGCGTGAGCGCCACGAGGGCCGCATTCTGCAGCCACCAATCGCTGTGGCTGAGGTACGGCAGAATCAGATCCGAATGGGGCGCGATCCAATCGGCGCTGCCCTTGCCGATGATCTGCAGCGCGGCGTCCTTCACCCACCAGGATTCCTTGGCATCTTTCACCGCTTGAACCGCAAGATCGAAGACTTCCCGATTGATCACCTCAGGCCGTTTAATGATGGCGCCAAACATCGCGCGCCGCACGCGGGAATCCGAATGCCGCAGCAGTTCCATCATCAATTCCTTGCGCACCGCGCCCCCGGGCGAGCGCCAGCCGATGTAGCCGCTGTTGACGCCCAGCACTTTGTTGGCGGCCACAAACCGAATATTGTGATCCTGATGCAGCATATATTTACGAACCAAATCATCGCTGACCTGTTTCGGCTCGTGCAGCGCGATCAGGATCGCCTTGCTGGAATCAGCCGCAAGCGTCTCGGTGGAGAGATCCTGTTTTTTGCCGGTCGCATCCGCTGCCGCTTCTAGGGAAATAAACGAGTTGTCGGCAGCTGTGCCCCACGGAAGTTTGGGGAGTTGGAAAGGCTTGGAAAACTGCGTGGGCGGCGCGCCGGTGATGCGCAGCGTTTTGCGCGGGATTGTGTAGGCCAGCGGATACGCCACGCCCCACTGTTCCTTATCGTACCCCGCTCCACCCAAAATTCCGAAGGAACCATCAAAGCGGCGGGACAAATCATAGTGCCATCGGCGATGATCCATGAACTCGCGGTACTGCTGTGGTTTCTTGTCGTGCAACAACCCCATCGAAGCACTTCGCCAAATTTCACCAATTCCACCGCCGGTATGGCCATGCAGCATGAAGCTGGTTGTGTAAAACCCCTGCATCGCACAGGCATCGCGGGCCTGCGCGTACACGCTATTTTCACCATCGGGCGTCAGTGCCGCCGCGGCTGCCATGGCGAAAGCAAGCAATCCATTTTTGCCGTTGTCGACAAAGCCGTACTCGGGCCGACTATCGCCGTACGGATTCCCGCCGCGCCCGGCGTAGCGATAGAAATGAACCAGCGCATCCTGCAGTGCATGAGACGGCACCTTGGCGCCACATTCCCTAGCCAGCAGCAAAAAAGTGAGCACATGGGTGCCGGCGGCATTGAGGTGCCCATTGCCGTAACTCGGCGTCACTCCGCCCCGCCCCAGCCAGCCGCTCAGGTATTGCGTGGCAACGGCATTATCCACCCCGGCCTGGATGTTTTCGAGAATCTTGGGATCACCCGTGCGAAGATAACACTCGGCTAATGGCAAACCGCCGTAGCCGATGTACCACGGATACCGATGAGGCTTCACGTTGCGAGCCCATTGCCGCGCAACCTCAAGATCCTTAGCCTCGCCGGTTGACAGCAAAAACAAAACGCCAATGCCCGCGATTCCTTTCTGAGCATCGGGACGGGAGAGGTAATCGGCAACCTGCCGCACAATCTTATCGGACTTAGAACAATTCAGCGGCCAAGTTTTACTGTACGCTCCGAGCACGGGCACTTTGACAGTAATCGGCTTAGTCTCTCCCTTGATAGCAAACTTCAGCAACCCATCCGTGGCTTCCGCTGCGGCGAGAATGTTGCCCAACTGAATCCGTGGATCGATATCAGCTAGCTTTTGCCCATTGATCGATTCGATAATTTGCCCCTTCGCCAGCTTGCCCGTAGCTGCAGCGGGCGATCCTTCCTCAATATTTGCAATCCGCATGACAAACGCCGGCTGCACCAGATCGATCCCCATCCCTACCGGCCCGAAGCGCTTGATGGTTTGTAGAGACTTGCCAGCATCCGGCCGGGTGGAAAAAATGCCGTGCGGTTGCTTATAATACTTATCGGCACCCGTGAGGGTAAACCCGCCAATCAGAACGGCAACCAGAGTAAGTGTTTTTTTGGAAGTCATTTGCTTTAGGAAAGATTATCGATAAACAAAAAATCTATTTCAAGGCATCGAGCAGATTTGAAATTTCAGTCCATTCACTGGTTGGAATAGCTGTGCTCCGGCCTCGGATACCTTTCGGTTGGGTAATCTTGGGGGCGAGAGACTTTTCAGGCAAGGTATAGAGAAAGTGCGGGTCTTTGCCGCCGAATCGTTCTTTCCAAGCGTTGGCGAGGGCGGTCATTTGCTCGCCGTAACGGGCACCCCCGTCCTCGGCAAAGGAAGCGGGGCCGGCGAGAAAGACGATGCCCTTTAGTTGAGTGGGCGTGAAGGAGTGAACCATCGTGTTGTACACCTCGGAGGCTTGGCTGGTGACGCTGGCGCCCAGCGTCGGGTAGTTACCCCAGACGACGCCGTCGGGCACGGAACGATTGTCGACCATCTGCGGGATGTAATCTCCCCAGTAGCTTCGCCAGGCGCCGAGGTAGTGGCGGACGTTGGCGGCGTAGTGCGGGTTACCGGGACGCACGGCCGCGAGGTCCTTGTAATCAGCGACGAGGCTGGGGGCGTCCTTCAGGTTGTTGACAGGAACCCAGCTTTTCAAGGTGCTCAAGTCCTTGGGCGGGACGCCGCGGCCCATGGAAGTCATACCGCTTTTCATATAGATGATGCCGATGGGACGACCGGTCTTGGCGGCGATGAAGTTGCCGAGGGCGGCGGGCAGGCCGGTGGCGTCCTCCCACACGCTGGCGAACCGGTTCAGCGGCGTGCGCGATACACAGACGGTATAGCGTGAGGGAGTGGGATGGGAAAAGCGCTTAGCCTTACGGGTCATCATGCGGACAGGCGTCCTTACCTCGACGTCCGGGAGTTCCTTAAAATCGCCAGGATGCGAGGCGACGAACCAGACGTCGCCCATCACGATGTTGCGGCAGATGCGCTCGTGCGCCAACTCGCCATCGATAAGGAAACGCACGGTGAGTGTCTTAGGTTCGGTGCTGGCCTTCATTGGGGGCACGGTCACGCGCCATTCCTTGGCGGCGCCGGGATAGCGGCTGTCGCCCGGCGCGATTTCATAAATGTGCGGCGAACCGGCCTTGACGGGAATCCGTTTCTTGATGCCCGCGAAGCTGAACTCAATGACCGCCTCGCCCTCGGCCTCAACCCCATAGTCGTGCAGGACCGAGCCCCAAAAGGTAATGGGCTGGTCGGCCTGGAGAACGGCGTTCTCCCGAAATTGCGTGCTCAACAACGGCATTTTACGCCATTCGTAAAGTAAACCTTCCGAGCCTGCCTCCGGCACCACACCCGCCACCTTTAGCTTTCCATCAGGCCACATCTCCGCGTTTACCCGCTTGTGGTCGTAATAGATGAACGGCGTCATCGGCAGGAGCGCCTTGTTGTAGAGGTTGGGTTGAAAACCAATGCCGCCGGTGCCGTAGGAAACGCCGCGTGGATGCTTCACACCCGGCGCGTGAAGCACGACCGACTCCCCTTCCAGCTTCACCTTGGCCCGGTGCCAGATACGATCAGTCCCGGCGAGGTAGAAGCTCTGCACCTGATTTTCGCCCTCGGGAATGACCTTGGGATCGGCGAAGCCAGTGGCACCCTCGTTTCGCCGGTCGGCGTTGAAGGCGGTCGAGCCAGCAACCAAGCCACCTTCGGCCTGTTCGAACCTTACGATAAGGCGGTCGCCGCGGACTTCGTAGTCCTTGAAGGACGGACCGTCGGCCACGAGTTCCTTTTGTCCGTACTGGTTCTTGAGCGCGTGCAAGGCGAGTCGTTGCCCGGGCACGGTCTTACTGGAGTAATGAATGCCGCCGGTGACGTCGATTTGGCTAGCCATTCCAGTGTGGGGAATGTCGCGGGCCAGCCAGGTACCGAGCCGCATATCAACGACTCCGCCGATACGCGGGCTGTGGTTCCACTCCCCTTTCTGTCCGGGGCAATAGAACTGGTGGAAGTACACGGGCAGCTCCGGCTTACCCCACACCAGACGCCAGCCTCGGATGAGGTTGTGCAGGTTGTGGTAGTACGACAGCCCCTCACCCATATTGGCGTAGCCCTGGTTCCAGATACCTCCGCGGATGGCGAAGGGGACGACGGGATTAAGCCGTCCGTTGAACAACCAGGAAGCGTCGCGGTTGCCGCTTAGGTTGCCGGGCGTCCTCGTGGAAACTGGCTGAGGTGCTTTGCCTGCTACCACCCGCTTATCGTTCTCCCGGAGCGTGGCCTCAATGCCTTCGTAGAAGCGCTTCCACGCCGCCTTGTGCTCGGGCGTGGCGGGGTCGGTCTGCAGAATCTTGCGATAGATGGCCTGCGTGTAGGCATCCTTGGCGTCACGGAAACCCTCGCGCGGCACCCAGGCCTGAATTGCCGTCTGGCTGAACGAACAGTTCAGGATACCGATGGGCACGCCCAGTTCCTTATGGAGCTTGTGGGCGAAGGCGAAGGCAATGGCGCTATAATCAGCATAGCTGCCGTCCTTCCAGGCGCCGTCGGCTTTCTCAATGGGGTGAAGCATCGCCATCACGCTGGTCACTTCAAACTCCCGGATGGGCGCAGGCTTGCCCTGGGTTTCCTCCATGAACGCCTGCGTCAGCCCTATGGTGGAACTCTTGTTCACCTTCCACTGCATATTGGACTGCCCCGAAGCCAGCCAGACTTCCCCCACCAAAACGTTCCGCAGCGTAACACGCTTACCGATGCTATCCGCCACTTTCAATTCGGCGGGTTTGGCGCTGGCCCTCAGTGGATCTAGCGAAAGCATCCATTTGCCGGACTTACCCGCCACCGCCATCTTCGTCTGGCCGGCGAATTCTACCGTGACCTTTGTCCCCGGCTCGCTCCACCCCCAAACCGGCACCCTCATACCCCGCTGGAGAACGGCATTGTCTCGGAACGGTGCGCCCAGCTCAATGGCGAGGCCGGATTGCACCTCGTCCGCAAATAGGCCGATACCGAGGGTCAGTAGAAGCAAAAAGCTAACCGAAAATAATCTCATGGTTTAACGAGTTTTCTGATTGGACGCAGGCGCAGAATTACCTGCTGCCCCATCGCCGGCAAGCCCTCGGGGTTCACCTCCCAAAACAGCCCATCGTCTTCTTGACCGTGAATTTCCGGAAGACAAAGTAATTCATCACCAAAGGACGAAATGGAAATCACATTGCCGCTCTGTTCACAAAGATACCGCTTCGGTCCATTACCCATTTTCATCAGGTGCGAGCCGGCAAACAAATAGTCGGCCGAAAATCTCTTGGGCTTGATTTTGACCGGTGACAGTCCGCTGATCTTTTTAGGCTGGGCGAATGCGATGAAGTTTTGAATGGGATGCTCCTGCAATTTTCCGGCGGCACTCGGAAACACTAGCGACACTTGCACCCGATCGCCAGCCGGTTTTACGGGAACCCAACGCACTCCTTCAGCACCCTGCACCAACCGCGAAGCCGGTGTTCCCGGTTGGGCTCCTAATAACAACAGCGCCGTGTGGATGTGCACCGGCCGGGCATCGACGGAGACAATCGATTCGTGTTCCTTCGACCCCTTGGTACAGGCAACCAATTCTAGTAAGCCCTGGTGCAGGCACACCGTCGCGTTCACGTCGATGGCCCGTTCGTTGAGGTTAAGATGAATACCTGGTAGCTTTAGCTTGCGTAGAGCCTCCGCCGTCTTGGGGGGAATCTCCGGCAGCCGCTCCCCGCCCCACCCGCTGGCCACGGACAATCCCAAAATCAAGGCGACCCAGGGCTTGTCCATGGTGGTACGGGTTACGGGCGAATAGCATCCAGCAGGGCTTCGAGCCCTCTTACTTCGCACCCTTCAACAGCTCTACCATAGCAGCGCCCATGCCGAGGCCCACGTTCATGTAGGTCTTGGCGTTGCCGCCGTAATGGGCATTGGAGCTTGAGCCCATGCTCAGCGGGTGCGTGTATACCACAGCTGCCTCACCTGGGTGCGCCTTACCAAAGGCGAACATGCCGTCGATAATCATTTTCTCATTACCGGTGGCCTCGTCCTTGTCGGTTTGGCCCAGCGTCGCCACCACCATCTTGGCTTTAGGCGCGTTAAACTCCTTGCGGAGCGCCTTGAATAATTGCGCGAGGTTTTTACCATACATGGCCGAGTGCGCCGCGTTGTAGCGGTCCTTGTCTCCCTGCCACCAGAGAAAACCGGCCACTTCAAAGCCCTTACCGCCGGGATAATGTTTTTCCAAATCCTTGAGTACCGCCTTGGCACGGGCGACATCGCCGACATACTGCAGACCGGCATGCCAGTTGTGTTTGGGCGGCTCGGGCACTTCGCCCTTGGTCCAGCTCGGGTAACGCACCTCGTCGTTGTGTGCCGGGGTCACGAGTGTCACTTTCTTGCCGGTCTTCTTGTCCAGAGTCTCCACCTCATGCCGAGGGCTGCCCGGAGGCAGGAGATCCCAACCGAGCGAACGATTGCCAATGGAGCTCTTAAGAATCAGTACCGGCTCGTCCAATGCATTACCAAGGTGATGGCCAATACCGATCTCGATGCCGATCTTGCCACCCGAAACCGTCAGCCAATCGTTGCGCCGAACACCGCCGCCAGGCCCACCGCTACCCATAGTATGAACATTGCGAACATCCATTCGTTTGGTCCAATTACCGGCGTCATTCACCATGAAAGGATAAAGGTTTTCCTCTTTCACCGCGTACTCGAGAGCGCCTTCCTTGTCGCCCTTGACCTTCCCCATTTCGAGAGTGTTAGACTGGCCCATAATCAGAAACACTTTAACCGGCTTGCTCATGTCCGCTGGCTTGCCATCGGGATCTGGAAGATCCTTTGCCATTAAGGAAACCGGGACGGTCAATAATACGCCGAATGATAGAGAATGGATGAGTTTGGTTATGTTCATGATTATTTGTTTGATTTAAATATTTTACAAGTCTGCCAGTTGATTCTCAGGTCTAGGGGTTTCAACGGAAACCAATCCATCCAACCCTCTTTGTGCCCCATCCTCAATTGGCCGGCTCCAATGTGAATTTCTTAACGGCCACCCCTTTTTGCGGTGGCGCGTCGCGCCAAAACCGGAGGGTATTTTCTCCCTTTACTAAAGTGACCGTGACGGGCTTTGAGTTCTGCCATTCACCTTCGGTAAAAGGCATTGGCATCGCGACCTCAGATCCCTCATTGGCCGAGACCTTCAGCCACTGATCGTAATTCACCGTAACCACTTGAGCGGACAAGGTGTATTTGCCCGCTTCGGGGGCTGCAATCGTGTACTCGAAAAGAGACTTGGTCGCCTGCTTCGGCCCGGTCGGATCTTTCGCGGGGCTCTCCGAATAGTACGCTTTGTGATACTTGTCCGCTATCCGTTCGCAAGCGTTTCCGTAGATATCATAGAAACCCCACGGATTAGGTTTCTTCTGCCCGACGGGATGAGATTTGGCGCCGGCATTGTCCTTGTACCAGGCGTAATCGCCGATCTTGGAAGGATCATCACCAAAGAACCACTTACTGGAACTCCCTGCGCGGCTGGCGTATTCCCACTCCGCCTCGGTAGGAAGCCGGGCTTCTACATTGGTGATCTCACTCAGCCGAATGCAGAACTGCTGGGCATCCGGTTCAGAAACGTTATCGACCGGACAATTCGCTCCTTTGGTGGAGCGACTAGGGTTTTGACCCATGGCCGCCATGTACTGCGACTGGGTCACCTCGTATTTACCGAGGTAAAAGCCTTGGGTAAGTTCCACCCCATGCTTAGGGACTTCCACGCAGGCGAAGCGGCCTTCCTTCTCGTTTTCGCCACCCATGACAAACTTGCCGGGTTTCACGTAGATAAACTCCATGGTCACCCCGTCGCCGAGGTCTAGCTTGAGTTCCTTGGCCGGCACCTTGCCCGGCGCCGGAGTAATCGCTGCCCTCAGGCCCCAGTTCTCATATCTGCCGTACCCACCACTAAGCATACGGACCCCGGAGGTGCAGGCATCCGGCGCACCTTTCCAAGTGCCGCCTCGCATGACTGTGAGCCCTTCCGGAGCAAACCGCGGAAGGAATATTTGCATACCGCCTTCAAAGCTCTTCATGGCTAACACCTCACGCGGATTACCCGAGGACTGGGTGTAGCCCGCGGCGGGAATTGAAATGACACCGTCCTGACCATAGCGGATCACCTTGTCATCTGCCGAGATGGGCGCGGACAAAATTTGTTGGGCGATCGTCGGTTTATTGGACTCCCCCAATTCCGCCCCCAACGCCTCGAGCGTAACCGCTTTGAGATCACTTATGATTTTGGTTTGAGCCTGAAGCGCCATGCGATTCCAAAAATTGGGCTTCAAGGTTACTAGACTGTTAAAGCGAAGGCTGGGATCGTTCTCTCCGTACACCCGTTTTTCGCCGAAGACATCCCCAATCCATTGGGCGCGTTTGACATGAAGGAAAGCCGCCTCGTCTTTGCGAGCCTTGGAACTGGCGAGAAAATCCACGTCCTTGTAGTAGGGCGTAGCCGTCCATCCAGATCCCCACCCCGGCCCCAGGTTGACGCACCAACCACCGGGCGTCCAACGAGCCAGAGCCCCGTGCCCTCGGCTTGGGCGCGCCGTGGTTGGAACGCCAAATGAGCGAAGAATGAAGCGGCCAAAGAAGGCACGGCGGCCACAAATACCTCCGTTCATGATAATGTTCTGATACTTCTGCAATTCGGGCCTGTCGTATTTGACGTCCCCCGAACCGTACTTCACCTCCGAACTCACAATGCCGACGTAGCGCCAACCAAAGTTGGACTCGTAAATGTGGTCGGGCTTGAAGTTGCGCAGCATCCGACGTCCCCAAGCCAACGTCTCGTCAGGCTCATCTCCATTGATCACCATGCGTAAACTCCAAACACTCAAGTCCTTGAAGGCCGGATCCAATTCTCCCGCGAGGTATGCTTTTTCGTAGTGAAAGAAGCGTTTGATGGGATCGATTGTCGCCGGCGCGTTCTCCTGATTTTTCGGATTGGTCTGCACCATCGGCACGGCATGCTCCAAGGCAATCGCCAGAGCCAGCCGTTCCAGTATCCCGCCCGAAGCCTTGCTACTGGCCTTACGGATGGCCGTGTAAATCTCCATGGCTTTCCCGTAACGAGCGGGTCCGTAGGTACGGCCGTTGCGTTTCGCCTTGGCCCCATCGGCCACGAGCATGCGCTTCATTAGGGCGGCATCCGCCAGCAACTGCTCAACCCGTTTCTGGTGTTCTTTGCCTTGCTGGGCATACTCCGCCAAACCGCGCGGAGAAGCGTCCAGGAGCACGACATATTTGACCAAAAGCGCGTCCAGTTTGTCGCTCAGCATAAAGGAAGCGAAACTCTTTTGCGGGTCCGACTCCTCAACTTGAGGATCCGGCTGTTTCCCGTCGCCCAGTAATTCTTCAAGAGAACCGTCTCCACTCTTTTTCTTGCCCCCCAACTCAACTTCAGGGAAGTCGAATTCCTTCTTCCGGGCCTCTTCGGTGGTCGGCACGGGCACAAATGGGATTCTCTTGGTGATTCGAGAGCGCAACCCCTCCAACTCCTTAGCATAACCCGCCTCAATGCGTCGCCCTTCTTCCGTCAGGGACGACTCCGCAATTTGAGGGTTGGCCCCCAACAATGAAGCCATGCTTAAGAACAGGGCAAGCCACCCACAATAACACATTCTACCTAATTTCATTATCATTCTCCTTTGGTCTTCGGCTCTTTGTTCAGTCTAAACCGCCGCAAACCAAAAAACACCCTGAAACAGTGATGGAGGCCCTTGCTCTCCTCAATTGTTTCTTGCATTCTTTTTGCGTTTTATTTTCTCTTAAATGCGACAGCGCAATCCAAATGAAGTCATCCCGCTCAAAACCACGCAAGGTGGCCATCGCGCTGGAAATGCACTGGGGCCACAAACGGCATCAGGAAACCTATGCCGGCTGCCTCAATTATGCCCATGATGCGGGTTGGGACTGTGTGATTACCCCCAACTCGGAGCGGGTTCTGAAGCCCAAGAAAAAGGAGCAACCCTTCGACGGCATCCTCGCGCGAGCCACAAAAACCATGGCGCAAACGGCCGGCAAACAAGGCATCCCGATCGTCAACGTGTGGCTGAATTCTCCGGTGCCACGGGTACCTAGTGTGCTTCCCGATTTCGAGGAATCCGGGCGTATCGCGGCGGAACATTTAATGAGCCGAGGGTTTCAACGGTTTGGATACCTCGGATACCAAAGAGATCTCGATGCGAAACGCCAATGCGATGGGTTCAGGGATGTGCTCGAATCCAAGGGATTCTCCTGCACCACTCACCGGTTTTACAGAACCAGCATGGAAGGCAACACGATTGAATGGGACAACTTCAGGACGGGGTTATTGAAATGGGTTGAATCATGGTCTCCGCCCGTTGGAGTTCTTGTCAGTGGTGATCTGTATTGCCGGTATCTGATGGAAGCCTGTCACACGATTGGTTTACATGTCCCGCAGGATGCCGCCCTCATTGGAACCCACAACGAACCCAACATCTGTGACTCCCCCTCCCCCACGGTCACCAGCATCGATATGGGCTTTGAAGAAATCGGGTATCGGGCGGCCAGTTTGCTGGATCACTTAATGCAGGGAAAACGCCCGCCCGCAAATCCTGAATTGATAAAACCTTCAAAGCTCGTCACCAGACAATCCACCGACGCTTTTGCCACGGAAGACTCGTTCGTCTCGAACGCCTTACGGTTCATGGCCGAGAACAGTCACCGCCCCTTGTCTGTGAAGGATGTAGCACTCGCAGTCGGCCTCAATCGCCGAAGTCTCGAACGTCGCTTCAACCAATACTCCCCGGAAGGCGTCGCCAGGCAAATCACTCGCATGCGGATCGAACGCGCCAAGCGGCTCATTATCGAAACCAAAGGCTCCCTTAAATCCATCGCGATCGATTGCGGCTTCCGTAACAGCGATCACTTAAGCAAAGCGTTTAAACGAACCGAACGTCTAACGCCCTCGCAGTTCAGGAAACTAAATGGTAAATCGCGCTAATGATCGGAAATAATTGAATCGGGTTTATTCGCCTTACTCCACCTTACGGTACAGGAAGGCATCGGAAGTCAGCAGCGAGGTGATGAGGGCGTTCATGCTGCCTTTTTCGCGGTAGGCATGGTAGGCGTCCTGCAATACGGGACCGTCATTGATCGTCTCATTACGGCCAATCCAGAAACGGAAGGCGTGGCGTACGAAAACCTGTTCGACGTGATCACTCTTCGAAAGTTTGTCGATCATCTCGAGGGCATTCTTGACGGGGCCGTCGAGTTCAGGATCTCCGCTGTTGATGATCTCGCCGGAGGTGTCCACGGGCTTGTCCAGTTCGGTGGAACGAAACAGACCGGCGTGATTGTACATCTCAAACGGAAGGCCGAGCGGATCCATCTTCTCGTGGCAAGTCCAGCAATAGGCCTCACGGGTCACGCGCATACGATGGCGCAGCGTGGTTTTGGGCTCGTCGGGCAACATGGCGTCCACGGTGATGGGAATGTCCGGAATGCCGCCGCCTAGCAAGCGTTCGCGAACCCAGCGGCCGCGTAGTATCGCGTGATTGTCCATCGCATCGGAATGAGACACCAACCAAGAAGGGTGCGTGAGCAATCCGAGGCGCTGGCCTTCCGGAGCAGTGGCGAGTGTGCGATCAGGCCTCATCGATCCGGCCCCAAAAGAGCGCCGGCTGACGCGGGCGTAAATCTTGGAACCATTCAGGTTGGCAGTTGCCACGTTGATATTGCCCCCGCCGCGGCGGCGTTTCTGAGCATTGGCGATTCGTTTCTTAGCAGCAGCCAAGTCTTTCTTCTGTCGTTCCACCGTCTTTGAAAGCTGCTTGTTCTCCGGATCAGCCTTCAACTCTTCATTTAATTTGGCGATGGCCGTTTCCATCCCGGCCAGTTCGGTCTCTTCCTTTTTGGTTTGCGCCTCGTCGGCTAAGCGTTTGGCTTCCTGCGCGGCCTTTCGTTCCTCGGGATTGTTTTTGCGACCGAAGTAGGTGTCGTCGCTGCGACTGGCGACAATCTGTTGAGTGGTGAGGAGTTCCTTGAGGACGTCCTGATCCTTTTCGAGAATCAGCTCAATCAGGCGATCGGTACTCGCGGTGGCGTCGAACATCGCGCGGTAATGACTGGTGCCGCGGGTGCTGACGCCGGTTTGCGCGAGAGCAGCGTTGTCTTTGCAGATATAACCGCCCAGGTCGTAGTCGAAAAAGTCGCGAAAGAATTGTAGTACGCGCGGCTTGCGAATGCTCGGGTCTGCGAGCATGCGGGTAACTTCGCGTTCCACATCATCGCGCGTGCGCATGCGGCCCTCGACGATGGCCTTGCGGAGTTGAGCGTCGGGCTGGATGTAGCTAAGGGCGTGGTTGACGGCGAGACCAAGCTCCCAGTCCTGCAACATCGCGCGGCCGTGCGCATCCACCTTGTTTTTTTCCACCAGCTCGGATCGGAAAAGCGCGTCGCGATCGAGAAAGATGGCGGAGAGCCCCATGAACACTCCGTCCTCTTTGCCGACCTTGTCGATGGAATCCTTAACGATCTTCAGGTAGTCATTCGTTTCCTCGGCGGTGGGCGGACGGAAGGTCAGGGCTTCGAAGAGGAACTCCACCGCCTTGCGCAGGCGCTCGTCGGTGACGTCATCTTCCTTCATAAGATCATGAATGGGCGTCATCGGGCGGGCGACCTTGGTGCTGTAAACAATCGCCGTGGGCAGGCCGCGCAGGTCGCCCTTAGGCTTCACCTTGTCGTAGGTCTTGGGGTCGTCGGTGATCTGCTCGGACAATCCGACCAAGCTCATCGGTCCATAGGCCATGTATTTCAAAATGTCCTCGGCTTTGCCCATGATCTGCGTGGCTTCGGAGCTGTTAACGGTGTAGAAGTCCGGATAATTTTCGAGGCCATGCTTGCGGGCGGAGGACAGCACCACCGGTACGCTCTTCACGGCCGTGGCGTAGGCGACGGTGCCGCCTTCCCAGCGCAGGATACGGTCAGTCCCGAAGTAGAGTTTCAACTCGCCACCGTGATTGGTGGGTACCACATCACCGCGCGTGCGTTGGCCGGGACGGGCTGAGTCATAGGCCGGTTCCCGATTGATCAATTCATTGAGGCGCGTGATATGTTCCTGCGGTGTCACCCGCCAAATGCGCGCGGGCGTGTAGGTCGGTGCCAACCGAATGTTCTTGGGCAACGGACCAAAAAGCAGGTCGTGTGCAATGAAGTTGCCCTTGTTCGGATCCAGATGCGCCTGAAAGCCGCCCTTGCCGGCCATCTCGCGTTTCAGTTCGCTGACGATCCAGTCAGAAAAGCGCAGGCGCTCGACGATCTCCGGCTGCGACTTTTTCTGGGGAGGCATCTCCTGCAGCGTGACCTGCGCCCAAATGGATTTCCACGTGGCCGCATTCGTCTCATCCACCGGCCCGAGATCCTCGAGCGAGAGATTGCCCTTTTTGGTTTCGTTGTCGTGACAATCCAGACAATGGCTGTCCAGAAACTCCACAGCGAAGTTTTTGAAATTACCCTGGGCAGGTTCGCCGGGCGTGTAGATGTCCGCAGCCTGAGCAGCCGAGCCTAGCACGGCATAGACCGCCACCCCGAGGGTGAAGGTCAGCTTGTTCATGCCATCACTTCTTTGAGTGGTCCGGTGCCGGAATCAAACTTGGCAGCCATCTTTTCGGACATATTGTAGCGATCCAACTCCACGCCGGAAGCGCGCAGGATGGAGGTGTACAACGCGTTGAGCGGGCGCTTGCCATCCAGCTGCGTGAAGCAACCGGTCTTGAAAGCGCCATCGTAATTGCCGAGCAACATCACCGGCCAGTTCTTGCCGGAGGTATGTTGATAATCCGCGTTGTTGCTGGTGTACACAATGAGCGTGTTGTCCATCATCGTGCCGCTGCCCTCGGGCACGCTTTCCAGCTCCTGCATGAGCTTCACCAACATGCGGCTGTTGTACTGACGAATCTTGATCCAGATCGGGTTGTTCGGCTGCTTCATGTGGCCAAGGTTGTGGCCCTGCTGTTCCACGCCGAGGCCTTTCCAAGCGCCAAAGATTTCACCACGACCGGAGCCGATGGTGAGAACACTGGTGATACCCGACTTGAGCGCCGAGATACCGAGATCCAATAGGCGATCGTGCCAATCGGTTTCAAATTCCGGGTTCGCGTAGGCGTCGTCCACCGTCGGCGCAAACCGACGCAGGTGACTGGACACCTTGCCGAGCCGCTCGCGCAGACCGTTGATGTCGTTGAAGCCCTGCACGTACTGGCCGTAGCGCTGCTTGTCCGCGCCGGGCAACTTGCCGCCCTTGGCCGCCGCCAATTGCTCGATGCGCTCGAACATGCTCGAGCGCGCCTCGTGCTGCTTGCGAATCACGCCCGACGAGATGCCGCCGTAAAGCATCTGGTACAGGTGATTCGGATTCGAGTGCATGAAGATCGGCTGACCCGCGCCGCTGGCCGAAAGATTCGCCACCGTCGGCTTGGCCTTCATGTTCTCGAGCGAGTCCATGCCGATGCACAGATGCGGCAGAAGCGTTTCGGGCAACGCGTTGCTCAACGTGTAATCAATCGTCGGCCCACTCGGGGGCACGCCGTCGCTGCCGCGATAGCCACCGAGAGCGCCAAAGAACGGACTATGCGAAGGGCTGGTATGGGTGCCATGCAACCCGTTAATAATTTGCAGTCGCTCCTTGTACGGTTCCAGCGCCTGAATCGGCTCGGGCAATTTCACCTTGGCCAATGAACCGCTGTTTTTCATGCCCGCGGGAATCGCCGTTGCCGGATCGAATCCTTGGTTTTGCATGAAGAAAATTACGCGCTTGGGTGAGCCCTTCTTGGCTGCCTGCGCCACACCGGGCAGCATTGGCCCAGCCACTGCGGCAGCGGCGAGTCCCTTAAGTACGTTACGGCGGTTGAGCATGTTTGCATTCATGTTGGTCAGAATTGTAGAGTTCGACCACGCCCACGTCGAATAAATTCAACTGAAATCGAGCTCCTTGAACCCGGCCAAACTTGACATTTTTTCACATCCGCCAACACTCGCGCGCCTATGGCAAACATTGATTTCTCCGACGTCACCGCCTCAGCCAAGGCCAACATTTACTTCGACGGCAAAGTGATCAGTCACACGCTGGTGACCGCTGAAGGCGACAAAAAGACACTCGGGCTCATTTTCCCTGGGGAATATCACTTCGGCACTGAACTGGCCGAAGAAATGATCGTGGTGGCCGGCAGCTGCACCGTGAAGCTCGATGGCTCGGAGGAATCTCAGACCTACACCGAAGGTGACCCATTCAGTATCCCCGCCAACAGCGGCTTTGACATCACCGTGAGCGAAGACATCTGCGAGTACGTGTGCTCGTTTGTGAAGTGAAGCCCCCCCTCAAGGGGCATTCATCAAACCGATGATTCCGCTAAGGATGGAGTGGAAAGACGGGCCGATCATGAACACAAAGCTTAAGACCAACACGGCCAGATAGAAGATGCGTTTACCTTCCTGATCGAACATCAGCAGATACAACAACCCGCCCACCAACGACATGGCTGCCAGGCAGGCCACCCAGTTTAGCCGGCTGGTGGATTTAAAATATTCGTACTGCCGCTTTCGAAAAGCCGCCCGGTTTTCGGCCAGTTGATCACTTAACTCCGGTGAAGCAGGCTTGTTGGGTTGGCGGGGCAAGGCCGGCGGCGAATACTTGTCTTTCGTCCGTTTTACGTACTCATCATAATCAGTGCGGTACAACTCCATCATTTCCTCGTAGTGCTGTTTCTGAATCTCGTATTCCTTCAGACTTAACTCGTATTCCGCCATCCGCATGGGTTGCGATTCCTTGAGCTCTCGCACTGACTCATCCGATCGAATATTTTCCGACTGAAACCGAATCGTGTTCAGGGCCAGCACTTCGGACCGGAGAAAATAGGTCACAAACAACAACACCAGAAAAGATGCGATCGCAAGGTACTTAGCTTTGGTGATGTTGTCCTTCATAGGTCAAGTCTGAGGAATCAGCGCATCCAGATCAATTCTTTCCAAGGCGGTGTGTCGTTTTTCTGAACTGGGCCAGGCGAACTGCGTCCGTTGCGGACGATGACCGTCAGCTTGGCGACGAGACGCGCAGCCACTTCAGGATGCTGCGCAATCACGTTAATCATCTCGCCGGGATCTTTGGCCAGATCGTACAGTTCACGTTTTCCCTTGCGGGCATCTTCCATCACTAGTTTCCAATTTTGTTCACGCAACGCAAACCGACCCTGACTACCGTGATGCACCATCGCCACACGCGGTGCCACGCTATTTTCCCCCACGCCACGCAGACCGCGGTAAAAGCTGATACTGTCCTCGCCGGCATTGGCCGGCAGACGTTGGTCGGTCATGTCCGCAAAGGTCGCCAGCAGATCGGTCTGGCAAACGGGTCGATCCCATTGGGAGCCCGCCTTCACCTGCGCGGGCCAGCGGATGATGAATGGGACGCGATGGCCGCCTTCGTACACCGAACGCTTCCCATCGCGATAGATGCCGTTACTGTGATGGCCGAAGCGCTTGATGCGTTCGCGCCAGGTGGTTTCCGGGCCGTTGTCGCTGGTGAAAATTACCATGGTGTTGGCCGCGAGTTTCTCGTCATCTAGCCATTTTAAAATGCGGCCCAAGTGATGATCTGTCTCGATCATGAATTCCCCATAGGCCCCAGCTTTGCCCTGCCCACGAAATTGCTCGAGCGGAATCACCGGCTTATGCGGCGAGGTGTACGGCAGGTAGAGAAAGAACGGCTTGCCCGCCCGCGCCGCCGCCGCCCGGCCATCAAGCCACTTGAGTGATTGCGTGGTGAACCGGTCGAGACACTCGACATCCACAAAGTCCGATGCCACCTCGAGGTCATTCTTGGTGGGATTCTTCGGCGGCACCTTGGCGTAAGGTGGCTTGATGCGGTAATCGCTGATGGCAATCTCGTTCGGCTTCTTGGCGGTGTACTGCGTCGGCGGCACCTTGGCAAAGCGCCCATCAAACCACGCCAGCACGCCATAGTTCATCGAGGCCGGGATGCCCCAGTAATAATCAAAGCCCTTATCCAGCGGCATATCCTTCACCGGCTGCGTCCAGTCGCGCTTGCCCCAGGTGCCAGGGAAATCCATTCCCAAATGCCACTTGCCCACCATGGCCGTCGCGTAGCCCTGCCCGCGCAACAACGAAGCCAACGTCACACGGCCGTCGGCAATCAGGCACGCGCCTTCCGCGCCCATCACTCCGCGCTTCAAGGTCGTACGCCACGCGTAACGCCCTGTGAGCAGTCCGTACCGTGACGGCGTACAAACCGTGTCCGAACAGTGGCCGTCGGTAAACGTCATACCCTCGCGCGCCAACCGATCCAAGTGCGGCGTCTTGAATTTCGATTGCGGATTCAGACACGACGCATCGCCGTAGCCCATGTCATCCACATAGACGAGGATGATATTTGGCTTCTCCGCCCACACCGCCATCGCGGTCAACATAAGGGTTGCTAGGATTTTCATTAGTTCATTAATTTCATTGCTTCCGTCGTGAGCCGCGTGGTCTCGGACCAATCGCCTGCTTTCACCATCCAACTTCCGCCGCAAGCCAGCACGCTGGGCAAAGTCAGGTAATCGACTAAATTGCCCGTGTGAATGCCGCCGGTCGGGATGAAGCGCATCTGCCCGTACGGGCCGCTGAACGCCTTCAGTGTGTTCACGCCGCCCAAGGTTTCGGCCGGGAAAAATTTCACGGTCTCCACGCCGTATTCGAGTGCCAGTTCCAAATCCGTCGGCGTGGCAATACCGGGGAATACCGGCACCTGATTTTCCTGACACCACTTCACGGTGCGCGGGTTGAATCCCGGCGTCACCACAAACTGCGCACCGGCATCCACCGCGGCGGCGGCTTGTTCGGCGCTGTGGACCGTGCCCGCGCCAAGCAGAAACTCCTCGCGTCCGGCCAAAGCCCGCAGGCTATCCAGCGCCGCCTCAGTGCGCAGCGTGATCTCCGCGCAAGGCAAGCCACCGGCGCACAGGGCATCGGCCAATGGCTCCGCATCGGCCGCACGTTCCAGCGCCACCACGGGAATGAGCTGCAACGCTTGCAGTCGATCGATCATGTACTGATCCCGTAAAACCGCCGCGCAGTGCCCTCAAAAATCGCATGGGACTCATCGTCGCTCAACGGACCGAGCACCTCGGTCAAGGCGCCGTGCACCTGCTCGTAGCTGCCGGCCAACTCGCACACCGGCCAATCGCTGCCGTACATGCAGCGATCCGGCCCGAACGCCTCAAGAGCAGCTTCGACGTACGGCTTGAGATCGGCCGGCTTCCAGTTCGCCCAATCGGCCTCGGTGATCATGCCGGATAGTTTGCAGAAAATATGGTCGTGCTGCGCGGCGGCCTGCAGCTGCGGCAGCCAATCGTCAAACGACTGATCCTTAATGCGCGGCTTGGCGAGATGATCGACCACCATTGGCAACTCCGGCAGCTCGCGCCCCAACCGCTCGGCGTGTTTTAGGTGTTGCACGTAAAAGAGCAGATCAAACGGCACTTGATGTTTCTCCAGCACCTTTAGGCCACGCAGGATTTCCGGACGCACAATGAAATCGTCATCCGGCTCGTCCTGCGTGATGTGGCGGATGCCGACGAACTTCGGATGATCCTTAAATTCCAGCAGCTGCTCCTCACACGCTTCACTGGCGAGATCCACCCAACCGACCACGCCCACCAGCCAATCGTGTTTCTCGGCCATACCGAGCACCCAGCGATTTTCCTCTAGGTCATGCTGCGTCTGCACAAAGATGCTCTCGGAGATGCCGGTTGCGTCCAGGTGCGTCCGCAAATCGGCCGGCAAATAAGTACGGTTAATCGGCGCATGCTGTGGCGCCTTGAGCCACTCGTAATCGAACGGCTTGTCTAGTTGCCAAAAATGTTGATGGGCGTCGATCATGTCAGTCGGTCTTCCTAGGCTTACGCCCATGTAGATGTTTGCCTTCACGGGCGGCCTTGAGGGCGTCCGGCATATCAACCGCACTGCCCGGATCACCCTGCTCGGCCAGCCAACGATCCAGTTCCGCGCTCAGTACGTTCAACTGCTTTGCGTGCCTGGGCGTGTTGGTGAGGTTGGTCAGTTCGTAGGGATCTTTCACCGAGTTGTACAATTCCTCCGGCGGACGGTGCATGTAGCGTTTCACCATTTGGTAGGTGTGTGGATTGGTCCATGCCTCGCGCATCCACGTTTGCCAGTAGGGATTCTTGAGCACGGCATCGCCCTTACCGCCCATCAGATGTTTCTCAATGTACAACTCATCCGAGCGTAGGTTGCGGATGTAATGAAAGGTGCCGTCGCTCACGCTGCGGATAGGGTAAGACGGACCTTCGGGCAGGTTATTGTGAATGCCGTAGACAAACCTACGATGCTCCTCGGCCTTGCCCTCCAGCACGGACAGAAAACTCGTACCATCGTAGTCGTGCCGTTTTGGATTCCCTCCAGCGGCGGTCAACAGCGTGGGCAGGATGTCCGCGTATTGTACGAGCGCATCAGTGCGTTGGCCCACCGGCGTGCGGCCCGGCCAATGCGCCACCAGCGCGGTGTGCAAACCGGTATTCCAGTTGGTCCATTTACAGCCGGGAAATTGCGAGCCCTGTTCGGAAGTGAAAAGCACCAGCGTGTCACGCGCTTTGCCGGTGGATTCCAGTGCAGTGAGAATCTCACCCACCTGCCCGTCCATGTAGGTAATCTCAGCGAGGTACTTGGAGAAATCGATCCGCGTGCGCGGCGTGTCCGCGAGGTTCGGCGGCAACTTCAGCTGCTGGGGGGGATACTTTGAGGCATCGCCCATCACCCACGGCACATGCGGCTCCACTAAAGCTACTACCAGACAAAAAGGTTCCTCGTCTTGGCCCATGAATTTCGTAATGCCCGCCACCTCATGCGCGCGCGTGGGATTGCGTACGCAGTTGGGATCAAACCCTTCCACCGGTTGAAACGGATACACCGCCTGTGGCTTCACGTGCACCTTGCCCGCCAATCCCACGCGATATCCCAGCGCGCCAAGATGATGCGGCATGCTCGTCAGGCCCGGTCGACTGGCCGAATGGTTCCAAGCGCAACCGTTGCGCATCGCGTACTGCGCGGTGAACAGCTCCGACCGGCACGGCTGACACATCGCCTCGCCGAGATAGGCACGGTTAAACGTCAGCCCGCGCGCCGCCAGCCGGTTGATGTTCGGCGTTTTGGCATTCTGCCCGCCGTACAACGGCAGATCGTTGTACGTACAATCATCAGCCATGATGATCAGAAAATTCGGTCGCTCCTTCGCGTACGCGCCGAAGCCCAACAACAGGCCGGTGAGCAAAATAATAAACCGCTTCATCATTTCTTCAATTGGTTGGAAGTGTCTTTACGGAAGCCGAGTTCCTTAATCGTGTCCTTCACTGGGCTGAGATGTTTCCCCTTAAGACGTTCTGTATTTTCGGCCAAATCAAACCACTTGGCGGCCATGGCCTTCACGCGCTCGGGATATTTGGCGGCCAGATCGTTCAGTTCCGTGCGATCCTCATCGAGGTTGTACAATTCCCAACGACCGAGCTTGGCGGAGACCAGCTTCCATGAGCCCTGCCGTAGGGCGCGGTCCGTACCGAAGTGAAAGTACAGCGTCTCATGGCCCGCACGCTCCTTGCCCTGTAAAATTGGAAGCAAGCTCTTGCCCATCAGCGGATCCACTTTGCGCGCACCCACCTGCTTTGGGTAATTCGCCTTACCCACGTCGAGAAAGGTCGCCATGAAATCAATCAGATGCCCCGGCTGATGCGTGATACTGCCAGGCTTGGCCTTCAAGCCGGCTGGCCAGTGCGCGATCATCGGCGAGCTGATGCCGCCTTCGTGCTGATTCTGTTTGTATAGGCGAAACGGCGTGTTACCCGCGTGCGCCCAGCTAGCGTCATAGGTCCAGTATGAATCGGCGTCCCACGGTTTGAGGTCGCGCCCGCGCGTGCGCTCGAACGGGCACGCGCCGTTGTCCGCGCAAAACAGAAACAGCGTGTTCTCCCACTGACCCTTCGCCTTAAGCTTGGCGATGATGCGCCCAATCTCGGTATCCATCACCTCTACCATCGCCGCAAACACCTCCATGCGATCAGCCTCCCACTGGCGCTCATTCGCACTCAGGCTTTTCCATGCGGGAATGTGTGCTGGCCGCGGGCTGAGCTTGAATTTTTCTGGAATGATCCCGAGCTTGAGCTGCTTCGCATAACGCGTGCGTCGCAGGGCATCCCAGCCGGCGTCATAGGCACCGTCCCATTTTTTTACATCTTCCTCCGGCGCGTGCAGTGGATAATGCGGCGCGTTGAACGCCACGTAGAGCAGGAACGGATCCTTCTTCACAGCCACTTCATCGAGAAACTGCAACGCGAAATCGCCCATCGCATGCGTGGTGTAAAATCGCCGGCCGTTCAATTCCGCCGGCACCTTGTACGGTTCGCCGTTGAGTCGAAAAGTATTGTCGCCCGTGAAAAAATTGCACGCACCGGACAGATGCCCCCAATAGCGCTGGAAACCAAAATCTGTCGGCTCCTTGCTTAAGTGCCATTTGCCGACCATCGAGGTCGAATAGCCAGCCTGACCCAGCACCTCCGCAATCGTCGTCCCGCGGCTCAGGCTCCCGCTGCCCGCCTGATCGCAGTACAGCCCCGTGAGCAAACTCACCCGCGAGGAATGGCACTTGGCGGTGTTGTAAAACTGCGAGAACCGCAACCCCTTCGCCGCCAGCGCATCCAGATTCGGCGTGCGGATTTCCGAGCCGTAACATCCAAGATCCGCAAAGCCGAGATCATCGGCCATGATCAACACAATATTCGGCCGACCTGCCGCCTGAGTTTCCACAACTCCGAACGCCCACAGCGCCGCCAACAAAAGAAAGATTCGTTTCACGCCGGAAGTCTTCCCGCAGACCAGCCTCGGGGTCAATGCCTGTCGGCAAGAGTTTACACAATTCGCCGAAACTGGTAGACACCTCCTCCCTTCCGAGGGGTATCGCATGTCCACTGCCAAGATTGTTTACACCAAGACCGATGAAGCGCCGGCGCTGGCGACGCATTCGCTGCTGCCCATCCTGCGCGCGTTCACCCGGAGTTCCGGTATTGAGTTTGAGCTGAAGGATATTTCGCTCGCCGGTCGGATTCTCGCCAATTTCCCGGAACACCTCACCGAAGCACAGCGTATTCCCGATGCACTCGCCGAACTGGGCGAACTGGCCACCACGCCCGAGGCGAACATCATCAAACTGCCGAATATCAGCGCCTCGATCCCGCAATTGGTCGCGGCCATTGAGGAATTGCAGGCGAATGGCTTTGCAGTGCCGGACTTCCCCAAGGAACCACAGACTGACGAGGAAAAGTCTGTGCGCAAGCGTTACGCGAAGGTGCTTGGTTCGGCGGTGAATCCGGTTCTGCGCGAAGGCAATTCCGATCGCCGCGTGGCAGCACCAGTGAAGGCGTTTGCCCAGAAGAACCCGCACTCGATGGGCGCGTGGTCGGCTGATTCCAAAAGCCACGTGGCGCACATGGACGATGGCGATTTCTATGGCAGTGAACAATCGCACGTGATGGCCACAGCCGGCAATGTCCGCATCGAACTGCAAGCTGACGGCGAAACCACCGTACTTAAGGACGGCCTCGCACTGCTCGAAGGCGAGGTGATTGATGCCGGCGTGATGAGCACCCGGGCGCTGTGCGAATTCATGGCGCGAGAGGTCGCCGATGCCAAGAAGCAGGGCATTCTCTTCTCGCTGCACATGAAAGCCACCATGATGAAGGTGAGCGACCCCATTATTTTCGGCCATTGCGTGAACGTGTTTTATGCGGAGGTGTTGGAGAAACACGCTGCGACGCTGGAGTCGATCGGCTTCGAACCGAACAACGGCATTGGCGATCTGTACGCCAAGCTCGATGAATTACCTACCGATCAACAGGCCGCCATTCGCGCGGACATCGACGCGCTCTACCACGAACGCCCCGCCCTCGCGATGGTCGATTCCGATCGCGGCATCACCAATCTGCATGTACCCAGCGATGTGATCGTCGACGCCTCCATGCCTGCGATGATCCGCACTTCCGGCCGCATGTGGGGCCCCGACGGTCAACCCTGCGACACCAAGGCCGTAATTCCAGATCGCAGCTATGCTGGTGTGTTCCGCGAGACCATTGATTTCTGCAAAGCCAACGGCGCGTTTGATGTAACCACGATGGGCAACGTATCCAACGTCGGGCTCATGGCCAAGAAGGCGCAGGAATACGGGTCGCACGACAAGACCTTTGAAATCCCGCGCGGCGGCACGGTGCGTGTGGTGGATGCCGACGGTAACACGTTGCTCAGCCATGAAGTGGAGGCCGGCGATATTTGGCGCATGTGCCAGACCAAAGACGTGGCCATCCGCGACTGGGTAAAGCTGGCTATCACCCGCGCCCGCGCCACCGGTGCCAAGGCGATTTTCTGGCTGGACGAAAACCGCGCGCACGACCGAAACCTCATTACCAAGGTAAACACTTACCTGCCGAGCCACGACACTGAAGGACTCGACATCGAAATCCTGTCGCCTGTTGAGGCCACCAAGATCACCTGCCAACGCTGCAAGGACGGCCTGGATTCAGTGTCCGTCACCGGCAACGTACTGCGCGATTACCTCACCGATCTCTTTCCGATTTTGGAACTCGGCACCAGCGCCAAGATGCTCTCCATCGTGCCCCTGCTCGCCGGGGGTGGCCTGTTCGAGACGGGCGCCGGTGGCTCCGCACCCAAGCACGTACAGCAGTTTAACGCCGAGAACCATCTCCGCTGGGATTCGCTCGGCGAATTCCTCGCCATCGCCGTGTCGCTGGAGGATCTCGGCACCAAGACCGGCAACGCCAAGGCGCTTATCCTGTCGCAAACTCTCAACGACGCCATTGGTCAGTTTCTCGACGAAAACAAATCCCCCTCGCGCAAGGTCAACGAACTGGACAACCGCGGAAGCCATTTTTACCTCGCCCTCTACTGGGCCCAGGCGTTGGCCACCCAAACCGACGAGGCCGACCTGGCCGCCCAGTTCTCTCCCTGCGCTGCGGCCCTAGCCGAAAACGAATCCGCTATCATCGAGGAACTCAACACCCTTCAGGGCCAACCGATGGACATCGGCGGCTACTACCAGCCAAACGAAGCGAAGGCCGCCGCCGCCATGCGGCCGTGTGAAATGTTTAACGAAGCGCTGAGCGCGTTGGGTTAATCCTCCGGTCGCCCCAACAATTGGGACAACAATTATGGCGTGAGCTAATCGCGTCGCGGCCGTTTGGGACGGTCTTTTTTCTTCGGCTTCTCAACCTTGTCGTAGGCCTTGGGCAAGGTGTCCGCCCATTCGGTGGCCTGCCGCTGGAGCCGATTCACCAGCTTGGGTTGCTCATCCACGAGGTTGCGCGATTCGGCGGGGTCCTTGGCTAAGTTATACAACAACGGTCCGCCGGCTTGTTTGCGGCGTAGGTGGAATTTCCAATCGCCTGTGCGCAGGCTCACCTGTCCGCCTGGCGAGCTATTCCGCCAAAATAACGGAGTGGTTCGCGTACGTTTGGCGCCGAGCCAGATGTCCGACACATCCTCGCCATCTAAATCAACAGCGGTATTTTTGGTGCCGGTGAGTTTGCAAAGCGTCGGCAACCAATCCATGAAGGAGATGACCGAGGAGGTGTTCACCTGATCGGCCGGCACTTTGCCGGGCCAGCGAATGATGAAGGGGACCCGCACGCCGCCTTCCCATTGCGTATGTTTGCCACCGCGAAACGGTCCGGGCGTGCCCAGCATGTTCCGGGCAAACTCAATGCGATCCGGGGCCTTGTTCTTTTCATTAGCCAACACCACCGGTGCCGGGCCGTGATCGCTGGAAAACACAATGATCGTATTCTCGCGCAGACCGAGATCATCCACCGTCTTAAGCAGCCGGCCGATGCCGAGGTCCATGCTATACACATCGGCGAGATAATGCCGCATGCCCGTGGTCACATCGCCGCCCAGCTCGCGACATTGGGCAAACTTCGTTTTCATCTCAGGCCCGAACTTCGATTCATTCACCTGCACCTTGGCAAACCGCCCCGCATAGGTCGGCAGAGGCTTCACGGGAAAGTGCGTAATGTGGCCCCAGACGTTTAGATAAAACGGCTGCTTTTTTCTGGTGGTCTGTTTGAGAAACGCAACCGCGCCATCCATCAGATGCGCGTCTCTGCCACGGGTGGACTTGTCGTCCTTTTCCGCGGCCCCATTGTTGTTAATCACATCAATGCCATACGTGCCCGGCTTGGAATCCGGCCCGATGTGCCATTTGCCGAAATGCCCAGTGCGATAGCCGTTGCTCTTGAGCAGCTCGGTGATGGTCACAGAGTTGCCAAAGCCGTGGTCGGCCATGTATTTCGCAAACCGAGCCGGATGACGACCGGTCATCGCCCCGGTTCGGCTCGGGCAACAGGTCACGCCCGTGACATACGCCTGTGTATAGCGCGTTCCCTCCTTGGCAAGCTGATCCAACGCAGGCGTCTGGGCATAAGGATGGCCGTAGCAGCCCAAATCGCCATAGCCAAGATCATCAGCAAAGATAAAGATGACGTTCGGTTTGTCGTTCGCCAACAGGCTGCACACACAAACCAATCCGAGCCAAATCACCCTCCTCATTTTGCCGCTGCCTTCAGGGCTTTTTGGATCAGGGCCTTGGTCTTGAGCGAGCCTTCGATCGGATCGACGTCATGGCCCTCAAACTCGATAGTGATCACGCCGGAGTAATCGGATTCGTAAATGAGCTTCAGCATCCGGTAGTAATCGGTACGTGTTTCGTTGCCTTTGTCATCAAACTTAAGCGCCTTGGCGCAAACGGCAGGGGCGTGTGGGAGGCATTTGGTGACGCCGTCGTAGCGATCATACCGGCCGAAGTTGTTGAAGTCCGGCAACAGGCCGGCGTTGGGGCGGTCGATTTTCTTCATCGCGGCCAGAAGCCAATCGGGATCCTGCGAATTGCCTCCATGCGGCTCAATGACCACCTTCACGCCAGAATCCTTGGCGTAATCGCATAACGCCCCGACTCCATGCGCAGCGTTATCAATGTTCTGATTACGGTCGCCACCGGATCGACAGTTCACGCGGATGGCGTCACAACCGAGTTGTTCGGCGCAGTCGATCCAGCCCTTGTGCTCATCCACCGCGCGCTTGCGGGCGGCTTCATCACGTGCGTCGAGCTGGTTCCGGGCGTCCACGAGTATCAGTACGTTTTTCATGCCCTCACCGGTGGTGCGCTTGACGAGTTCACCAACATATTTTTTGTCGGTATGCTTACCGCCGAATGGGCGGTTCCAATATTCGATATGCGTGATTCCAAGCTTTTCCTTGGCCAACCCGGGATAATCCATATGAGTCAGCTTGCCGCTGCCTATCCAGCGGTTGAAGGTGTATTCCTGAATGCCGATCTGGAAACGGTTCGGGTCATTCTTGTCCTTGGCTAACAACGAGGGCGCGAAGCTCAAGGCGGGCAAGGCCATGGCGGATTGACCAATAAACGTACGACGGGAAAGAGTCTGCATGGCCTGATGATGCCGCCCAGATTGGAAAAGAAAAGTTTTTTGGGCTAGGGAATGAATCAATAAAGTAAAACGATTTTCAAACTACCCCTACTTAACACCCACTATTCCCGCTCAATATTTGGTGGCTAATCCTTCAGAGGTTCCCAAAAATTAGGATGTTGCCGGAAGAATCTATAGACCAATGAATCAGAAGCCTCAAAAAAAGGCTGTTCTCACTCGTTCTCGAATGGCGACGCGACGAGCGTTTGATCAGTTTGACTGGAATGCCTTGCTCAAAACCACGGCTTCCACCAGATCGCGCAGACCGGCATGGGGTTGCTTCATGCGCGTGGTGATGGCGTCGAGTTGCGGGCGATCGAGCGCGATCAATTCGCGGCCAAGCGCGTACGTGAGAAGTTTTTCCGTGAGATTTCGAGTAAACTGCTCGTGGCGACCCGCCATGAGGCGGCGAAATTCGTCCGGCGTCTTGAAGGTCGCGCCGTCTGGCAATTTACCGGAGGCGTCCACGGGCAGGTTACGTCCGTACTCCGTGCGCCAGCCGCCGATGGCATCGAAGTTTTCCAGCGCGAACCCGAGCGGATCAATCTTGCGATGGCACTCGGCGCAGGTGGCAATTTCCCGGTGCTTCTCTAGCTGATCGCGAATGGTGTCAGCGCCTCGAATATCCGGCTCAATCGTCGGCACATCCGGCGGGGGCGGGGGCGGCGTATAGCCGAGCAGTTTCTCCAACACGTAAATGCCTCGGACGACCGGCGACGTGTCCACGCCGTTGGCTGAGGCTGTGAGGAAGGCGCCCTGCCCGATCAACCCACCACGACCGGTGCCCTTGAGCGAAACGCGCTTGAGGGCGTTGCCCTCCACGCCGTTAATGCCGTAATGCAGAGCGAGTTCGCGGTTGAGAAAGGAATAATCAGCGTCCAGAAATTCGCGCGGCGGTTGGTTATGATTGAGTACGTGGCGGAAGAACAGCTCCGTTTCCCGGCGCATGGCGGCCTCGAGGTCGTCGCGGTAGAACACCAGAAATTCCGCGGAAGGTGGCATGGTGCCGATGTTGTCGAGGTCCAGCCAGCGACGCACAAAGTGCCGGACAAACCGCTCGGACCGGGGGTCAGCCAGCATGCGTTTGACCTGCGCGGTCAAATCGGCCCGCAGTTTACCGGCGGCGGCCAGCCTGAGGAGCGTGGCGTCCGGCGGCGAGGACCAGAGGAAATACGAGAGTCGCGACGCCAGCGCCACTTCGCTCAGCTCCCCATCGCCAAGATTGAGATACAGAAAGCCGGGCGAGCAGAGAATCGCTTGGCACCCTAGCTGAAGGGCCTGCAAAGGCTTCACGCCTTCCTTGAGTTTGGCTGTCACGAGTTGCTGGATCGGTTCCAGCTCGCCGGCCAACGGCGGACGGCGAAACGCTTTTTCAGCAAAGGCTTCTAGCCGGCGGGCAATAGTGGCGGCGTTGAGTTGCTCCGGCTTCAGATCGCCGTATAGCGCGCGATGGCCGGCGGTCGGCCAAGCCTCAACGTGCGGGCCTTCCACTTGAATTTCCCAAATGCGCAGGCGCGGGCCGCGATACGCCTTTAGCACGCCGTGCGCCTTCTCGGTGCCGCCTTTCATGTCGACGAACGGTTTGATCTCCGGCTTGTCGGCGGCCAGAGTCGTCAGTACGCGGACCATTCGCTTAGCCGCCAGCGGGCCGTTGCGGAACCGTACTTCCGGTTCATAGCCCGCTTCCATGAACACGGTCCACTCGAACCACTGCGGTTTTTCATTGGTCAATTCAACCCGCGCCAGCGAGGTCATTTTCGAGACATTACCGGTGCTGGTGACACTACCACGACGATCTACTGCCGCGAGCTCCATCACCAAGGGATCGCCGTTGCGAAAGTCGCCGAGCGCCTTGCCGTAATCATGCACGCGATCCACCGCGGCGGCCCTCACGCGGATTGTGTAGATGCCGCTCTGGGCTACGCCGCCCTCCCGATGCAATGGCGCGAAACCGATGTGCCCACCACGATAATGGCGGCCCACGAGATCCGTGTACGGCGCGTCTGGAATATACCGGAAGCGGTCGACCTGAAAGAGCTTCGGCAGCTCCGCACCTTCCTTGCCCTTAAAGTAAAACGGCGACTGCTGCACGTATTGCCGGGAGACCGGCCGGGGCCCAAACTGGGTAGACCGGCGAATGGCCTCTTCCGCCGCGACAAAATAGTGGTCCATCAACCGGCCGGAAGTGACCAACTCAGCGCCGTTGTTATCGAATCCGTGCACCTTCACCTCCTCCGGAAAATATTCAGCGGGATTCCACACGTCCACATTCAGCCCGAACAGTTCGCCAATTGTCTGCCGATATTCCCAGGAGTTGAGCCGACGCAACACACTACGCCCGCCGGCGGCATTACTTAACTCGACCCGGGCCGTTTTCAGTTGCCCGGTCAGATGCGCAATCATTGCAGCCCGCTCGACCGCCGTCGGCTGGACCTCATCTTCTGGCGGCATCTCGCCCAAGTTTAATAAATCGACGATTTCCTGATAACGCTCCAGATCATCGAGCTTCGTGATCCGCGCCGGCAACGTATCAAACCGCCGGTCCGCCTTTTGTTTCTGCGGACCATGGCAACGGATACAATGGGTCTTGAGAAAGGTTTTGGTCCGTTCGTCCGCGGCGGCAATGGAAGCGACTGCGACCAGTAGCACAGCGGCATTTTTCAAAGCGTGTTCATCCTCACCCAATTTTCATTGGTGAAAACGTACCGGTACTGCGGCCGAAACGACTGGTCTCGGAGCCGAACCATTGCAGAACGGACAGCCACAGGTTCGCAAGCGGCACGCGCTGGCCTTGATCAGACGGGCAGATAAGGTGACCGCGGTGTTCCAGATCGCCACCGGCCAAAAGCACGGGAAGGTTGCGGTTGCTGTGGCTCGACGCGTCGCTCATGCCACTACCAAAAACAATTAGTGTGTTGTCGAAAATCTGGGCTTCCTTCAACCGGGCAATGAAGTTGCCAAGCTTGGTGCTCAGGAATGATTCAATGATTCTCAACTGATCAATCCGACCGGGCGCCTTGCCGTGGTGTGAGATGCCGTGGTAGCTACCTAAATCCAGCTCAGAGGTGCGGAAGCCCATGCCGGTTTCCAGCGTCGCGATGCGCGTGGAATCGGTCTGTAACGCCAGCGCCATCAGGTCATAAAACAGTGCCACTTCGTCAACGTGCTGCCGTTCCTCATCCTGCACCTCGGCAATGGGCGACTTGGGCTTGGGTCGATCAAGCCATTCCTTTGACATCTGCAAACGCCGTTCCACGTCCCGTACTGAGGTGAGGTATTGGTCGAGTTTGCTTCGGTCGGCTGAGTTGAGGGTACGGTTTAGAGCGCTGGCCGAATCGCGCAGGGCGTCGAGCACGCTACCGCGATGTTGCAGCCGCGCGCGCTCCACGGTCCGAGCTTCCTGCGGCGAATTGACGAACAACGCCCGAAACAGCTTGGCGGGGTTGTTGACCGGCGGAACGTGTACGCCGGCGCGCGTCCAGCACATGTCGGTGCCGTTGACGATGCCGGTGTTGATCGTGGGAAAACGCGTAGCGCTGCCGACCTGCTCAGCAGCAGCCTGGTCCAGAGACATATTTTTCTCGGGAAACCCGGAGGATTCCTCTTTCTTAATGCTGGTCAAAAAACCCTGTACCGCCGCGTGACCGCCATTGAGTTCGTGGTCCAGATTCGAGAACACGGTGAGGTCATTGCGATGCGCCTCTAGCGGCTTCAGCGTCGAGGTCGCCACATAATCTTTCCCGGCATTTTGCGGGAAAAAATTGCCCGGGTAAAATCCGAGATGATTGCCCACGCAGACGAGCCGCCGTGGGGTTTTTTCGGCAAACGCTGCGCCAACCGTCAAGCTCTCAAAGGCCGGAAGCGTCAGTGCAAAGCCAGTGCCCTGAAGAAAACGGCGGCGGCTTAATGGGATCGTTTTATTCATCAGTAAAAATATATATCCAGCGAACGGATTGAGTTACGCCAAAACCTCCTTCACCACATGCCCGTGCACATTGGTCAGACGCCGTTCAAGGCCGTTGTGATAAAAGCTCAGTCGCTCATGGTCGAGCCCCATGAGATGCAAGATGGTAGCGTTGAAATCATATACGCTCGTGCGATTATCCACGGTCTTGAAGCCAAACTCATCACTGGCGCCGTAGCTCATACCCGACTTCACGCCCGCGCCGGCCATAAAGCAGGTGAATGCGCCAGGGTTGTGGTCGCGACCAGTACCGTTGCCCTGCAGGAACGGCATGCGGCCGAATTCCGTGGCCCAAACAATGAGCGTATGATCGAGCAGACCGCGGCGCTTGAGGTCACGAATCAGCGCGGCGGTGGGCTGATCCATTATCTCCGCCTGCATGGCGTGGCTGTCCTTAATGTTCGCATGCGAGTCCCAATTGGTGATGCCGTTACCGCCGGAAGGATCACTCCCGTTGAAGAGCTGAACCACGCGCACGCCCTTCTCGATGAGTCGACGTGCGAGAATACAATTCTTTGCGTACTCCTTGCGCAGATCACTACCGCTTTCCGTGCCGTATTCCTTTTGGATAAACTCCGGTTCATTCGTGACCTCCATCACCTCTGGCACGGAGGTTTGCATCTTGCCCGCCAGCTCGTAGCTCGCAATGCGCGCGGCCAAGTCGGCGTCGCCGGGAAATTTCTCGAGGTGCCGATTATTGAGCGACTTCAGCAAATCGACCGTCGCCGCATCGTCGGCCGCAGCAAATTTCTCCGGCCGCTTCAGGTTGTCCGGCGGATTAATTGCCGTAAAATTCGTACCCTGAAATGACGCCGGCAAAAAACCGCTGCCGAAGTTGTTATTGCCCGACCGAGCCAACCCCCGCGGATCATTGATCGCCACAAATCCGGGCAAGTCAGCGTTTTCTGTGCCCAACGCATACGTCACCCACGCACCAAACGACGGGAACCCTTCCATCGTGAAACCGGTGTTGAAAAAGTTTTCGCCCTGCGGATGCGCCGCCGTCTCCGAGTGCAGCGCGTGAAAAAAACAAAACTCATCGGTCAACGCCGCCAGATTCGGCAGCAGATCACTCACCATCTTGCCGGTCTGCCCGCGCGGTTTGAAATCCCAGAACGCCTTCGCCACATTTCCCGGCGGCCCTTCGAAGGTGACCTTGGGGATGTAGTCGGCCTTTTGTCCGTGCTGTTTTTCCAGCGCCGGCTTGTGGTCAAACGTGTCCACGTGGCTCACCGCACCCGGACAATAAATCACCAGTACCTGTTTAGCCGGCATCGCAAAATGCCCCGGCCGTGGCGCGTACGGATTGTGTGGATCAATCGTCGGTCGGATCGGCTGTTTGCCGCTGAAACCGGTGGGATCCTCCTCAGCCAACAGGCCGGCCAGCCCCAGTCCACCCAGCGCGAAGCCGGAGGTTTTCATGAACGAACGCCGGTTCAACAAACCGCGACCCAAGGGTGAAATGTGTTCGGCGTTGCTCATGGGATGAAGGCAAATTCGTTGCTGTTGATCAGGGCGCGAGCGACGAATTTCAGGCCGCGCTTTTGGGAAACCGCCAGACTGGCTTTTAGTTCAGCGGCCTGTGGTGCGCGGCCGAGCAACAGCTCGAAGCATCGCTTCACGGCCCCGGTGCCCTGCCCCACTTCCTTCTCGGCGCGTTCGGCGATCAACGCCGATTGTTGTACTACGAAGGGGCTGTTCATCAGGTTCAACGCCTGCAAAGGTGTGGTTGAGACCGGTCGCTTGGCGCGCACCTGACCGCAGTCCGGGAAATCGAACGCCGTAAAAATCTGGTCGTCCACGCGCCGCATGCGTTCCTGATAGAGCATCCGCCTCCAGGTATGAGGCCCGTGATTATCCACCACCTCCCATTGGGCGTAGGTTTTCTTTATGTTATGAATGCGATAACTGCGCCCGCCGAGGGTCGCATCCAGCTTGCCGGATGCTCGCAGGATGCCGTCGCGAATCACCTCCGCCTCCACGCGGCGCGGCGGAAAGCGCCAAAGCAACGCCTCATCGCTGCCGTGCTTAGCCGGGCTGCTCGAGCGCTTGAAGGCGTCAGAATATAACAGCAACCGCAGGGTGTCCTTCACCGACCATGAGGCGGCATTGCTGCGGATGGGCATCATGAACTCGCTCGCCAACCAGTCGAGCAGCTCGGGATGGCTCGGCTTCGCGCCGGCTTTTCCAAAGTCACTCGCCGTCGGCACAATGCCCTGTCCGAACACGTGCTGCCAAATACGGTTCACCATCACGCGCGCCAGCAGCGGATTCTCCCGCGCTGTTACCCACTCAGCAAAACGTGCCCGTCGGGCGGCGCCAGGGGTTTTCGAATTGAGCTTCAGATCGCCCGCCAACAATTCCGGTGCGGCCGGCATCACCTCGGCCCGCAGTGTTTCCGGGCTGCCGCGATGCATCACGCGCGTCACTCCCGGATCAACAAACCGCCCGACAAAACTCGGGCGCGGCGCCTGTTCCTCGTACTCGCTGATATACGTCTGAATCGCCTTCAACGGCGCCGCTCGCACGGCGCGTTCCTTGTTAATCTTCTCGATGAAATGCGTGTCGGCCAGCGTGCGCCACTTTCCGTCAACGCCCTGCCCCTCAATCTTCATGTGGCTGAAGGACAAGCCCGGCATGCGCTCAAGATAATCGACCTCGTAATAATATTCGCGGTTCGTGCTCAGGCGCACAAAGCTCACCGTTTGCGGCTCGGCAAATTCCAGCAACGCCCACGGCTTTTCCTTAGAACCATTCGGTGCCCGCGCCCGCCAGGCCATCGTGCCGTATTCGCCATCGTTGATACGGCTCACCGTTGTGCGCCCGCGCTGCGCCATGTGATCCGGCCCGCTCACCTTCGTGCCACGCGAAGCCAACGCCACGTTGCCCTGCTTGAGATCCGGCCCGAACAACTCCAGCTCATCCACACCCACGTACGGCGTTTTGAAGTTCACTCTGATCGCCTTATACTTTGCCTCCCCGAAATGCACCTCGCGATAGCCACCCCAATCCTCCTGCCACGGCCCGGTGCCGCGCAGCTTCTTGCGCTCCCCCGCAATCGCCTTGAGCAACGCCTCACCCCGCTGGCGCCGTGGATGATCCGGGCCGAATTCCGGCGAGCGACTGCCGAACTCAATGCCCTGAAACACGGCCGCCATCGAGTAATAATCATCGATGGAAACTGGATCAAATTTGTGATCATGGCAGCGCGCGCAATTCATCGTCAGTCCCAGCAACGAAGAGCCGACCGTCTGAATCACTTCATCCATGCGATCCGCGCGCGCCTGCCGGATGGCTTCGGGAATCTGCCCAACGGTCGCCGGCGGCACATGCGGGCCGCTTACCAGAAAGCCCGTTGCCTCACCACGCCCCAAGGTGTCGCCAGCCAACTGCTCGCGCACAAACTGGTCATACGATAAATCTTCATTAAACGCGCGGACCACGTAATCGCGATAGACCCACGCCATTTTGCGATACAAATTCGCCTCGGACCCATTGGTCTCCGCCCAGCGAATCACATCCAGCCAATGCTGCGCCCAGCGTTCGCCAAAATGTTTGGAGCCGAGCTGTTCCTCCACCAGCTTGATATACGCCTGTTCCGGATCCTTCGCGTATCGCGCCTCAAATGCCTGCACCTCCTCCGGCGTGGGCGGCAACCCGGTCAGCACAATCGACACCCGGCGTACAAGGTCCTGCGCCGAGGCCGGCCCGTTCGCCGGCACCCCAGTCTTGGCCAAACGAGCATCCAAAAACGCATCAACTGGATTCCCTTCCCCATGCGGGACGTCCGGCCGTTTGATCGGTTGAAACGACCAATGCGTTTCGCCGACCGCCCAAGCAGCAACACACAGCAATACTGCGATAATCTGAAATGAACGGCTCATTCGGTTGGGAAGATAGCCGTTATTTGGCGGGAATTCAATCCTGAGGAATTACTTCTTCGCCTCGAGCTGATCTGTCAGCGCGCGAAGTTCGGCCAGCAGCTGGGGATGCTTCTGGGCAAGGTTGTTGCGTTCGCCAAGATCGGCCTCCAGATCGTAGAGTTCCTCGGCTTTGGGGCGTTGGTCGTCGACCGCGTAGCCGTGGAAATGCGCATTGGCGCGAAGGTATTTCCACTTCCCCTTCCGCACACCGGCTTTATTGAAGTAGAAAAACTCGCGGCCGGTCTCGCGTTTACCGAATAGGAGATCGGACTGGTCGATGCCATCAATGTGGCGATCCTTGGGCAACGCGAAGCCGCACAGGTTGGCAAAGGTGGGCATAAAATCGATGGTGGCAAACACAGCATCATTCACGCGCCCGGCCGGCACTTTGCCCGGCCACCGCACAATGCACGGCAAACGATAGCCGGCCTCGTAAGGCGAGCCCTTGCCATTGCGCAGCGGCCCAGCTTCGCCCCAGAAAATGGCGCCGGCCGGATGGCCCTTCTTGCGCTTGGTATATTTGTCCTGATTCCACGGGCCGTTGTCGCTCGTATAAATGACCAGTGTGTTGTCGGCCAGTTTCAGTTCGTCCAGCGTGTCGAGCAGACGACCGGTTTCGAAATCGAATTCCTCCACCACATCGCCGTACAGACCGCCCTTTGATTTGCCGCGAAACTTGGGCGACGCATCAATGATCGTGTGCATCATCGTGTGCGCAAGATACAGCACGAAGGGCTTCTTCGGATCGCGCTTGTTCTTTAGATAATCAATCGACTTATCCGTGTAGAGCTTGATCAAGCCGCCCATGTCACGCGTGGAACCGGCGTCCTCGTTATTCTCATGCAGCTTCACCACGCCGTTGTCATTCGCGCCTAGTGCGCCATAAAAATAATCGAACCCCTGCGCATTGGGCATGCGCGGAATGACGGCTCGCCGATTCGAGACATCCCACTTGCCGATGCAGGCGGTTTTATAGCCCGCCTTACCGATCAGTTCCGCCCAGGTGATTTCCTCCGCCGGCATGCCCCAACCACCACTACGAATGGGCTGGCGGCCGGTGAGCAATGCCGAACGCGACGGACCGCACACGGTCTGCGAATAAAACGACGTAAACCGCGTGCCTTCCTTAGCCAGTTGATCCAGACGCGGCGTTTTGTTTTTCGTATTCCCGTAACAGGCAAGATCAGCGTAGCCCTGATCATCAGTGAAGATAATGACGATGTTGGGCTTCGCCGGCGCGGCGGTGACGGCCAGCGACAGGCCGATGAATACGAGGAGCAGATGGAACGCGTGTTTCATGGTTCAATTATTTACGAATGAGAATCACTTGATGCGGGCCTTGAATTTTGCCGTTGAAGTCAGCTTTAACGGAGAGCTTAAACTTACCGGCCGGCAGCATCATCATCGTCGTGTGCCCACGCTTTTTGTCGGCCACAAGATCCAGCTCCTGGCGGGCTTTACCGGCGGTGATGGTGGCTTTACCGGCAGGATAGGTTTCCTTGAAAATCACCTCTACCTCGTAGGCTCCGGGCTCGGGGGCTTCCAATAACCAGAAGCCGTTAGAGTCGCGGCCCCAGGGACGGCCAGTGACATGGCGCCAGTCCTGGCGTGTGAGCACAGAGCGCGGTTCGTGCTTCGTACCGATCACGATGCGCGGCGGGGCATAGTTGTCTGGTCGAGAGGAGCTGACATCGGCAAACCAGTCCTCATAGTTTTTCTTCAGTCGTTGGAAGACCTTGGGATGTTGGGCGGCGAGGTTGTTTTGTTGGCGCGGATCCTTGCTCAGATCGTAGAGTTCCAACTTGGGTTCGCCGGCAAAGCTTTCTTTGCCGAACCCGGTTGGATGCACAAGCTTCCACGGTTCCTCGTGCAGGGCGAAATGGTGGTAGAGCTGGGGCACGTTGCCGCGATGAGATTGGAGAACGACCTGCCGCTTGGGCCAGGGCGCGTTGTCGGCGGTAAGCAACGGCAGGAAGCTCCGGCCATCGATCTTCAGTTTGGCGGGAATCTTCACATCACAAGCATCGAGGAGCGTGGGCATGAGGTCGATGTGGGCGCAGAGGATGTCGGAGGTTTTACGAGCCTTCACCTGGGCCGGCCAATGGAACACCAGCGGGGAGCGTACGCCGCCGTCGTCGATGTGCGTCTTCAAACCACGCATATTGCCGACGTAGCGCATAGAGTTGGGGCCATTATCGTTGAGGTACAGGACGATGGTGTTTTCGCGGAGACCAAGCTGGTCGAGTTTCCGGAAGAGGCGGCCAACGTTCTCGTCGATGTTGGTGATCATGGCGCAGATGCGCGCGAGCTTGTCGGTCTCGGACTTCAACCGGGCCGGGTTGGGGTTCTTGTTAATCATGATCGGTCGGAAATCGACCTTGAGGTATTCCCTATACAGCTTCTCGGGCACGTCGTGGTACGGACCGTGCGGGGCGTTGGTGGCGATATAAGTGAAGAAATTCTCCTTTCGTTTAGCGGCCGCCTCGATGAAATCCATCGCGCCGTCGAAATAGATGTCCGTGCAGTACCCTTTCATCGGGGTCTCGACGCCGTTCTTGATGAGGGTCGGGTCAGTGTATTTGCCCTCGGCCCCGATGGGATCGGAGGGCTGACCGATGCCGCCGCCGCGGTGGATGAGACTGTCCTCAAAGCCCTGATCCATTGGCCGCATGGGATAGTTGTCGCCCAAATGCCATTTGCCGTAGATGCCAGTGCGGTAGTCGGCAGCGCGCAGAAGTTCGGCAATGGTCACCTCGGCGGGATCCATCATCGCCCGACCAACGTAGGTATCGATGCACCGCGTGCGGTAGTTGTAGCGTCCGGTCATCAAGCTGGCACGGGTCGGCGCGCACACGGGGCTGACGTAGAACTTGGTGAGCAACCCGCTCCGCTTGGCCATGACGTCCAGCTCAGGCGTGCGAATGATCTCGTTTCCCATGAAGCCATAATCGCCGCCGCCCTGGTCGTCGCTCATGATGACGATCACGTTAGGCCGCCTGGACTGCGCGGCCGACGTCAGAGCGCTCAGGACAAAGGTAGCGAGTGAAAAGGCGAGTGTGAATGGGATTAAGCCGGGTAATTTCATGTCTTTAAAAAATGGGATGGAGCTTTTGCATGTTCGAAAGACTTAGTATCGACAAGGATTATTAAGCTCTTTTTGCACCTGGGCGGCCGGATTCGACGATGAAGCTGGCCTGATTGATGACCGGGGAGCCGGGCTTGTCGACAAACGGCGTGACACGAAAGTGGGTGGTCCAAGTTTCGGGGGTGAGTTCACAGGATACGTAGCCGCGGTTGGAATTATAATAGCGCACGAAATCATTTTGCGCCGCGGCGCGTTCGTACTCGGTGATACGGTTGCCGCCGTTGCCGCCGGAGGACATCGCCGTGCCGACAAATTCAGTACCGACCACCGGCGAGTTCTCCGTCTTAAAATCCAGCTGCAAGTCATTGACCCAGTTCACGTGGATATCGCCGGTCAACACCACCGGGTTGGGTACGCGGCGTTCATGGAAAAACTTCAACAACCGACGCCGGCTGACCTCGTAGCCGGGCCATTGGTCCATGCTGTAGCGTGCATCCTCGCCCTCGCCGCGATTGAGCGGAGCCATCATCACCTGCTGCGCCAATACATTCCAAGTCGCCGTGGACTGCGCCAAACTTTGCATCAACCAATGCTCTTGTCGGGCACCGAGCATAGTGGCTTGCGAGTCGAGTGCTTTGCCGACCATCGGTTTTTGATGGTCGCCGTTGGGTTGGTCGGTGCGATACTGGCGCGTATCGAGCACGTGAAAATTCGCCAACCGCCCGTACGGACAGCCGCGATAGAGGGTCATGTGCGGCCCCTGCGGAAACGACCGGCGACGCAGCGGCATGAATTCGTAGTAGGCCTGATAGGCATTCATCCGGCGGGCCAGAAATTTCTCCGGCGCGATGCCTTCTTCTTCAGAGACGAGGTCCGCGTAGTTGTTGTCAAACTCGTGGTCATCCCACGTCACGAGCCATGGAAAGAGCCGGTGCGCATCGGCCAACATCGGGTCCAGCCGGTACTGCGCGTAGCGCGTGCGATACTCATCCAGTGTCTCGATCTCCCCGCCCAGATGCTTGCGCGGCCGATTGTTGGCGCCGCGATACTCATAAATGTAATCGCCCAAGTGCAAGATGAGGTCGAGATCCTCCTTCTGCATGTGCGGGTAGCCGTTGAAGTAGCCGCTCTCAAAATGTTGGCATGAGGTGAAGGCAAACCGCAGCCGCTCGGGCAGCGCCTCCGCCTCCGGCGCCGTACGCGTACGGCCCACCGGACTGGTTTCGTTGCCGGTATGAAATCGATAGTAATACCAGTGATGCGGTTTGAGTCCATCCACCTCCACATGAACGGAATGCCCCAGCTGCGGCAGGGCCAGTGCGCGACCATGGCGCACGATATTCTTAAACGCCTCATCGGTGGCTACCTCCCAGCGGGTGCGGATCGGTAAAGGAGGCATGCCTCCACCCGTCAAGGGTTGCGGTGCCAACCGCGTCCACAACACCACCCCATCCGGTTCCGGATCGCCTGAGGCGACTCCTAGCTTGAACGGGTAATCCGCAAATTGCGGCTGCTCTTCCACCGGCCCTGTCGAACGGCACGCCGCGAACGGAATTGCCGACACGACCGCCATATATTTTAGAAAATCCCGGCGCTCAATGCCGTATCGTTTCGAGTTTTTTTGGGGATGTTTTTTTTGAAGAGACATCATGGCAGTCGTTCAGTGGAACAGGCCAAACCGTTCGCGAGACGGGCATTCTTGTCAATCATGCACTGCCCGACCAGTTGAACCTGTTTAGTTACCCCGCGCGCGGGCACGTTCGGATTTGGGTTTGAATTCCGGAGCAGCGCTTTGGGGCAACCAGCGGGCAAGTTCGTCACGAATTTTTTTGCGGGCGGGATCGTTAGCGAGGTTTCGGAATTCGTCCGGGTCCGTGCGGTGGTCGTAGAGTTCCTGAGTGCCGTCTTCGTAGACGATCAACCGCCAGTCGCGGCTTCGGATGGAGTGGTTACCGAAATACGAGGAGGTGATTGCGGGACGGTCCCTGCGCACCGCCGGGTTCTTGAGCTGTGGGACGAGCGAAAGCCCTTCGAGGTGGCCGTTCTTCGGCAGGCCGCACAGCTCGACGAGCGTCGGATAGATGTCGAGCAGGCTGGCGGGTTCCCCGCAGGGTTTGCCGGGCGGAACGCCGGGGCCGGCGATAAGCAACGGTACGCGTGTGGATTCCTCCCACAAGGTGCGCTTGGCCCAGTGTTGTTTCTCGCCTAGATGAAAACCGTGGTCACTCCAAAGGACAATCAGCGTGTTGTTGGCGTGCGGACTGTTCTTCAGGGCGTCCAGCAAGATGCCGACGCAGTGGTCGACAAACGTCACCGAGGCCAAGTAGGCGTGGGTCAGGCTGCGTTGTTTGCCGGCACCCACCACCTCGGCGTGGGTCGGCGCGACGGCGTAATTATTGATGCCCAGAAAATTCTTCGGCAGATCGTCGAGATCGCTCTTCGGATTGTTCGGCAGCGCGATCTTGTCCGCCTCGTATTGGGCAAACCACTTGGGTGGCACGAAGAGGGGGACGTGCGGACGGAAGAAGCCGACCGACATAAAGAACGGCTTGTCAAACTGATCCTTGAGCGCCCTGGCTGCGTTGTGGGCGAGTTGGATATCGGCCATCTCGGCGTCCTCTTTCGGGTAGGCGCCCCAATCCCAGGCACCGCTCCAGCTCGCAGGCCGGCTCATTGGCCCTTTCGGCCGCGGACTGCGTTTGCGACCCAGCGAACGATCAATGTCTCCGGCCAAGCGGCCATTGAAATCATGGTGAAGAACCTTGCCGCCGGACAGCGTCGTGTAGCCGTTATTCTTAAAATACCGCTGAAGCGTGGGCACGTCCTTAAGGGCAGGCAACTGCTCGTAGCGCGGCCCGAGCTCGTAGCTCCCGTGCGTGGTCGCCGCCACGCCCGACATCACACTGGCCCGCGATGCCGAACATACCGGCACGGCGCAATGCGCATTCAAAAAATTGCGCCCGCGCTTGGCCAACGCATCCATGTGCGGCGTACGCACCTGCGGATGCCCGTCCATGAACCCAACCCAATCATTGAGATCATCAATGGCTATGAATAGGACGTTGGGCTTGGCGCCTTCTCCCTTGCCCCAGTGGCTCGAGCCAAAAATCAGCAGGCATAAGATAAAGGCATGTAAGGATTTCATGGATTTTTTAAACTAAATCGATTTTCTCTTACTCCACTTGAAAGCCAAGAACCCGGTCCCGCATATTTTTTCTCATCGTTTGGTACTTCTTGTTGCCAATCAGGTTGGTCCATTCGTGCGGGTCTTTTTGATGGTCGTAGAGTTCTTCTGAACCGTCTTCATAGCGAATATAGCGATATCTATCGGATTGAGCTGCCGTGTTCTGCGGCCCATAGCTGAGAAAGGCAAAATCGCGAGTTGCCGATGGGTCTTTTAGGAGTGGCAGAATGGAACGTCCCTCCAGATGGTCAGGTTTGGGGACGCCCGCAAAGTCACAGAGGCTAGGGTAAATATCGACATGAGATATCGGCTGATTGTTGCGAGTTCCGGCTTTAGTCACCCCTGGCAAGACGACCATAAAGGGAACACGGGTGGTGTTTCTCCAGATGGCAGCCTTGCACCAGTGAGTTTTCTCTCCGAGGTTCCATCCATGATCACTGGTGAGTACGATGACGGTCTCTCGTTTTCGAGGGTTCTCTTTGAGCTCGTTCAGCAAACGTCCAATCTGAGTATCCACATAGTTGATGCATGCAAGGTAGGACTGCACCATGTATTTCCATTCCTTTTCACCTCCGAGATGCAGAATCTGTTCATGCACGGTTCGTGGCTTGAACAAATCCTTATGCGCATTGGAACGGGCCAAGGCCTTTCCGTAGGATGGAAGGTCATCCAAATCGTCCGTTCGAATCGGAGGCAACTGAATGGTCTCCAAAGGAAATTTTTCGAAGTAGGCCTTGGGGGCATTGAACGGACGGTGTGGACGATAAAAGCCCACCGTCATAAGTAGAGGCTTTTCGCTGGCCTTCCGCCATTCCTCGATTGCCCATTGGGCCACTTTATAGTCCCCGGTTTGTTCATCAGGGTGATTATGGGGTCCACCTTCCCCCCAGAGATTCGCCTTATCATCGGTAAAGTTGCCGCGAACATCCTGCGGACGGTTCAGGTACTCATCGACTTGCCCCTTCAACGTATTATTTCCGTGGGCTACTTTCCCTCCGCTTACTACCCGGTAACCGTTTTGCTTGAAGTGCCGTTGTAAGATCACAGCATTTTCCGGCGGATTGGGAGAAGTGATTCCCTGCATCGGTTGATCACCAAAAAAAGCCGGCCTTCGGGTGCTGTTGAAATACCTGCCTGTACTCTTTGGGTAAAGGCCTTGCAAGAGGCTCGTTCTCGATGGACCGCATTGGGGTGCGTTGCAGTGGGCATTAGTGAACAAGACCCCGCCCTTCGCAAGGGCATCAAGGTTAGGCGTTTTACTTTGCGGGTGCCCCTCCATCACACCAATCCAATCATTGAGATCATCTATAATTATAAAAACTACATCCGGCTTATTCGAATCCTTCGCGTATATCTCCACGATGGAGAGACAGCAAATAATAATCGTGAAAAAAGTTCGGCAGATCATTTCCGTGTTTTTTTCCGGGGCAAAACCTCTGTAAAAGGTTCTACGGTCTTGCTCATTTCTTGTTCCCATTGGCCGAGGAGATATCTCATCTCTTTCGCGACTTCGGGATAAGCATCGGCTACGTTCTTCTTTTCACTAATATCTTTCTTCAGGTTGTAGAGGGCGGCTTGGTATTTGCCGCTACCGACGGGCCTGTATGTCCGCAGGTATTTCCAATCTCCCTTACGTACAGCCGACTGACGGATCGCGTTGAGGCCTTCTCGAACCGACACATTACGGCGTCGAAAGAAGAGTGGACGATTGTAGCCTAGCTCAAGTTTACCGTTAAGGGCGGGCACTAGATCGACTCCATCAAAGAGTTTGGTTGGAGCGGGCTTGACGCCTGCAGCCGTAGCAATTGTAGCGGTGAGATCCATAGCGCTGATTGGCATTGAGAATTCCTGTCCAGCGGGTAGCTTTGCCGGCCAGCGCAGGATTAGTGGCACCCGGATACCACCTTCCGAAAGCATTTGCTTTGCTCCACTAAGCGGTAGATTACGCGCAATTTTCTGCTCTCCGCCATTGTCGCTGGTCAGTATCACCAGTGTGTTATCTGCCAATTTTTTATCATTGAGCGTCTGGAGAACCCGACCGATTTCATGGTCAAGTCGCTCAATCATTTTAATCAAGGTCTGGCGATTCTTTTCCTGAGGTTTATCCATAGGAACATCAGGATCTTGAATGGGGGTGTGCGGAGCTTGGAAGGGGAGATAGATAAAGAAAGGTTTCTTATTTTCAGCTTTGATAAAGGCAATCGCTTCATTGGCAAAGATCGTGTCTGACCAGATGCCCTCACGTTTTAGTTTTTTACCGTTTTCGTACATGTCCAATTCACCTGTACGCACCACTTTATGCGTATAGAAATCATGGTTGAGATGGAGACCTACCCAACGATCAAAGCCAAAATCATTGGCCGACCGCCGATTTAGATTGGAGACGTTCCACTTACCGAAACAGGCCGTGCGGTATCCAGCATCCTTCATCATCTGCCCGATTGTTGGATGCTTGATGGGATCGAGTTCAGGAGCGCCACCGCCATAATAATCTTCATAGGTAGGGCCAAAGCGAGCTGGATAACGACCCGTTAAAAGCGCAGCCCGGCTTGGCGAACACACAGGAAATGCAGCATAGCCATCTGTGCATCGTACGCCTTGCGCAGCCAAAAGATCCATATGCGGCGTCCTGATATTCGGCGCGCCATAGCAACCAAGCTCGCCGTACCCAAGATCATCGGCGAGAATGAGGATGACGTTTGGTTGTTTAATCGGCTTTACGGATGGGCTTGGAGTGGAGGTGTTGAAATCCCAGCGTTTGGTCGCTTTCACCTTTTCGTCAGCCGACCTAATTTCGATCCAGTCCATGTCAATCGGCTCCTCCTGGGCAGGCAGGACAAGGCGCAGGTGTAGAAGCTGTCCTTTCACGTTCAGCGGCACAGCCAATTCGCGCCATTCGCCGCCATTGATGAGAAAGCTCTCTCGCTGGCCGGTCTCAGGAAACCCTTCCTGATCCTTAGTGCGCCATTGCAGACGCCCTTCCCCATTCTTTGCCGTGCGAATTCGCAATCGCACCTGAACAGGGCCTTCCACTCCAATATTAGCATTGGCGAGAAAGGGTTGGCGGCCCGTCGCCGTGATGCGCAGGGTGTGGTCTTTGGAGATAACGCCGGCATTCTTGGCAACCCAACCGAGCATGAATTTCTTGCGGACCGTCAGCACGGGCGAAGGCTGATCTGGCCTGCTTTTTGCCGGGGGCATTTTCAGGCCACCCTTTTGCACACCAATCGTTGCAGGATCAAACTTGTCGGGGTCGAATTTGGGATTAGGCAGCGGCACCACAACATTTGCCTCCACCAAGTAGTCCGTGATCCACTGATCCATCTCCTTAACACGTTCCGGATGATTTCTAACAACGTTATGGTTCTCTCCAATGTCATCACGCAAGTTATAGAGTCGATATTGGTGCTTCCCATTTTTGCCATAATGAAAGGTGCGGATGAATTTCCAATCACCGTGATGAACCGCCATCGAGGGCGGGAGCCACTGTGGGGTGTTCCCGTGACCCGGCACATAAGTGAACATCGGCTTGCGCTCCATCTTTTGGCCGCTCAAGGCGTTACTGAAATCCACGCCGTCAATGACGTGATCCTTTGGGTGCTTTACATCCAGCATCTTTAGGATCGTCGGATACAGGTCATTGGCTTGAATTCGGGTGTCATTCCTTGATCCGGGCTTAGTCACACCTGGCCAAACAACTACGGCTGGCACGCGAATTCCACCCTCGTGAATGCCACCTTTACCGCCGCGCAATGGGTGATTGCTGGTAATGGCAGTGATGTATTCCTCGCCGGTGGCATCCGTCTCCTCTAGACCGCAATGAATGTTGCCACCATTGTCGGAGTAAAAAACGATGATGGTTTCATTGGTAACACCCTCGTCATCAAGTGCATCGAGCAAGGTGCCTACCGCTTCATCCAAGGAATGCACCATCGCCGCATACGTGGGCGACTGCTGTTTCTCCCCGCGCTTGATCTTCTTGCGGTAACGCTCAATCAATTCCGGTTTGGCCCCAAAGGGCGCGTGCACGGAGAATTGCCAGTAGTTTATGAAGAAATGCTTGGTGCGGTCTCGGTTCTTGAGCCAAGTGACAGCCTCTTTTGCCATGCGATCTTCGATGAGTTGGCCAGGCGGACCTTCCGGAAAGGCCGGATTTGGATATCCCCATGGCGCCAAGTAACCGGTCTTGGGCCCCGGACCATGCCAATGAGGAAGATCAACATCAAATCCATGTTCCAACGGGGTGAAACCCTTCATCCCCAAATGCCACTTACCGAAATGAGCAGTGGCATAGCCAGCCTCTTTCAGAATCTCACTAAGAGTAGGCACAACCGGATCGATCCGCGTTGCGGTCTTAATATTAACGCTTTTTTGATGAGGCAAACCAGCGGGCTGGGCAACAGGCTTAAGACGAACCTCCGGTAAGTGAGCCGCCGGCGAGGTCATACCATGGCGGGCGGGGTTTTGTCCGGTCAAGATACTGGCTCGAGTCGGCGAACAAATAGGGCTCGCATAAGCATCCGTAAAGGTCATACCCCGCTTGGCGAGGCGCTCGATATTTGGCGTCTCATAAAGGGAAGTCTTGCCGTACAACGTCGTGTCTGCCCAACCGAGATCATCAGCCAAGATAAGGACAATATTCTTCGCAGGCTTACCCCAGGAAGAAACTGATAATATCAGCAAAAACAAAAAGAAGTTTTTTTTAATCATACAATCTGAAGTTGATGAGGGCGCTCGCAATTCAGCTAGGTTAATTAATTAGGCTCACTTCGATTCATTCTCGTTCTTGAACCAATCTTGAACTTATTGATTATACAACCCACCAGAGACTATCCGAATGCAACCTTCACCTGAAAAACAAGCCGAGACTGGACGTAGCTTGAAACAGTCGTTACGAGTACACTGAAAGTGTCAGTTCAAAGGCTTAATGTCTTTAGGCTCACGGCTAGCAGCTCGATCCACGGGAAGTTCGGCAGCAGTCACAGAGGGAAATGTAACTTTCCCTGTTGCTGCCCATTCCGTGCCCCGGATCAGCGTCTCCTGAAAGGCAACACCTTTCATAGAAGTGTGGCTATGACCCATGACTGTATGAAAAATCCGCCCCTTACCGTAGGAAATGGTCATCAAGACGGGTTCGTGCCGTTCTGAACCACCTTTGGCAA
>JAYOSV010000017.1:0-785 GCA_038139415.1 Verrucomicrobiales bacterium | reverse complement strand
TTTGTCCCGGGACCCCGAAGGCGGTCATAGAGTTCCTCCTTCGCTTGTAAAAATTCAGTAGGTAATCCGCGAGTAATTGGATGATCTTTTTCACGAACAATCACCTTATATTCCCAATGGCTGCCATGGGAACCGCCTCGCCCTTTGGAATCATCCCTTACAATCTTTCCATCTTTCCAATAGACATAGGGGCCGTCTTTCTCGTTGCGGCCACCCCAACCGCCGAGACCAATCATTTCATTAAATTCCTTCCATTGAGGGAAAGAATTATCAGCGGCATGAACCACAACAAGGCTGCCACCTTCTTTGATGTATTTAACAAAGGATTCCTTAGTTTCTTTTTTCCATGAAGCACCATTGTAGTTGGAGAGGACAACATCGTACTTAGAAAAGTCGGGGTTAAATTTTTCGACTTCAAACTTAGTAACAATAGCCCGCTCAATGCTAAACCGGCCTGTGGCGTCGAGGGTTTCCATCATTACGGGTGAACATCTCATCCAATCGTGGTTGTTCTGTCCATCAACCAGCAAAACTTTGATCTTCGCAGCATCCTTTCTATCGGCAGCGAAGGATGTTATTGAGGTTAAGGAGAATTGGAGGGCAAGAGCGACAAGAGTGATGAATGGAGTTTTGAACATATTTTCTATGTTTGGGTTTCAGTTAGGATTTCAGGAAGTCTACTGTACGTTGATAGGTCAATGTCAGGAATCCGTTTATTTGATCAAAACGGGGAGTGAGGGAACTCCCTTTTTGGGCACTTCGACACCCGCTGTCCAAGCGATAGC
>JAYOSV010000016.1:29420-68831 GCA_038139415.1 Verrucomicrobiales bacterium | reverse complement strand
GCGAAGATTCGGCCGGTGTTGGCGACGCATTGTTTCGAATGTCACGGGCACAAGGCCAAGCGCGTCATTTTCCTTTTCATGACCGGGGGTGTTAGTCATGTCGATACTTTCGATCCCAAACCTTTTCTCAATAAAAACCACGATAAGCCCAAGACCAAGGGGCGACGTTATTACAAGGGTTCAGGTTGGGATTTTAAAAAATATGGCCAATGTGGTACGGAGTTTAGTGATCTCTTTCCGCACATCGGGGGTATGGCTGATGATATTTGCATGATTCGGTCCATGCAGAATATTAACGGCGACCACTTTGGTGCAACGATTGGCCTGCATACCGGTTCCGATACCTTTAAGCGACCTAGTATAGGCTCTTGGGTGAGTTATGGGTTGGGAACTTACAATGCCAACCTTCCATCCTTCATGGTGATCTCACCGGGGTTACCTTATGCAGGCGGGCAGGTATGGGGTTCAGATTTTCTCCCCGTATTACATCAGGGCACTCGAATTATTCCTGGTGCTGAACCTATCGCCAATATGCATCGCCGCACGTCAACTAACAGTCAGCAACGCGATGAATTGGGTTTGCTGGAATTTTTTAATAATCAGCACCTTCACGGTCGTGAAAATGATTCCAACCTGCGCGCCCGAATTAAGTCTTTCGAGACTGCTGCCGGCATGCAGACCGCTGCGCCCGAGGCGTTCGATCTTTCAAAGGAAACTGATGCAACGCATGATTTATACGGGTTAAAACGCGGTGACACCAAGGGTTTTGGTTGGCAGTGCATGGTTGGACGCCGGTTAATCGAGCGGGGCGTTCGCTTTGTGGAACTGATTGATGGCGATACGCGTATTGATTACAACTGGGATGCACATGCCAACATGAGCAATTACAATAAGCTCGCCCGCAACGTGGACCAACCCATTGCAGGTATGTTGAAAGATCTGAAAGATCGAGGCCTTATGGAAGATACCCTTGTCGTTTTTGCCACCGAATTTGGCCGTGGCCCTTTCCAACCTAACCCCGGAGTGAGTGGACGAGGGCATCACGCTAGGGTCTTTAGTAGTTGGCTTGCTGGTGCCGGCATCAAAGGAGGAATGGTTCATGGGGCCAGTGATGAACTTGGCGAACAGGTCGCCAACGATGTTGTCACCATTCACGATTTTCAGGCTACAATCCTGCATCTCCTCGGGATGGATCACGAACGTCTCACCTATCGCCACGCTGGCCGAAACTTTCGACTCACCGATGTGCATGGGCATGTGGTGAAGGATATTTTGACCTGAACAAAACGAGGGCTTTCACCATCCCAGATTGGCTGATGAACCGAGCTGCCAGCCCAAGTAGGCGATTGTTTGGTAAATCGACGAGCGGGCGAAATTAAAACTACTCTGGTCCCCTCTCGCGTCCTCGATCCCATTCCATCGACTAAGCCCGCCTCTTCCAGCGTCTTTGAGTTCCCTTTGCGATTGAATTGAGCGGGTTGGAGCGTAGGGTTGGGGCATGCAGTTTTTCAACGATGTTTCTCGACGACAGTTTTTGACGCAAACCGGCTTGGTGGTCGGTGCTTTGACAGCGGGTGCGGCTTGGACGAAGGATGCGGCGCCGCTGCAGATTTCGCTCGCGCAATGGACGATCAATCGGGAGCTGCGCTCGGGCAAGATTGATAATCTCGATTTCGCCAAGGTCGCCGCGGAACACGGCATCCATGCAGTGGAGTACGTGAACCAGTTCTTCATGGATAAGGCGAAGGACGCGAAATATCTCGGCGAGATGAAAAAGCGCGCGGCCGATCAGGGCGTAAAGAGCCTGCTGATCATGTGTGATCGCGAGGGCAATATTGGCGATCCGGATTCGGCCAAGCGTAAGCAGACGGTGAACAACCACCGCAAGTGGCTCGATGCAGCCAAGTTTCTCGGGTGCCATTCCATCCGTGTGAATGCCGGCAGTAGCGGCACGTGGGATGAGCAGGTGAAGCTGGCGGCCGACGGTCTCAGTCGGCTCACGGCGATTGGCGCGAAACTGGGATTGAATGTGATTGTAGAAAATCACGGCGGCCTCTCGAGCAACGCCGACTGGCTGGTGGAGGTCATTAAGAAGGTTGACCATGAACGCTGCGGCACCTTGCCGGACTTCGGCAACTTCCGCATCAAGCCGGGCGAAAGCTATGATTCCTATCGCGGGATGCAGAAGCTGCTGCCGTTTGCCAAGGGCGTGTCGGTGAAAGACCGCGTGTGGGACGACAAGGGCAAGCAATCCGCGCTCGACTATGACCGCATGCTCAAGCTCGTGCACGCCTCCGGCTTCCGCGGCTACTGCGGTATTGAATTCGGCGGCTACGCCAACCTTACGGCCAGTCGCAAAAAACTCCAGACCGCCATCAGTAAACTGTAAGGCAACCATGCGAACAATACTTCTGACCCTATTCGGTGTGTGGGCGATACACGCGGCTGCGGCCGCACCCAATTATGTGCTGATCTTTTGTGACGATCTGGGGTACGGCGACTTGGGGTGTTATGGGTCGGCGAAGAATCGCACGCCGCGGATTGATGCGATGGCGAAGGAGGGGATGCGGTTCACGAGTTTTCTTTCGTCCAGCCCGGTGTGCACGCCGTCGCGGGCGAGCCTGTTGACTGGCTGCTACGCGCGGCGCGTGGGGATGCATGAGGATTTCACCGGGCACTGGGTATTGATCCCGCGGAGTCGACGTGGGATGCATGCCGATGAATGGACTTTGCCTGAAATACTCAAGGCCAAGGGCTACGCGACGGCGTGTATCGGCAAATGGCATTTGGGCGATCAGCCGCCACATCTGCCAACTGCGCACGGGTTTGATGAGTACTATGGCATTCCGTATTCGAACGACATGGCCAGCGCGCGCCGAGGCGATCCACCGTTACCACTGGTTCAGGACACAAAGGTGATTGAGGCGCCGGCCAATCAGGCCACGCTCACAAAACGTTACACGAGTGAGGCGATTCAGTTTATTGAGAGCAATAAATCGAAGCCGTTCTTTCTGTATCTGCCGCACACCTTTCCGCATCTGCCGCTCTTTGCCTCGAAGGAGTTTCACGGCAAGAGTGCCAATGGACGGTACGGCGATTCGGTGGAGGAGATTGATTGGTCCACCGGCAAGATTCTGGATGCGCTCAAACAACACGGCTTGGACAAGAACACGCTGGTGATTTTCACCTCGGACAATGGCTCCAACGGCCGTAACGGCGGTTCCAACGCGCCGTTGTCCGGTGCGAAAGGCGGTACGATGGAGGGCGGAATGCGGGTGCCGATGATCGCACGCTGGCCCGGCCACATTCCCGCCGGCAGTACGTGCAATGAGTTGTCCAGCACGATGGATTTCCTGCCGACCTTCACGGCCTTGAGCGATGGGTTGTTATCCGTCAATAAGATTGACGGACACGACATCACGCCGCTGCTCACCGGCACGAAAGGGGCGGCCTCGCCGTATGAGGTATTTTATTATTACCGTCGTCGCCAGTTGCAGGCGGTGCGATGGGGTGATTGGAAATGGCATTTGCCTTTGGCGAACACGTTCCCCAACTGGACCACTGCCAATCAAAAAGGCCGTGGGCGGCCGGGAAAGTTGGTGGATTTGAAAACGGATTTGGCGGAGAAAGTGGATGTGACCGCTGCCAACCCGAAGGTGATGGCCAAGATGCGCGAATTGGTTGCGCAGGCGGAAGCGACGCTGGGCAACGAGGACCGTCAGGGGAAAGAGCAACGACCGGCCACGACACTGAAAAGTTCGAAGCCGATGGTTTGGTGAAGTAATCCGCAGGCTCGACAAATGGTTGGGGTTCGTCCGTAATTCGCGCGTCTCATGCGTTTGAAGGATCGGATAATTTTGGTGACCGGCAGTACGACCGGGATTGGCGAGCACATGGCGCGGCGTTTTGTGGCAGAGGGGGCCAAGGTGATTTTGCATGGACGCAATGCTGAGCGCGGCGCGGCGCTGGTCGAGGAACTGGGCGCGGATAACGCCGCGTTTTGTCAGGGCGACCTCGGGGATTCGGCGTATCCGGAGCAGTTGGCCCAGGATGCGCTGGCGGTGCACGGGCGCATTGATGGGTTGGTGAACAATGCGGGGCTGGTGACGCGCAATAAAATTGAGGAGACGGACGCGGAATTTTTCGATCACATCATTGGGGTAAACGCGCGTGCGCCACTGTTGCTTATCCGCGCGCTGTTGCCAGCGCTTAAGAAGAGCGAGGGGTCGGTGCTGAATATCGGCTCCATTCTGGCCTGGTGCGGTCAGGAGAATCTAGTGGCGTACTCGATGAGCAAGGGGGCGCTGATGACGATGACGCGCAATCTCGCCGACTCGCAGGCGCGGCACAAGGTGCGATTCAATCAACTCAATGTCGGCTGGACGCTGACGGAGAATGAGTATCACGTGAAAATCGCCGACGGTCTGCCGGAGAATTGGCCGGACAAGTTGCCGGAACACGCGGCGCCCTCTGGGAAATTGATGGGCCCGGAGGATATTGCGACGGCCGCGGTGTACTGGGTGAGCCCGGAGAGTGCACCGGTAAGCGGGTCGGTGCTGGAGATTGAACAATACCCGGTGATCGGCCGGTTCCCGAATTTTGAAGGCGAAGACGCCGTGTAATTTTTTATCCTGATGATCATGAAACGAATTGTCCTTTCCCTGATCGCCTTACTGCCGGCGTTGTCGGCGGCGGCGGAGACGTACGATCCCAGCCGGTTTGAGCGTGAGGTGCTGGTGAGCAGCAGCCGCGATGCGATCCAGTTTGAAGTGTTGGCCAATGGCGACATTGTGTTTGTGGAATTTGCCGGTGGCGTGAAACGCTGGACTGCCCAGACCGGCGCGGTGACCACGTTGGGTCGTGTGCCGACTTATGCCAAGGGCGAGGTGGGTCTGCTGGGGTTTGCGGTGAGCCCGAACTTCTTGAAGAACGGCCATCTCTTCACACTGCATTGTCCCTCGGCCAAACAGGACACGATGCGCGTGAGCCGTTTTGTGGTGAAGGAAGACGTGATGGATGTGAAGGGCGAGGAGGTGTTGCTCGAGTGGCCGTATGATGATGAACACATTTTTCACATGGGCGGCGCGGTGTTCATGGACGGCCGCGGCCACCTGTACATTGGCAATGGCGACAACTGCCACTGGAAGCCGGGGCTGCCGATCGATTATCGGCCGGGCAAAAAGAGTTGGGACGCCATGCGTTCGGCAGGCAACTCGCAGGATTTGCGCGGCAAGATTCTGCGCATCCAACCGAAGGATGAGGGCGGGTACGCGATTCCGAAGGGGAATTTGTTTGCCGACCCAAAACAGGGTCGACCGGAAGTGTACGCGATGGGTGTGCGCAATCCGTTTCGCATGACAGTCGATGACTCCGACGGCACGCTGTACTTCGGCGATGTGGGGCCGAATGTATTTCCGGAGCTGAAGATTAATCCGCTCGGATATGATGAAATCAATGCCGCGCCCAAGGCAGGCAACTTCGGCTGGCCACTGTTCATTGGCCCGAATGAGCCGTACCCGGTTTATGATTTTGAAAACAATAAGGTAGTGGCTACCTTCAAGCCGGGAGCGTCGGAGAATCATTCGCCGAACAACACGGGCATCAAGAAACTGCCGCCTGCGCAGCCGGCGTTGATCTGGTACGGCAACGTGAAAAGCAAACGCTTTCCCAGCCTCGGCTCGGGAGGTCGCTCGATCATGGCTGGGCCGGTGTATCGGTATGATCCGAAAAGCAAATCGTCCATTCGTCTGCCTAAGGAATTCGACGGGCACTTGTTCATTTACGAGTGGATGCGCAACTGGATTCAGACGACCAAGCTCGGCACTGGCGGCCCGGTGGTCACGCCGTTTTTGCCCAACTGGAATTTTCGTCGGCCGGTGGATATGAAACTCGGCCCGGACGGCGCGTTATACATCATCGAGTACGGCGACAAATGGTGGGAAAACACCGACAGCCGCATCGCGCGCATCGTGTACCGCCGCGGTAATCGCGCTCCGAAGGCGATGTTGGCGGCGGATGTCTCGGCCGGCAAGGCGCCGTTGAAAGTGGCGATCAGCGCCGCGCAATCATCGGATCCGGACGGTGATGCATTGAAATACAAATGGAGCGATGGCAGCACAGGGCCTACTTGGAATCATGCTATAAAGAAACCCGGCGTGTATCAGGTTTCAGTGACCGTTACCGACCCCAACGGAGCGAAGAGCACGGCCACACAAACGATCCATGTTGGCAACGCGCGTCCTGAAGTGACGTTTCAATCGCCAGCTCACGGCTCGTTTTTCGACTGGCGGCAGAAGCTCGCCTACAAACTGGCGGTATCTGATGCCGAAACGAAAACGATCGACGGCAACCTCGTGGCCCTGCAGGGAGAGTTTCGAAATCGACGTTATCTCACTGATGAAGATACCGAGTTATCCACGCCCGGTTTGGCGTTGATGCGCAAGAGCACCTGCTTTGCCTGCCACATTTCCGATGCGCCCTCGGCTGGGCCGTCCTACGAATTGGTCGCCGAGAAATATGCTGATGAGGAGGGTGCGGCTGCGCGCCTGGCCGAGAAGGTGCTCAAGGGCGGCGTGGGCGCGTGGGGGCAGCAACCGATGCCGCCGCACCCGCAGCATACACTCGAGCAAACGCGCTTGATGGTGGACTGGATTTTGTCGCTGAACGACAACACAGCCAGTACGCCGCGTCGCGGTTTGACCGGCACGTACGCTGCGCCGGCGCAGCCGAAGATTCGCGTGAACGAGGGCGTGCTTGTGCTCACTGCCGGCTACACCGATGCGGGCGCCGAAGGGATGCCGCCGTTGCGCGGAGAGAAAACAATCGTGCTTCATTCGCGCCGCAAGAAGGCGGCGCTCTACGACGCCAACTACGGCATGCAATACGTGGAACAGGTCGAGGGCGAGAAGGGCATCATCGGCCATTTCCAAAATGGCGATGCGATTTTGTTCCGCGAACTGAATCTGGCCGAGGTGTCCAAAATCCTAGTGCGCGCCGGCGGCATTGATGGAACGGGTCGCTTTGAGCTGCGCGCCGGATCGGCCAAGGGCAAGCTATTGGCCGCGGTTAAAGTGAAATCCACCGGCGACGGTGAATTTGTAGAACTGCCCGCCAAGCTGAGGACCAATGATCTCACCGATGTGTGGGTGATCGCCAAAACCAAAGGCGTGCTTGGCCTGAACTGGATTGAGTTTCAGAAGTAGCGCGTTCGCGCATCTGTTTTCCTTGCCCGAAACCGTGCTGTACGGGACGATTGGGGGATGAATTTATGGGCGATTTTTCTGCTGGCCGGCCTGCCGCTGGCGTCGTTTGCCGCGGACACGGTGCAGTACAACCGTGATGTGCGGAAAATTTTGGCGGCGAATTGTTTCTCGTGCCACGGGCAGGATGCGGAGACGCGAAAGGGTAAGCTGCGGTTGGATGAAGCGGCTAGCGCATTGAAACCGAGGAATGGGGCGGCGGCGATTGTGCCGGGCAACCTTGAGGAGAGCGAGGCGTGGCAGCGGATTATTACGGACGATGCCGATGACCTAATGCCGCCGCCGGACTCGAAGAAAACCCTGAGCGCGGAGGAGAAGACCATCCTCAAGGCGTGGATCGAGCAGGGGGCTAAGTACGAGGAGCATTGGGCGTTCATCGCGCCGAAGAAACCGGTCGTGCCCAAGGCTGCCAAGGAGGTGGCGAATCCGATTGATGCATTTCTGCAACGACGCCTCGTCGGGGAAGGTCTGAAGCCCGCGCCGTTGGCCAAGCCGGAGACGGTGGTGCGCCGCGTGTATCTGGATCTTACAGGCCTGCCGCCGACGCTCGCCGAGGTGGATGGCTTTCTGCTGGATAAATCGCCCGAGAAACTGGAGCGTTTGATCGCCGGCTTGATGAAGCGACCGGCGTATGGCGAGCACATGGCGCGCTATTGGCTGGACCTCGCGCGCTACGCAGACACGCACGGGCTGCACTTGGATAATGAGCGGTCCATGTGGCCGTACCGCGATTGGGTGGTGCGGGCGTTCAATCAGAACATCAAGTTCGATGAATTCACGCGCTGGCAGTTGGCCGGGGATTTGTTGCCAGAACCGACGATGGATCAACGGATCGCCTCCGGCTTCAACCGCTGCAACGTGAGCACCAGCGAGGGCGGTAGTATCGGTGAGGAATGGATTTACCGGTACGCGGTCGATCGCACCTCGACGGCGGTGGAGGTTTGGATGGGCCTCACGGCGGGCTGCGCGGTATGCCACGACCACAAGTTCGACCCGCTTTCCACGAAGGAATTTTACTCGATGTACTCGTTCTTCCACAGCGCAGCCGACCCGGCGATGGATGGCAACAAAAAGGACACGCCCCCGATCCTGCGCGTGCCGCGACCGGGCGATAAGGAAAAGCTCGCGGCGTTGGAGAAGCAGATTAAGTCGGTTGAGAAACGCATTGGCGAGGTGGCGGGCAAGGTCGCGTACGTTGATCCCGCAGAACTCGATGTGCCACCCAAGCCGACCTCGCGGGAAACGGTTTGGATTGAGGACGGTTTCCCCGCCAAGGCCGCGCGCCAGGGCAACAAGGAGTGGAAAACCGTGAGCAAGCCAGAGCCGGTGTTCAGCGGTGGCAAGGCGTTTGTGCTGGAAGCCAATGGCCTAGAACAGCTCGTCATCGGCGGCGCCAACCCGCCGTTGGTCGTGGAGAAAGGCATGAAGCTGTTTGCCCACGTGTACCTCGACACTCTTAATCCGCCCAAGCAGATCATGCTGCAGTTTCACTCCGGCAATTGGGAACAGCGGGCTTACTGGGGAGAAAACAAAATCTCGTGGGGCAAGGATGGCACGGCAAGTCGCCGCCGCATGGGCAATCTTCCTGAGACCGGCAAATGGGTTCGCTTGGAAGTGGATGCCGAGCAAATTGGATTTAAGCCGGGCGCGAATATCAACGGTTGGGCCTACACCCATTTTGACGGCAAGGCGTATTGGGATAAATCCGGCGCCGTGGTGACCAGTGATCCGGGCAAGGATCCAGCGCTCTCGTTTACCGTCTGGAAAGCGCAGCCGGAGAATGTGCGCAAGAAGGATTTGCCGGATGCGGTGTGGCGTCGTCTGCGTGGCAAGGCGCCGGACAAGTGGACGGACGCCGAGCAGAAGGAAGCTTTTGTGCTGTGGATTGAGCGCGTGTACGCTCAGCCGCCCAAGGCGCTGGCCGATCTTAAGGCCGAGAAGACGAAGCTCGACGGCGAGATGGATGTTATTAGCAAAAACACCGCGATCACCTTCGTGATGGCCGACTTGCCCAAGCCACGCCAAAGCTATGTAATGATTCGCGGCCAGTATAATCAGCCCGGCGAAAAGGTCAGCCGCAACGTACCGAGCTTCCTGCCGCCTTTGCCGGCCAAACAGAAGGAGCGCGATTACAACCGCCTGGATTTCGCCAACTGGCTGGTCAGCGGTCAGCATCCGCTCACCGCGCGCGTGGCGGTCAACCGCATGTGGCAACAGTTCTTCGGCACGGGCTTGGTGAAAACCAGCGCGGATTTCGGCACGCAGGGCGATCTTCCGAGCCATCCCGAGCTGCTTGACTGGTTGGCCGTGCGGTTCGTTGAAGACGGCTGGGACATGCAGCGGCTGATTAAGCGCCTGCTCACCAGCCACGCCTATCGCCAAAGCTCCGCCGTCACCCCGGCGTTGCTGGAGAAGGATCCGGAAAATCGTCTTCTAGCCCGTGGCCCGCGCTATCGGCTGGATGCCGAGGTGTTGCGCGACCAGGTGCTGAGCCTCAGTGGATTGATGGTGCCCACGCTCGGCGGGCGCGGCGTGAATCCGTATCAACCGCCTAACATCTGGGAACCGGTCGGATTCGCTAGTAGCAATACGCGCAATTACAAGCAGGGGTCGGGTGACGATCTCTATCGCCGCAGCATGTACACCTTCCTTAAGCGCACCGCGCCGCCACCCTTTATGTCGAGTTTCGATGGGCCGAACCGCGAGCAAAGCTGTGCCGCCCGCGGTCGGAGCAACACGCCGATGCAGGCGTTACAACTGATGAACGACGTGCAGCATGTGGAAGCCGCCCGCAATCTGGCCCAGCGCATTCTCAAGGAAGGCGGTGTAGACGCCAACACGCGTGTCCGCTGGGCGTGGCGCGTGGTGACTGCGCGCCATCCGGAAGCAGCTGAGACCCAGATCATCATAAATGTGCTGGCTGGCCATCGCGCGCGTTTTTCCACGGACGCCGAAGGGGCGAAGCAACTCATTGCCTTTGGTGAAAGCAAGGCCGACCCCGAACTCGCGCCTGTGGATCTCGCCGCGTGGACGCTGGTGGCTAATCTCCTTTTAAACCTTGACGAGGTCGTGAACAAAAACTGACATGAATCCCGTAAACGAATTTTTCCAACAGCAGAACCGCCGGCAATTTTTCCAGGGCGCCGGCCTCAAGGTGGGCGGCATCGCGTTGGCCTCCATGCTTGGCCAACGCGCGTGGGGCGCCCAGACCGGGGCCGAGGCCGGTGAGGACATGCATCCGGCCTTGCCCGACCTGCCGCATTTTGCGCCCAAGGCTAAGCGGCTGATTTACCTGCACATGAATGGTGCGCCGTCGCAGATTGATCTCTTCGATCATAAACCACGACTGACCGATCATTTCGATCAGGACCTGCCGGACTCCATCCGCAACGGCCAGCGCATCACCACGATGACCAGTGGCCAAAAGCGGTTTCCGGTGGCCCCGAGTAAATTCAAGTTCGAGCGGTGCGGCCAGTCGGGCATTGAGATGAGCGAGCTGTTGCCGCACATTAAAACCATTGCGGACGACATCACGATGATTCGTTCCGTGCATACCGAGGCGATCAACCACGACCCGGCCTGCACTTTCGCGATGACCGGCAGCGAGGTGCCCGGCAAACCCAGCCTCGGTTCCTGGCTCAGCTACGGGCTTGGCAGCGACTGCCAAAACCTACCGGCGTTCGTGGTGTTTACGCCCACCGTCAAGAATCCCAGTCAGGCGCTTTTCACGCGCATGTGGTCCAGCGGGTTTCTGGCGTCCAAGTACGACGGCGTGAAACTGCGCGGCAGCGGCGATCCGGTGTTGTACGTAAAGAATCCACCCGGCGTGAATCCCGGCGACCGACGCACGATGCTGAATGCGCTCGGTAAGTTGAACCAAAAGACCTTCGAACGCTTTGGCGATCCCGAAACACAAACACGCATTGCGCAATACGAGATGGCCTTTCGCATGCAGTCAAGCGTGCCGGACCTCACCGATCTTAGCGGCGAGAGAAAGGCCACTTTGGAAATGTACGGCCCGAACGTCACCAAGCCCGGCACCTACGCCCATTCGGCGCTGCTCACGCGGCGTTTGATGGAGCGCGGTGTGCGCGTGGTGCAAATTCTCCATCGCGGTTGGGATCAGCACGGCTCGTTACCCGCGCAAATCAAGAACCAGTGCATGGACACTGATCAACCCACTGCTGCGTTGATGAAAGATCTGAAGCAACGCGGTTTGCTGGATGACACGCTCGTGGTCTTCGGTGGCGAATTCGGTCGCACTGTGTACTGCCAGGGTAAACTCACGCGCGAGAATTATGGGCGGGACCATCACCCGCGTAATTTCTGCATGTGGGTTGCCGGTGCTGGTATCAAGACCGGGATCACTCACGGTGCCACCGATGATTTTAGCTACAACATCACCCACGATCCCGTGCACCTCAATGAGTTGAACGCTACTATCCTCGATCGTATGGGTATTGATCACTCACGATTCACTTTCCCATTTCAAGGTCTTGATCAGCGGTTAACGGGTGTGGAAGAAGTACATCCGATTCAAGCGCTAATGGTATAAGTAAGAGCGCAGCATCCGAGTAACCGTGTTGTCTTAGGGCTTTGTTGAGTAAAACTAAGCGGCATCCAAAGATAATCCTTCATTACCGTTCGTTTCTTGGTGTATTAATCGCGCGAGCACATTTTAAAAATGAAAACTGAGACACTTTGTTTACATGGAGGGCAGGAACCCGATCCAACCACTTTTTCGCGTGCTGTGCCTATCTATAGAACGAGTTCGTTCGTATTTAAGGATACTGAGCATGCTGCTAATCTTTTTGCGCTAAAAGAATTAGGAAACATTTATTCGAGGATCATGAATCCTACGCAGGATGTATTGGAAAAAAGAGTCGCTGCATTAGATAACGGAGCTGCAGCGCTTGCGCTTTCGTCAGGTACCAGTGCAATTTTTTATTCCATCATCAACTTGTGTCAATCCGGTGATGAAATCGTATCTGCCAACAATCTTTACGGAGGAACATATACCCAGTTTAATGACATCTTACCTCAGTTTGGAATTAAGGTTAAATTTGTTGATTCTAATGATCCCCAAAACTTTGCAGATGCAATTACCCCCCAAACTAAACTTTTGTTTTGCGAGACGGTTAGTAATCCGGGGCTGGATATTGCTGATATAGAATCAATTTCCAAAATCGCTCATGAACATGGTTTGCCGCTAATGGTCGACAGCACTTTTACTACGCCCTATTTGCAACGCCCTATTGATCATGGTGCTGATATTGTAATTCACTCACTTACAAAATGGTTGGGAGGTCATGGTGCTGCAATCGGAGGGATCGTGGTTGATTCAGGGAAATTTGACTGGCAGTCGGAAAAGTTTCCACTGTTGAATGAACCTGAAAGTAGCTATCATGGTGTTCGATGGGCTCACGATTTGGGGCCGTTATCGCCAATAGCTTTTATTTTGAGAATGCGTGTGGTGCCTCTCCGGAATTTAGGGGCGTGTACTACACCTGATAACTCTTGGACCTTTTTACAGGGAATTGAAACCCTTCCACTTCGAATGGAACGCCACTGTGAAAATGCTAGATCTGTGGCAGAGTTTCTCAATGAACAATCATCAGTCGATTGGGTTCGTTATCCAGGCATGAATGATGGCCAAGCCTCCATGGTGGAGAAGTATTTGGGAGGTAAAGGTGGGGCAATGGTCGTGTTTGGCATCAAAGGTGGTAAGGAGGCCGGGCAAAAATTCATTGAAAGCCTGGAGCTTTTTTCACATTTGGCAAATGTGGGTGATGCAAAAAGTTTAGCGATACACCCTGCTTCGACGACGCATTCACAGCTTTCCGAGGAATCTCAAATAGCTGGAGGAATTAAGCCGGAGTTGATTCGGTTGTCGGTTGGGTTGGAGCATATCGATGATATTCTGGAAGATATAAAGGTTGCTTTGGATAAAGCTACTTCCGACTAGATTTATTCAGAATGGAGTCTGTAAGGACAAAGTTTTTTTCCTACGGTAGTCGTTCCAATCCAGTTAGGCTTGAAAGTGGGGAAACCTTAAGTGAGGTAACCTTGGCTTATGAGACTTATGGTGAGCTAAATACCGCACGAGATAATTCGATCTTGGTGTTTCATGCTCTAAGTGGAAGTCAGCACGCTGCAGGCAGTAACCCATCCCTGCCTGAGGCGGGAAATCTCTGGCAGAGTGAATGCTATACTGGTTGGTGGGATGATTTTATCGGTCCCGGTAAAGTAATTGATACCAATCATTTCCATGTAATCTGTTGCAACTATTTAGGAGGGTGCTATGGCACTACAGGGCCTTCGTCACTCGATCCGGCGACGAGTGAGCCTTATGGTTCCAGCTTTCCAGCAGTATCTTTTTCAGATATTGTCGATACTCAGGTCGAGCTCCTTACCCATTTAGGAATCAGTAAACTTCATGCCGTAGTTGGAGCATCATTGGGGGGGATGATGGCATTGAATTTATCGGTAAGATACCCTGATAAAGTTCGTTTAGTTTGCCCGATTGCAACAAGCTTTTATTCTACTGTTTTGCAAAGGGTTTTAAACTTAGAGCAGGTTCAAGCAATAGAGAGGGATCCACAATTCTTAGATGGAGATTACTATCACGATTCTGGCCCTATCAATGGTTTATCCCTTGCCAGAATGATTGCACATAAGACTTATGTGTCACTTGAAGCAATGAAAAGTCGTGCGTCCGGGAAATTAAACCAACCATCAAGGGACTCTTCTCGCTACAAATTTCAACACTCTGTTGAGTCTTATATGCTGCATCATGGCGATAAGTTTGCTCTACGTTTCGATGCAAATACTTATCTGATTCTTCTGGTGGGATGGTTGAATTACGACCTATTAAAGGACAGTTGTGCTGATAGTATTAGCGAAATGTTTGGCAGATGCTCTAACCAAAGGTTTTTGGTATTTTCAATTGATTCTGATGTTTGTTTTTATCCCGAGGAACAAAAAAATTTATCAGAAGAATTAAAATTGGCCGGCGTTGAATCTAGGCTTGTAGAGGTGAAATCACAAAAGGGACATGATGCCTTTTTATTGGAGCCCGAATTGTTCAGGGAGTCTATAAAGAGTTTTTTAGGTGGAGAATGAACCGGCCGAATAATGCCAAAGCGGAATGGTAACCGCTGCCTTTGTTTTGCTTGTCTCGACCATCGGCAGGCCTGATGATTCGGCTTCTCATGAAACGCATTCTTCTTATCGCATTTATTTTACTGGCGGTTCAATTGCCGGCTGCGTCGCCCAACATTATTTTTATTCTGGCTGATGACATGGGTTACGGCGATGTGCAGGCGCTAAATCCGAAATCCAAGATTCCCACGCCGCACCTCAACCGCTTGGCGAAGGAGGGCATGACGTTTACCGATGCGCATAGTCCCTCGGGGGTTTGCACACCCACGCGTTATGGGGTGATTACCGGCCGTTACTGCTGGCGATCCTCACTCAAACGCGGCGTGCTCGGCGGCTACAGTGCGCCATTGATCGAAAAGGATCGGCCGACGGTGGGCAGCATTATGCAGCAGGCAGGCTATCACACGGCGGCGATCGGTAAATGGCATTTGGGTATGAACATGACTCGGCGTGCTGGCGGTAAGCCGGCTAAGGACAGCTGGGATGGTGACGGCAACGTGGATTTCACCAAGCCAATTGCCGATAGCCCGATCACGCGCGGTTTTAACGAATACTTTGGCGTGAGCGCCTCGCTCGACATGGCGCCTTATTTGTGGATCGAAAACGACCGCTTTGTGCCGGCCAAACTCGTGCAACAAGCGGGTATCAGTTTTCCCGGCTTCGTGCGGGCGGGACCGCGCGCGGAGGATTTGAAATTCGAGGAAGGCCTCGACGTGCTGGGCGCCCGCACGACCGCTTTCCTTAAGCGTATGGCCCAGGGCGATAAACCCTTCTTCCTCTACATGCCGCTCACCGGGCCGCACAAGCCGGTGGCACCGCATCCGCGGTTTGTCGGCAAAACCGGCCTCGGGCCGTACGGCGATTTTGTTATGAACGTGGACGACACTGTGGGTCAGGTGCTCAAGGCGCTGGACGAAACCAAGCTCGCCGATAACACGCTTGTGATGTTCACCAGCGATAATGGATCTTTTATGTATCGTGTGGATGACGAGGATGATCACGTGAAGACGCCGACTAAGCAGCAGTACCATTCCAAGAGCCACACCGCCAACGGTCCGTGGCGTGGCACCAAGGCGGACATCTGGGAAGGCGGACATCACGTGCCGTTCTTTGCCCGCTGGCCCGGCAAGGTGCAGGCCGGTAGCGAGAGTGCGCAAGTGATCACTCATACTGATCTCTTTGCCACCGTTGCCGCCATTGCCGGCGCCAAGGTTCCCAAGGGTGCTGCGGCCGATAGCTATAGTTTTCTGCCGCTCCTACTCGGGAAAGCCAAGGGCTACGCGCGTCCGCCGGTCATTCATCATTCCTCCAGCGGCATGTTCGCTATCCGTGACGGTGACTGGAAACTCGTGCTCGGCAACGGCTCTGGCGGTCGCCAACAACCGCGCGGGAAGGCATTTGAGAAACCATACTTTCTAGCGAACATTAAGACACATGGCGATGAGCAGGAAAATTTTGCTGAAGCCGAACCGGGTATCGCGAAACGACTCGAGGAAATCTTTCAAAAAATTCACAAAAACGAGCGTCGCTAACTCAAAAGCATAAAAAACACCATAAATTCAGTGTTTTAATTGTGAGCTGCTAATGTGACTCATTCTCAAAAATTGCTTGCACCTTATATCTTTTTAGATGATGAAGTGCGTCTTCAACTGATGGAAAATATCGTGGGAATACCCGATCAGGAGCGGTCGAAGTCTGCGGATTTGCTAATTTGTGATTGTTTCCAGGTGAAGGCGTCGGCCATTCATGAGGCCATTAACGAGGGAAATGCGCAGACCATCTGCGAAGTCACTCGCCAAACAAATGCGGGAAGTGGTTGTGGTAGTTGCCAGTGTCGCATCCAGCGCATCCTCGCCGGTTTTCCTGCCGAGTGTGGTCCCTGTGCTCTATGTCCCGGTTGTGGATACGTTAGAAGTCTCTGCAATTGTCAGGCTGCATAGCCCTTAGCGTTGGGATTGAGTCTCGGTAGCAAACATATTTTTTTACATCCCATTTGTTTGTGCTATTCTCAATGGATGTGTGTAGAGCACACTCATTATCCATCTGAAAATAAAAGGAAATAGACATGAAAGGAAATGATCAGGTTATCGAAGCTTTGAACGCGGGCTTAACGATCGAGTTAACCGCAATAAACCTCTACTTCATCCACTCCAAGATGCTTAGTAATTGGGGGCTTAAAAAACTGGCGGATTATTACTACAAGGAATCCATTGAGGAGATGAAGCATGCTGATGAAGTAATTGATCGCATACTTTTCCTGGATGGAGTGCCGGCCATCTCTCGTTACGATGTCATTAATGTAGGGGACACACCTCAGGCAATGATCGAAAATGGGATGGAACTCGAGATTAAAGGTGCCTCGACTTACAATGAGGCCGTGAAGTTGGCGGCGGATGTGAAAGACAACTCAAGTCGAGAACTTATGGAGCGTATGGTCGTAGAGTCTGAACAAAGTATAGACTGGGCCGAAGCTCAATTGGACCTCATTAAAATGGTTGGTGTCGAAAATTACTTGTCCCAACAAATTGGTGATGCTGGAGGCGGAAATTAGATTAAATTGCCAGAGCTTATTTTAGCTGCCGACATTTTGTCGGCAGTTTTTTTATGCACGGATCTTATCAATTGATTGGTGTTTTCGTTTATTGGGGCCGAGATGTAGTTGGGCATTCATTGCAGTTAACATGGTATTATATACATCGAGGCCTTCAGCTTTCACATCCATGATCTGACCGGTTTGAAAGCGGCCGTTGGCGCCGGTGACGGCATGAAATACGCCGGAGAGTTCACGCTTCACATCGTTGTGGCGGCCGTCGCCGGATTCGGTGGAAATGGTGAGTAACGAATTCTCCAGGATACTGCGACCATTGGCTTCCCGAGTCGCGTCGAGGCGCTTCATGAAATAGGCGAGCTCGTTCATCTTCATGTGCACGTGCGCTCGGAGCTGTTTGTTGTCACGCTTCTCGTTAAATTTGTGCCACCACTCGTGACTGCAACCGCCGGAGCCGCTGCGGCGATGTTCCGCGGCATCATCAAACTCGTACCGCGTGCGGCCGTTGTACTCGTACTTGCCCTTGAGCCGAATGCGTTCGCCGGCGGCGAGGAAGGTGAGTGAGCCGAATCGTACGCGATCCATCTCAATGGCCAGGGCGTATAGATCGGCGAGTAGTCGCCATTCGATGGTGAGTTCCTCCAGCGTGATGTCGATGCCTTCACCGCCGGGATCCGCCGGGCCACCGTGGGGGATGGCGGAGCGCGGAGGCAGGGCGGGGCCTGGGCCATTCTTCTGCGGCAACGCAAAGGCGCGTTGTTCGAACTCACGAATGCGGTCGAGATGATCCTTCACACGGCCCTTGGAGGCGGCACCGAGCGGGGAGTTGGGCCCGGTGTAAAAACGGTATTGGTCCACGACTGAATCGAGCACGCTGCGCTTGAGGCGTTGCGCGCGAGCATCGGCGTCATCGGCATTGGTCAGTGTACCAAACACGCGGTCGAAGAGGTCGCGCGGCTTTTCCTGCATGCGCGCGGCCACGGTGCCGTCGAGTGTGTAACTGTGATGATAACGTCCCACGCGGCTGCGCCGGAAAAAGGTGCCGGCAACCAGCGTAGGCACCATGCCCGAGGGAAGTCCCTGCGGATGATGCGCGTGGCGGATCACCTGATCGATGGACGGCCCGCCCGCCTTGGCCTCGCCGCCGGCGGGCACAGCGGTGAACGACGCGGTGGCGCCGTCAAAGTGGGCGTTGATGCCGCGCACATCGCAGCGCACGTGATCCACATTGCGCATGATAAGCAGCTTCTTGCTGAGCGGCTGAAGCGGTTCCAGCACATCGTTAAAGCCTTCGTTCTGCAACGGCGCGGGAATGCCGAGGCCGAAGAACACGTTGAATGCGCGTACGGGCACCTTGGCCTTGGCCGCGCCGAGCGCGTTGGCGGTGATCATTTCCTCCAGTAACGGCAATCCGATGCTGACGGTTCCCAGTCCCTGCAAGAGGGCGCGGCGGTTCAGGTGATTTTTCATGGATTATCCTCCGACGGTTGGGTCTGAAACAAATCGCTCAAGGCAATTGCCTTGATCAGGTTGGCATAAGTGCCGGTGTTTTGCCAGCCGGCTTGATGAATGGCCTGCACGGCGCGGGCATCGCTCGCACCCAGCGGCCGGCCGAGAGCGTATTGCGTGAGCTTCCACGTGATACTCTGGCGCACGCGATCGCTGGCGGCGAGGTGGTTCATCAATTCGCCGGACGTACGATAAGCAATCGGCTTAGCTTCGCCGGGAAACAGGATTTGCCCGTCCTCGCGAAGGCGATTGCCGTGGTTGTCCTTTTCGAAATAAGAGCCGAGCCCGTCGAAGCGTTCGAGGCCGAAGGCGAGCGGTTCGAACTTGCTGTGGCAACCCCCGCAATTAGCGTTGGCGATGCGTTTCTCGGCGATGCTGCGCTGGCTGAGACCCGGCTGACTGGCCACCGGAGTGGTGTCGACGCAGGGCGGCGGATCCTTCACCACACCGCGCAGCAGATCATGCATCACAAACAAGCCGCGCGTGACCATCGAGGCATCGTCGCCGCCGCGCGTGAGAATGCTGCCCTGCGTGAGCAAGCCGCCGCGCGCGGGAACCTTCGTAAGATCATAACGCTGCGGCCCTTCGCCCTTCGCGATGGCCGGCAGTCCGTAGTGCTTGGCCAGACGCGGCGTGAGATGCGTGAATTGCGCGTTCAACAGATTGGACAACGGCCGGTTTTGTTTCCAGACAATCTCCTTGAAGAAGGCAATCGTCTCCGTGCGCATATCGCCGGCAAGAGCGGGGTTCCAGTTGGGGAAATGGTGTTTATCCGGCCGCAGGTTCGCGAGAGAGCCGAGGTTCAGCCATTCACTGGCGAACTGCACGGAGCGCTCCACCGCGCGCGGATCCTTGAGCATCCGTTCCACCTGCGCGCGTAGTTGCGAGGCATTTCCCAGCTGGCCCTTGTCCGCCGCGGCATTCAACGCCTCATCAGGCGGCGCACCCCACAGTAGGAAGCTCAGTCGCACGGCCAGCTCCGCATCACTCACACGCCCACCGGCCTGTTGGTTTTCCATGCGATAAATAAACCGGGGCGACTGGAGCATGGCCTCGAGCACCAGTCCGACGGCTTCTTCGTAGGTGCCGCCGTTAGCCACCAGCGAGGTGGTGATGCCGCGAAAGAGATCCACCTCGCGCTCCTCCAGTGGCCCGCGCAGTATCCATCGCCCGAGCCGGTCGATGAAGGCGCGCATGTTTTTGTCCGTAAAACTTCCGTTGCCGCCAAAGCGCCGCGCGAAGGGTCTCACATCCATCCGTGCGACAATGCGGTCGGCTAATTGCGCGTAGGCATTGATGTGTTTGAGGTCGACGTTCAGGTTGTAGGCGGTGTTGGAAAATCCGTCCGCGCGCAGGTCGGCCGGCAGCAGGGCGCGGGCGTCCGCGGCGATGTCCACGCCCGTGGCCGCACGCACGGTGGCGATGTACTCGGCTACGGTCAGGCGGCGGATCCAGTTCAGGCCGGCCTGTTCGCCGTGCGCGTAAACGGCCGGATCAATGCGCTCGAGCGTCCAGCGCGCGCCGTCCTCGATCCATTGCTGGAGCAGCGCCTTCTCAGCGGCCGACAACGGCGGGCGTTTCTTGGGCATCTCGTTCTTGACCACGCTCTCCCACACAAGGCTCTTCGCTGGCTGGCCGGGCACGATCATGTCCGGCTCGGCAATGGCGGTGAGCTTGCGGGACAAGTCGAGATCGCCCTTGGCCGTGGCGGGGTCGTGACATTCGAGGCAATGCTTGGCGAGCAGCGGTGCGATCTTAGTTTCAAATAGCGTTTCATTGGCTGCGATCCTTTGCGCTGCGGGGTCCACTCGGGCCGTGGCACCGGCCTTGAAGTTCTGGTTCACCTCGGCCGCGCTGAGGCTGCGTCCGTACACGGCCACCCAATGCAGCGTGCCGCGCCAGGCGCGGTCACCGGAAAATTCATTGCCCAGTGCCAGCCGATAATTGCTGTTCCAATTACCGATGGTTCCCGGCGTGGATTGTTCCCTGGCGAGCCGGCCGTTGACAAACAGCCGCGCTTTACCGGCGGCATCGCGTGTGTACACAGCGTGAGTGAGGGCGGTCTTGAGCAGGCGCCCGGTCTCGATGGCGGGCATGCCATTGTTGCTCGTGCGTGTGGTGCGCAGACGCGCCTGCAACGCGGGCCCTTCCTGCCCGAGTGTCAGGTTGCGATTGGAAGTGTCGCCGGAAATGGTGAAGAGCCGCGCCGGACCTTCCTGCGTGAGGTTGGTCGGTTGAAACCAAACCTCCACGGTTAGGGCGTTGGAACGCTTGACGGCGTTCAGAATTTTTGTGGGCGGCTTGTCCGAACGAATGGCCACCGTGTTACGGATCTCCACGGAGCCCGCCTGCCGCCGCACATTGCCGGGCCGATCAATTCGCAGGTCCAACGCCGGTACCACGCCGGAGCGGTCCTTCACCACAGCACCTTCGGTTGAGGTGAAATCGTAAGCCGCCAACACGCCTGATTGCACGCGTTCTGCGGCCGACAGGCTCAGGGTTGCAATGCCCACGCTCAAGATAAGAAATCGTTGGAACACGGTGGTATTGTTTGATTTTTGTGCTGAACGAGCAAGGTTGCTTTTTGTGCGGCTTCTGAATTGCCAACCATTGGTCATCGCCGCAGACTACGGCGATGCAATCGCGTATTATCTCTGTTCTCGTTACAGTCCTATCCCTTTCTGTTTTGAGGGCTGCGGATCCGGCGAAAAAGTATAACGTGCTGTTCATCATCTCCGATGACCTCACCTCTACGGCGTTGTCTTGCTATGGAAATAAAATTTGCAAAACACCAAATATTGATGCCATTGCGGCGCAGGGCACGCGCTTTACGCGGGCGTATTGTCAGGGCACCTACTGCGGGCCGTCGCGGGCGTCGTTCATGAGCGGATATTATCCGCATGCCACGGGGGTGTTGGGTTACAAGAGTCCGCGGCCACAGATCGGTGATCGCGCCACGTGGAGTCAGTATTTCATGAACCATGGCTATCACGCCGCGCGGGTTAGTAAGATATATCATATGGGCGTGCCCGGCGGAATCGAGCAGGGCGGGCATGGCGCGGATGATGCTGCCTCATGGCACGAACGCTATAACAGCCCAGGCCCGGAATGGCGTGCGACGGGCAAGGGTGAGACGTTGCAGGGCAATCCGGATGGCAAACGGCCGGTGGTGGGCGGCAACACGTTTGTGGTGGTGGAAGCCGAGGGTGATGATCTTGTGCATTCGGATGGCAAGACGGCGGTGAAGGCGGCGGAGTTGATCGGTAAATTTTCTAAGCAGGGCAAACCGTTTTTCCTTGGGGTCGGTTTTGTGCGGCCGCACGTGCCGTTTGTAGCGCCGAAGAAATATTACGAACCGTTTCTGCCGTACTCTAAAATGAAACTGCCGCCCAAGATCGAGGGCGACTGGGACGATATTCCCAAGCCAGGTATCAATTATTGCACCAGCCTGAACATGAAGATGGATATCCGGAAACAGAAAAAGGCGGTCGGTGGCTATTACGCTTCGGTTGCGTTTGTGGACGCGCAGGTAGGCAAAGTGATGGCGGCGCTAAAGGCGTCCGGTCAGGAAGACAACACCATCGTCATCTTCACCAGCGACCATGGCTTTCATCTGGGCGAACATGATTTCTGGGCGAAGGTGAGTTTGCTCGATGAATCTTCGCAGGTGCCATTGATCATTAGTGTGCCCGGTAAGCAGCCGGCAGTGTGTCATTCGCTCACCGAATTGCTCGATCTTTATCCGACCCTCGCCGCCCTGTGCGGGTTGCCTGCTCAACCGCGTTTACAAGGCAAAGACATATCCCGTATGCTCGATGAGCCTCATCACACTGTCCGTAAGGCTGCCTTCTCCGTGGCCCCGATGAGGAAGGGCTTTTTATTGCGAGAAGATGACTGGGCGTTCATCCAGTACGGCGAACAGGGGCAGAACGGGATGGAGTTGTTCCACATCAAAACCGATCCGCACCAATACACCAACCTCGCCGGAAAGCCGGCTCATGCTCAGACTCTCGATCGTTTTCGAAAGCAAATGACTGTCAAGCTCGCGGCTATTCGAAATAACGATTTAGATAAATAAAACCACCACGTTCTTGGCGGGAAAAACCTCGGAGTTGACAAGAATTGGTTCCACGCTAATTTGAACACGTGCGGTTTGTATCGAACTTTATAGCTGGTTTAATTTTGGTTGCTTGGTTTTCAGCAACCAACCATAGCCTTCTTGTAGAGATTGTTCCAAATACGGAATCAGATGCATGTTGTGCGGAAGTGGATGAATACCCGCAAAACCATGATCCATTACGGGATTGCGGAATTTGCTCTATCGAAGTGGAAGGCATTCTTACTTTTGCTTCAGGGAGATTTCTGTGTTCCGAAAAAATTTCATCAAATTGCGAGGGTTCAGGGGTCTATTTAGCTTCTGACTCCTCAAACACGACGAGGCTCATTGCGGATCGTTCTCCTCCAGATCTAGCATCTTGGCATTTCAAAAATCGAAACGCACTTTTCGGGCGTTCTCCGTCAATTCTTCTGTAAGGGAACCTTAACAGGCTCTCATTCACGTTCGTAACAAGGCACAAATTGTGTCTTGGTATTTATTGCAATTAAGTTTTGAAAGGATTATATAATGAAGAATTTAAGTAAAATATCAAAAATAATAATAGGTTTTTTTGTGTTACACACTGGTTTTGTGAGTGCTGCGGACGGCGTGCCTGAAGTGAGCCGCGATGTCCGTGCTAAGGTGGCAATTGGCAAACTGCAGGTTCAGAAGCAGGCGGCCCTGTTGTATGTGAAAGGCATGACATGCCCCTCGTGTGCGATAGGTATCCGTGTGAAGCTCAGTAAATTGGATTTCGTGGATGGTAGCCGTTTTAAGCGGGGTATCGAAATGGACTGTAACAATCAACTGCTTACTGTGGCACTCAAGGATGGCACTAGTCCCAACTGGACCCAGATTGAACAGGAGATCGATAATGCTGGTTACGTGGCCGTGGAATGGTTTTCAATACAAAAGGATGAATTGAAATCCTACCCCTTTCTAAAGGTGGCTGAATGAGGCGTATCATATTGATGGCGTCGTCGGTATGGTTCCTGATGGCTTCCCTATCGGCTGATGAACCGATCATGAACATGATGCCCCGCTGGGATGACGGCTGGGGATATCAGTTCATCGAAGAGTACCGACACGAGAGCGATCTGTTGCTTGGCAGCCGCGCCCTGCATCCGGGTTATACCGAGGATGTGTACCTGCTACATTTCCAATCCGTCTACACTTGGGACAAATCTATCCGCCTTACGGCCAAGCTGCCTTATGTGCTCGACGCCCGGCGGGAGATGCCTGATGGCTCCGGAGGGAAGCGCATTGAGCACGATAATGGCATCGGCGATGCCACACTGGCGTTGCCGTTGAAAAAATATTTCAATCTCGACGGCAAAAGCGGGTCGTGGACCTTCAAACCGATGTTGCGCGTGCCGTTTTCGGGCACGGATGATTATGAGATTTACGACAACGAATGGGGCAACGGTCTCGGCTTGGGATATGAATACGAGACCGCTAAATTTTACGTGCACGTTAGCACCAGTGGTTGGGTGTATCACGGAAACGAACCCTTCGAATCCTGGTCCACGCTCGATCTCGGCTACAACTTCAATGCGTGGGGCACCAACGCGGCACTCATGTGGGAGACGGATTTTCACTACGAGGATGATGGTTCAGAAACGTTGTTGGCCGGCCCGGCGCTGTACTGGAATATCAACGACATAGCGCACTTTCGGATCGAGTGGAAACACGATTTCCACGATCGCCAAGGCGTGCTGGATCACGGTAATGGCGACGTCTTCAAGTTCAGCCTCGGCTTCGTTTTTTAGTCGTTAATTTGGCGTTAAGCCATTGCGCTTCCGAGCCGGTGGCGTAGAATTTCACTCGAGTGAAGCTCTTTCTATTCATTGCGTGCATGACCGGCCTCAGTATGGCCGGATTGGCCGCCGATTATTTGCACCACATCAAGCCGGTCTTGAAGGCGCGGTGTTATGCGTGTCACGGGGCGCTCAAGCAGAAGGCCGGGTTGCGCGTGGATACGGCGGCGAACATCCGCAAGGGCGCGAAGGGCGAGGCCGTGGTGGTGCTCGGTAAGCCGGCGGAGAGTGAATTGCTGGCGCGGTTGACGACCCATGACGCGGAGGAACGCATGCCGCCGGAAGGCGCGCCCTTGAAGCCAGCGGAGATTGCGGCCATTCGGGAATGGATCGCTGCCGGCGCACCGATGCCGGCGAATGAACTTGCCGAGGCGGATCCACGAAATCACTGGGCGTTTCAGGTGCCCAAACGCGTGTCGTTGCCGGACGATGCTGGCAATGTGATTGATGTGTTGCTGGAGGGTCGCCGGCAATCGCGTGGGCTCGAGGCGCAACCACCGGCGGAACGGACGATCCTGTTGCGCCGTTTGTACCTCGATCTCGTCGGGCTTCCACCCACGCGTGAGCAGTTGGTGGACACGCGGCCTTGGGAGGTGATTGTCGATGAACTGCTCAAGAGCCCGCATCACGGCGAACGCTGGGCGCGGCACTGGATGGATGTCTGGCGCTACACCGATTGGTACGGCCTCGGCGCGCAACTGCGCAACAGCCAGAAGCACATTTGGCGTTGGCGCGATTGGATCGTCGAATCCCTCAACGACGACAAGCGGTTTGACCGGATGATTCAGGAAATGCTCGCCGCGGATGAACTGGCGCCGACTGATCCGGATGCCCTGCGCGCCACGGGTTTTCTCGCGCGCAATTATTATCTCTTCAACCGCACCACCTGGCTCGACGCCACCATCGAGCATACCGGCAAGGCATTCGTTGGTCTCACGCTCAACTGCGCCAAGTGTCACGATCACAAGTACGATCCCATCACGCACGAGGATTACTATCGCTTCCGCGCCATCTTCGAGCCGCATCAGGTGCGACTCGATCCCGTGCCCGGCGTGACCGATTTTGAAAAGGATGGGTTACCGCGAGTATTCGATAATCATCTCGAGATCAAAACGCACCTCCATTTGCGCGGTGATCCCAAGAGCCCCGACACCACACGCGTGATGCACGCCGGCGTGCCCGCGGTGTTGGCCAGTTTCGCGCCGGAGATCAAAACGGTGAATTTGCCGGTGTACGCCTACGCCCCCGCCGCGCGCGAATATGTGCGCAGCGATCACCTCGCCGCCGCCCGGTCCGCGGTGGCGGCCGCACAAAAGGAATTGGCCGAGACTCGCGCGCAAGCCGCAAGCCAACCGAAGGAACAGCCGAAGCCAAAACCCAAGCCGCCTGCGCCCACACCGGAGTTCGCGGTGAAAGATGATTTCAGCAAACTGAACGCCAAACTCTGGGAGGTGATCGGCAAGGGCTGGACATTCAAGGACGGCGCCGCGCATCAAACCACCGCCACGCGCGAGACCGAGCGACTGGTCTTGCGGCCAAAGCTGCCGCGCGATTTTGAACTAATCTGCCGCTACACGCACACCGGCGGGGCGCTGTACAAGTCGGTGACCTTCCGCTTCGATGTCTCCGCCGATCGCAAGTACGCGAACTATGTGTACACCAGTGCCCACGCGCCCGGGCCCAAGCTGCACGTCGCCTACACGCGCGGCGGCACGAGCACTTACCCGCCCGACGGCCTCGTGGCTCAGCCCATCACGGTCGGCAAATCCTACACGCTGCGCCTAGCGGTGCGCGATCGGCTGGTGAATGTCTGGCTGAATGACAAATTTCAGATCGCTTACACGCTGCCCGATCGCCGTCCGGATGGCCGACTGGAGTTGTCCGGCTTCGACGCGACGGTGGCGTTTGATGATATCCAAATCCGTTCACTGCCGGTGAAGGTGAAACTGGCCGAGTCCAAGAATAGCGCGCCGGATGCGAAACCCGCCAGCTCGGTGGAGATTGTTGCGGCCAAGCTCGCTGCCGCCGAGGCCAAGGTGGCATCCTTGGAGGCGATGTTCGCCGCCGAACGCGCCCGCGGCGATGAAGATGCCTTTCAAAAAGCCAGCCAACTGGCCGCTCAACGCGCCGCCGAATCCGCCAAGGCGGCGGGCGAGTATGAACTGAAAGCCTTTGCCAAGGACGGCAAAAAGCTGAATGCCGCCCGCACGAAAATTTCCAATGCCGAAAAACAACTGGCGGCGGTGGCGCAAGGGAAGGGTGCCTTCACGCCGTTGCGCGCCGCCAAGAAAGCGCTGGAAACGCCCGCGCATAAGGAGAGCCAATATCCCGCCGTCTATCCCGCCACCAGCACGGGCCGCCGCACGGCCTTGGCGCAATGGATCACTTCGCCCAAGAACCCGCTCACCGCGCGCGTGGCGGTAAACCACGTGTGGTTGCGGCATTTCGGCGAGCCGCTGGTGGAGACGATGGATGACTTCGGCCTGCGCGCTAAGCCGCCGGTGCAGCAGCAACTGCTCGATCATCTCGCCGCGGATTTCATGGAGCACGGCTGGAGCTTCCGTCGGTTGCATCGCCAGATCACAACCTCGCGCACCTACCGCCTGAGCAGCAGCACCGCGGGCGCGGATGCGAACACTTTGGCCGCCGATCCGAACAATCATTTTTACTGGCGCATGAACGCCCGCCGCATGGAGGCGCAGGTGGTGCGCGACAGCCTGCTGTATCTCGCCGGCGCGCTCGATCTCCAGCGCGGTGGGCCGTCGCTCAATCCCGGCGATGCCGTGCGCCGCCGCAGTTTGTACTTCAAGCACTCGCGCGATCAGCAGGATAAGCTGCTGAAAATGTTCAACGACGCCGATCACCTGAACTGTTATCGCCGCACCGAGAGCATCGTGCCCCAACAGGCGCTCGCGCTCTCCAATAGCAAACTCGCCATCGAAATGGCCGGGGCGATTGCCGGGAAGATTGAGGATGCTGAGTTTATCGATATCGCCTTCGAATGGCTCTTGGGCCGCCGGCCGGATGCTACCGAGCGGGAAGCCTGTGTGACTTCGCTCGCCGAATTGGAAGAGGCTGCCCGCGCGGCAAACAAAGCAAATCCCGTACAACGCGCCCGCCGCGGACTTGTTCATGCGTTGCTGAATCACAACGATTTTGTTTCAATCCGCTAAATGATGGATCTCAACCGCAGAATGTTTCTGGGCCGCACCGGACTGTGCTTTGGTAGTCTGGCGCTGGACTCGATGTTGCGCGGTGGGGATAGTGGTGTAAACGGCCTGCCGCATTTTGCGCCCAAGGCGAAGAGTGTGATTTGGCTCTTCATGCGCGGTGGCGTGAGCCACATGGAGAGTTTTGATCCGAAGCCGATGCTCAATCAGCTGGCCGGCAAATCGATCGGCGAGACGCAGTTCAAGTATGTGCAGGATCGTGATCGGTTGAAGAAGGTGCGCGTGGTGGTGGTGAACGATGCCAACGGCCAGCAACGCAACAAGCTGTATCCGCTGCAGGTGGGCTTCCGCAAACACGGCCAAAGCGGCATTGAGGTGAGCGATTGGTTCCCGAATATCGCCAGCTGCATCGACGACATTGCGGTGGTGCGTTCGATGTGGACGACCGACGACAACCACGGCGCGCAGGTGCAGTTTCATTCCGGCCGGCACATGCTTGATCCGCGTGTGCCGACCATCGGCGCGTGGATGAACTGGGGCCTCGGCACGTTGAACGAAAACCTCCCGCAATTCATCGGGATGGGCCCGCGGCATTTTGACCGGAGCGACGGCCATTACCTTGGGCCGGCGTATGATGAGGTGAAGCTGAAGATCGATCCGCGCAATCCGCTGGACTACGCCAAACCTGAGGGCGATCTCACCGGCGAGGAGCAACGGCTCGGCTTCGGCTTGGTCAATCGACTGAACCGCTTGAGCCGCACACGCTATCCGAATGACGCCAAGCTCGAGGCACGCATCAAGGCCTACGAACTGGCGTATCGTATGCAGACTTCCGTGCCCGGTGTGGTGAATTTCGATGCCGAAACCGAGGCCACCAAGAAGCTGTACGGCTTTGATCAAAACGAAACGCGTCCCTTCGGTCAGCAACTGCTGGCGGCGCGGCGGTTTGTGGAACGCGGCGTGCGATTCATTCAGATCATGCACGGTGCCGGGGCCGCGGGCGCGTGGGATCAGCACTCCAATCTCAAGGCCAAGCATTCCCAGCTCGCCATGCAAGTGGATCGACCGGTGGCTGGCTTGTTGAAAGACCTCAAGTCCCGCGGCTTGCTCGACGAAACGCTTGTGGTCTTTGCCACCGAATTCGGCCGTACGCCCGGTTCGCAGAGCAACAACGGCCGCGACCATCATCCCTATGGGTTCAGCGTCTGGATGGCCGGCGGCGGCATCCGCGGCGGCATTGCTCATGGCACCACGGACGAGATTGGATTTCACACCGAGGAACACCCCCACTATGTCACCGACATCCACGCCACGCTCCTGCACCAGCTCGGCCTCGAATCCGAGCGCATGGAGATCCCGGCGCACAAACGTCTCGAAATGGACTTCGGGCATGTGATCCGGGAGATCATCGCCTAGTCCCGCGCGGATGAAGAAAAGCCGGCCAAACCCACTTGGGCTCGCTACACGGTGCTGCTGTGGCTCGGTGGTGCTGCTACCATCGCCTACGTCTGCCGTAACAGCCTTGGCGTTGCGGAAAAGGAAATCCGCAACAACCTCGGGCTGGACGCCTTTCAAATGGGCCTCGTGATGGAGGGGCGTTTCAGACTTCGTGCGCGTTCCTGCAAATCCCCACCGTCCACATCACTGATCGCCACGGTGCGCGCTAAAGTCTGCAGTTATGGCGCAATACGATGATTCGGTCATTGAGATCGTCTACAACAATAAACACCACGAAGGTTTAGCAGGCGCAGGTAATGTCCTTGCTCTTGTTCGCGAGTTCCTCACCTAGTTCAAGGCGGGTAGCGAATGCCTCTGGCAGTCCAGATTTCCTAAGAGCCTTTACAGTTGCTTTCACATCGTAAGGCACTTGACGAATCTCCACCGCTTTTGTTTCGGTATTAAAGATGACGTAGGTGGCCTCAATTCCACCATGACGTGGCTCGCCTACACTGCCCGCATTGATGAGAAGCTTGGGTTTCAGGCGAACCTCTCGTGGCGCGGCACCCTTTAATATGCCCAGATCTTTCTGAATGGCATCTTTTACGCCCTGTTCAGCTGTCACACGCATCGTTCCCTCAATCTGGCGCACAAACGGTACGTGTGTATGCCCACAGATCAGTATATCGCAGTCACCTGCAGCCGCACGTTCGAACAGGATAAGATCATGCGTAGATTCCATAAGGTACTCGCCGGTGCTCCGCGGGCTGCCATGGACCAATAGGAGCGAACCTGCAGTTGTATCCGTTATCCGCTGGCCAAAGTAGAGTTCAGAGAGGAACTTCCTATTCGACTCCGTAATTTCCGACCGCGTCCATTCGAAGGCAGCATGTCCATGTTCCGCGTCTTCTTCAGTAATGAATTTGCATCCGCAGTCTTCGCGTTCCATTCCGATTCCCTCATCCCAGCATCCAAGGACGGAGGGAATGTCTTGGTCTTGGACAAACTTAATTACTTCATTTGGAAACGGACCATAACCAACAAGATCTCCCAGGCAATATACGCTGTCTACATCTTGTGCATTTAAGTCGTCCCATACAGCTTCCAGTGCAGCCATATTTCCATGGATGCAGGATAGAATCGCTATCCGTTGCCCTGCAAGAGGGTTTGATTTCGGCACAGGTGGCGGTGTAGTTGTCATATTCAATTCCTTAAGTGTTTTTGGGAAGGGACTGCCATTGTTGGAGTTTTGCGCTCACGCTTGTTCGTAGCTTGAGCCAAACACGTTGCAGTAATGCCACCGCGTTTCCCACAAGAAGCGCTCCACTAAAGCCGACTGGGCAAGTGGAGCCACAGCAGGGACACGCCGCCCCTGAAAAAAAATACGCACCGCTGGTCAACCCCGCCGTGCGAAACCATTCTCGCGGCTTTATTAGGATACCTTTCGGTGGCTTTGATTCAGTCATAACGTGTTATATCTCTAGAACTATTTCAGCGAAGTAATCGGCGATGATTACTCTCTAATCATTGTTTTCTCCATTCCCATGGGGTGTTCCTCTTCTGTTGCCTCTCTCCATACGGGGAAGGGGTCATGGAACTTCGCGCGCCACATCTCCGGTTCAAGCGCCATTTCCTCGTCGGTGAGTAGGCAAGCATCAAACTTCGATGCCACCTTTTCTCGGTCCATGTCCTGCCCGATGATGACGATCTCCTGACGTCGGTCGCCATATGGTTTTTTCCAGAGCTTCATGATTTCATCACACTCTTCCTTATCATCCGGCCAATCGCGATGATCCATTGCCGCCCACCAAAAGCCCGCAGCCTCAGTGCGGCAAGCCGCGCCTGCTTGGGAGTAATTTCCCGCCCATTCCATCCGCGTTGCCAGCCAAAAGAACCCCTTGCTCCGAAGCACTCCGGGCCATTCTGTGCACAAGGCTGCCATGAACCGTTCCGGATGAAACGGTCGCCGCGCCCGGTAGACAAAACTGCTGATCCCGTATTCCTCCGTCTCAGGGGTATGCTCACCGCGCAGTTCCTTAAGCCAGCCCGGGGCCTCTTGTGCCTTTTCCATGCTAAACCGTTTTGTGTTGAGTACCTCAGTGAGCGGGACTTTTCCAAACTGGCCCTCTAACAGTTTTGCCTGCGGGTTCAGGCCTTTTATAACACCGGTTACTAGGTCGAGTTGTTCGCGAGTGACCAGGTCGGTTTTGTTTAGGATAATGACGTCGGCAAACTCGATCTGATCCACCAGTAAATCAACCACACAACGGTCATCTTCATCGTCGCGCGATTGCTGACGATCTATCAATGAATCAGCCGAACTAAAGTCACGTATAAAATTGAATGCGTCTACTACTGTGACCATCGTGTCGAGGCGGGCGAGATCGTTCAAGCTACGCCCCTCTTCATCGGCAAAGGTGAATGTCTCGGCGACAGGCAGCGGCTCAGAGATTCCCGTACTCTCAATAACGAGTTGATCGAATCGACCTTCTCGGGCCAATCCGGCTACTTCGAGGAGCAGGTCTTCACGTAGTGTGCAGCAGATGCAGCCGTTGGACATCTCGATGAGTTTTTCCTCCGAGCGGTTGAGTGCTGCGCCACCCCCCTTAACGAGGGCAGCGTCTATATTCACTTCGCTCATGTCATTTACAATGACAGCTACTTTGCGCCCCTCACGATTATGAAGGACGTGGTTGAGCAAAGTGGTCTTTCCCGCCCCGAGAAAGCCGGATAAAACAGTAACGGGTAGATTATTCTCTTTTTTTTCCATGTGGTAAAACGGTTAGTTTATGATTGAAAAAATAAGCGTGCCGATCCACGCGATGCAAACCGCAAAGGCTGCGGCAAAACCGGCCTGCCGCCCGACCATCTTCATTGCAAATTGAGTCCCCATTTCCTTGGTAACCGTCAAAACCGTGACGAGGCACGGCAACAGAACCCCAGCGAGATAAACTGCTGTCAGGACATGAACAGATGTATCTAAAGGAACTTTGAGCGACTCCATATCGCCATTGAGCAACCCGATTGCCAGGCCATCTTTGCGAACAGACCCAAGGACAACCGCCAATGCAGATTCGGCGGGCAGGTTAAAAATTGCCATCACCGGCGCCAATAAGCGTGTCAACGAGTTAAGTACTCCGGACCACTGCAGCAATCCGGCAACGATGCAGATTCCTACAAATATTGGGAGGGCTATCACCAAGAATTCCCGAATAGTTTGGATGATGTCTCGGTTAACCATCTGCCAATCTGGTAACTGCAATTGGCCCAATTCTGAAAGTAGCATTTCGTTTCGTGCATGCCTAAGCTCATTGGGCGCGGTTAATCGCAGATAAACCAGCGACGTGATGGCCAGAATGGCAAGATACCAAGCAGCCAACCACGCAAATCCCGCTGCCGCAAATACCGCCAATGTAGCTGGTAGCTGATAGGAGCAGGCGGAGCCAAAGCATATAGCTGATACGCAAGCACCTCGCGAACAACCCGAACAGGACCGTGTTGCGACAACCGCTGGTACATTACAGCCAAACCCCATTACTACTCGCACAAGATCGCGCCCCCCAAGTCCAAATGGCTTCAGCCATCTATGCACGCCGTAAGAAAGTCGGTCCACTAGCCCCGTACTTTTATAGATGGCAATTAATCCGGTAAATATCAGGATCGTTGGCAGTGCGTATAGGAGTAGAAAGGGGAACATTGCAAATACTCCGTAGTCTCCTCCCATTGTGGCTGCGAGCGGCTCAGGAAGCGTGTTGAACCAACCAACCAAAGGTCCCATTAGCGACTCAACTGGATCGTATAGGTGATTTGCCATTGTGTTAGCCTGTGTGACCGATATCCAAGCTGGAACAAACAGTAAAAGTATTCCTAACGGAGCATAGCCCAGCACCTTTTCCAAAGTTTGTTCCCCTGACCACCGCTGCTTTTCCCTAAAAGCGGGTAATTCGTCCCCGCTTATGGGGTTCATCGGTTTTGCCTGCATCACTGAAGTGCGCACATCGGCAAGCTCCCTAGCATCCGGAGATCGTCCATCCAATAGCGTAACAGGCACTCCAAGCTTGTCGCTCCATGATGCGATTGCCTTTTGCTTTTCCTTATCATTCTCGAAAGCCAGTCGATCTCGGAAGGTTAAAGCGACAGCCACTTTTTGCGAATTGAGGATAGGGAGCAAAGATGTCAGTTCCTCGGCAGCCCGGTGTGCACGCAACACAAGCAGCACTGTTTCGGTCGATTCTATTGAGGGCAGGGCTTCTTTTAATGCTAAGGCATCAGACCCAGTCATCAAGCCGGGGGTGTCCACCCACTCCCACGACGCATCCGTGTAATGTTCGCAGTAAAGAGTCGTACCTGTCATGGCTGCGGACTCGGCAACGCGACCGGTCAATGCCGACAGTAGGCTGCTCTTCCCCGCACTCTCCAAGCCGGCTACCACTACCACCTCTAGCTTGTCTGATGATGGTTTGAGAGGTGTTTTGGGTTTATTAGAAAACGTCATCTATTGGCTCGTGTGGCACCAAACACAGCATAAAGTGCGACGCTAACGCAAGTAATTTGCAATAAGTAACTATCAAACGCAAGCCCGTTGGTTTTGGGGAGATTATTTTTACAAATTTCATGTTGATACTTGCAGTTAAAAATCCACCAGAAGCAGTTCTTGCGCGAAGTGCGATGCGGAGGTGGCTAGGCTGTATGCGCGGATGCAGGACGGCTTGACCTGAGCTTGCTGCGGCGAGAGACTTGCGAAATGCGTTACCTATTTCTTTGCCTCACGGTGGCGTGGGGGTTCGCCCAAACACTTTCAGCAGCCAAGCCAAAACAGCCTAATATCGTGATCATCATGGCTGATGACATGGGGTTTTCAGATATTGGGTGTTATGGTAGCGAGATCAAGACGCCGGTTCTCGACAAGCTGGCGGCGAACGGGCTGCGATTCACGCAGTTTTACAATACCTCACGCTGTTGTCCAACGAGGGCGTCTTTGCTCACAGGCATGTATCAGCATCAGGCGGGCATCGGGTTGATGACCGGCGATAACAAGCTGCCGGGATATCGCGGTGAGTTGGGGCGTGATGTGGTAACCATTGCTGAGGCACTGGGCACGGGTGGGTATCGTCGGTACATGAGTGGTAAATGGCATGTGACCAAGCATACGCGGCCGCAGGGACCGAAGGATAACTGGCCGTTGCAGCGGGGCTTTGAAAAATTTTATGGGACGATCATTGGCGCAGGCAGCTTTTTTGATCCAGCGACGTTGTGTCGCGAGAATCAGTTCATCACTCCGGTGAACGATGAGAAGTATCAGCCGAAGACTTATTATTACACCGACGCGATCAGCGACAATGCGGTGACTTTTTTGCAGGAGCACGCGAAAGAGTCACCGGACAAACCGGTGTTTCTCTACGTGTCCTATACCACGGCGCATTGGCCGATGCATGCCTTGCCGGAAGATATCGCGCGCTACAAGGGCGTATACGACGGCGGCTTTCAAAAGATCCGCGCCGCGCGGTTTGCACGGCTGAAGGAGCTGGGGTTGATTCGCAAGGACCTGAAGCTGTCGCCGCAATCTGATGACTGGGAGAAGGCGCCCAACAAGGAATGGGACATCCGCAACATGGAAGTGTACGCGGCGATGGTCGACAACATGGACCGCGGCATCGGCCGGATTGTGGCGGAGTTCGAGCGGCAGGGCACGCTCGACAACACGCTGATTATGTATCTGCAGGACAACGGCGCCTGCGCCGAGGGTTTTGGCCGGTACAAACCGAATAAACCGTACCGCACGGATTACAAACCGCTGGGCAAGGACGGTTTCCAAACCAAGATTTGGCCGCCGATGCAGACGCGTGATGGTCGTCCCGTGAAGAACGGCCCCGACGCCATGGCTGGTCCTGAAGACACGTTCACCGGTGTTGGCCGAGGCTGGGCGAATGTGTCGAACACGCCGTTCCGTGAGTACAAACATTTTGCGCACGAAGGCGGCATTTCCTCGCCGTTCATCGTATCCTGGCCCAAGGGTATTGATCCCGAGAACAACGGGCGCATCGAACGTCAGCCGGGGCATCTCATCGATTTGATGTCCACCTGTCTGGATGCCGCCGGCGTGAAGCATCCGCGCAATTTTGGCGAACACGATATCCAGCCGCTCGAAGGCGTTAGCCTTCTGCCGGCCTTTCGCGGCGGCGACTTGGTGCGCAAAGACGCGCTCTATTTTGATCATCACCTGAACGGCGCGGTGCGCGATGGCAAATGGAAGCTCGTGCGCTACGGTGATTCCGGTCGCGACGCCAAGCTGCATCCATGGCAGCTCTACGACATGGAGATAGATCGTAGCGAACAAAACGATCTAGCCAAGCAACATCCTGGCCGCGTCAAAGCCCTCGCCGAGAAGTGGGAGCAGTGGGCTGTGCGCGCCCGCGTGAAACCTTGGCCATGGAAGGTGGACTAATTTACCAATGAAAAAACTAATTCTGAATCTATGTGTGCTGGTCGGCTTAATGTCCGAGGTAGCAATGGAAGCGGCCGATAAGGCCAAGGTGGTGTTTATCTCGGGCAAGCCGAGTCATGGACGGTTGTCGCATGAACATCGGGCGGGGAACATGCTGCTGGCCAAGGCGTTGAACGAATCCGGACTGCCGGTGGAGGCGGTGGTGCTCAAGGATGTGGGTTATCCGAAGGATGAATCCGTACTGGAGGATGCGGCGACCATTGTGATTTTTTGCACGGGCCACGGTGGGCATGTGCTGAATCCAAAGCTCAAGGAATTCGATGCGCTGATGAAAAAGGGTCAGGGCGTGGTGATGATTCATTGGGCGACCGAGGCGATCAAGGGTGACCCGGGCGATAAGTTCCTCGAATGGATGGGCGGGTTTTGTGATTTGAACTGGAGCGTAAACCCGCACTGGGTGCCGAAGTTTAAAGCGCAGAAGCACGAGATCTGGAGCGGAGTTAAACCGTATAGTGCCAATGACGAATGGTATTATCACATGCGTTTTGTGAAAGATCTCAAGGGTGTGACGCCGATCCTTACCGATGTCCCGCCGGCCTCGACGCTCAAGCGCTCTGATGGTGCGCGTAGTGGTAATCCTGCAGTTCGTAAAGCGGTTGCCGCCGGAGAAAGTCAACACGTCGCTTGGGCCTACGAGCGTTCCAACGGCGGTCGTGGCTTCGGTTTTACCGGAGGGCACGTCCACATGAATTGGCAGCATGATGACAACCGAAAGTTGATGCTTAATGCCATCCTTTGGACCGCTAAGGTTAAGATTCCTAAGGACGGGGTTTCCTCAAAGACTCCAACCAAAGAAGAAATGCTTGCCAACTTAGATTAGTAAAACATGAACATATTTCGGAATATGCTTTTTTTAATATTTGCGATACCGGCTCTTTATGCCGAGGTGCCCAATATACTTTTTTGCATTTCAGATGATCAGTCCTATGCTCATACTGGAGCTAACGGGGATCCTGTGATCCAAACTCCGGCCTTTGACCGAGTGGCGCGTGAGGGCATTCGTTTCACCCGTGCCTTTTGTGATGCCCCAACCTGCGGGCCCTCCCGTAGCGCTATCCTCACCGGACAACCGATTTGGCGGCTGGAAGAGGCGGGGAATATTCATAGCACGTTGCCAAAAAAATTTCTGACCTACGCCGAGTTGCTGAAGGGCGCGGGGTACGCCACTGGATTTACTGGCAAGGGATGGAGTCCGGGGCGGCTCGCGGCTGGCGGTCGTGAGGAGAATCCGGCGGGGCAGGAGTTCAACAAGCGCCACCTCAAGCCGCCTTATCGGAGCATGTCCAACCGGGATTACGCCTCCAACTTTGAGGAGTTTCTCGATCAGGTGAACGAGGGGCAGCCGTTTTGTTTTTGGCTGGGCACTCATGAGCCGCATCGGGGCTTTGAAGCCGGTGCGGGAAAGAAATCTGGCAAGGATTCCGCCAAGGTCATCGTGCCGCCGATGTTTCCCGATCACCCGGTGGTGCGGAGTGATTTACTCGATTACTATGTGGAGATTGAGCACTTCGATCAGATGATCGTCCGGGCCATGGCGACTTTGGAAAAGGCCGGGCAGCTGGATAACACCATCGTGGTTATCACCAGCGATCACGGCATGCCGTTTCCCCGAGCAAAGGCAAGCCTGTACGATGCCGGCGCCCACGTGCCCTTGGCAATCCGATGGCCGAACGGGATTGTAAAGGCGGGCCGGGTATTCGAGGGACTTATCAACTTGAGCGATATAGCGCCGACATTTTTGCAGGCTGCAGATGTGAAGGTGCCAACGATGATGACCGCCAACAGTTTGATGGGTGTGCTAAAAAACAAAGCCACGACCAAACGCGATAGCGCCTATATCGCGATGGAACGCCACGACGGTTGTCGCAAGGGCGGGAAGGGATATCCCTCTCGGGCCATTCGCACGCAGGACTATCTTTATATCCGCAACCTTGAACCCACGCGCTGGCCAGCGGGCAATCCCGATCGCGAGTTTTGTGCCCGGTACATTCCCTTTGGTGAGGTGGACACCTCGCCGACTAAAACCTTGCTCATGGACAATGCAAATAAGGCCGGTTTCAAGCGCTTCTATGATTTAGCCTTCTCCAAAAGACCGGCTGAAGAACTGTATCATGTGACCGAGGATCCAGGGCAGTTGGTTAATCTCTCTGAAAATCCAAAGTACGCAGCTATCCAAAAGAAATTAGCTTCACAATTGCAGGAGCATCTTGTGCGCACCAAGGACCCTCGTGCATTAGGCTTGGATGCCCCGTGGGATCACTACCCATATTATGGTTTGCGTCGAAATAAAAACTGGCAGGTCGATCCAAAACCTTAACGCCTTATGAAACGTTTTTTCCTATATTGTAGTATCTTGGTGACCCTAATGGCGGGCATAGTTGTCACAGCGCAACCGCCCAACGTGATTATCGTGATGACCGATGATCAGGGTTATCCGGAGTTGTCTGTTCACGGAAATCCAATTCTGCAAACGCCCAACCTAGACCGGCTCCACGGACAAAGCCTGCGGTTGGTAGATTATCACGTTTCGCCCATGTGTACGCCGACGCGTGGGCAATTGTTAACGGGTATGGATGCCGCCCGCAACGGAGCCGTCAACGTCAGTAGCGGCCGCGCCTTGTTACGGCCCGAAAACCCAACTATGGCAAATTATTTTGGAGACGCGGGTTATTCGACCGGAGTATTTGGTAAATGGCATCTGGGGGCCAACTATCCCTACCGTCCGCAGGATCGCGGGTTTCAGGAGAGCGTCTGGTATCCATCCTCATCCATCCCTTCCGTTCCCGCTTATTGGGGGAACGATTACTTTGATGATGTTTACATGCATAACGGGAAGGAAAAACAATTCAAGGGCTATTGCGCCGATGTCTTTTTCAACGAGGCGAAGCGCTTCATTCGCGAATCGGTTCAAAAGAAAAAACCTTTCTTGTGCTATCTTGCCACCAATACTCCACATGGTCCCTTCTGGCCCAAGGATGAGGACCGCAAGGCGATTGCTGAAGTTCTCGCCGATCCCAAGTTCGACCATTTGAACGGTGGCCTGAAAAATCGGCTCAGCCTTTACCTTGGGATGATCCGCAACATCGATTGGAATATGGGTAAGCTCATGAAGTTCCTCGACGACGAGGGTTTGGCGGACGACACCATACTGATCTTCAAGACGGACAACGGAAGCTTGCTTGGGCCCCAGTATTTTAATGCCGGAATGCGAGGTAAGAAAACCGAGATCTGGGAGGGCGGCCACCGCGTGCCCTGCTTTATCCGTTGGCCCAAAGGCGGGCTTGGAAAGCCTCGTGCCGTCGGTGGCCTGACCCAGGTTCAGGACGTCCTTCCCACCTTGCTGGATCTTTGCCAAATCAAGCCCAGAAAAAAGACCGCCTTCGACGGCATGAGCCTGGCTCCGATTCTTAAGGGGAAAACGAAGGTTTCCGAAGATCGGATCCTCGTCATCAATTACAGTCGGATGCCCGGGTTCTCGAATTACCCTTCCCCGCACTCACAGACCCAAATGCGGGCCGATCAAGCTGCTGTTTTGTGGAAACGCTGGCGGCTGCTCGAGGACCGCGAACTGTACGATCTGGCTTCCGATCCCCTGCAAAAGAAGAACGTTATCGGGAAGCATCCCGAAGTGGTGGCCAAAATGCGCAAGCGCCTCTATTCGTGGTGGGACGGGGTCAAGCACTTGGCGAACGAGGAACAGCGGGCTGCCATCATCGGAACGGAGCATGAGAACCCGACCAAACTGTCCGCCACCGAGTGGCTTGACGTATTCGTCGATCAGCAGGGGCAAATCCGTCGGGGCGTATTGAAGAACGGCTATTGGTTGATCGACGTTGCGAGAGCAGGTGAGTACGAGATCGAACTAAGGCGCTGGCCCAAGGAAGCCGACGGAACAATCAGCGGGACTTT
>JAYOSV010000016.1:0-29410 GCA_038139415.1 Verrucomicrobiales bacterium | reverse complement strand
CGGTAGCGGAACGGCTTTGCCTATAAATCAAGCTATGCTCTTTATGAGCGGACACAACCACTTGAAGATTTCCGAAAAGAAGTCCTACCAGTTCGAGGGACTGACCAAGACAGTAAATCCAAAAGACAAAGGTGTAACCTTCACCATGACCCTGAAGAAAGGGCCAACCGCTCTGCACACCTGGTTCAAGGGAAGGGATGGAATCATGCTTAGTGCCTACTATGTCTACGTAACACGAAAATAAGAGTCCAAGTTAACCGTCATTTGAATCCAATTTTCATAAGCTTTTTTCTGTTGGTTTCCTGGGGTGTGGCTCAATCCCCCAACGTATTGTTCATCGCGGTTGACGATTTGCGCGACTGGGTCGGGCACTTAAGTGGTCACCCGAATGCTAAGACTCCCAACATCGATCGTCTGGCAAAGAACGGGATTTCCTTTACCCGTGCGCACTGCTCAGCACCACTCTGCAATCCTTCTCGAATTAGTCTTTTGACAGGAGTGGCCCCGTATAATTCAGGCGTATACGGTAATGGAGAGAAGCTGCGGCAGAAGCTCCCGGATGCCGTTACCCTGATGCAGCACTTTCGAGCATCAGGATATTCGGTTCGAGGCGCTGGAAAGATTTTCCATGGAATTTCTGCTTATGACATGGACTCTTGGGATATCTTTTTTAAATCTTCTGGCTCGAATAAACACCGCGTCAAACGCGATAGCAGTTTGCCAAATTCTGCGTGGGTTCCTTGGGGTGCTCTTGCCTGCAGTGATGATGAGATGTTAGATGGCATAAATGCCAAATGGATAATTACTGAGCTGAAAAAGCCTCAGAAAAAACCTTTTTTTCTAGCTTACGGACTGACAAAGCCACATTTGGCATGGAGCGTTCCTCAGAAATATTTCGACATGCATCCGCTTGGTGAGATTAAGCTGCCTCCAATAAAGAACGGGGATCTGGACGACATTCCCGCCTTCGGCAAAAAGCTGGCCAAGGAAGTCTACGATCCTTCTGGTGAGAGGAACTTTGCTGTAAAGCCGGCCGGGGATCATGCAAATGTGACCGCGAACAAGCAATGGGGCAAAGCGGTTCAAGCCTATCTCGCCACCATCAGCTTTGCCGATGCCCAGATAGGCCGCGTGCTCGATGCTCTGGATCGCAGTGGGCATGCCGACAATACGATTGTCGTCTTGTGGGGAGATCACGGTTGGCATTTGGGTGAAAAGGAACATTGGCGTAAGCATGCCTTGTGGGACGTTTCCACGCGGACGCCCCTTATTTTTTCAGCTCCCCTTAAGGTCGCTCGCAACCCTGAAGGCGTGGCGAAAGATAAACTATGCCATCGGCCGGTCAGCCTGATCGATATTTATCCCACGCTTATCGACCTTTGCGGGCTACCCAAACGAGAAGGTTTGGATGGTCAAAGCCTTAAACCCCTCTTGCAGAATCCAGAAGTGAAATGGGAGCGTCCGGCAGTGATTACCTACGGATTGAACAATCATGCCGTACAAACCGAACGCTGGCGCTATATCCGGTATCGCGACGGAGGTCAGGAACTCTATGATCACGAACGCGATCCGAATGAATGGACAAATCTCGCCTTCATCCCTAAGTACTCGCCGCAAAAAACTAAACTTTCCAAATGGTTGCCATCAACAAATGGCGAATCCAAAAATTAGATAAGATAAATATGAAATATTCAGCGCTGATAGTTGCATCCATTCTTATAACCTTACTGCCGGGAAACTTCACCTTCGGCGCGGAGAAAAAACGGAAACCCAACGTCGTATTCTTTCTCGTCGATGATCTGGGGCAGCGGGACGTTGGTTGTTATGGCAGTCAGTTCCATGAAACTCCCGCCATCGATCAGTTGGCGAAGGAAGGCATCCTATTCGACAACGCCTACTCGACCTGTCATGTCTGCTCGCCCAGTCGGGCCAGTATCCTGACGGGCAAGTACCCGGCCCGTATCAATTTGACGGAGTGGTTGGGAGGACGCCCCGAGCGGGATTACGAGCTACTGCATCACGGGGAGAAGCTCACCGCTTTGCCGGACGAGGAGGTCACTTTAGCCGAGACACTCAAGCGCCATGGCTACGCCACCGCGAACTACGGTAAGGCACACCTGAGGGTGGATCCGAAGGCTTATGGTTTCGACGAGGAGATCACGGGGTGGGTGCGTTCCTACCACTATCCTTTTGGCGGTGCTTACAATGAGAAGCTCCCGGCAAAAAAAGGCGACTACTACACGGACAAACTGACCGACGCGGCGTTGGATTTCATTGAGCGCAACAAGGACAAGCCCTTCTTCGTGCATCTCGAACACTTCGCAGTGCACGACCCGATCCAGGGACGGCCGGATTTGGTGGAAAAATATCGAAAGAAGCTCGCGGCGATGCCGGCACGGGAAGGACCGGACTTCATTCTTGAATCCAATCCGGACGGGTCTCCACTCACGAAGGAAGAACTTAAAGAACTAGCGGAGAATGACGATCTACAGGCACATCAGGATGCGCGCGTCTGGTGGGTGAAACAAAAGCAGGACAACGTTGAGTTTGCCGGCATGCTTGAGGCAACGGATGAAAGCCTAGCCCGCATCCGAGCGAAGTTGGAGGAACTCGGACTGGAAAAGAACACTATCGTTATTTTTACGGCAGATAACGGAGGCATGTCCGCATCGAACCAGTACCGCGGAATCAATCATCCGAGGAACTCTCTGGACAGCCGCTTTGCGTCCTCCAACCTTCCCTTGCGGGGAGCTAAGGGCTGGAACTACGAGGGTGGAATACGCGTGCCTTTGGTCGTTCATTGGCCTGGCCATATTAAGCCCAATACCACTTCGCGCGCCTTGGTCACGGGAACCGATTACTACCCGACTTTGCTCGAGATGATGGGCTTGCCCACCTTACCCAAGCAGCACGTCGACGGAGTCAGCTTCCTGCCCGCCCTCCGGGGCAAGACCCATGACCGGGGTGCCATCTACTGGCACTTTCCCCATTACAGCAACCACGGGTACCAAAGCCCCGGGGGGGCGATACGGTTGGGGAAGTACAAGTTGCTCGAATACTACGAAAACGGGAGCGTACAGCTCTTCGATCTGGAAAAGGACATTGGCGAGCAGAACGATCTCTCCGAGTCCAAACCGGATATCACTGCGAAGCTCCTGAAGATGTTTCATGACTGGCGTGATGAAGTGGATGCCAAAATGCCTTATCCGAAAACCGAAACCTCGAAGCCGGCAAAGGGAGCGCGGGTCATCAATGCCAAGCCCACCTCAAATGTAGGATCGAATTTAGCTGCCGATGTCGCGACTTTCGCGCCCGGTTGGAAGGTCCGTGACTGGGGCGGTCCGGCCATGAAGCCCGGGTTGCGTACGCAATGGGATGGACGCAAAAAGGTGCTGCTTACCCATCCGCTTAGCCAAACCGTTCCTTGCGTGCTTTCGCGAAAGATCGAGGTGCCGGTAGGAAAGAAAACCATGCTTGATTTAGAGGTGACCAATCATTCGAAAGGCAACTGGAAGCTTGTGGTTATGATCAATGGGAACCACGCGCTCAATAAAGATATAGAGGAAACGAAGTGGCAGCATATACGAATTGATCTAACGAAATACGCCGGCAAATCGGTAGCCATCGAGTTGCATAACCGGGCGACCGGGTGGTTCAACGAAGCTGCTTACTGGAGTCAGATTGAATTCGTCTACTCTGATTCAGATGTGAAATGAACGCGTCTGTTCCCGCTGCCTTGCTTCGGTATATGGATGGGCTTAAGGCCCGTGATCTAGAAATGATTGGATCATCTCTTTCTGAAAGTGTGCAGTTTGTCACCCCTTTTAGAACGATGGGTAAGCCTATGATTCTCGATTTTCTATCTGCGCTCTATCTTGGTTTTCCGGATTGGAATTACGATCACGATCAGGCTGAACTCCTAGAGGATGGTTCTTTTGCAGTATTTTGGAGACAGGGAGGTAAACACACCGGTACGTTGTCTTTTCCGGGGTTTGAGCCAATCGATGCAACAGGTAAATCGGTAAAGATACCACCCCACCATTTCTTTTACCGTTTAGGCTCGGGAGGACTGACGGAGATACGACCTGATCCAATTCCAGGAGGCGCGCCGCGCGGAATCTTCGAGCAAATCGGAGTGGAGTTGCCTCCGCTTTGAGTTTCAGGCAATCTCGGCGCGTGACCCGTTTCCTGTTAAGCCTGTGTTTGGGGGTGTTTTCGTTGTCCGCGGCGGAGAAGCCCAACATCATTTTTTTCATGGCCGATGACATGGGCATGGGGGACACGAGTGCGTATCAGGATTTCACCGGTAACGCCGCCGAGGTGCAACTGCACACGCCGCAGATGGAACGACTCGCGCGCCTCGGCGTGCGCTTTACCGACGCGCACACGCCGTCATCGCGCTGCACTCCCACCCGCTACGGTCTACTTACCGGCCGTTATCCATGGCGCAGCCGGATGAAATGGTGGGTGCTTTTCGGGGCGCAGGGTGATCCTCTGATTGAAGCCGATCGGCCGACGCTGGCGAGCATGCTGCGCGGAGCCGGGTACGGCACGGGCATGGTGGGTAAATGGCATGTGGGCCTGCGGTATCGACAGTCCAACGGGCAACCGGCCGCGGGCTGGGCCGATGCCGATCTCACGCAGCTGCTGCACACCACGCCGTTGGATCACGGGTTTGATTTTGCCTGGTACACCTCTCGCTCGCACGGCACGTCAGGACCGGATGCCAACCATCAAAATGCCGCCAAGCGCAATCGCCCTAACCAGACCATTGGACCGGGGCACCTGCACGGTCGCAAGGCCGTGGGCGCCACCAAAGAGGGTAAGCAATTGGTGGCCGAAGGCGACGGTGCCTACGTGCTCACACGGTTGGGCAGCCGCCATTCCGATCATGCAATGGAATTTCTGAACGCGCATGTCGGCGGGGCGCAGACCAAGGACCAGCCGTTTTTTCTCTATTACCCGGCCAACTCCAATCACGGTCCCTACACGCCAGACAAGGCGATTGGTGGTCGACCGGTTGCTGGCGCCTCGCGGACCAAGAATGGCGCGCCGATGGATGCGCGGCATGATTATATTTACGAAAACGACGTCGCGCTGGGGCGCTTGATCGATTGGCTGGAAGCCACGCCGGACCCACGGCGCGCCGGCCGGAAACTCATCGAGAACACGCTCGTCATATTCACCAGCGACAATGGCGCTGAGAAAAACAGCAACATCGCCACCGGGCCGTTTCGCAGTCACAAAGGCAGCTGCTATGAGGGCGGGCATCGGGTGCCGTTCATTGCGGCGTGGCCGGCCGGTGGCGTGGGCGATGGTCGGGCCGATACGCCGGGGCAATCCAATGATTCGATTATCGGCCTCACGGATATGTACGCCACGTTCGCGGAAATGGCCGGGGCCGCTCTGCCGGATCTAGCCTCTGGCGCCAAGGGAGGGGAGGATAGTGTGAGCGTGCTGCTGGCCTTGCGAGGTAAGACTCTTCGAAATCGGCCGCCGCTGTTTTTCAATGATCATAAGGAAGCGAAGGCCGATCCCGCAGCAGCGGCTATGCGCGTGGAGAATTGGAAACTATTTTTCGACGCCAGCCTGTTGCGCGAAGGCATAGCGCAGCCGGTGGAACTCTTCGATTTGGCGGCGGATCCGAAAGAGGAACGCAACCTTATCCACGATCCCAAGCATCAGCACCTGATTCGCAAACTGACTCAAACTGCCCTACGCTATCGGCGTGTGGCTACGCGGTTGGCGGACGTCGCGCCCGTACGGGCGACGTTTGATTGGCGCTCGGAAGAGGGCGGGGAAGCCGGGGCTTTGGCCAAGGCGTTTCATCTGGCGTCGGCACGCGGAAAAACGGCGGTCGATCAGGGCACGGGCCTGCGCCTGACGTTGGCCGGGGAACATGGCGGGAAATTTTCCACCAACTTCCGCGGGCTCGGTCTGGGCGGTGGCCAGGTCTTGCAGGTGGATGACGGGCAGGCATTGCGGATTCAGTTTGATCGCGATGTGATCGTGGAATCGGTCGCCATCGTCGCCGGCAATGGCGTGTGCGGCGGGTTTTATCAGATGGGCAAGGCGGCGCCGCTGGCGATTTATTGTGTGGACGCCGATAACGATGAGAAAACCCAGCACGGCGTGATCAGTGATCTGGGCGTGTTGCGCGCCGGACAGGTGCTGCGGTTGGATAGCAAGCCGCATCACGGCGTGGAAGCCGCGGGCCAATGGCGGTTGGGCGCGATCACGGTACGGATTTTGAAATAAGGGACAGGAAAAACTCGGATGAGCACGGATTTATTTTTGAAACGGATTTGGATGGCGGCGTTGTTGCTGTGGTTGATGCCGCTGGCGCGCGCGGAGAAACCGAATGTGCTGTTGCTGCTGGTGGATGACCTGAAGCCGGCGATGGGTTGCTACGGCGACCGGCACGCGATCACGCCGGCAATGGATGCGCTGGCGGCGCGCGGGATGCGGTTTGACTTGGCGTACTGCAACCAGGCCGTGTGCGCGCCGTCGCGATTCACGCTGATGCTCGGGGCGCATTCGACTTCCACCGGCCTGTACGGTCTGGGCAGTCAACTGCGGCAGGTGCTGCCGAACGCGGTGACAATGCCGCAGTATTTTGCCCGGCACGGTTACCGCACCGAATCGCTGGGCAAGGTGTTTCACATCGGGCACGGCAACCTAGGCGATCCGAAGTCGTTCAGCATCCCGCATTTTCACGACAAGGTGATTGAGTATTTGGATCCCAAGAGCACGGCGGGCGGCCAGCTCACGCGCGAGGAAGCGCTGTTTACCAATCAAAAACTGGGCGCCATCCGGTCTCTGCCGCGCGGGGCGGCGTTTGAGGCGCCGGTGGCCAAGAATGACGATTACGCCGATGGTCGGGTGGCAGCTGAGACCATTCGCCGGCTGGAAGCCGCCAAGGCGCGGCGGGTCAAGGATGGGACGCCGTTCTTTATCACGGCCGGTTTCGTGCGGCCGCATCTGCCGTTTTCTGCGCCGAAAAAATACTGGGATCTGTTTGATCTCGCCAAGCTGCCGATGCCCACCATCAAGACCTTTCCCAAGGACGCCCCGGCGGTGGCCCTGAAACGGGCGGGGGAAATTTCCGCGTACACACCCGTGCCGGTGGACGGGCAGGTGGGCGAGGCGCTGACGCGGGAGTTGATCCACGGCTACTACGCCAGCACGGCTTACGTCGATGCGCAGATCGGTCGCGTGACCGCCGCGCTGAAGCGATTGGGCCTCGAGCAAAACACCATCGTCGTCCTGTGGGGCGATCACGGATGGCACCTTGGCGATCTCAGCATCTGGACCAAACACACGAACTACGAACAGGCCAACCGCATCCCCATCCTCGTCGTGGCACCCGGTGTCGCCCGGCCCGGCAGCGTGACTCGTCAACCCACCGAGACGGTGGACCTGTATCCCACGCTTGCTGCACTGGCCGGACTGCCCGCTCCGGTCGGACCACAATCCATCGACGGGCAGAACCTCGTGCCGGTTTTGAAAAATCCAAAGGCCCGCGTGCGCGATCATGCTTTTCACTGCTACCCTCGCCGCCGCCTCGGCCGTGCTATCCGCACCGAACGTTATCGCCTCGTTGAATGGCGCAATGCCGGCGAACCGCTGGCGACTGCCGAGTATGAATTATACGATTACTCGAAAGGCTCGGTGGAAACACAGAACCTTGCTCAGCAGCAACCGCAGTTGGTGAAGGAACTGGCAGCCAAGCTGGCAACGTACCCGGAACCGGTATCGCGTTCCGGTCGCCGCCCTGGCAAGGTGATTTCGCCTTCGCCCAAAATCGCTGGTAAATCGCTGCGTATTGAAGCGGAGATCCAGTTGAAGGCACAGACCACACCACAGGGTGTTTTGCTGGCTCAGGGCGGCAAGGAACATGGTTACGCGATTCATTGGTTGAAAGGAAAGTTGGCGTTTGATGTGCGAGTAGATGGCAAGGTGACCCGTGTGCAGATTAATGCCCCAACAAAAGGCAAGTTGAAGGTGGTTGCGGTATTGGACCAACAGGTAATATCCCTTGAAGTAGAAGGTGCTCGTGCGAAGATGAATTCACCCGGCCTGATCCCTGTGCAGCCCAAGGATGATTTATCGATTGGGTTCGATGATCAAACCGCAGCCGGGAATTACAACGTGCCCAACTCCTTCAACGGAAAGGTGCTTTCCTATTCAGTGAATGAGCGTTGACCGATTGCCGATATTCTATGTAACAAGAATCAAGCTCAACCTGTTGAAATGATTAATATGAAACAACTCATTGTAATGATCCTTGGTGCTGTACTCTTGGTAGGATGCGGCAAGTCAAAGAAAGAAGAGGTCTCACAAACTGAAGTGTCTAAACCCAATCCGCCAAAAATGGATTTATTCACTGCGGTTACCGAAGGTAATCTTGAAGCGGTTCAAGATCATATTGCTGCGGGTACTGATCTCAATCAACGTGCCCCAGATGATGCAGGGAAATCCACGCCTTTAATGATTGCGGCCACATTTGGTCATACTGAGATTGCGTCTGCCCTAATTGATGCCAAGGCAGATCTAAATCTTGTGAACGCTCAACAAGGTGATACGGCCTTATTAGTAGCTGCATTCCTTTGCCATACCGAAGTGGTTCAAGCACTGTTAAAGGCTGGAGCGGACAAAAGCATAAGAAATAAAACGGGTGCATCCGCATATGATACCGTGGCTGGTAGTTTTGAAGAGGTCAAAGGTATCTATGAATTATTGGATGGTGTTCTTTTCAAGCCATTGGGTAAACCGCTGGATTACAATCGTATCCAAGACACCCGCCCAAAAATCGCCCTGATGTTGCAATAAACCGGCTTTCGAATAAAAGGAAGGAGGGTGAAGCCCTTTTCTTCCGTCCAAAAAGGTGTACTTTAAGGTGGCCTTGTGGCGCTAAAGGCTCCTTTTTCAGTATGAAATAAAACATGAATTCGAACTCTCACTCGACCATTGCGCGTATCCTCTATGGGCCGGTTTTGGTGTGTTTGAGCTTCCTGCTGACAATTTGGATAGGAAGACACTACTCAGAGCGAGTGGCGGTGGTAAGAATGATCGATCAGCTCGGAGGAGAAGGTGTTTCAGAGGAACTTTACAGTGGGAGCTACGAGAAATCTTTTTTGCCTGCAGAACATCAGTTCCTATTTTTCGGAGATACCACTCGGCCTACTAAATCTGCACAGCAAAGGGCCATTTGGGAAAAGAGCCCTGATAACAAAGTTTACTATGCTAATTACATTCGCGAGCTGGTTGGTGATTATATGGATGAAGAGTACGGTGTGCCTCCGGCTGTCTCGATTGATGAACTGGAGAAGGAGATTCGGCAGGGTGAGAAAATTGACCCGGATAATGCGTTTTATAATTATATTTGGGCGGCGATTCTTTTCAGACGTGGGGCCGAATGGGAAAGTAATCCAGATGAAGACCGTGATGAATGGGTTATCAATGATCCGACTCTTTTGGATTCAGCCATTGTCGAGTTGCGCAAGGCAACGGCAAAGCCGTACTACCGTCGATATCATGATGAACTTAATGAAGAGCGTCTTGGGTTTTTCCCTGAAACCCGTCGGATTGAACATCGACTTGTAAAGCTGACATTTTTGGCCAGCCTTCGACTGCCTGAACTCGGTTTAGTCCGAGATTTGTTCAAGGCGATCCCTCAATATGTTGAAAGCAATGAATTGTCTGAATCTGAGGCCTCTCAATTACTGGACACTTGGCAGAGTTTTTTGACGCAATCCATACCGGATGCTTATTGTTTGATTGATGTTTTAGTTCTAAATGCTGTTGCCAAGCTGTCCGGGGAAAAGGTGGCTGAAGTGTATGAATCAATGGAAGACCCGGAGTCCGCGGATAACACTCGAGAGTACGCCGGGAAACTGAGTCAGCCGATTACTCAGTGGAAAGACAATAGGGCTGATATGCCGTTTGGGGGCGATTCTATCGATTCTATGAAACTCGGAATTTTAGCCAGCATGCTCCTACCTTCCCTCGGGGAACCTATTACTGGGGAGATGTTGGCACCGGGTAATCAGGTTGAGCGGGTTGCTTTTCTGGAGCAAATGTTAGCTCACTCCATGTTGGTGCTGCTCGTTCTTCTAATTATCTTTGCTTTCATTCTGAGGTCTATCTGTCAGGTGACCGCTACTGACGGAAGAGCCCCCAATCTTTTTATCCCTTCATTGAAGGAATTTCTTAGGATTTTCGGGTTGGGAGTTTTGCTGCCGGTCGCTTTTTACTTCGTTTACACGCGTCATTCCGGGCTTAGCAGTTTCGAAAATTCTTTGCGCGATTATCGTAGTTTTTTGGAGGTAGGTTTATTCGTGGTTACCTGCTTTGCAGTGTCAACTTGGTTAGGGATGGGCTTTATACGTCGGCGTTGCGAGAAATTAGGAATCTCTGTGCCTCAATCCGTTCGCCCTTTGTGGGGGGGATTATTTTTTGGGGCATTATTGGTTAGTTGGATTTTATGTATCCTGGTTCGCCCGCTCTATGGCCATATTAGGCTTATGGATGATGTTTTGTTGGGCCTAATGTCAGGCCTTGGACTTATCTTCCTAGTAATCTGCATTATTGTATTCTTTAAGGGAGTGATATTACGAAAAGAATTTGGCTCCTATTACGGGTCATTAGCTCGATCACTGATGCCGATTTGGGCATGCGTTATATTATTCATCGGCGGCCTTGGAATTCCTTGGCTTCACCAACAAGAAACGGCCTTGCTCAAGAAAGACACTCTTATGGCCAGTAGTGTTGGAGGGTTCACCGCTATTGAAGAGCGAGTTACGCATCGGTTACGAGATGATATGGCCGACGCTCTAAAAACGAATCAGGATTAAACGATGAAACACCTGATCTTGGTATTAATTATTGGCTCACTTGGCTGTGTGTCATATGAGAAAGACGATAGAGAAAAGGCGATACAACATGTCGTGCTGTGTTGGCTCAAAGAGCCTGGGAATCAGGTGCACCGCAACCAAATTATTGAGGTTTCAAAAACCTTCCGGAACATCCCTGGTGTGCTGGAGGTTCGGGTTGGGGAAGTCATTGAGAGCGATCGGGCAATAGTGGATGACAGTTTTGATGTTGCCATTCTTGTGGTGGTGCCCGATGGAAAGTGCTTGCAGGATTATCTTGATCATCCCCTCCATCAAACGGCTAAAAAGAAGGTGTTATTACCCTTGGTGGAAAAAGTCGTTGTTTATGATTTTCAGGAATAGCTCCCTTATTTTTTGCGCACCTTTAGCAGTACGGGCGTTGAAAGGATGCCTCCCTCTGGGGCAGCCTTGAGATGGAATCGGCGGGTCGTTTCGCCGGTAACTGCGTCGGCTGTGATATAGAACTCTCTTTCACTGGCTTCTTCTACAATTAGGAGACCATTCAGGCCGATGTTGTCGACATATGCACCGTAGGGGAGGTTGCGCCCCGAATCATGGCTTCCGAAGCTAACGCGCTCTTTCAATCCATTGCGTTCAATGCGCACAAGAGCGGCGATGGTTTGGCCAGGGGCAATTTCGAGTTCAAGGAGTTTTCCCGGCTCTGGGGCTCGTCCGTCAGCAGTAAGGATAGTTACCTTAAGTTTTGCGGGTGCCAATGGTTTGAGGTTGGTTAAGTCGTTTACCAGGTGGGTTATTGTTTGCCCCCCAATCTCCGCGCTGGCACTCACCTTGGCCAACTGTTTGCCTTTGGGCGGCTCTGGCGCATCTTTTGCCGCATATACACCGCCAAAAGCACGGGTTTGGCCTGCTTGGATAATTATTGGTGTGGTAATGTTGAATCCTTCCGGTGCGTCTGTGAGTTCAACGCGGATAGGGCCCTCGTAACCGTCCAAGCGTTGGGCGGTGATACTGAATTCACGGCCGCTGCCCTTGGGTACGCCACCACCACTGATGCCTCCGAGGCTTACAGTGAAGTTTGGCCGTCTTGGCCGTACGGTTAGCGTGTAACTAAAATCCTTACCGCTAAATCCGCGTACATCTGACACCCGAACGAGGTATTCGCCATCGGCTGGGGCGGTGAAGGTGAGTTGAGAATCCTTTCCCCAGCGTCGACGGCTTTCATCGTCGTTTTCAAAATAGAGCGGGAACATCGGCAGCCCGTTGGCGGCGGACGGTGTGCCGGGCGCGCGTGGTTCCACGATGTACGCCGGCTGACCGAGCGGATGGGCGAGTGGCGTGGTGTCAAAGAACGTGTGCCGGTTGCCGGTGCCGGGGTAGACAATGTAGCCGCTGTCGGGACCACGCGGGTAATGCCAGAGCTTCACCACCTCGCCGTTGACGTAGAGGTATTGGTTCAGGTTCATTTCATCCCATTTAAAAAGCCGAAAATCGCCGGAGGTGTTGGAATCCTTGCCGCGGAAGGTGAGCCACGAATCTCGCATGGCCTGCAGGCGCACGCGCTCGATGGGTGCGCCATCGGCGGACAGCACTTCCAGTTTGGAATCCAGCGGCGACTTGCTGCGCGCGGCGTTGATCTCCAGCACCCATTGCTCGCCGGCTCGGGCGGTGAAACGATACAGGTCCGTGTCCGCGCCGTCGGTTCCATAGATGCGGCCGGTCACTTTGGCGGGCAGGGCGAGGGCGGTGGACTGAGCAGGGGTATTGTTGGGCTCCTGCTCCTGCGCGTCCGTGGCTTCCGCATCGGCAATGGCGCGCGAGGCCCGTGCCTGGGCTATGGCGGTCTCGGTGTCCAAGGGCTTGATGCGATGGCTGGCGGTGGTGCCGTTGAGGCGCGCGAGATGTAGTGTGTTGCCGGAACGATCAAAGCCGATGGCCGAAACGATGTCCGGTTGATCAGGGAATTGCTGGAGCAATTGCAGCCCGGGCAGGGACCAGATCTTGACTGTGCGATCAGCGGCGGCTGAAGCAAGGCGCCGCCCATCGGGGCTGATGGTGAGATCGGTGATCTCGTCCTCATGGGCATAGCGCACGCGGGCGAGGGGGTTGATGGCCGGCTTAGTTTTACTGATCCACCGCCAAAGTCGAATCTGTTTGTCAGCACCGGCGGCGGCTACAAACCGGCTATCCGGCGTGAAGGCGGTGATGAATTGCTCGCCGGTGGGTTGGCCGAAGGTGTCGAGGCGTTGGCCGGAAGTCACATGCCAGAGCTTCACGGCCGCATCGCCGCCGGCACTGGCCAGCACGGTGCCGTCCGGGCTGAAGGCAATGCCATGCACGGGGCCGTTATGGCCTTTTAGTGTGCGGAGGTGTTTGCCGGTTTGCCGGTCCCACAGTTGAATGCGTTGATCGTAGCCGGCAGTGGCCACCAGTCGGTCATCGGGCGAGAACGCTGCGCCATAGAGAATATCGCGATGACCTTCGTTGAAGGTCAACTCGCGCCGGCCGCTCTTGAGATTCCACAACACCGCCTCGCCACGCAGGCCGGTGACTCCCGAGGCGGCCAGCATAAAATTCCCGTCCGCTGAAAAGGCGAGGTCGTTCACCTTACCGGCATGGCCAGTGAAGGTGCGTTTGCCAATGGTCACGCGGCCAAAGGATCCGAGCGCGCGCACCCCGCCGCGGGACACGGCCATGGCGGTGATCGGCTGGCGGCGCAGGGCGGCAGGCTTTGCGTTCGGTACCTGTAACGTGGCGAGAATGGAACGGTCCACCTTGGGCGTGGGCGCGCCACCGTCGATCCACGCCTTGAGCACTTCAATCTGGACTGGTGCCGGCTGCGGTTCCTTGCGCGGCGGCATGAAGGGTTTCTTCTGGCCGGTGATCAGGTGGGTGAGGCGCGAGTCTGCGGCGTTGCCGGGGACGATGCCTTTGCCGCTGTGGCCGCCAGCCATAAGGCTCTTAAATGTTTCGACCGAAAATTCGCCGTCGAGTTCGTCGTCATTATGGCAGCCGGCGCAGTACTCGCGCAGGATTGGCGCGACGTCCTTATGAAAATCCGGCACAGCCGCGGCGGCGGTGACGGTGAGTAGAAACAGCAGGAAAGGAAGAGGTTTCATCGTTAGTGTTGGAACAAGAATTCGCGACTGGTCATCAAGGCCCAGAATAAATCCTCGATGACCGCGCGGCGTTCAGCAGCGGGCGCGGCGCTGAACACGGCTTCGAGGCGCTTGGTTTCCTCGGCGCTGGGCGGACGCGCAAGGCAGAGCAGGTAGGCCTCCTCAATGAGGGCGGTATTGTCGCGTTCCACCAGCGGTGTAACACAGCTCTTATCGTTGCGCAGATTGTCGTTGAGCGTTTTGCCGTTGGAGAGATGCAGCACCTGCACCATGCTGGGTTTGTTGGAGCGCTCGCATTCACAGGTGATCTCGCGCTCGTTGCGGCCAAAGGTTTTCAGAAAGTACGAGGTGACCGCCGAGTCGAAGAGCTGCAGCGCACGGGTGCCGTCCTTGTAAAAATCGGTTTTGGCCGTGCTGCCGTCGGAGAGAGTGATATTGGCGTACTTGGGGCTTACCTGCGTGACGGACGTGATGGCGTCCTGCAACACTTCGGCCATCAGGCGGCGCGGGTAATAGCGCGCGTGATAGCGGGTGTCGCCGATGTTTTCCGGCAGAGGCGCGCTGCTGCGACCGTAGGTGTCGCTCTTCAGGATTACCCGCATGAGTGATTTAAGGTCGAACTTGTTTGCGGCCAGATGCGCGGCCAGTCCCTGCAGGAGCGGCTCGTTACTTGCGGGGTTGGAAACTCGCAGGTCATCCACCGGATCCACGATGCCTTGCCCGAAGAAATTCGCCCACACTCGGTTGGCGATTGAGCGGGTGAAGTACGGATTGTCCGGCGAGGTCAGCCAGTCGGCCAACACCGCGCGGCGGTCGGCATGGTCGGCAATGGACGTGCTATCCAGCGGCGCGGGCGGTTGGGGTTTGCCGGTGCGCGGCTGAAGCAGGTCGCCGCGCGAGGCCACGAACAACGTGCGTTTGCCGTCGCCATTGCGCGCATCACCGCCCCAACCCTTTACGCGCACGCGGGCGAAGAGATTGGCAAAGGCGTAGTACTGATCGTTGGTCCATTTCTCCAGCGGATGATTGTGGCACTTGGCGCAGTTGATGGATAGGCTCATGAAGGCTTGGCTGACATTCTCGGCCATCGTCTCCGGCTCCTGATGCACGGCGTAAAAATTGGTCGCGCCGTTTTCCATGCTGTCACCACGGGCGGTTACCACCTGCCGCACAAGCTGATTCCACGGGGTGTCCTTGGCGATCTCGCCTCGTAGCCAGGTGTAATAGGCCTTGAGCGCATTGGGGCGCAGCTTCTTGCCGCTAATTAAAAACAAATCCGCCCAACGGTAGGTCCAGTAATCGACAAACTCCGGCCGTTCGAGCAGTCGGTCCACCAATTTGCTGCGTTTATCAGCCGCCGAATCGGCAAGGAAGGCGCGTGCCTCGGCGGGAGTGGGCAATATGCCGATGGTGTCGAGATAAGCACGCCGGATAAATTCGCTGTCCGTGCTGGGCGGCGAAGGTTTGAGGTTTAACTTGCGCAACTGCGTCAGCACATGGCGGTCGACCAGATTGTCCTGGGCGTCATGAGCATAGACTGAGTCGGGAATCTGGTTGGGCCACGGCGAGGTGAGTCGGGCCATGGCAATCTGGCCGGAGTACCACGCGGTGACCGCGCCCTGACCATAGCCGATCACCTCCGCACGGCCGGTCTTTTCATCCACAATCGCCACCGAGGCATCGGTAGAATCAAACTTCGCCCATGCGGTTACGTCGCGCGCGGTGCCGTTGCTGAAATGCGCGGTCACCTTTAGCTGCGGCGTGTCGCCTTTCTTCACTCGCGCATTGCCGGGCGTGATCTCCAGCCGCGCTAGTTTGGTGTCCGCCTCACTGGGGCCGGGGGCGCCTTGCTGAATCCACTGAAGCAGGATTTGATAATCCGCGGAATCCTCATGCAACACCTTGCCGCCCTTGTGCCGTACGGCAGCGGTGGGTTTGATGAGAAACAAACTGCGCGCGGGATCATTGAACTCCACCCGGCGCCCGCGGAGTTCGCGCGTGATGTTGTAATGATCGGTGGCCGGATCATACGCATTGAGGCTGAGGCGAAACCCGCCCTTGCCGGCGAGGGCCCCGTGACATCCGCCGCCGTTACAACCGGCCTTGGATAAGACCGGCAAAACATCATGCCGGAAACTCAGCCCGTCCGCCGTAGTAGTCAACGTCGCGGTGAGTAAGCACAAAAGGAACAGGCGTTTCATTAAAACAACTCCTTGATCGGTTCAGCGCCGAAATCCACCAGCGGGAACGGCCGACCGGCCGGGCCGGGCAGGGTGGCCTTGGGGTCGAGACCCAAGCTGTGGAAAACAGTGGCCACCACATCGCCGGGGCTCACCGGGCGTTCAGCCGGGAACCCGCCCACCGGATCACTCTTGCCCACCACACGACCGCCCTTCACGCCACCGCCGGCAAAACTGCAGGTGAAACATTGCGGCCAGTGATCGCGCCCGCCGGCGGGGTTCATCTTCGGCGTGCGGCCGAATTCGGCCAATGTGGTCACCAGCGTGTTGTCCAGCAACCCTCGATCGTGTAGATCCTCAATCAATGCGCTGTAGCCCTGATCATACATCGGCGCGATGATCTCCGCCATTTGCTTGATGGACATAAACGGCTTCGATCCGTGGATGTCCCAGGAGAGCTGACTGAAGACGGTAAGGAAACTGTTCAGGGTCACAAAGCGCACGCCGTTTTCAATCAGGCGTCGTGCCAGCAGGCAGCATTGGCCGAAGCGGTTCATGCCGTATCGTTCGCGCACCGATTGCTTTTCCTTCGAGAGATCAAACGCCGCGCGCGCCTGCTCGCTGGTCATCATGCGGAAGGCTGAGTGAAATGTATCATTCAAAAGTCGGGCATCCTCACTGGCCTCAAAACTTTTCACCGCGCCATCGACGATATCACGCATGCTACGCCGGCGCTCCAATCGCGCCGCGCCGATTTGGTCCGGCGGCAACAAGTCTGGCACCTTGAAATCCTTCTTGGAAGGATCGGCATTCAGCGCAAACGGATCATGTGCCTTGCCAAGGAACCCGCCCGCTTGGCCGTTGGGTAAATTCCCGCCGCCGCGACCCATCAATTCGGGCAACACCACGAACGGTGGTAGATCACTTTTACGACCGAGCAAATGACTCGCCACCGCTCCCGCGTGGGGGGTTTGCACGCCGCCGGTAAAGCGCCGGCCGGTCTGCATGATTTGCCAGCCGGCATCATGCACCGCCGCGCCGCCGTGGTGCACTGAGCGCACTAGTGAAAATTTATCCGCTACTGCCGCGTGTTTCGGCAGAATTTCCGAAACCTCAAACGCATCGGTCTTCGTGCGAATCGGCTTGAATGGCCCGCGATATTCCGCCGCTGCCTCCGGTTTCATGTCCCAGAGATCCACGTGGCTGGGCGCGCCGAGATTAAAGATCATGATGCAGGCCTTGTCTTCATGGCCCGGCCGCACGGCCCCTGCCTCTTTGGCCGCCAGCACCTGCGGCAGCGACAAGCCCACCGCACCCAGCGCGCCGATCTGCAGAAACTCCCGCCGTTTCAAATGGCTCCCGCCGCAAATCGACGCCTCGTGTTCGCCCAAGAAATCAAACATAATGTGATCCCCAAATGATACGCCCACGCACAGGGCTGTCCAGCGTGGAACAAGGTTTTGAGCGATTGATCAAATACGGTTATTGTACTAGACTCACACACCCGCATGCAGGCCAAAGAAATCCAACTCACCGCCGCCGTGTTGCTCTTGGTCGGATCGTGGGCCAATGCCGTGGAAGTGCCGGCCGATGTGTTGTTTGCGCGTAAGATTCAGCCGCTCTTTAAGGTCAAGTGCCTCACCTGTCATGGCGACGATCCAGAGAAGCTCAAGGGCGATCTGGATATGCGCACGCGGGTGGGGTTGCTGAAGGGCGGTGAGAGCGAGGAATCGGCACTGGTGCCGGGCAAGGCGATGGCCAGTCCGTTGTATTTGGCGGTGACGCGTGCGCATGAGGATGATTGGTCCGCCATGCCGCCGAAGGAAAATGACAAACTTTCCGCTGAACAAATCGGGTACGTCAAGGAATGGATTACCGCCGGCGCTCCGTGGCCGGATGCTAAGCGTGTGGTGGCGATCCTCAAGGAAGCAGATCCTTGGGGCGAGACCGATGGCGTGATGGTGAAAACCAGCGGCGGACTGGATGCCGGCTGGACCAATCGCAAATACGATCCCCAAAAATTATGGGCTTATCAGCCGGTATCCAAACCGGCGGTGCCGGCGAAGGGACATCCAGTGGATGCCTTTGTAGAGGCGCGGTTGCCCAAGGGGTTGGCGGTGGCACCGCAGGCCGAGGCGGTGACGCTGATTCGACGGGTGACGTACAATCTCACGGGATTGCCCCCGACGCCGAAAGAGACGTTTGAGTTTGTGGCGGCGTGGAAAAAAGATTCCGAGTCGGCGTGGGTCGCGTTGATCGATCGGTTGCTGGCCAGTCCGCATTACGGCGAGCAGATGGCACAGCATTGGCTGGATGTGGTGCGCTATGCCGACTCGGCCGGATTCTCCAATGACTACCCGCGGCCGCACGCGTGGCGTTATCGCGATTATGTGGTGCGCGCGTTTAATGCCGACAAGCCGTATGACCAGTTTGTCCGCGAACAGATTGCCGGCGATGAGCTTAAGCCGAATGATCCGGATCACCTGATCGCCACCGGGTTCCTGCGCATGGGCCCGTGGGAACACACGGCAATGAGCGTGGCGGCGGTAACGCGCCAGCAGTATCTGGATGATGTGGTCAACTCGGTCGGCGTCACGTTTCTCGCCAACGAACTGCGCTGCGCGAAGTGTCATGACCACAAGTTTGATCCGATTCCCACCAAGGATTTTTATCGGATGCAGGCGGTGTTCGGCTCAATCAGTTTCATGGAGCGCCAGCTGCCTTGGCAATCTTTTGAGAACATCACCGGCATTCAGGCCGACCGTGAACGGTATTTGCGCCAGCAAAAGACGAAGGCTATTCGCAGCATCACGACGTTGCCGGAAGCGGACCGGCCGGTGCAGGAGTTTGACAAGGACTCCGAACGCATTGGGCAGGGCAAGGTGAACAACAAGCGGCGGCAGCAGCTCAAATTTCAGCTCAAGCGCAGCACGCCGCTGGCGTTCTCGGTGGCCAATGACGCGAACGATCGAATCCACATTCTCAAGGGCGGCTCGATCGAAACGCCGCAAGGCGAAGTGAGCCCGGGCGTGTTGAGCCTGTTTGCAGGCTCGGAGAAGGGCGCGTCTGTGACTGCCCAGAGAGCTGGTCGACGCACGGAATTGGCGCAGTGGATTGCCAGTAGGGAAAACCCGCTGACGGCGCGCGTGATCGTGAACCGCGTCTGGCAATGGCATTTCGGTCAGGCAATCGCGGCTAATCCGAATAACTTCGGCGGTACCGGCAAGCTGCCGACGCATCCGGAGTTGCTCGACTGGCTGGCGGCGACGTTTATGGAGGAAGGTTGGTCGTTAAAGAAACTGCACCGGCGCATACTCACCTCAGCGACTTATCAACGAGCTGTGGCTCATCCTACTCCGGAAACCTTGGCGAATCTCGACCCTAACAAAACGAGCTACGCAGTCTTTATGCCGCGTCGATTGACTGCGGAGGAACTGCGAGATGCAATGCTGGCTGTTTCCGGTGAATTGAATCGCGCGCAGGGCGGTATTCCGGCGCATCCGGAGATCAATGAGGAAGTGGCCATGCAGCCGCGGCACATCATGGGCTCAGTCGGTCCGGCGTATCAGGCCGATCCCAAGCCTGCCCAGCGCAATCGCCGCACGCTCTACGCCGAGCGCATTCGCACCTTGGCCGACCCGATGTTGGAGGTGTTCAACAAGCCTGGCCCGGATGTCTCCTGCGAACGCCGCGAAACCGCGACCATCGCCCCGCAGGCGTTTACGCTGATGAACAGCCCGATCAACCACGCCCGCGCGCTTGCGTTTGCGGCGCGACTGGAGCGTGAAAAACCGGGAGACCTTAACCTACAAATCGTTCGTGCATTTCAGTTGACCTATCAACGCCAGCCCTTGCCGGCCGAGATGAATGCTTGCCGTAACCACATCGCTAAGTCCTTGGCACATCATAAGGCCACAAAGCCGGTGAAAGTGGAGCCACCCAAATATGTCATTCGCCAAATGGTTGAGGAAATGACCGGCCTCGATTTTTGGTGGGTGGAGGATCTCGATATTTATTCCGGCAACGAATACGTGCCCGATCTCAAACCATGGGATGCTAAGCCGCATACCCGCGCGTTAGCGGAGTTGTGTTTGGTTTTATTCAACAGTAACGAGTTTGTTTATATTTATTAATCCATGAATCGACGCGAATTTATTTACGGAGTCAACGGCGGGCTGGGCGCGCTGGCGTTTCACTCGATGTTGCGGGCGGAGGAGGCGAAGGGGCCGTTGGTGCCGAAGGTGGCGCACTTTCCGCAGGCCAAGGCAAAGCGATGCATCTTTCTCTACATGGCCGGCGGTCCGAGCCATATCGATACCTTTGATCCCAAGCCAAAGCTCAAGGAGATGCACCTGAAAAAGTTTCAGCGGCAGAGCAAGTTTCTCTCCGCAATGGGCTCGGGTGAGCGCTATTACGTGCAAAGCCCGTTTGGCTTCCGTAAGGCAGGTCAGAGCGGTATCGATCTTTGCGAGCACTGGGAGCACCTCGCGGATGTGGCCGATGAGTTGTGCGTGTATCGCGGGTGTCAGGCCGAATCGATCAATCATCCCACGGCCAACTATCATATGAACACCGGCAACCGTTTCGGCGGTGATCCGGCGATTGGCTCGTGGGTGACGTATGGGCTGGGCTCAGAGAATCAGGATTTGCCGGGCTTCGTGGTGTTGCCCGAAGTGGCTTATCCGCAGGGCGGCGCGGCCAATTGGTCCAACGGCTATTTGCCACCTCATTATCAGGGCACCACCTTGCGTGCGAAGGGTTCGCCGATTCTCGATCTTCATCCGCCGAAGGGGGTCACGCGCGCGCAGCAGCGGAGTAATCTCGACTTGCTAGCCCGGCTCAATCAACAACACGCCGCCCAGCGCGCCGGCCATGCCGATTTGGCCGCCCGCATGGACAGCTATGAGTTGGCTTACCGCATGCAGATGAAGGTGCCCGGCATTCTTGATCTCGGTCAGGAAAAGGAAGCCACCCGCGCCGCGTACGGACTGAATGATGACCGCACCAAGGATTTCGGCCAACGTCTGTTGCTGGCGCGGCGCTTGCTCGAGCGCGGCGTGCGTTTTGTGCAGGCCTATACCGCCGGTTGGGATTCGCATGATTATCTGGGTAAATCTCACAGCGAACGCATCCGCTCGGTCGATCAACCCATCGCGGCCCTGTTAAAAGATCTCAAGCAACGCGGCATGCTCGACGATACGCTCGTCGTCTGGTGCGGCGAATTCGGTCGCACGCCGGACAACGGCAAGCGCGGCGGCGGCGAACGGCTGGGCCGTGATCATAACAAAAACGCCATGCCCATTTTCCTCGCCGGCGGCGGCGTGAAAAAGGGCCACATCATCGGCGCCACCGACGAGATTGGCGACACCGCCGCAGAGGTCGTTCATCCCATTCGCGATTTCCACATCACCCTCCTGCGCCTGCTCGGCCTTGACGACAACAAGCTCACCTACTTCCACGGCGGCCGCTTCAAGCAACTCAGCCAAACCGGTGGCGAGCTGATCAAGGAATTGATTGCGTAAACTAGTAAGCGCCGGTTGAATTGGCGGAGGTCATTTCGCCATGAAAACTTTCGTTACCACGTTGTTGCTTTTCCTTGGGCTCGCCTCCGTGTAGGGGGCGGCGAAGGATGGGTTTGTTTCCATGTTCGACGGCAAAACTCTCAAGGGCTGGGAGGCGACTCCGGTCAAGATCGCGCCGGCGTGGACGGTGCAGGACGGCATGATCGTGGGTAACGGCGACAAAGGGCGTGGTTATCTCACCTACACGGCGAACAAGAACGTGGCCGATCTAGAGCTGAAGTTCAGCTATCGCTTTCCCGGCAAGGGTAACAGCGGCGTAAATATCCGCGCCGTACCGGATAAGACGCGCCGGCGCGATTTCCAAAGCTACCACGCGGACCTCGGCCATCTCGGCATTGGCAAAAACGTAATGGGCGCGTGGGACTTCCACACACCCGGTCGGCGCGAGCATCGTTGCTTCCGCGGCGATCGCTTGGTGATCGCCGAGAATGATCAGCCCACCATCACTCCTATCAAAAACGCTCTCACCGCCGCGGACATCCGTAAGGGCGATTGGAACCATGTCCACATCATCGTCGAGGGCAATCGGTTCCAGCTCTTCATCAACGGCAAACTCTCAAGTGAATTTACCGAGCACCTCCCCCAAGCCAAACGCCTCCAGAGCGGCATGATTCAGCTCCAACTCCACGACCCCGGTATGATCGTGCAATTCAGAGACTTGCAGATGAAAGTGCTGAAGTAGGGAGTTAATTGTGAATTGTTAACAATCCGTTTGACGCATATGTGGGGGGCTGTAGAATTGGGCTCATGCAGCTTGCGGAACAGTCGGTGAGGTCGATGCGGGAGCAGATTGTGGATACCCTTCGGGCCGAAGTATTGGCCGGGGCTTGGACCAATCATGCGCCGGTGCGGGAGCAGGCATTGGCCGAACGGTTCGGCGTGAGCCGCGGGCCGATCCGTGATGCGCTTCAGGAACTGTCCCGGGAAGGCGTGCTGGTGTATCGTCCGAACAAAGGCGTTCGCGTCAACACGCCGCCCGCAGAGGCCGAGCGGCAATTGTTGCAGGCGATGCGCCGCGAGATGGAGAGCTTTTGCCTCAGCCAATGTATCGATCAATTGACGCCCACAGATGACGAACAGCTCGCGGATATTCTCGCTGAACTCACGCGCGCTTGCGATAGTGGCGATCTCAGCTCCATTGCCGATTGCGACCTAGCGATGCACCGGTATCTTGTGCGCAGTGCCTCAAGCGAACTGGAGGCCATTTGGCAAAGCATCACGTCGCGACTGCTTATGGATTACTCGCGCATTGATCGCTTTGACCAAATCGTTTCGGAGCACGAAGCCATTGTGGAGGCAGTGAAACAACGCGATTTGAAAGCCGCGCAACAAGCGATCAACGCTAATATCATCTGACATGCGATTATTTTTCGCCATATTCGTGGGGTTCACTACGTTGACCGTGGCTTCCGATCGTGAAGGCGAACGCCTGTTTGCATTGAAAGTACGTGGAATCTTTAGCTCCAAGTGTCTGGCGTGCCATGGCGAGGAGGGGAAGAAGCTAAAGGGGGATTTGGATCTGACCTCGCGCGCGGCGATGTTGCGTGGCGGCGAAAGCGAAGAGGCCTCGGTTGTGCCGGGCAAACCGATGGCAAGTCCGTTGTACCTGGCGGCCACGCGCGCCCATGAGGATGATTGGTCGGCGATGCCGCCGAAGGAAAATGACAAGCTGTCCGCGGGCCAGTTGGCCGTGCTCAAGCGGTGGATCGAACTGGGTGCCCCGTGGCCGGATGCCCAGACGCAAGCGCGCTTCATCGTCGAGGAGCGAGCCAAGCCGGTGACCGCCGAGGGCGTGCTGGTGAAGACCAGCGGAGGGTCGTCGGAGGATTGGACTTATCGACGGTACCGGCCGGAGGATGTCTGGGCGTTTCAACCGTTGAGCAAGCCGACCGTGCCGAAGGTCGCGGCGAATCCGGTGGATGCATTCATCGGGCGCAAGCTGAAGGCGGCGGGATTTAAGGCGGCGCCGCAGGCGGATTTTCGCACGTTGGTGAAACGCGCGTATTATGACCTCACCGGATTACCGCCAACGCCATTTGAGATTTTTCAATTCCGTTTGGCGTGGGACAAGGATCCTGCCCAAGCATGGAGCGAGCTCATCGCCACGCTGCTGGCCAGTCCGCATTACGGCGAGCGTTGGGGGCAGCATTGGCTGGATGTCGCCCGTTACGCCGACACGGGAGGTTACTCCAACGACTACGAGCGCTCCAATATGTGGCGCTACCGTGACTATGTCATCCGTGCCTTCAACGAAGACAAGCCGTACGATCAGTTTGTGATCGAGCAGATCGCCGGTGACGAACTGGCCGATGCCTCGCTGCGCCAACGCATCAGTGATTGGGATCAGTTTCAAAACGCGCGCCAGAACGGAAAGCAGTACAACGCTCGCGAGGCTGAGCAACTGGTGGCCAGTTCGTTTCTGCGCATGGGCCCGTGGGATCCGGCGATGGTGAAGAAACCACAGGCGCGGCAGCTTTATCTGGATGATGTGGTCAATGCCGTGGGCGAGACGTTTCTCAGCACCACGATGCGCTGTTTCAAGTGCCACGACCACAAGTTCGATCCGTTGCCCACGCGCGATTACTACCGCATGTACGCGGTGTTCGAGCCCACGCAACTGGCCGAGCGGCCTACGCCTTTTCTTGAACAGGAAAACCGCGTCGGCTTAAAGGAAGGTGAGACGGCCACGCGGAAGCTACTGGCGTTTGCCACGGACAAACACAACGCGCTTTACCACAAGCAGGAGTCCGCCGCCCGCGCGTGGTTTGCGAAGGCTGGCACGAAGTATCTCGATGAAAAGGCACGGCAGAAATTGCCCGATGAGGAAAAGCCGCCTCGGCTCGTGGGCCTTTCTTCCGAGGAGCAGGGCCGCAAGAAGGTGCGCCGGCAGGACGAGTGGATTTGGGAACGACGCCTAGAGCGTTACCAACCGCTGGCGCAATCCGTGTACAACGGGCCTGTGCCGAATTTCCTGAACGCCCGCAAGCTGCGCATGAACGCGCGCGCTAATAACCAATGGCGCCCGGATAGCCGTATCCTCGGCGGTGGCTCACTGGAAGCTCCTGGCGCGGCAGTGACGCCCGGTGTGCTCAGCGGCTTGGGCGTGCCGGTGCCGGGTGCCAAGGCGAGCGATCCGTACCAGATCAAGGATTCGCTTGATGGCCGGCGTCTGGCATTGGCGCGGTGGATTGCGGATCCGGGGAATCCGTTGACGGCTCGTTCCATCGTCAACCGTATTTGGCAGCAACACTTCGGCGAACCACTGGCCGCCAACCCGAACAACCTCGGGGCCAAGGGCGGCAAGCCAACACATCCGGAATTGCTCGATTGGTTGGCAGCGGATTTCGTCGAGCACGGCTGGAAATTTAAACGATTACACCGGCTGATCCTGGAGTCGGCAACCTATCGCCAATCCGGCGCGCACCCGCAGGCGGCCAAATTGGCTGAAGCCGATCCGGACAATCATCTATTCGCCTTCCGCGCGCCGCGCCGTCTATCCGCCGAGGAATTGCGTGACAGCTTGCTCAAGGCCACCGGCGAGTTGAATCCGGCTCTTGGCGGCTTGCCGGTAATGCCGGAGATCAACATGGAAGTCGCCCTGCAACCGCGTATGATTCAGTTTTCTCTCTCACCCGCATACCAGCCCTCGCGCACGCCCGCCGAGCGCAATCGCCGGACTATCTACGCCTACCGCGTGCGCGGCCAAGCCGATCCATTCCTCGAGACATTCAATCAACCCAACCCTAACGACTCCTGCGAGGCGCGTGTGGCGGAAACTGTCACCCCACAGGTGTTCACTTTGCTGAATAGTGACGTGATGAGCGATCGCGCCATCGCGCTGGCTCTCCGAGCAGAAAAGGAATTCGATACGCTGCACCTGCAGGTGAAACGCGCTGTGCAGCTCGCTTACGGTCGTGTGCCGGACAAGGTTGAGTGGGAGCGGCTTAAGCAATACGTCACCAAGATGCGAGCCTATCACGCGAATCACGAGCCGTCGGCTGTCGAATATCCCACCGCCATCACTCGTTCACTCGTCGAGGAACTCACAGGGAAACCCTTTGAGTACGAGGAGATCCTGCCGGTGTTTGAAGATTACGTCCGTGACCGAAAACCGGCTGATGTGAGTGCTAGGACTCGCGCGTTAGCCGACCTGTGCTTACTTTTGTTCAACTCGAACGAATTCATGTATATTTACTGATGAATATTCCAAATCTGAAACGCCGCGATTTTTTGTATGGATTGGGCTCCTCATTGGGTGCCCTGGCCATGACCGATCTGCTCGCCAAGGAAACGGCGGGTCCATTGACGCCCAAAAAACCAATGCATGCGCCCAAGGCGAAAAACGTGATCATGCTCTTCATGGAAGGCGGGCCGAGTCAGATGGATACGTTTGATCCCAAGCCGAAGCTCGATGCGCTGCATAAGACGGAGAGCAAGAGCACGCGCGGGTTGGAGACCGGTTTCAAGTTCTATGTGGGCAGCCCGTTTAAGTCGCGCAAGGTAGGGCAGGCGGGGCTGGAGATGAGCGATCAGTGGCAACATCTGCCGGAGGTGGCCGATGAATTGTGTAACTACCGCGGATGTACGGCCGAGTCACTGAATCATCCCGAGGCGTTGTTTCACATGAACACCGGCAGCCGGCTGGGTGCTGACCCTGCGCTAGGCGCCTGGGTGAATTACGGGCTGGGTTCGATGAATCAAAATCTGCCCGGCTACGTGGTGATGACCGAGCTGGCTTTGCCGCAGGGCGGTTCGCGCAACTGGAGCAACGGCTTTTTGCCTGGGCACTTTCAGGGTACGCGTCTGCGCCCGACAGGATCGCCCATTCTCGATCTGCACGCGCCGACGCATAAGACGCGGGAACATCAGCGCGCCGCTCTGGACGAACTCGCGTTTCTCAACCAACGCCACGCCGCCAAGCATCCCGGCCACGCCGACCTCGCCACCCGCATGGAAAGCTACGAACTGGCCTTCCGCATGCAGGCGGAAGTGCCGGGAGTCATCGATCTGCAGGGCGAGCCCGAGCATGTTCGCAAAGCCTACGGCATGGAACGCAAGGAGACCGCTGAGTTTGGGCGGCAATGTCTGATGGCCCGTCGCCTCGTGGAAAAGGGCGTACGGTTTGTGCAGATTTTCTCCGGCGGCTGGGATAGTCACGATTACCTCGAGCGCGGCCACAGCTCGCGCATCCGGTCGGTGGACCAGCCGATGACCGCGCTAATCAAGGACCTCAAGGAACGAGGCATGCTCGACGACACGCTCGTGATTTGGACCGGCGAATTTGGCCGCACGCCGGACAACAACAAACGCGGCGGCGTTTATTCTCTTGGTAGAGGTCACAATGCGGATGCTATGACCATGTTGATGGCTGGCGGCGGAGTCAAAAAGGGTGCCATTGTTGGTGCAACCGACGAAATAGGAGCTAAGGCCGTCGAAGTCGCTCATCCTATTCGAGACCTGCACGTTACATTATTACATCTTCTTGGACTTGATGATAACAAGCTTACCTACTTTCATGCCGGTCGCTACAAGCAGCTCAGCCAATTCGGTGGTGAAGTAATTAAGGAACTAATTGCGTGAATGTAAAATCAGTTAACCGGCGCACTTTTCTTCGTGGGACGGGTGGCGTGTTGTTGGCACTGCCACACTTAAACCTGATGGCGGACAAGTTTAAGGGTAAAGATGTTCCAACCCGTATGGTTTGCGTTGGGACCAACTTTGGATTTGTTCCACATTTATTTTTCCCAAAAGAGGAAGGTGCAAACTATGTTGCACCGGAGTTAATTCAGCAGCTTGAGAGGCATCGCCGAAACTTCACAATTTTCTCCGGATTGGATCATGGAGTTGAGGGGGTTGGGGGGCACCAAGGGGTTCACGCTTTTCTCTCGGGTGTTTTATCAAAAAATTCCCGTGGATTGCCAGAGAAGAATATTTCAGTGGATCAAAAAGCCGCCTCTCACGTGGGGGCTTCTACTCGATATCCATCAATGCAACTAACTTCAGGCAGTGAAGGAGGAAGTATTCTATCATGGAACTCTGCAGGAGTTGCCATTCCTCCGATACGTGATTTACGCAAAATTTTTGCGATGCTTTTTCAGCCAACGGGGCAAGGTGAATTAAGTTCTCTTAAAAAGGCTAACCAACAACAGATTAGCATCCTCGATTTGGTTGAGTCCGATGCAAGACTGCTAAAAAAGCGTGTTGGGATTGAAGACCGCGAGAAAATTGATCAATACTTCACCTCTATACGATCCCTTGAAAAGAGGCTAACCCAGTCAGCCGCTTGGTTGGATCGACCTAAACCAAAGGTTAGCTACTCCCTTCCGAATGAACCGAACGAGATGGATTTTGTGGACCGAGTACCACTCTATTACGACTTGGCGACATTGGCTTTGCAAACTGACTCCACCCGGGTGATTTCACTGGAGTTCTCAGATTTGGGGCCAAACTCGGGCGGGTTTCCTGTTACACGGGGTTATCATCAATTGACTCAACATGGTCAAGTTGACAGCTACATTAAAGAACTTTCCATTATCGAAAGATTTCACACCAAGCAGTTTGGATTGTTCCTCGATAAGCTAGCGGCAATTAAAGAACCCAATGGTAAAGATCTTTTAGATAATACTATGGCTCTACTCGGTAGCGGAATGGGTAACGCCAGTTCGCATAGTAACAAAAACTTACCTTTATTACTGGCAGGAGGTGGTTTTAAACACGGAAATCATATGCGTTTCGAGCCGGGTAACACGCCTGCTTCTAACTTATTTCTCTCCATGCTTCAGCGTTTCGGTTTGGACACAGATACTTTCAACCGCTCAAGCGGTACTTTGACCGGCTTGGAGACAGTATGAGTATTCGTAGTTTTATTCTAGTAGTTGCTGTTTTCTGGTCTGGGCTTGCAACTGCTAATGCTGAAGGTATTCCCCCTTCTGTCCCTGTATTTATAAAACGATATTGTATTGATTGCCACAATGCGGATAGCGAAAAAGGTGATCGTAATTTTGAGTCATTAATTACCAGTCACACCTCCAAAGGGCATCATGAAACGCTTAAAGAAGTTCTTGATCAACTCAACCTTGGGGAAATGCCACCGCGTAAAAACAGTGTTGATCAGCCCTCAAATAACGAGAGGCGTGAGATCGTCGCTGTCCTTAGCGATTATTTAAAAACGATGGAAGCGGGTAAGGTTCCCTACGCCACAGTAATGAGGCGACTGACGCGTCATGAATACAATTATACCATGAGGGACTTGTTAGGTGTGGATACAAAAGCCGCCGACGCCACAAGGTTTTTTCCAGCCGATTTGAATTCCCATGGGTTTTCAAATTATGGTCCTGCGCAGGCCCTTTCAGATGTGCAGCTTCAGCATTACATAAAGGCGGCGAGAACTTATCTTGATAGAGCTTTAGTATTTGGTAAGCAAAAACCTGATATACAAAAATGGCTTTTTAAGCCCAAGGATTTAACGCATGAAAAGAAAAACGTCGGTACAGTTCGTTATCGAGTGATATCAGCAGATGGTAAACACTTAGACATTGGTCATGGTAAACCCTCTGAAAGCGGGCCAACCTACCCAAAAGGATTTGCAGCTCGAGGTGTTCCAAAAGATGGTCTTTACCGTATTTCAGTGAAAGCGACCGCAGTTGGGCGTAACCATCCTTACGCACCGGAACTGA
>JAYOSV010000015.1:17807-69334 GCA_038139415.1 Verrucomicrobiales bacterium | reverse complement strand
AGTCGAAACGACGTATACTGCATATACGACCTATAAGGTGCATCGAAAATTTTCGGTAGAATAATGTAGCATTTTAATTTCCTTACCCTGCGTAATAAATGTAACTTTTTTCGGATGACGGCCGTCCTTTTGGGTAGCAAACGGCAGTGCAGCTTGGCCTGGCCTACCGAACTATCATGAACAAACAACCTCTCACCCTGCTCCTTGTGATCCTCGCCCTGGCGACGACCGCGCCGTTTTCAAATGCACAATCCCGACAACTCTCCGAAACGCAACTGTCACGATTGCTCAAGCGTTTTCCGCAAGCGGATGCGAATGGCGATGGCAAGCTGACTCAGGAGGAGTTCGACGACGCCCGTAAAAAGTTCCAACAAACCACACGTGGCAAAGGGAGCCCGGCCGCAACCGCGCAACGGATGCCGGTATTTGACCCCGGATGGGAGAAGGAAAACTTTCCGCCGCACGCTGTCAGTCTAAAAACACCTGAAGAGATTATGGCCATTTACAAACGTGGCGCAGCGGGACGAACGTATGCGGGGGCAACAGACGCTATGTCGTTTCCTAAACCTGCAGCTGGAATCATGCGCATTGTCGGCACGGGTCACAGTTTCACAGGCCCTGGTTATAGAACCTTGCCTTCTATCACCCGCGCTGCCGGCTTCGAGCAGCCTCTTTGCCTGCACAATGGTGGAGGTCGCACCGGCAGCGTGAGCTACAAATGGGAACAAGAAAACGGCATTTTCGAATTCGATGGCAAGCCGCTGCCCAAACTCTTGGCGGCAATTTCTAACGCCGAATGGGAGGCGATGATCTGGGGACCCTATAACGGAGATCGCCCGAAATTCTATGCCAGTTGGATCGATTTTTGCGAACGATACAATCCCGGCATGAAGTTTTTCCTTATTGATACCTGGCCCGCGCCGGGCCAGGTCCGGATGGCCTTCAACCTCACAGAAAATCCAAAATCTGAAACGTTCTTCACGGAAACGGTCTATGATAAAATCAGTGTGCACGCGGACACTCTCTTCTCCGACCTTGTGAAAACTCTGCGTGAAACTACCGAGAAGGTCTATATTATTCCCACACACGCGGCGTTTACCGAGGTGGCCAAGCGTTTCCTCCGTGGTGAGCTTCCCGGTTACAAAGGACTGTACAAGGTGATTGGCGGTAAAGACCCCTCAATCTGGAGGGACCAAATTGGTCATATTCACCCCGGCCTCGAAAGCTTGGAGGGCTACGTCTTCTATGCCACGCTATACGGCAAGTCCCCCGAACTCATTTCAAAGCCTATCAAGTTCAAGGAAGACCCAACCCTACCCAGCGCCGCCTTGGACAAAATCTTCCGTGAAATCGCCTGGAAAGCCGTGGTGGAACATCCTCTGTCAGGCGTTACCGACAAGAACAAGAACGGCATCGGTGATCATCTGGAGTAACGCTCCGTTGAATTGAGAGCAAGATGAAGAAGACTGCTTAGCTTTATCAATTTTCTTCTGTATTTCATCGGTGAGAAAATCTTACTAAGTGAAACTGATTCAGAGAAGTTCAGGGGATCCATACTCCATTCTCACTGTTCTCTCCAATTCCACTAAGAAGCACTGAGTTTCACAGAAACAAAGAATCCCACATACCAACAGCAATGAGACATAGGGAGAATTGGGTCTCTCAGGGTTTTCTGAGTGATCAGTGTGATGGCTGTATTTCCCCTGAAAACGGGGAATTTGATGTTCGTTGGGTTCGATTCCTAAAATACACTCGGCCTAGTAAAGGCCTGAATGTTGGGCTTTGAATTCAGGGAAGGGGGCCGGGGCATTGGCTGGGAACCGTTTGAGAATCATCTGGAGCCGGTCGCGGCGGCCTGGGGCAATTTTATCCAGTGGGTTGACTTTATGTTGCTGCAGGGGGTCCTTGTTCATGTCGTGGAAGGCGTCTCGGTTATCCAATAAATGATGCCAGTCTCGGATCATTCGGAAGTTGCCGATTTGAGAATAAATCCAACTGCGCTTCTCAAAGGGATCGACACTGCCGCGGAGGCTGGGAACGAAAGATCGGCCGTCGAGTTTCAGATTCTCCTGCAAAGGGACACCGGCTAATTCAAGGAAGGAGGGGTAGAGATCGGTGAAATCAATTAGGTCGCGCGAGACGCGCCCGCCTGAAGTCAGAAATGGGGCGCGTACAATGAAAGGCACATGCACTCCCCAATCCGCTTCGCGTCCTTTGCCTTTTGGGTAGGGTTTGCCATTAAGGATGCCGGAGGATGCGGAGCCGTTGTCGCCAGTGAAAATAATGACGGTGCGTTTTGTCAGCTCAAGATCATCCACTGCACGCACCAGCTTGCCAATCAGCTGATCCATGTAGGTGACGTTCCCGGCGTAGAGCGCAGGCTTATCTTCCGGTGGATTGGATTTGTTGAGTGGTGTGGTGGTGTGCGGTCCGTGTGTGAGCAACATGGGATAATAAACTAGAAAGGGTCGATCCTTGTGGCGCTTCACGAAATCAATGAGGAATCGGTTGATGGTATCCGGCCCGTAGGGGACTCTGGCACGTTTGCCGTTGGTTGCGATGAGCCCATCCCAAAAGCGTTCTTCAGTTTCGGGTTGATTGGCTTCTACGCCGGGCCAAACGCAGTGTTCATCGAAGCCATGCTGCTTGAGGATATCGGGCTGTTTGCCAAGGTGATTGATCTGCCATTTTCCTCCAATGGCCGTGGCGTAGCCCGCATCGCGCAGGTGACGGGCAAATGTGGTAAAGCGGTCCGTCCGTAATCCGGCGCCTCCCCAGCGCGGGACATCATAGTGCTGTATCCAGCCGTGGTTGTAGGGGTATTGGCCCGTTAATAGCGTGACACGGGTAGGGGTGCAAATGGGGGTGCACCAGGCTGTTTCATAACGCACGCCCTGCTTTGCCAGTTGATCAATGTTGGGAGTGGGGTGCTTGGCCCCATAGCAACTGACCCAGTCCCGTCCCATATCATCGACCATGATTAGGATGATGTTGGGTTTTTCGGAGGCGAGGGCGGCGATGGTTAGCCACAGAAATAAAAACAGCTTTTTCATTTCGAGTGGAATGGTTCGCTGGCCACGATTTGGTGGATCAATTCCTGCAGTCCGTAGCCGTGCTTGGGTAGCTCTGCAACAATACGGTCAATATCATCGCGATCGGTAAAGCTGATTCGGCGGCCCATGGCATAAACCCAAAGTTTTTCCGTTAGGCAGCGAGTGAACTGCGCAGGGCGTTTTTTGAGATAGTCACGAATGCCGACGGGACCGTTGATGGCCGTTCCATCGGGCATGTTCCCTGTGGCATTGAGGGGAATCTTCTTCGCATAGCGGTCGCGCCAGCGGCCAAGAAAATCGTAGGGTTCCATTGCCAATCCTAGTGGATCAATCTTGCGATGACATTCAAAGCAGGTGGCATTGTTCCGGTGTTTTTCCATGAGTTCCCGAATCGTGGACACTCCGCGAACGTCCGGCTCAATGGGTTCGATATCCGGTGGTGGCGGGCTGGGCGGTGTTCCCAATAGGTTTTCTAAAATCCAAACGCCCCGTAGTACCGGCTGAGTTTCCACGCCGTTGGAGGTGGCGGTCAGTACGCTTCCATGCCCAAGCAGGCCTCCTCGTTGGTGCTCGGGTTTCAGTTGAACCTGGCGAAATTCCTGATGGGAGATGCCCGGGATTCCGTAATGCCGGGCGAGTGGTTCATTGAGAAAGGTATAATCCGAATCGATAAAGTCTTGGATACTTCGGTTTTGCTGCAGGACATGTGCAAAGTAACGGCGGGTTTCCTCGCGCATGGCATTTTCCAGATCGTCCTCATAATAGGCACGGTTGGTTTCCGGGTCCGGAGGCATTTCGCCAAGGGTTCGAAGATGCAGCCATTGTTCGACGTAGTTCTTACTCAAAGCTGAGGCGCGCGGATCTCTGAGCATTCGGGTTACTTGTCCTCTCAGCCCTTCCGGAGTTTTCAGAAGACCCGAAGCTGCGGCCGCGCGCAGTTCATTATCCGGCATGGAACTCCAAAGAAAATAAGATAGGCGTGAGGCGAGTTCGTAGCCATCAAGTTTATGGCCAGCCGAGTGGGGTGCGTGTTCATTAAGGTACAGGAACCGTGGAGAGGTAAGGATGGCGCGCATTCCATATCGGGCGGCAGCCCAAAAATCCTTGTTCTCCGCCAGATAACGTTCAGCAAGATCCAGGTAGGGTTTGATTTCCTGTTCTGTCACCGGCCGGCGAAAAGCGGCATTGGCCAGTCGGGTTAGACTACTGCGCAGATATTCCGCATTGGGGCTCACCGGTGGCGAAGGAAAATAGCGGTCGAAACCCGCTAGGGGCCATTCTTCATAGAACGGTCCCTCAATCCCGAGTGTGTACACGTGGAGTTCGGGGCCAGAACCAATATACATCTCAGGCGGATTACGGGCCGGGTACAGCGCATCGGGATTATACTTGGGCAGCACTTTGCGCAGGATGCGTTTAAACGAACCGTGGGGGCCATTGGCCCAATGAACGTGGAAGGTAAACCCTTTTTCCAGCCATACCCGATGTTCAATCTCCACGGTTCGATCATCGGGAATGCTGTATTCGCCAATGATCCGGTGTGCAGTTGCCCCTAGCTCCCGTGAATCAATGGAAATCGAGAGGCGCATGGGTTCATTTGAATTATAACGGAGATCCTCATCCTTATAGCGGGATTTTCTCCGAATCGCGCGTGCTGAAAAACGAATGACGTATTCGCCGGCAGCCGGTACTCCGCGGCGTTTGTCCAATTGCATGATGCCCAGTGGTTGACGGAATTTGATAAACATTCGGCCGGCTGCCGCCCGGGCATCTTTCTCTAACGTGTTGGTGGGCGCTTCATTGGCTTTTTCATACCGAATCATCTCTGGTGGCTTGGGACCAGGCCGAACGACTTTGTCTGCCACCTGGCGGGCGGCATAGAGATAGTTGCGCAGCAAATGATCAGAGGTAACCAGGCCTTCGCCTACGTTGTCGAAGCCTTCAATCGTATCGTCGGGCGGAAAGGTGGTGGTGGGATCAAAATCCACCATCTTTAGACCAAATAAATCCCGGATCGTGTTGCGATATTCTTCCCGGTTCAATCGGCGCAAAACCACTTTGCCTGAATTTTCCGTGGCCGCAGCCCGTGCTCGCGCCAAAGATTCAGTGAGTTGAGCAACTAATAGCTTGAGGTCGGGGGGATTGGGCCGTGGTTTTCCTTCGGGCGGCATTTCGCCTAGGTTCAATTGATCGAGTATCTCCTGGAATGCTTCGGCTTCGGCTAATTGGGTGAAGTCCCCGGTTAACTGGTCGAACCGTCGGTCTCCTTTCTGCTTATCCGGGCCATGGCATTGAATACAGTAGTTCTTCAGGAAAAGCTGCAAATCAGCCGATTGCAGTCCGGTTGCCAACCACCAGCCGAACGTAATGATGATAAGGCGAGGGATCACGTGATCAGGTGATTCAGGTTACCTTGACTCGTAGAGAACCGGTCCGTTTCCACCCCCAATTGTTGCAGGATGGAGACGAATAAATCACAGAGCGGTCGCCCATCACGTCCGGTACGCTCAAACCGATGATGTTCGCCGGTTTTAAACCCGCCTCCAGCCAGAAGGATAGGCAGGTTGCGACTGGAATGAGAACTGGCATTCCCCATGCCGCTGCCAAAGAGGACCACGGTGGAGTCCAGTAAGGGTTGACCTTCAGCATCCTTGGCTTCCTTCATCCGATCGAAGAACCGTGCCAGTTGTTGGGTATAGTACAACTCAATGATTGTGAGTTGCCGAAGCAACTCGGGCCGTTTGCCGTGGTGGGTGAGTGAATGATACCCCAGCTCAATGCCCTCAAAGGGAAAGAGCCGGTTGCCTCCCGGATGGCCAAAGGTAATGACATTGGTCGACTCTGTTTGTAGGGCCAAGACCATCAGATCATACATTACTGGCGTATTGTAGGGATAGTTAAGATCCACCACGACTTCGTCATTTCCACGGATGACCTCATCGTTGGCCTTAGGCTTGGGTACATCAATCCACTTGGCCTGCCGCTGAAGTTTTCGCTCCACCTCTCGCACCGCCGTTAAATATTCGTCGAGTTTGATTTGGTCAGGCTTGGACATGCGCGCACCCAGCCTCTTGGCATCGGCATGGACAACATCCAAGATGCTGTCATCTTCATCGAGAAAACGTCGTTGGTTTTCCTTAACCTTGGGATTGTCCTCCATGAACAACTTGGCAAAGACCTGCGCCGGACTGCCGTCGCTAGGTAGCTTGATGCCCGCACGCGACCAGGATACGCCGTTGGCCCCGAGGCGCAAAGATGGGAACCTAGTTTGTTGTCCGATCTGTTCCGCTAAAAACTCGTCCAAGGAGTGCAAACGTTGGGGCTGATCCTTAGTGTCTTTGAGTTCCATTCCGTTTAGGAAGGTATGGGAACATCCATGCCCACCTCCAACACCCGGGTGATCGAGATTATTAAAAATGCTAAACTCAGTTCGATGGCGTTCCACCGGTTTGAGCAGGGAAGGCATGGCGTAGCCCGCTCCCGTTTGTTCCGGGAAAAAGCCGCCCGGATACATCCCATAATTCGGGGTCACACAAACAAATCGCTTGGCCTTCGCTTTACCGGATTGTGCGCCACGCAAAGACTCAAATGTGGGAAGGGCAAGGCAAACACCGCCGAGGCCTCGCAGAAAATGTCGTCGGTCAATCATCGGAATTATTTCTTTAGCCCATTGAGGAACGCCCTGCAACTAAAGGCGACGAACATGGCGAGGTCTTTGTCGCCGGGGAGGACGACGGTGGCGGGGGTGTCGGGCGGGCGAATGGTTTCGGCGCGCTTGAGGGCGACGGCCATAGGTTCCTTGGCGACGATAGCCTGGGGGCCGAGCAGCTCGATGGTGCGGGCGGCGTGAGTGACGATGATGAGATTTTCATGCGCTAGATCTTTGATTAATGCGCGGAGGGCAGGGTTGGGATCGCCGGCGCGGACTAGGGTGTTGGCGGCCTCGATGCGGACGGCAGGGGAAGGATCGGTCAGTACCTTGCGGAGTTGTTGTTTGGTTTCGAGGCGGAGTTCCGGATGGTACGCAAGACCAAGGGCGGCCCAGTAGCGGATGCTGGCGTTTCTGGATTGGAGTTTTTTTACGAGGGCGGTTTCGTCGGCAGTACCCACTTGGGCGGCGGCGCGTTGGATGGGCTCCATCTTCACGTGGCCGCTTTGGCCGAGTTTCCAGCCGGTTTGCTTGGCGAACATCTCCCACGCCTCGCTCTCGGGCAGGAACCCGAGGTCGACGGTCTGGGTGATGTGCTTGCGATGGGCGTTGCGCAGGCGCTTCAGGATTTTCTGGTGATCCTCGGAGTCGGCAAGATTCTTGAGATTCTGCGGGTCGACTTGGCAATCGTACAGTTCCTCAACGGGCCGTGTGGGACCGGCGAAATGCCATTGAGCAGGGGTCATTTTTTTGGAATCAGTGAGGCGATAAAACTCGTGGCGAATCTCGCCGCTATCCGGCCAAACGGTAGGTTGGTTGTAGCCGAGGTGCGGCATGTAGTTGCGGATGTAAAGGTATCGGTTGTCGCGCACGGAGCGGGCGAGGTCGCGCGCTTCGTCCACGCGATCGCGGTGCCCGTACACGTAGCGGCGCGGCGCGGCAGCGTCCTTGCCGAGGAACGGCTCTCCCTGCATGGCCTCGGGGATCGGCAGGCCGAGCAGGTTCAGCACGGTGGGCGCGTAGTCCACAAAACTCACGAGCCGATCGGTGGTGGATCCGGGTTTACCGGAGGCGAGGTGCTGCCATTTTCTGGGGAAGCGAATCAGCAGGGGCACATGCATACCGCTATCGAGCAGGGCGCGTTTGTGGCGAGGCATGCCGCTACCATGGTCGCTGTAAAAAAACACAATGGTGTTTTCCGCAAGACCGTCCTCCTGCAGTTGCTTGAGGATTGCGCCCACCTGCAGGTCCATTGCCGTGACACAATCGTAAAAGCGCGCCAGCTCGCGCCGTACCAGCGGGGTATCCGGATAATACGGCGGCAGCGGCACCTTGTTCGGGTCATGGATATCGCCCGGCGACAGGGTGCTTTGCACCTCCTCTTTGAACCGCGCGTATGGCCACACCATCGACCGGCTTTGGTGCGAGGTCATCAGGTTAAACACACTGAAAAACGGCTGCGTTTTATCGCCGCGCTGGCGCCAGTGGGCGGTGGCGCTGCTTTCGTTCCACGAAGACTTGATGATCTCTGCATAATTGCCCGTGTTGTAATCGGTCTTCACGTTGTTAGTCGTGTAATATCCACGCTGGCGTAGCAACGCCGGAAACCCACGCATGCTTTTGGGAATCGCAAAGCCTGACCGCATTTGCTGCGTGGAGAGTGAGGTGGGATAACATCCGGTGATCAGGCACGACCGCGAAGGTGAACACACCGGCGCACTGGCAAACGCCTTCGTGTACCGCACGCTCTCCTTCGCTAACTGGTCAATGTTCGGGGTGATGGCAAACTTGTCCCCGTAACATCCCAGCACCGGACTCATGTCCTCGGCCGTGATCCACAAGATGTTTGGTCGCTCAGTCTGTTCAGCCGCCTGCAAAACGCCACACACCATCAACAACGAGAAAAGAAAGCGCATGCCCCTTTGTAAATGCGCTCGCCCGGATTGGCAAGGAGGAGGGTCTTCTTTCCTTGCCCGGTTCGTTGGGTCGGGGGAGGATTGGGGCGGTGAATGGGTTTCGATTATTTCTGGGGTTGCTGATGCTGGCGGCTGTGTTGCCGGCCAAGGAACCGTCGGTGGTGCAGCAGGATTTTCAGCGGTCGGTGCAGCCGTTGTTCAAGCGGTATTGTTTTGACTGCCACGGAGAACGGAAACCGAAGGCGGGGATTCGAGTGGATTATCTGGATGGCTCCGTGCCAGACAAAGAGGTGCGGCATTGGGAGATCATTCGCAAACAGTTGCTGGAGGAGGAAATGCCGCCAGAAGACGAGGAGCAGCCGACGAAGGCGGAACGGGCATTGATGACGGTGTGGATCGATGAGGCACTGGCGATGGCGCGGTCGCGCGTGCGGCCAAAGAACGGCGGGGCGCGTCGGCTGACGGTGGCGCAGTACGACAATACGCTGCGCGATTTGCTGGGCATCGAGGAGGATCTCACGGGTGTGCTGCCGCCGGACGGCGTGTCAAAGGACGGCTTCGTAAACAACGGTCAGTCGATGTTGCTGTCGCCGTTGTTGGTGGAGAGTTATTTCAATATTGCGGAGCGCGCGCTGGATCTCGCGATCGTGGATGCGGACGCGAAGCCGGTCATTCAGAACTTCCGTGTGAATCTTGGGCACGAGATCAATCCCGAGCCATGTCCGGATCGGTTGATCCTTGGCGCGAACAGTCATCTATTAGCGAATGACAATTTCATTGTGCGCCAGCTGGTGCCGGAAAAGCCGTTCGCCTTTACGCCGTTCCAGATGCGCACGCAATGGCGCTTCAACGAAGGCTATCAGGGCAACGGCACCGTGCGCGGCTGGCGCGAATACGATAGCATTTACCACGCCGTCTTCGCCTGCATGCGCGGTTCCAGGGGATATCCGTTGGGCAAGGCGTATCAGGTGGCTGAAGACGGTCTGCTTTTGCGGCAAGCCATTCCCAGTGCGGAGATGTGGCAGGTGGAAAGTACCTACGGACCGCGCGCGAATTTCAAAATCTCCCTGCGCGAGCTGCCCAAGTATGGGCAGTTTCGAGTGCGCGTGAAGGCGGCGAAGTACGACGACGCCTTGTTGCTGGAGCGCGGCGCGGCACGGGCGCAGCCGGCCGATGGGGTGTTCGCGGTGGAGGGTTCCGTGCGGCCGCGCACGATTGAGGTGGGCAAGGCGGGTCTGTATCAGGTCGATGTGTTTTTGCAGAAACCGGCCAACGCAAAAATCAAGGAGGATGCCTCGAAGCTGAATCAACAACTCGTCGGCGCCTGGGAGCTGGAGGGTAACGCGGACAGTTTGCGGCGGCCCAAGAGTTTGTCCGGCAAACTGGTGGGCGGCGCGAAGTTTGTGGACGGCCCGCTCGGGCAGGCGGTGGAATTGGATGGGCGCGACGATGCGGTGGTGGTGCCGCGTGATCCCTCGATGAATGTCGGCGCGGGCGATTTCACGGTGGCGGCGTGGATCCGGCCCAGTGAACTGAGGCAGGGCGGCATCGTTTGCCTCGGCAAATACAGCTGGACGCACGGCTGGTATCTCGATATGCCGAACAATCAGGGCGTGTTGCGCATCGAAACGGCTAATCCGGAGAACCAACCCAACGGCACCGTGCAATCGCGCCCAGGCGTGATCCGCGTGAACCAATGGCAACACGTCGCGGCGGTGGTGCGGCGAGGCGAAAACCAAACGCGGTTATATGTGAACGGGTTCCAGGTGGCCACCGGAACCATCGCGCCGAAGATGCTGGATAACCCGAAAGTGGATCTGCACATCGGGCGTATTCAGGATTCGAAGCTGTTCAAGGGCCGCATTGACGGCGTGCGGCTGTACACACGCGCGCTGGGCGAGATGGAGATCCAGGCGTTGGTCACGCTGGGCCGCAAGGCCGGGTTGGTACTGAAATCGCCGCCGGTGAAACCTGAAGATGTGACGTTGGTCCTCGGCGATCGGGAGTTCATGGCCACGCGACATCAGCCGGCGTTTCTGGCGGTGCGCCTGCCGGCGGGGCCGATGGAGTTCCGCGCGAAAACCTCCTCCGGCGCTGCGCCGCATCAGGTGAACTTCACGCCGATCCCGGCGAACAGCGAGTTGGCCAAGCGGTTTGAGCGCTTCGAAAAACGTTCGCCCTGGCTCGGAGTGCACCTGGGTTTGCGCCGGGATTGTGGCAGTACATTTTCACCGGTGCAACGGCCGGTGGAAGTGGCGGGCACGGCGCTGCGAGAGTTTGTGTTCGAGGGTGCGATCAATAATTACCCGAGCGACGATGTGCAGGAGGATAACGACAATTACCTCGCCGGCGTGCGCGAGATTGGCGTGCGCAGCGAGCACACCGACGGCCGTGACCGGCCGCGCCTACGGATCCGGTCGGTGGAATTTGAGGGGCCGTTTTACGAGAGCTGGCCGCCGGCGACGCACCGGCGCATTTTCATCGGCTCGGCCAACGAGGATAAACCCGAGGTGTACGCGCGCGAGATCGTGCGAGAATTTGCCGGACGCGCATACCGGCGGCCGGTCACCGAAGCCGAGGCATCGTCGTTGATGGCCGTGTGGAAGAGCGCCTTCGTCGAGCACGGAGATTTCACGCAGAGCATCAAGGACACCCTGCTCATCGTGTTGACCTCGCCGCAGTTTCTGTTTCTCATTGAGGAAAGCACCACGCCGAAGGCCGAGCCGTTGGCAGAGCATGAATTGGCCTCGAAGCTGTCGTATTTCCTTTGGAACACCGCACCCGATCCGCGCCTACGCCAGCTCGCTGACGCCGGCAAATTGCGCGCCGCACTGGACACCGAGATTACGCGCCTGATTCGCGATGAACGGTTCGGGCAATTCGCCGACGAGTTCGCCTCGCAATGGTTGAGTCTGGAGAAATTCGACGTGGTGGAGATGGATCGTAACAAGTACCCTGCGCTCACGCGCGATGTGCGGCTGAATCTCCGCCGGGAACCAGTCGAGCTGCTTCAGCATCTCGTTCGCGAAAACCTACCCGCGCGCAACCTCGTGCAGTCGGACTTCATTCTGGCCAACGAAATCACCGCCAGCTACTACGGCCTCGGCGACCAGACCGAGCAAGGCTTCGACTTCGTGCCCTTCGCCCATCGCCGCTCACACCTCGGCGGGTTACTGGCGCAAACGAGCATCCTCGCCGGACTGTCTGATGGCCGCGAGGCCAATGTCGTGAAACGCGGCGCGTGGTTGGCCCGCAAGATCATCGCCGAACCGCCCGCCGATCCGCCGCCCAACGTGCCGGGCATTGAGGAGATCGATCCCAAGCTTTCCTTGCGCGAACGCCTCGCCCTGCACCGCGACCACAAAGGCTGTGCCAGTTGCCATACAGGCATTGATCCGTGGGGCCTGCCGTTGGAGCAGTTCGATGCCGGCGGTCTCTTCCGCGCCGAGCATCAAGAAGCCAGCGCCCGGCTGCCTGACGGTACCGAGGTGGCCGACTATGCCGCCCTGCGCGCCTACCTCGCCGGCCCGCGTATGGATCGCGTGGCGTTCAGCGTGCTCAAGCATCTCGCCACCTACGGTATCGGCCGCACACTCACCTACAACGAGCTTGTTTTTCTCGAAGAAAAGGGACTTACTTTGCGTCGAAACGGATATCGAATGCAGGACATGATCCGGTTCGTGATCACGAGCGATCTTTTTTTAACCAAATAGATTTTAAAAACCCACATGAGCCAATCTTTTCAACTCGATCGACGCGCGTTCCTGAAGGGAGCGGCGGGGGCCACGCTGGCGTTGCCGGTGCTGGAGGCGATGGGCAGAGAGGTGGCCGAAGCTACGCCGCGGCGGTTCTGCGCGCTGTACACTGCCAACGGCATGTCGCTGCCGCACGCCAAGCACGGCATCGATGAGTGGAGCTGGTTTCCGCGCGCGGAAAAGGACGGCCAGTTTGTGTTTGGCAAATCGACCGAGGCATTCGCCCCGTTCCGCAAGCATCTAAGTTTTATGGGCGGGCTGTATCACCCGAACGGCCCGAAATCCGATCCGCACGTGTGCTCGGACATGTGGCTCACCGGCGCGCCGTTGCAGGATCCCAAGCGCGAGGTGTACAACAGCGTGGCGCTCGACCAAGTGGTGGCCAAGCACACCAAGCAGTTTTGCCGGCAGCCCTCGCTGGTGATGTCCGTTGATGCGGGCGTCGGGTTCCTTTCGCGTACCGGCACCATTTCTTACAGTATCACGGGTAAACCGATCCCTGCGGAGAATAATCCGCGCCAGATTTTCAACCGCCTCTTCCGCGCCGACCGCGCCTCGATGGAAAGCCAGCGCAAGAACCTAAAGCGCCGCCTTAAGCTCGTAGATGCCGTGCTGGAGCAGGCCAATTCACTTAACCGAAAGCTTGGAAAATCCGATCGCGAAAAGATGGATCAGTACCTCACCTCGCTCAATGAAGTGGAGGAACGTCTGGTCGCGTCCGAGAAATGGATCGATATTCCACTGAAGAAACAGGACCATACGCACCTCAAGCTCGACGCCAATTCCGAGGGTGATCCCGCTAATTACTATCGCACGATGTTCGACCTCATCGCGCTGGCGTTCGATGCGGACATCACACGCAGCATCGCCTTCATGCTCAATCGGGAGGACGGCATGGGCATCAGCGATACGTTCCCCATTAAGCTCGGCATCAAGCGCACCCACCACAGCCTGTCGCACGCGCAGGACAAGGACGGTCAGCTGCAGTTCGCTAAGTACGACCAGTTTCTCACCGAGCAACTCGTGCATTTCTTTAAGCGTCTGCAGGGCTATCAGGATAACCGCGGCACGGTGCTCGATAACACCATCGTGCTCTACGGTTCCGGCGCCAGCACCACACACCTGCCGAAGAACCTGCCCACGCTTGTCGCTGGCGGCGCGAATATGGGGCTGCAGCACGGCCATTACTGGCGCAACGGCGACACCCAAATGTCCGACGTCTTCCTCAGCATCCTGCATAGCATGGGCATCCAGGAGGAACGCTTCGCCGACAGCGCCCAGACTGGAGCACGCGAGGTGTTCACCAAGGCTTAACCGTGAGCTACAGGATATTTTCGGAACGTACTGTTCTCCTTGCTATTGTGGCATTAAGCCATGTCTTAAATGCTGAGGTACGCCTGCCGCGCTTCTTCAGTGACCACATGATTCTGCAACAACAGACCCATGCCGCAATTTGGGGTTGGGCTGATGCGGGAGAGTCTATCGTCATAAGAGCTAGCTGGGGAACGATGGCTTCGGTCAAAGCCGGCAAAGATGGCCGTTGGAAATTATTCCTAGAAACTCCTGGCGCAGGGACAGGTCACACTCTGCAGGTTAAAGGGTCAAACCAGATTCAAATCAAGGATGTCGCTATTGGGGAGGTCTGGCTGTGTGTGGGGCAATCGAATATGGGGTGGTCTGTGGCTAATTCCTTCGAGGCGGAGAAAGAGAGTGAGGTCGATCTGCCACATTTGCGCATTTTTAAATCTGCTCGTGAACATTGGCACGAGCCATTGGCGGAAAACCGCGATCGTCTGAGTCGCTGGAAACGATGTGATGCTAAGGCCGCTGCCGAGACTTCGGCAGTTGCCTATTATTTTGGAAAGAAACTGCATGAAGAACTCAAGATACCGGTAGGTATCATCCAGCGGGCCTACGCCGGCACGCCAATTGAAGGCTGGATGCCTTGGGACATCCTGAAGGATGACCCTCGTACTCAAGCCCACAGACAACGCCTGATTGATTTCGCCGAACGCCGTCGCCGCAATCAGGGCGAGAGCGCTGAGAAGGCACTCGCGACATTTGAAAAGGAGTTGGCAGAGTACCACGCCAAGATCGACGCTGGACAAACCATGAAGAATGCCTTCCGCCAGTTGATGCCACCCACCATCACACGTCCGGGTACACTAGGCCATCAATATCCGGCCAATATTTTTAATGCCATGATTCACCCGATTCGCCCTTACGGAATCCGTGGCATCATTTGGTATCAAGGTGAACGCAACTCAAAGGATGTACCTCAGGCAGTTCATTATCAGAGTCAGTTGATTAAACTCATTGGCTACTACCGCAATTCTTGGCATAAGATGTCCAATGGTAATGTCCCCAAAGATTTCCCTTTTCAGTTCACCCAATTACCAAGCTGGAATCCGCCTCAAACTAAGCCCGTTGAAGGATTAGAGGCTAGTTGGGCTGCAAATCGTGAATCCATGCGGCTCACCAATCGAATGATTCCTAATACGGCGATGGCTGTGACTATTGATACTGGGGATGCCATCGACTTACATCCAAAGAATAAAAAGCCCATCGGTATTCGCCACGCCTATCTTGCACTTCAACAAACCTACGGGCGTAAAATCCCTGCCTCTGGCCCAGTCCTGAGACGACAGATAACAAAGGGAAATAAGGTGATTCTTGAGTTTGACTCAGTTGGTTCGGGGTTGGTGTCCGCGCGGGCGGGAGCACTCGATGCCTTTGCTATTGCGGGCAATGACCGCAAGTGGCATTGGGCAAAAGCTGAAATTAGGGGAGACAACATTGTAGTTTATTCAAAAGATGTCACGCAGCCTTTAGCTGTTCGATACGCTTGGGCAATGAACCCCTCACGACGAAACCTGCTTTATAACCGTGAAGGCTTCCCCGCATCTCCATTTCGCACGGATAACGAGCCACTCTTTGATCCTAAGGTTGAATCGGTACCCGTACTAAAGCCAGCCAAGCCAAAAGGATACCAGGCGGTCGATTGGAAGCGTCCGCCGATGCATCCCTAGCTTCTTGTTATTCATATCTCGGCATGCTAGTCCAAGGGCATGCCTTTCCATTTCTTTGTCCTGCTTTGTATCACCGTGTTCACCGTTTCAGCGAAGGAGAGACCTAACGTCATTTATATCCTGGCAGACGATCTCGGTTATGGTGATCTGTCTCATGCTGGAGGCAAGGCTGCTACGCCACATTGTGACCGGTTGGCGCGTGAGGGCATGCGCTTTACTGACGCACACACTACGTCGTCCGTTTGTACCCCCACGCGCTATGGAATTCTCACCGGCCGTTACAACTGGCGTAGTACATTGAAGAAGAGTGTGCTCTGGGGCTTGTCCGAACCGCTCATTGAAAAGCAACGCCTGACAGCGCCCGGCTTTCTGCGGCAACAGGGATATCACACCGCAGTGGTTGGCAAATGGCATCTTGGGCTTGGCTGGGAGATGTTGCCCAACGGTGAAAAACGCACCTCGAAAACCGGCCCCACTCGCGGCGATGGTTGGCAAATTGATTATGATCAGAAGGTGACCGGCGGGCCGTTGGCGATCGGCTTTGATGAATCCTACATTATCCCCGCGTCGCTCGATATGTTTCCGTACGTGTACCTGAAAAACGACAAGCCCACCGCCTGGGCCAACACCACCAAGGCCTTCCATCGGCCCGGCCCGGCGGCGGAGGATTTCGAGGCTGTCAATTGTCTCATCGATTTCGCTCGCGAAAGCCGCGCCTACATTGCCTCGAGAGCGGAAAGCAAGAAGCCCTTCTTTCTTTACGTGCCGCTCACCAGCCCGCACACGCCCATTGTGCCGTCCAAAAAATGGCAGGGCAAATCCGGTCTCGGCACCTACGGCGATTTTCTGATGGAAACCGACTGGGTCGTCGGCGAAGTGTTAGCTGAGCTGGATCAACAAAAACTCGCCGACAACACGATCGTCATTTTCACGGCTGACAACGGTTGTTCGCCGCAGGCAAAAATCCCCGACCTCATCGCCAAGGGCCACAAGCCGAATGCCAACTGGCGCGGGCACAAGGCCGACATCTACGAAGGCGGCCATCGCGTACCGTTCCTCGTTCGCTGGCCCGGCAAAGTGAAAGCCGGAAGCACCTCCGGCGAAACCATCTGCACCACCGACCTCTACGCCACCCTCGCCGACATTCTCGGCCAACACCAAGCCATTCCCGCCCACGCCGCTGAGGATTCCTTTACCATCCTACCAGCACTGGAGGGCGTGGCACATCGCAAGCCACTGCGGCCGTTCACCATCCATCATTCCATCAACGGCTCCTTCGCCATCCGTCGCGGCCCGTGGAAACTCATCCTCTGCCCTGGCTCCGGCGGCTGGAGTGCGCCGCGCCCCGCGCAGGCGTTGAAGAATAAGGAACTGCCGCCTGTGCAGCTCTTCAATCTGGCCGACGATCCCGGCGAACAAACCAATCTGAGCGCCAAGGAACCCCAGCGCGTTCAGGAACTCGTCGCCCAACTCGCCACCGCTATCCGTAATGGCCGCACCAACCCCGGCCCAAAGCAGTCCAACGAAGGCTGGCCGGCGACGTTTCATAATCGTGTTCTTTCAGCGTTCCCTGAATTGAGGAATTAATTCCAATGTGGTTGATCTGCTTACTGTTTTGCATCCTCTGTGTCTCCGACGTAAAGGCTGCGGCGATCGCCAAGCCCAACGTCCTCTTTATCGCCATTGATGATTTGAACGACTGGATCGGTTGCCTCGGCGGCCATCCGCAGGCTCGCACGCCCAACCTCGATCGGCTGGCCGCCTCGGGCGTACTCTTCACCAACGCCCATTGCCCGGCCCCCGCCTGCAACCCCTCGCGCACGGCCATTTTCACCGGCCGTTCCCCGCACCGCTCCGGTTTGTACGCCAACAACCAAAGCATGCGCGAAATTTTGCCCAAGGCCGAGTTGTTGCCCAAGACCTTCTCCCGTGCCGGGTACTGGGCCGGCGGTTCCGGCAAGATGCTGCACTACTTCATCGACGCCCAATCGTGGGACGAATATTTCCCGAAAAAGGAAACCGAAAATCCCTTCCCACGCACGCTCTACCCCAAGCAACGGCCCGTGAGCATTCCGCGTGAGCCGTGGCAATACGTCGAAACTGACTGGGCGGCGCTTGATGCCACAGACGAGGAATATGGCGGCGACCATCTCGTCGCCCAATGGGTCAGCCAACAGCTCACCAAAAAACATGACCGCCCCTTCTTCCTTGCCTGCGGCATCTATCGCCCGCACGAGCCCTGGTTCGTGCCTAAGAAATATTTCGAGCCTTTTCCGTTGGACTCCATCCAGTTGCCGCCCGGCTACAAGGCCGACGACCTCGACGACCTGCCGCCCGAAGGCAAACGCCGCGGGCCCAACCGGTACTTCGCCCACATCCGTAAGCACGAGCAATGGAAACCTGCCGTGCAGGGTTACCTCGCCTCCATTTACTTTGCCGACACCATGCTCGGCCACGTGCTCGATGCTCTGGAGAAAGGGCCCAACGCCGGCAACACCATCGTCGCGCTCTGGTCCGATCACGGCTGGCATCTCGGCGAAAAACAGCACTGGCAAAAATTCACCGCTTGGCGCGTGTGCACCCGCGTGCCGCTTATCCTGCGCGTGCCCAAGGGCGCCTCTGGCTTGCCGGCCGGCACGCGCCCCGGAGTCAGCGACAAACCCGTCAGCCTGCTCAGCCTTGCGCCCACGCTCACCGAGCTTGCCGGCCTGCCGCTACACCAGCACCATCACGGCCCGAGCCTATTGCCGCTCCTGAAAAATCCTAGAGCCGATTGGCCGCACGTTGCCCTTACGCACCTGGCCCAGCCCGGCAGCTTCGGTCTCAGCGCCGAACGTTTCCGCTACATCCGCTACGCCGGCGGCGATGAGGAACTCTACGACATCCGCACCGACCCCCACGAATGGCGTAACCTCGCCCAAGAGGAACAACATGCCGTCACCCTGCGCCGCCTTCGCGCTCTGGCTCCGAAGGAATTCGCCCCCGCTGCGCAACCTTCGTTGGACGCCATGCCGTCCCTGAAATGGGTGCCCCTCAATGCCGCCGCCTCGGCGCCCGCTTCCAAACCCGTCGGCGGCAGCTTCGACGTCATCTTTGTCAATCGTCGCCCGCAACCGGTGCAATTGTTCTGGATGACCCCCAATGGAGACCGCCGTCACTACGCCACCATCGAGCCCGGCAAAACAAAGCGCCAACGAACGCGACCCGGTGCCGTCTGGCAAATCGCCGATGGCACAAAAGCCGCCCGCCCCCTGGGCTACTTCCGCGTAGACGACCGCGCCGCTAAGGCAGTCGTGCCGCGCTGAGCAAATGCTGGGTGTCCAACATCAACGCGCCGATGGCGGCTAGGGTTGGTTGACGCAGAATCCCAGTGACAGGCTTGCCACCGGTCTGCCGGCCAAAGTGGATCGATAACTATGGGCTCAATCGAACTTGAGTTGCACCCGCACCTGACATACGCTTTCGGCTCTGAATTCATGAGGAATTGGCGTATTATTGGGGTGATTTGGCTGGCGGGATTGGGAGTTCTTACGGCGACTCCATTGGATTTTGCACGGGACATCCGGCCGGTGTTGTCCGATGCGTGTTACAACTGTCACGGCCCCGATGCTAAGGCGCGCAAGGCGAAGCTGCGACTGGATGACCGCGCGGCCGCGCTGGAGTCGGGCGTGTTCGACGAAGACGAAATGCTCAAGCGCCTGACGAGTGCGGACCCCGATTTGCAAATGCCGCCGCCGGATTCCAACCGCGTATTGCGCCCGGCCGATCGCGCCAAGCTAGTGCAATGGCTGAAGGCCGATGCCGATTGGCCGGAGGACGACCGGCACTGGGCGTTTGTGCCTCCCAAACGTCCGGCGTTGCCGAAGGTGAAAAACACCGCGTGGGGTTACAACCCGATTGATGCCTTTGTGTTGGCACGGTTGGAGGTAGCTCAACAACAGCCATCGCCGCCCGCGGACAAAGCGACCTTGCTACGCCGCGTGAGCTTCGACCTGACCGGATTGCCGCCGACGATTGCGGAGCTGGATGCGTTTTTAAAAGATACTTCACCGGATGCGTATGAAAAAGCGGTCGACCGGTTGCTGGCTTCGCCGCGCTATGGCGAGCACATGGCGCTGGGCTGGATGGAGGCTTCGCGGTATGCCGATACGGACGGCTACCAAAACGATCGACTGCGTTACATGTGGGTGTGGCGCGATTGGCTGATCAAGGCGCTCAATGACAATGTGCCGTTTGATCGGTTTGTGACCGAACAGATGGCGGGCGACCTGCTGCCGGACCGCAATTTTTTCACGCAAGTGGCCACGGGCTTCAACCGCAACCACCGCATCAACTCCGAGGGTGGCTCGATTCCGGACGAATGGATTGTGGAATACGTGGCCGATCGCGTGGAGACGATGGGCACGATGTTCCTCGGCCTCACGTTGACGTGCTCGCGCTGCCACGATCATAAATACGATCCGATTGCGCAGAAGGATTTTTACCGGCTGTTCGCATTTTTCAACAACATCGACGAGGCCGGTCTCGGGCCGAACAACGGCAACAGCCCTCCGTTCATCAAGGTTCCTAAGAGCTGGCCGGACTTGACGGAGTCGGAGTCGGAATTCGTCACCCCCGATCCGGTGAAAATCAAGGTGGTGCAAACCTCCGTGCCGCGGCCGCAACCCGGCGCACCAGATACGGTGATGGTCCTGCACGAACTGGCCCAGCCGCGCCCGACGTATCTGTTAAACCGCGGCATGTACGATCAACCGGACAAAACCGAGAAACTCCAACCTGCCACCCCGTCCGTGCTCGGCGCGTGGAATGCCAAGTGGCCCCGTACGCGCCTTGGCTTGGCGCAATGGTTGACGGATCCGGCGCATCCGCTCACCGCGCGCGTTACCGTCAACCGCATGTGGCAGCATTACTTTGGCCTCGGTCTGGTGAAGACTAGTGAAAATTTCGGTGTGCAAGGCGAGCACCCGAGTCATCCCGCCTTGCTCGATTGGTTGGCCACCGAATTTATCCGGCGCGAATGGGATCAGAAAGCGATGCATAAACTCATCGTCACCAGTGCCACCTATCGGCAGGCCAGCGCCGTGCCGGATGAGCGCGATCCGGAAAACCGTCTGCTCGCCCGCGGTCCGCGCAAGCGTCTCACGCCGTATGCCATTCGAGATGCCGCGCTCTTCACCAGCGGTTTAATGAACGGCCAAATCGGCGGACCTTCGGTGAAACCCTACATGCCTCCGGGCATTTGGCGCAGCATCTCTAACGCCAGCTACAAACAGGACAAGGGTGACAAGCTGTACCGACGCGGAATGTACACCTACTGGCGCCGCACTGTGCCGCCGCCCACGATGATGACCTTCAACGCCGCCGCGCGCGAGGTGTGCATCGTGCGCACGGACCTCACGACTACGCCATTGCAGGCGTTGACTTTGATGAATAACAAAACCTTTGTGGAAGCCGCGCGGTTCTTGGCGGAGCGAATGCTGCGACAGGATGCCGCGCCGCGTGAGCGTATCGCGTGGGCGTTCCGCACGGTGGTCAGTCGGCCGCCTACCGCGGGCGAGTTGAAATTGCTCGAGGCGGATCTGGCGTTTTACGAAAAAGATTTTGTCGCGCAACCGGCCGAGGCGGCCAAGCTGTTGAAGGTTGGCGAAAAACCCGCCGACGCCAAACTTCCTCCCACTACTCTCGCTGCCTATGCCCTCGTGGCGAACACCATCCTCAATCTCGACGAAGCCATCACGCAGAACTGATCATGGATCCGCTGAACGAAATTCTGACGAAACAAACCCGCCGAACCTTTCTGGAACGAGGAACGCTGGGACTGGGTGCGATGGCACTAGGTTCGCTGCTCAACGCGCGCAACTTGGCCACTGAACACCGCAATCGCATCGGTGGACTGCAGGGCCTTCCGCATTTTGCGCCCAAGGTGAAGCGTGTGATCTATCTCTTTCAGTCCGGCGGCCCGGCCCAGATGGATCTGTTCGATTACAAGCCGCACCTTGCCGCGCGGTATGGCGAGGAAGTGCCCGAGTCCATTTATCCCGCCGAACGCAAAACCACGATGACGGCCGGGCAGAAATCGTTTCCCTGCGCGCCGAGCACCTTGAACTTTGCACGGCATGGCCAGTCCGGCACGTGGGTAAGTGAGCCGCAACAACACGTGGCCAAGCTCGTTGATGACCTGTGCGTGATCAAGAGCATGCACACCGAGGCCATCAATCATGATCCCGCTGCGACTTTGTTCCAGACCGGCTCCGTCATCCCCGGCCGCCCGAGCTTGGGCGCGTGGGTAAGCTACGGGCTTGGTAGCGAAAACGCCAACCTGCCGGCGTTCGTGGCCATGACCTCCAATGGCCGCGCCAAGGCTGGTCAGCCATTGTATGATCGCCTGTGGAGCGCGGGTTTTTTGCCGGGCCGTTTTCAGGGCGTGAAATTCCGCGGGCAGGGCGATCCGATTCTGGACCTGTACGACCCCGCCGGCGTCACACGCACCCAGCGTCGTCGCATGCTCGATGCGTTGAACCAGCTCAACCGCGAACAAGCCGGCCGCTTCAACGATCCGGCCATCGCCACCCGCATCGCGCAGTACGAACTCGCTTTCCGCATGCAGATGAGTGTGCCGGAGTTGATCGACGTGAAGAGCGAGCCGCAACACATCCGCGAGATGTACGGCCCCGATGTCGCCACCCCTGGCCGGTACGCCTACAACTGCCTGCTGGCCCGGCGCCTTGCCGAGCGTGGCGTACGGTTCATTCAGCTCTATCACCGCGGCTGGGATGCCCACGGCAACACGCCCAAACAGGTCGGCGTGCAATGTGGCGACACCGATCAGCCCACCTCCGCACTCCTGCGCGATCTTAAGCAACGCGGCATGCTCGACGATACTCTCGTTGTCTGGGGCGGAGAATTCGGCCGTACCATTTACTGCCAAGGCAAGCTCACCAAGACTACCTATGGCCGCGACCATCATCCCAACTGCTTCACCTACTGGCTCGCCGGCGGTGGCGTGCGCGGGGGTATCACCTACGGCGAGACCGACGATTACAGCGTCAACGTTGCCGAGAACCCCGTTCACGTCCACGACCTGCAGGCTACCATCCTCCATCAACTCGGCATCGACCACGAACGCCTCACCTATCGCCACCAAGGCCGCCACTTCCGCCTCACCGACGTCTTCGGTAAAGTCGTGAAGGATATATTGGCCTAGGTGAGATGGGTTCGATGAACTCTATTGGCCTTGCAGTTGGGGGGCGGTATGATAATTCCCTTGGCATGATCTCGCGTTTAACGGTTCTCATCCTTACGTTGTGGAATGTGATGTTTCTCACCGCAGCGGATCTCAGAACCGGATTTGAACAAGCGCCCATCGGAGAAATTCGCGAAATCAAAACCGCCGTGGGCACGTGGACGGCGGCAGCGGGGCATGCGGAGGTGACCGCGGGGTATCATTACAAGGGCAAACAGTGCCTACATCTTTTTGGTGGTAAGGCGCGGACGATTGAGTTTAAGCCGGCGGAGTCGGTCAAGATGCCTGGGCATTTAGTGTTTCAGGCGGAGCGCTGGACTTCGCGCAATCCGTTTCAATTTCGTATCGAGGAACGTGTGAACGGCAAATGGGGTGAGCTCTTCAATGGCGACCACGCAGTGGTGGTGGGGCGCGCCTTCAAAAGCCGCGTTACGATCCCGCTTACGCGTAACCCGGAACGACTGCGCTTTGTATGCACCAGCCCGGAGCGGTCGGGACTGCTCATCGACGACTTCGCGCTCCTGCCCGCCACACCGCAAAAAATCACTGGAGTGACAGCAACAAAAGTCCAAGTGCCCGTACTTCGTGGGCTGAAGAAAAACCCCTTGATCCATGTCGAGGTAGCGGTTTCAGGTTCCCTCCGACCGATTGCCCTGATCGGCGCGTCTGCGCTTGCCGGCGGCACGGGGTTGGCCAGCGTGCAGTGGCTGGACTCGGGGAGTTCCGCAAACTTCGACGATGCCAAGCTCAAACCAATCGGTCGGACAACCAGAGGTAGGAGCGAGACCTACGCGCTCCAAAGCAATCACCCTCTCAGGGAAGGCGCCAACCATTTTTGGCTTTCGGTGGAGCTGACCGACGAAGCGGACATAGGCGCTTCCTTACGGGCCGCCTGCACTTCCTTACAGTTTTCCAATGGCAGCACGTACGACCTGAATCAGACAGAAGCCTCCGTCCACCGTCTGGGCGTGGCCGTACGTCAAGGCGGACAAGATGGCGTTCATACCAGCCGCATCCCCGGGCTGGCCATCACGCGAAAAGGGACGTTGATTGGCGTGTACGATTTACGCCATCGGAGTGGCGGGGATTTGCCGGGCGACATCGACGTGGGCTTATCGCGCAGCACCGACGGCGGTCGGACTTGGGAGCCGACGCGCACGATTATGGACATGGGGGCCGATCCCAAATGGCGCTACGACGGAATCGGCGATCCGGCCGTGCTCGTCGATCGCAACACCGGCACGATTTGGGTGGCCGCTACCTGGAGCCACGGCAATCGGTCTTGGATCGGATCCGGGCCGGGCATGAAACCGGAAGAGACAGGCCAGTTCATGCTCGTGCGTAGTGACGATGACGGCAAGACTTGGTCCAAACCCATCAACATTACTTCGCAGGTGAAGAAGCCCGAATGGTGCTTCATTCTCGCCGGCCCCGGCAAGGGCATCACCATGGCCGACGGCACGCTGGTATTTGCTGCGCAATATCAGGATCCACCCGGCCAACGTCGCCTCCCGCACAGCACAATCATTTACTCCAAGGACAACGGCAAAACGTGGCGCGTGGGCACGGGCGCGTATGACGACACTACCGAGGCGCAGGTGGTGGAAATCGAGCCGGGCGTGCTAATGCTCAACTGCCGTTACAATCGCCAGAGCGCGCGAGTAGTGATGGTGACGCGCGATCTCGGCAAAACCTGGAAGCCCCACGCCACCCATCGCAAGGCGCTTATTGAGCCGCGTGCGTGCATGGCCAGCCTGATTAGTATCAACAGCGAACTCACAGGCAAGCCCGGGACACGCCTGCTCTTCTCCAATCCCAACAGTCTCGCCGCCCGGCAGCGCATCACCATCAAGGCCTCACCTGATCGCGGTCACACTTGGCCGACTGAATCACAACTACTGCTCGATGAATGGCGCAGCGCCGGTTACTCGTGCCTGTCGATGATCGACGACGAAACCGTTGGTATCCTCTACGAAGGCAGTCGTGCCCACATGACCTTCCAGCGCGTGAAATTGAAGGATATTTTTCCTGATGAATGAAGTGCGGCGCGAAAAATTGATCGCAGTATATCGCGACGGGTTGTTGGAGAACACGCTGCCGTTTTGGCTGCCGCGCTGTGTGGATGAGGAGCAGGGCGGGTTCATGATCGCGCGCGATCGCGACGGGAGCCTGCTTGATACGGACAAGGGCATGTGGCAGCAGGGGCGGTTCACCTGGCTGCTGGCCACGTTGTACAACACTGTGGAGCCGCGTGCAGAATGGCTGGCGGCGGCGCGGCACGGGCTGGAGTTCATCGAGCGGCACGGCTTTGATGCGGACGGGCAGATGTGGTTTCACGTCACCCGAGAGGGGAAGCCAATTCGCAAGCGGCGGTATTTTTTCACTGAAACCTTTGCGGCGATCGCCTACGCGGCCTGTGCGAAAGCCACCGGCGAGGCGGCACTGGAGGATCGTGCGCGTGAGATATACGCGCTGGCCAAGGCGGGGTTTGCGGCGGGGGCGAATCCCAAATTCACCGATGTCCGGCCAACGAAAGGCATGGGAGCAGCGATGATTTCGCTGGCGACCGCGCAGGAAATGCGCGCGTGTCTCGGCGACGATTCCTTCAATGCGGACATCGACGCCTGCATCGAGGAAATCCAACGCGATTTCGTGAAGCCTGATCTCGAATGCGTGATGGAGACCGTGGGACCGAACGGGGAAGTGCTCGATCATTTTGACGGGCGCCTGCTCAATCCCGGTCACGCGATCGAAGGCGCGTGGTTTATCCTGAATGAAGCGCGGCATCGCGGAAACGACCCGGCACTCATCGAGCTGGGTTGTAACATGCTCGACTGGATGTGGGCGCGCGGTTGGGATGAGGAGCATGGTGGCATTTTTTACTTTCGCGATGTGCACTGCAAACCGGTGCAGGAATATTGGCACGACATGAAGTTCTGGTGGCCGCACAACGAGACCATCCTCGCCACGCTGCTTGCGCATTTGCTCACCGGCGAGGATCGCTACGAATCCATGCACCGCCAGGTGCACGACTGGTCCTACGCGCATTTTCCCGATGCCGAACACGGCGAATGGTACGGCTACCTCCACCGCGACGGGCACGTGTCCGTGCCCCTGAAAGGTAACCTCTGGAAAGGTCCCTTTCACCTGCCGCGCATGCAACTGCTGGCATGGCAATGGCTTGAATCTTTTGATGCGACCCCGTAAACCCAACGTCTCACACCGAACCATTTTCCAGACTACTAATATGAGCCGATTGCTTACACTTTTGATCCTTGTCGGCTTCCATACGAAGGTGGCGTCCAAACCGAATTTCGTGCTCATCTTCACCGATGACCAAGGCTACGCAGATGTTGGCTGTTTCGGCTCGCCCGACATCCGGACGCCGCGATTGGATCAGATGGCGACCGAGGGCATGAAGTTTACGCACTTTTATGCGCAAACAATTTGCGGACCGTCGCGGGCAGCATTGATGACGGGATGTTATCCCCTGCGCGTGGCGGAGCGCGGGAATGTAAAACAGGTGCACCCGATCCTGCACAGTCAGGAGATCACCCTCGCCGAGGTGCTCAAGACGCAGGGCTATGCCACCGCTTGCTTCGGGAAATGGGATCTCGCCAAACATTCCCAGCGCGACTTCTTCCCCGATCTGTTTCCCGGGCAGCAAGGCTTCGATTATTTCTTTGGCACTCCCACCAGCAACGACGGCTTCGTCGACCTGTACCGCAACGAGAAGCTCATCGAACCCAAAGCCAGCATGGCGACCCTGACGCGTCGATACACCGACGAAGCCATCGCCTTCATGCGCCGCAGCCAAAAGGAGAAGAAACCGTTCTTCGCCTACGTGCCCCACACCATGCCGCACACGCGCTTGGATGCGTCCCCGCAGTTCAAAGGCAAAAGCAAACGCGGATTGTACGGTGACGTGATCGAGGAGATTGATTTCAACGTCGGCCGCATCCTTGATGCCGTTAAGGAGATGGGACTGGCCGACAACACCTACGTCCTGTTCACAAGCGATAATGGCCCGTGGATGATCAAAAACAAAAACCACGCCGACGGGCATTTGCCCACCGATCACGGCGGCTCGGCCGGTCCGTTGCGCAGCGGCAAGGCCTCCACCTTCGAAGGCGGCGTGCGCGTGCCCACGATCCTCTGGGCGCCCGGCCGAGTTCCGGAAAAAATCACCTGCGATCAGCTGGCAAGCACCCTAGACCTGTTCCCGACCTTTGCCGCATTGGCCGGCGCGGAAACGCCTAAGGACCGCGTCATCGACGGTGAAGATATCCGCCACCTCTTTCATGGCCAGTTCCAAAAGGCTAATCCCGACAAGGCCTTTTACTACTACCTTCGTGTTCACCTTCAAGCCGTGCGGCAGGGTCAATGGAAACTCCACCTACCGCGCGCAGTCCAACCCGTCGGCGCCGCGCCCTTCAGCCTCAACAGACACATCGCGCCCGCCGACCGCATCGGGTTCGACAAACCGTTCCTCGTCGATTTGAAACAGGATCCTGGCGAGACCACCAACGTCGCCCCACATAATCCGAAGATCGTCCAACGCCTGCTCGCCCTAGCCGAAGGCATGCGAGAAGATCTCGGCGACTACGATCGGGTGGGCCGAAACATGCGCTTTTTCGACCCCATCGACCCACGTCCCGCCAAACCGCCCGTTCCCCGGACCCGCAAGCCCCGCCCTCAGAAATGAGTGCCGAATCTAAAGGAAGAATTCCGATCGCCGTTTCCCAAAGAAATCCTTAAGCTGTTTACCCCACTCTATCCCGCGACCAATCAAACTATGAAATCATCTATCCATTTACTCCTCATCTCACTCGCGCTGTCTCTGACGTGCACGGCGGATGACTACGCAGTTGTGGTATCCAAGGCCACGTATATGAACAAGGACTGGCAACCGGTGGTGGCGGCCTTGGTGAAAAAGCACGGAGCCAAGGTAATTGAGCACGATGGTGAAGTGGTTACGGTGCTCGGTTCATTGCGCGCGGCGTTCCCGCGATACTCATGTTTTGTAGCGACACCGAAGGAGACAACCGGCGCGTATGTGGCGCAGGTGCATCAGCTCACGCGCAAACTGGATAACGATCCATATACGGACACGCAGTGGGGTATTCTCACCGGGTTTAACGCCGCCAACGCGCTGGCAATTGCGCGGCACACTGAGCCCCTCACGGTGCGCAAGGTGGCGTCCGGTACGGAGATTGCGCTGGAGTGTGTGACGGAAGGGTTGTGGTACGATGAGTTGGTAAAGAACAAACACGTGCGCAAGCGCCCTGGCGGCAAGGCGGAACTGCTGCGCGGTCCGGACGACACGACCGAGGCGTTCACCAAGGTGCTCACGGAGTATCAGCCGGATTTGTTCATCACCTCCGGGCACGCCACCGAGGCGGGTTGGCAGATAGGCTTTCGCTATCGCAATGGATTTTTGAAATCAAAAGGCGGTCAAATGTTCGGCGAGAACACGCGGCGCGAGCGGTTCGAGATCAAGTCGCCGAACCCCAAGGTATACCTGCCGATCGGCAATTGTCTAATGGGCAACATCAATGGGCCCGACGCGATGGCGTTGGCGTGGATGAATGACGTGGCCGTGATGCAGATGCTCGGCTATACCAAGCCCACGTGGTTCGGCTATCAGGGCTGGGGCGTACTGGATTATTACGTGGAACAACCCGGACGCTACACGCTCACCGAGGCGTTCTTCGCTAACAACCACGCTCTGATCCATCGCCTGCGCGATTCCGCCACGCCGCGCGGCGACCTGCGCGGGCTGGCGTTCGATCGCGATGTGGTCGCCTTTTACGGTGACCCCAAATGGTCCGCCAAGATGGCGGAAGGCAAACTCGCCTACGACCAAAAACTCACCCGCAGCGGCGACACTTACACTTTCACCATCTCGCCCAAGCAGGGCACGAAGAGCTTTGAGACCGTCAACAACAACGGCTCCCAACGAGGCGGTCGGCCCATTGTCGCCTTCCTGCCCAACCGCGTGAGCGACGTGCAAATCAATAAGGGCGGCACCCTCAGCCCACTGATCACTGACGACTTCATCCTCGTCCCTCGTCCCAAAAAACACGACGGCAAAAGCCCGCTGGTGGTGAAGTTTACGGCGAAGGAGGTTCGATAATGCGTCGGCTGCTTGTTTTGTGGACAGCCTGTTGGGCGTTGGGAGGATACGCTCAGGATCGGCCGAATATTCTGTTTTTGTTTTCGGACGATCACGCGGTGAAGGCGATCTCGGCTTATGGCGGGCCGTTCGCGAAGGTGGCACCGACTCCGCATATTGACCGGCTGGCGAAGGAGGGGGCGGTGTTCCTGAATTCGTTCTGCGCCAACTCGATCTGTGGGCCGTCGCGCGCGACAATTCTCACGGGAAAGCACAGTCACAAGAACGGGTTCATGCGGAACGGGAACCGTTTTAATCCCGATCAATGGACGGTGGCGAAGGAGCTGCAGAAAGGCGGCTATCACACGGCGGTGATTGGTAAGTGGCACCTCAAGTCCACCCCGCAGGGTTTCGACCACTGGGAAATCCTGCCCGGTCAAGGCAGCTACTACAACCCCGTCTTCATCCAGCAGGAGGACGGAAAGGGTAAACGTTTCGAAGGTTACGCCACCGACCTCACCACCGACAAGGCCATAGCTTGGCTGGATGGACGCCAGGGCTCCGACAAAGAGAAACCGTTTTTCTTGATGTGCCAGCACAAGGCGCCGCATCGCACCTTCGCGCCGGCGCTGCGTCACTTGGGGGCGTTTGATGACGTGGTGATTCCGGAACCGGAGACGTTGTTTGATCAATATAAGAACCGTAGCGCCACGCTAGCCGGAAACGAGATGGAGATCGACCGGCACTTCGACTGGGCGTATGACGCCAAGGTGCGCAAGGACGAGCGCGGTGAGGTAAAGCTGCCCAAGCCCGACCGCTACGGCACGCCGGAGTACAATCGTATGACGCCCGCACAAAAGGCCAAGTGGGATGCGCACTTCGGCCCGCGTAATCAGGTGTTCCTCAAGAAATTTGCCGGTGGCAAAATGAGCCACGAGGAACTCGTGCGCTGGAAATATCGCCGTTACATGCGCAACTACCTCGGTACGGTGAAGGCCGTGGACGAGAGTGTGGGGCGCATGCTCAAGTATCTTGACGACAATGATTTGGCGAAAAATACGATCGTCATTTATTCGTCCGACCAAGGCTTCTTCCTTGGCGAACATGGCTGGTACGACAAGCGTTGGATGTTTGAGGAATCTTTTCGCATGCCCTTCCTCGCGCGTTGGCCTGGCGTGATCGCGCCCGGTGCCAAGCCGGAGCAATTGATCCAAAACATCGACTACGCGCCAACCTTTCTGGAGATCGCCGGTCTTGAGATTCCCGCCGAGGTACAGGGCCGTTCGCTGATGTCGCTCTTCAAGGGCAAGGCTGAGGGTTGGCGTGAATCGCTCTATTATTCCTACTACGAATTCGGCGAGCACCGCGTGCCGCAGCATTTCGGTGTGCGCACAGCGCGGCATAAGCTGATGTATTTTCCCCGAAGTAAGGAGTGGAATTTGTTCGATCTGAAAACGGATCCTCACGAAATGAAAAGTGTCCACGCCCAGCGCGAATACCTGAAAGTCCGTCGGGAATTGACCGAGGAATTTCATCGGTTGCGCGAGCACTTCGGTGCGCCGGGCTTTGCAGAATGATGCTTATGAAAAATTCACAGGGTAGTCTTCACGGCGAAATCCGTCTAACAGCCATGATGAAAACACTCTGCATGGTGGCCCTGTTGTGGACCGTGAACGCTCCGGCACAGGATGTGGGTCAATCGAAGGCCAACCATAAATACCTCAAGGCGTTTCCCAAAGCCGCTGAGGACATGAGCCGGTTTGTTATCGTGTTGCCGGACAAAACGCGCGGGCAGGAAGGCGCGTTCAAGGTAGAGCTGATTGTCGGCAGAATGATGGATACCGATGGCGTGAACCGGATGTATCTGGGTGGCAAGCTCGAGCCGAAGCCGCTGAAAGGCTGGGGCTTCACCTACTACGAAGCGAAGCTCGGTCCGGCGGCCTCCACGCTCATCGGCGTGCCGCCGGGCACGCCGCCGGTGCACAAGTTTGTGCAGGGACCCAGCCAGCTCATCCGCTACAATAGTCGCATTCCAATTGTGGTGTACGTGCCCAAAGGCGCAGAGGTGCGCTACCGGATTTGGAGCGCTACGCCGGAAACCAAAAAGGCGCTGAAGAACTAGCGTCTATTTTAGTCACCTGCCTTTGAAGATAATTCAGAGGCCGGTTTTTTGTGTCCAATCCAGGTCGTTCCCCGTACGGTCGTGTTCCAATGAAACGACAATTTCTTGCGATTCTATTTTTGGTGACCCTGAATGTTTCGGCCGAGGCATCCATCAAGAATGTGCTCTTTATCATCAGTGACGATCTTAAGGCGAGTGTGCTCGGTTGCTACGGCGATCAGGTGTGTAAGACGCCGAACATCGACAAGCTGGCGCGGGAAGGAATGGTGTTTGAGCGTGCGTATTGCCAAGGGCTGATGTGCGCGCCGTCGCGAACGTCGTTCATGCACAGCCGATACCTGGGCCCCGGCAAGGTGAATCTCGGTCAGCACTTTCGTGAGAACGGCTGGTACAGCGCGCGGGTGGGGAAGATTTATCACATGCGCGTCCCTGGCGATATCATTGCCGGCACGGACGGACTGGACATCGCATCCTCGTGGACGGAGCGTTTTAATTCGCCCGGTAAAGAGGCGCACACGCAGGGGCTTTATGCGTGCTTGAACCTGAATGTATTCACGACCGCGGAAGAGAATCGGCAATCCACACGCATGCCTCACCGGATGTTTGTGACTGTGCGGTACGAAGGCGACGGCTCTGATCAGCCGGATCACAAGTCGGCCACGAAGGCCGTTGAGCTGTTGCAGAAGCACAAGGATCAGCCTTTCTTCCTGGCGGTGGGCTTGGTTCGGCCGCATTACCCGATGGTGGCGCCGCAGCAATATTTTGATCCGTACCCGTGGCAGAAGATCAAGCTGCCCAAGACGGTGAAGGACGACGCGCAGGATATCCCGAGAGCCGGGTTGGCCGGCACGCGATCGGAGACGAACTCGATTGGTAAATATCCCGACAACCAAAAGCGGATGTGGACCGGTTACTACGCGTCGGTGGCGTTCATGGATGCGCAAGTGGGACGCATTCTCGATGAACTGGACCGCCTCGGTTTGCGCGAGAGTACGGCAGTGGTGTTCACTAGCGACCATGGCTATCACCTTGGCGAGCATGGCTTTTGGCAGAAATCCAACCTGCACGAGGAAGTTACTCGCGTGCCACTGATCATCGACGCTCCTGGCTACTCCTCCGGCCGTTCCCGTGCGTTGACCGAATTGATGGATATTTACCCGACTGTATCTGAACTCGCGGGACTCAAGGTGCCCGCGGAGGTGCAGGGTCAAAGTCTGGTGTCAGTACTCAAGAACCCGGCCGCCAGTGTGCGCCGCGGGGCGTTATCCCTCAACCGAGGCAACTACGGCCTGCGCACGACCGACTGGGCTTACCTTCGCTACAAGGACGGCTCCGCCGAATTGTACGACATGAAGGCTGATCCGCATCAATTCACCAACCTCGCAAAGCACCCACAACACGCTAAGACCGCCGCGCTGCTGGATACCCATCTGAACAATCGCCTACGCAAGGCGGGATTGCAAGTAGAGCGCGGCGGGAAGAAGAATTAGGCGCTACGAGCGCCTGCGGGTGAGCGGATTGTTTACTGCTCCTTCCACTCGATGATTTGCATGCGGCGGAATTGAACCCAGCCGTTGTGGCCTTCGGCGCCGTAGGTTTGCAGGGCAATTGGGCCGGGCTTGAGGAGATAGGCGGGTGGGTTCTTGTGGGTGAAATCGACGATGGATTTTTCGTTGAGCCAGACCTGAATGCACGGGCCGATTGCGCGGATGCGGAGCCGGTTCCATTCGCGCGGTTTGCGGACGGCGTCTTTTTCGTCGCCCTTGTGTAGCCATTGGTCGAGATACAATCCCACCGGCTCCCCGGCGGCGCCGCGACCGATGTTGATCTGGTACGCGGGGCCGATGCCTTTCTTCATGGGGCGACGTAGAAACACGCCGCTGTTGTATTTGCCGTGTTCGTCGATTTTGAAATCGAGGGTCAGTTCGAAATCCTTGAAGTGCTTCTTGGTCTGGATGACGCCCCAGCGTTTGGGGTCGCCGTCTTGGCCACCGGTGAGCACGCCGTCTTTCATCGTCCACTTGGCGGTACCGAAGGTGTCCCAACCGCTCAAGGTGTTTTCCGCAAAGAGCGGGTAAAACTTATCCGCGTGCAGCGGCGCGGCAAGAGACAGCAGCAGGAGCAGGGCGCGGATCATTTTAGTCGATGGGTTTAAACGGGAAATCCTTGGAGGGCACGTGTTGTTGGGCCATCAGTTTGCGGAGCTTTTCGACGACCTCGGGATGTTCGGCGGCAACGTCGTTTTGCTCGCCGATATCGGTCTTGAGATTGTAGAGCTCGATCTTGAGGGGATCATTAGTGCCCTTGCGTAGCATGCGCTGGCGTACGCCTTTCCAGTCGCCCATCCACACGGCCTGCTGGCCACCGTAGCCGGTGAATTCTCGATAGAGAAAGGGTCGCGCCTGCTGGTGCTTACCGAGGAGCGTGGGCGCGATGCTGATGCCGTCAATGTCGGCGGGAATGGTTTCCTCGGCCTCGATCAGGTCGAGCAGGGTGGGGATCCAATCTTCAAAGCCGGTGCTGAAGCCGGTGACGCTGCCGGGCTTTACCTGACCGGGCCACTTGACGATTAATGGCACACGGATGCCGCCTTCGTAGAGCGAGCCTTTCAGGCCGCGCAAGGGTTTGACGCTCTCAAAGAAATCGTAGTCTACCTCCAGTTTCAGGTGCGTGGTGCCGTTGTCCGAGGTGAACACCACGATGGTGTTTTTCTCGAGGCCGAGATTCTTCACGAGATCCAGAACATTGCCGATGTAACGGTCCATGCGGGTGATCATCGCAGCGTACGCGGCGCGCGGCGTGAAGTGCGGCGTGTAGCCGTAGCCCTGATGGCGGGTGAAAGGCGGGTCATTCCATTTCTGCGCGAGATAAGGCTTTAGTTCCTCATCGGGCACATGCAATGCCACGTGCGGAATGACGGTGGGGTAGTAGAGGAAAAACGGTTTGTCCTTGTTCTGGCGGATGAACGCGAGCGCCTGTTCGTTGATGCGATCGGGCGCGTAGTCCTGTCCCTTGAACACATCGTAGCTGCGCGGATCCTGGGGATCGGCGTCCTTGGGCAGCGAGGCGTGTCCAGGTACGGGCGGTACATTCTTCAGCGGCACACGCTTTTGATCGCTCCAGAGATAGTTCGGATAATAACTATGGGCATGGCGCTGGCAGTTGTAGCCGTAAAAACGATCGAAACCCTGCTCGATGGGATCGCCGTGCGAATGCGGCCCGCCGAGGCCCCACTTACCAAACGCGCCGGTCACATAACCCTGCGCTTGCAGCAGCTCGCCCATCGTTACCTCTTCGGGTGGTATGGGGTGTTGCCCCTCGGGTTTGAATTCCTTGTTGTTGCGCACAAAGGCGTGGCCGGGATGTTTGCCGGTCATCAACACACACCGCGACGGTGCGCACACGGCGTTGCCGGAATAGTTCGCCGTAAACCGCATGCCTTCGCGCGCAAGCTGGTCGAGGTGTGGCGTCTTGATTTTCTTTTGTCCGTAGGAGCCCAGCTCCGTCCAGCCGAGGTCATCGGCCATGATGAAAATGATGTTGGGCTTATCCGCCAGCAACGAGGGCACGAGAATAAACAGGCACAGAAAAAATAGACGTTTCATGGTGTGGGCCCAGTTTGCCAGAATGGCGGGCGTTTGCAATCGGAATGGCAGCGCGCACTACGGCTTCACACGGTTCCACAGTGCCAGCAACGTTTTCCGGGCTTCTACTGTGCGGTTGGAAAACAGCTGCTGGGCGATGGCATCGTAGTGGGGATCGAGTTCCTTGATCTTCGGATCGTGCTTGCGGAGCTGGTACAACATCACCGGCAGACGAAGATCGGCCGGGATGAAATGGAAGGCTGGATCAATTTTCGCTCGCCGGCCTTGGAGCGATTCGAGGTAGCGATAGCCAAACTCTTGCGTTGGCTCGATGATGGTGCCCTCGCCGAAATCATTCCACGTGGCGATCTGGATTATGCGCGCCTTGCCGTGCCATGCCCGGTCCAGCGTCTGCTCAAAAGTTTGGCCGTTTTGATCGTCGAGATATCCGTAGCTGTCATGCAGGTCGGCTTCCCGGTAGATGTCATGAAACTTCGGGAACACCGCCGCGATGATGGATTCTCCTTTGGCCGCTCGTCGGTCGAGATCGTTGAGGTATTGATTCCAATCGGCCGGAGCCAGCCGTTTGCCGCCATGCACAGGCGGCCAGCCAAAGGCATTGGAGCCGGGAAGTTGCGCCGTGAGATGCGGCAGGGCATAGGTGGCGGGTGCCGGCTTCAGTCCGGCCGTTAGCTGCGGCCATTGGGCGGTGGTAAAATGTTGCGGGCCGAAGACCAGCAACAACGGCCGGCCGCCGTCTTTCACGTACGCCGGATCCCGAAACCAATTCGTTTGCAGCCAACGCATCACGGCCTGCCCGTGCGGTACGACCTGCGCGGGTGGGAGGATCTTGTCGGCGACCATGTGCTTCACGGTTTGGTCCTCGTAGCACACGGCGAATTTCAGGCCGGCGCGCTTGAGGTGCTTGATGAAATGCTGCGAGTTGCGATGGATGACCGCGTAATCGTTGTGCTTACGTATGCCGTACCAGTCGAGAATCGCGCCGTCGATGCCGGCAAATTTCATCAACAACGCATGACACTCAAGGGCATGCGGATCGTTCGAATCGTATGCGCCAATCAGCGGCCGATAATGCGAGGCCAGTTCGCGCCGGCCCTGGACGACTTTGTCCGGCTGAAACTTGTTCATCGTCCAGTGCCAGCCCCACTGGCCGCTTACTGCCTTAGATTCGTACCACGGCATGTAATGCGCGAGCACTAGTTTACGCTCAGCGGCTGTGCCGGGGAGGGAAAACCACAGCAGCGCGATGAACCCCAACCAGCGCATTATTCCACCCGCAGAATGCGTTTGGCGGTGTATTCACGGCCGTACATATCGCGCGTGACGGCCTCGAGGAGGTGGGCGCCCTTGGGAAGCTTGGCGGGCAGGGGGCCTTTCCAGAGATGATACGAATCACGCGCTGGGCTCAGCTCGGGTGACACCTTGGCGAGTTTTTCCGCGGCGTGCAATTGCACGTAATATGGATCCGGCTCGATCGTCTTTTTCAGCGGCGTCCATTTGCCGCCGTTCACGCGCAGTTTCACAGTGGATTTCTCCGAACCGGCAAACACATTCACATATACGGACGTCTTGGGCACATCAGCGGCGGCGAGCGCCACGGGCGCGTGGATGCGTAGCTGGTGTTTGGCGGGGAACCGCGAGGCCTTGAAGTCGAAGGTGGCCTTGGCGCCGTCGAAGGTGATGATCGAATAGCCGTTGGGCGCACCGTCGCGCATGGTCGTGTGCGGAATACCGCGCTCGTCCTTAGCCCCTTTCCACCACGTCCCGCTCACAGTGACGTTGACGATGTGATGATGAGGTTTCGCTCCCATCCAGCCGTCGCCACGGTCAATAAACTGGTGCGCCTGCCAGTGTGTGTGGCCGGAAATACTCAATGTGTACGGGCGCTTTTCGATCAAGCGATACAGCGCCTGCCGATCGCCCGTGCCGGTGAGGGGGATATGCATCATCAGCATAACCAGCCGATCTTTCGGCACACGCGCAAGGGAGGCTTTCACGAAGGCGAGCTGCCGCTTGCCAAACGCGCCGCGGTAGGCCGATCGCTTGCGCGCCTCGTCGTGGTACCAGTCCACGTTGTCCAGCACGATGAAGTGCACCTTGCCGTAGTCATACGAATAATACGGCGGGCCGTAAATGCGCTCAAAGGTCTCGTCGGAATGTTCGTCCAGCTTGGCTTCGAAGTTTAAATCGTGATTGCCGATCACGTTGTACCAAGGGATGCCGATTAACGCCACGGTGCGGTTGAGGCTGCCGAATAGTGACAGATTATCAAACATGATATCGCCCAAGGTCACGCCGAACTTCGCGTCCGTGCCCACCAGTTCCGCGACCACGTCATTGGCGATGTAATCAATCTGCGTCTGTGACGTCGGCTGCGGGTCGCCAAAGAACACCGCGCGAAATTTATCCGGCTCTACCTGTTTACGTAGCGGAAAATCAATCGACTTCGGTAACGGCCCCGTCGGCTTGCTCCCGGGGAAACGCGATGGCGGGGAGCCTTTCGGTTTATGGATGTAATGAAATTGCGGCAGCTTGTGCGCGTTGAGCGGCGTCATCCAGCCACTGGGCTTGAGCACAAACAGAATCGTGTCGTCAGTCACAAACAATTGCCAGCGCCCGTCCGCATCCGTCTCCACAATCGCTTGGCCATTGGACACGCCCACACCCGCGAGTCCCTTCTCGTCTGGGTCACGCTGGCCATTTCCATTGGCATCGTTGAACACAGTCCCCGAAGCCATTTCCACCGCCCAAGCAATGCTAGCGGTACAAAATAGAGTGATGATCGTTTTCATTTTTAATTTTTTCCAATGCAATACAGCCACTCCTGTCGGCCGCCGCGCTTGGCGGTGACTCGGAGGTAGAGGCGGCTGCCGCTGATAACCGGGGAGGCGTACATTTCCTCGCCAAGTTGATTGGTGGCCAGCAACTTGAACTCTTTCGGGTCCGTGCTGAACACGTAGCTTTTGCCCGCGAGATTGGTGGCGTAAATGCGGTTGCCGGCGAGAACAGGGGAGGCGAAAAAGGCGCCTCCGAGCCGTTCCTTCCAGCGTTCCTTGCCGGTAGCCGAATCCCAGCACACCGCAAAACCGGCATCCATCGTGGCATAGAGTTGATCGCCCTTCACCAGCATGGAAGGCACGTACACGCGCGCGGTATTTTGCCAGGCCACCACGCCGGAGCCATCGGCCTCCACGGCCATGGTGTGATTCTTCGGCCAGCCGCCGCTGATGAACACACGTTTGCCGTCGGTCACTGTGGTGGTTACGCACTCCTGCGTGCTGCCCTTGATCTCCCAATGCTTCTTGCCCGTGAGAGGGTCGAGGCTGGTGATGAGTTCAGCACCGGCAAACACCATCTGCAATTGGTTATGCGCGGTCACCATCACCGGCGTGGTGTAGTTCGGATAATTCGGTCGTTGAATGCGCCATAGCTCCTTGCCGGTCTGCTTGTTGAATCCGACCACCGCGCCGCCGATCTGTTTGCTGTCCGCCTTGGCCACCACCACGTTTTGATAAATCATCGGCGACGTGCCGTAGCCTTGGTGGATCACATAATCGCTCACCGGTTGTTGCCAGAGCACCTTGCCGTCCATGCCCAGCGTCGTGAGAAAGACCTGCTTGTCATTCGGGAACGTCACGTACAACTGCTCCCCGTCGCATACCACCGATGAGGAGGCATGTGACGCGTGTTTGTTGCCGCCATTCAAAAACTTGCCCGTGTGCACCGGCGTCCGCCAAATCAATTTCCCCGTCGCTTTCGCAAGGCAGAGCACCGATTGCACCTGCGAATCCGCCTCCGCCGTGGCGAGATAAATATGGTCGCCCACAATCGTCGGCGTACTGTGCCCGCGCCCCGGCAGCGCTGTTTTCCATGCGACATTTTCCGTGATGCTCCATTTTAAGGGCAAGCCTTCGACCGCCTGCGCATGGCCATCGCCCTGCAATCCCCGCCATGCCGGCCAGTCGGTGGATTGAAACTTAACGGGTTCAGCGAAACTAATGACGGTCGTGCCAAGGGTGATGAGGAGCATTGAACACCAATTCATGTCGGTAGCCTTGCCGGAAACTGGACCACGGGCAAGGTGGAACTTGCCCGTCCTTAGAGCATCGGTCATGCTTCGGATATGCAAATTCGTTTGGCGGTGGCCGCGGTATTGTGGAGTGGAGTGACGGTTCTATTGGCGGCGGTAAAGCCGAGCCAACCGGTGGTTGAGAAACCGTTTCCGCCGGTTGAGGCGGCGCGGACGATGCAGGTGCCGAAGGGGTTTAACGTGACGCTCTTTGCGGGCGAGCCAGCTATCACGCAGCCGATTGGGTTTTGCCTCGATGACCGCGGGCGGTTGTGGGTGGCGGAGGCGAAGAATTATCCGGACAAGAAGGCGGGCCTGAACGATCGCATTATCATTCTCGAGGACACCGACGGCGACGGTCGGCATGACAAGCGGATCGTATTTTACGACAAACTCGAGTATGTGAGCGGCATCGAGGTCGGTTTCGGTGGGGTGTGGGTGATGTCGTTGCCGAATTTTTATTTTATCCCGGATGAAGATTACGATGGCGTGCCAGACGGCAAGCCCAAGGTGTTGCTCGATGGCTTCGGCACTCATGCCAACGCGCACAACATCGCCAACGGTTTCGCGTGGGGGCCGGACGGTTGGTTGTACGCCACACACGGGCGCTCCAACTGGTCACTGGTGGGCAAACCGGGCACCCCAGAGGCTGAGCGCCGGCGTATTGATGGTGGCGTATGGCGGTATCATCCGGTGCAGCATCGCTGGGAGATTTTTGCTGATGGCACGACCAATCCGTGGGGCATTGACTGGAATGATTACGGCCAGGCGTTTGTCTGCAACTGCGTGAACCCGCATCTCTTTCACGTGATCCAAGGTGCATACTATGAGCCGAGTCGTAATCGGCCCACTGGCCGGTTTGCCTATGAGCGCATTGCGACCATTGCCGATCATTTGCATTTCACGAACACCAAGACCATCCGCGCGGGCATCGGCACTCCCGAGGAGGATAAGGCCGGCGGTGGGCACGCGCACTGCGGCACGATGGTGTATCTCGGCGATAATTGGCCGGCGAAATATCGCGGGCAGGTGTTCATGAACAACATTCATGGTCGGCGCGTGAACATGGATGTGCTCACGCGCAAGGGCAGCGGGTACACCGCCTCGCACGCGCCGGATGTCATGCGCGCGGCCGATCCGTGGTTCGTGGGCGTGAGTCTGGCGTACGGTCCAGATGGCGGCGTGTATGTCAGCGATTTTTCGGACACCGGCGAATGCCATCACACGCGCAATACGCGCAAGCACACGGGGCGCATTTACAAGATTACATACGGCAAACCCAAGCCGTGGCGCGGGGACATCGGCAAGCTCAAGACCGAGGAGCTTGCCGCCCTGCAGTTGCACGACAACGACTGGTTCGTGCGTCATGCCCGCCGCGTGTTACATGAGCGGTTGGATTACACACAAAAAATCTGGAGTCCCACCTCGTCGGAGCCGGAGAAAAACCACGCCGCTTGGCGGTCGTTCCGTGAGGGGCGCTTCGCCGAGACGGATACAGTTTTGAAACAACAACTCGCCGAACACAAAAGCGTGCCCAAGCGGCTGCGCGCGTTGTGGGCCTTGTACGTGTCCGACGGCGTGGAGGCGGATGATCTGATGGCGTTGTTCAAGGACCGCAACGAGCACGTGCGCGCTTGGGCGATTCAGTTGCTCATGAATGATTTTCGCATGGCCAAGGGCGCTGTGGCGTCGCTCACTGAAATGGCGGAGAACGATAAATCGCCGCTGGTTCGCCTCTACCTCGCCAGTGCTGCCCAGCGCGTGCCGGTGAATTTGCGCGCGCCACTGCTTAAGGCGCTGCTCGCGCATGGCGAGGATGTGGATGACCCGAATCTACCGCTCATGTACTGGTACGCCACCGAACCGGTTGTGGCGGCAGATCCCAAGACCGGCGTGCAACTCCTCGCCGCCTGCAAGCTCCCCAAAGTCCGCCAATTCATCACTCGGCGGATGGCGACTGGACGTGAGGCGTCCGATACGGAATTATCCCCTCGCCGATGAAACAACTGTTCATTTTACTATTGGCCGGACTGCTCTGGCTGCCCGTCACGTCCCACTCCCAGGATGCGGAGGCGTTGGGGGCGTTGGTGGGGGTATTGAAGGATGTGGATGATCCGGCGTTTCAATTGGATATTCTGAAAGGCATTGCCGAGGCACTCAAGGGGCAGCGCAATATGCAGCCGCCCAAAGGTTGGGCGGAGGTGGCGCCGAAGCTGGCCAAGAGCCCAAAGGCCGAGGTGCGGCAATTGGCGCAGCAGTTGTCGCTGACCTTTGGCAGCAAAGACGCGCTCGCGTCCTTGCGAAAGGTGTTGCAGGACACGAAGGTCAAGTCGGCGGATCGCCGCAAGGCGTTGGCGTCCTTGATCGATGCACGGGATACACAGTTGCCCGTGGTGCTGCGGACGTTGCTCTCCGAACCGGCCATGCGGCGCGATGCGTTGCGCGGCTTGGGCGCGGTGGAGGACTCCGCCACGCCCGGCGCGATTCTAAAGATTTATACCACGTTGGACACCGCCGGTCGGCGCGATGCCTTGACCACGCTGGCCTCGCGCGTGAGTTACGCCAAGGAGTTGATGACGGCCGTAGCGGTCGGCACGGTGAAAGCCAATGAACTGCCGGCCGATACCGTGCGGCAATTGCGCGCGCTCGGGCAAAAGGAGATCAACGCGCAGCTCGACAAGGTTTGGGGCGTGAGCCGGTCGACGCCGGAGGCAAAGCTTAAGGAGATCGAGAAATATAAGAAGCTGCTCTCCACGCGTATCAGTGTGCCGGATAATCTTTCGAACGGCCGCGCGTTGTATCAACGTACCTGCGCCCAATGTCACAAACTCTACGGCGAAGGCGGCGAGATTGGCCCGGACATCACCGGCTCCAATCGCAACAACCTCGATTATCTGCTGCAGAACATTATTGATCCGAATGCGGATATCCCGAACGATTATCGGACAACTATCGTACGTCTGAAAGACAAGCGTGTGTTGGTGGGCGTGATCCGCCAGAGCGAAGGGCAGTCCGTGACGCTGGCGACGGTGGCCGGTTCGGTGACAGTGGCCAAGTCGGATGTGGCGGCCATTGAGCCGCAGAATTTTTCCATGATGCCCGAAGGCTTAGTACTGGCCTTCAAGGAAGGCGAACTGCGCGACCTCGTGGCCTACCTCCGCGGCACCAGCCAAGTGCCGTTGCCGAAGGAGTGAGGCCGCCGGGCCGATGTTTCTGGTGGGCGGCACGATTAAAGCGGGCCTACACGCCACGCACCCGAGCCTTACCGACCTGAATCAGGGCGACCTCAACACCACACCGATTTCCGCAGTATCTTACACCACGTTCCTAAAAGACTAGCTCGGCTGGGATACTAAAGTTGCCATGGGCGGGGAGTTAAGAAACTTTCTTTGTTCGCCTGATTAGTTCGATTTCAGCGACTGCAGATAGGCGAGCAGGTCGGCGAGTTGTTCGGGGGTGAGGCCGGCGGCGAGGCCGGGGGGCATGGAGGAGTACTCGATCTTTTCGCGCTTGGCGATTTGGGAGGTGGGGATATCCACGGCCACGCCGACGGCGGTGCGGACGCTGATGGTGTCGTTGCTCTCAAGAGTCACAAAGCCGACGTGTGTTTTCTTGTCCTTGGTGGTGAAGGCGTAGGTGTCAAAGCCCTGCGCGACGACGGCGTTCGGTGTGAGGATGGACTGCAATAGCTCGGTAGGTTTGTAGCGTTTTCCGATGTCGACGAGGTGCGGGCCCTTGGGTGTTTGGCCGTCGGCAGTGGTGTGGCAGGCGATACAGGCTTGGGTGGTAAAAAACTTTTTGCCGCGCTCAGCATTACCTTTGGCTTTGAGCGCGCGGTCGATGGATTTCTCCACGCCGAGGGTGGCGACCCAGGTTTTGGGATCCCCGGTGGGCGCGGCGACCTTGAAAGGTGCATTGGCGTTGTTGTTGTCAGCTACGGCGGTGCCGGCGGGGAGATCTTTCAGCGATATTTTGTGGCTGGCTAATTGCGCTTTCACATTCTCGACGGTGGCCTTGGGCGCCTTGGCGAGGGCGGTCTTGAGGCCGGCCTCAATGGCGTCGCTACCGCTCCATTTTTCGCGGGCGTAGTAGGGGCCGGTGGTGTCTGGGCGGGTGCCCCACCAACCTTCGGAGTAGCCGCCTTCGCGATGGTACAGGCGCACGAGGGTGGCGAGGATGGCGGGATCGGGATTCTTGGAGGCGCGGGCGTTAAGGGTGGCGACGACTTTGTCGTCATGAATGTATTTCAATACACTGAGCGCGGCGGCGCCTTGGGTGCCGTCGAGCGCGCCGAGCAGGGTTTCGACCGGCTTCAACGCCACCAGCGTCCGCGTGGCGAGGTGCGGAATAACGGCGTCGGGGTTGGACTCGTTGTGGGCGGGGGCTTGATCGGTTTTGTCGCGCTTGGGCGCGGCTGCGTGCGGAAGGATGGCGGCGCCGGCGCTGGTGTCTCCGAGACGGCCAAGGCTGATCAGGGCCTGCGCGCGGATGCGGGCGTTTTTGCTGTCCAGCGCATTGACGAATACATCCTTCTTTAGGTCTTTCAATTCGCCGGCGCGATCGGTGAGGGCGCGCAGGGCAAACTCGGCGATGTCCGCATGGCCGGCGAGTTTTAGAAGATCGCCGTACGCTTTGGCGCCGTTGAGTTGCTTGAGGGTGAAGATGGCTGCCACGCGGCCGGCGAGGGGCACGGCCTTGTCCGCTGCGAGCGAGTTGAGTTTGGCCGAGCGGGCGGCGTTGGGGCCGCGGCGCAAGAGCTCGAATTGCGCGTGCAGGTTTTGCTGTTGGCTAGGGCCGATGAGCAGGTCGAACAGGGCGGCATCGTCGATCTTGGTGACGTCCGGGAACGGTTCCGGTTTGAAATCCTCAGGCACCACCTGCACCACGAAGCCGACATTCGGTCCGCTGTAGGCGAACTTACCGCCGTGCCAACTGGCCACGTACATACGGCCGCTGGCGTCCACATCGATATCGGTCGGGCGCGGGATGGTAAGGAAGGTTTCCTGATGTGCGTCAAAGGTGGGACCGTTAGCGGGCGGGTTATGCAGGAACACCGCACTGCGGCCCCAGTCGCAGGTGTAGGCACCGTGGCTGAAGGGTTTGGGCCAGCGGGGGTCATGATAAAACATGCCGCCACAGCCGGAGCCGCCGCCGTAGTCCTTGAGGGGCGGGAAGATTTCGTCAGGAAAATTCTTGTACCATGAAGGGTATCCGTACTCGGCGCTTTGCATGATGTGGCTGAAGCGCACGTTCCAGCCACCGCCGTCGTTGGTATTATCACGTGTGAAAATGTTTAGGTATGGGTCGACGCAGGCGTCCAAAATATTGCGCAGCCCCCAACAGTAGATTTCCATGTCCGTACCGTCCGGTCGCACGCGTACGATGCCACCGCCGCGCCGGCTTAATACACGGCCATCTGCCCCCACAGCCTTAGTGAAACCGAAATCCCCCACGGCGATGTAGATCCAGCCGTCGATACCCATACGGATGCCGTTGGTCGTATGGTCTGCTCCTCGCTTGGAAACGTAATCGGTGCTGATGCCCTCGATCAGGCGCTTCTCCTTGTCAGCCACGCCGTCGCCGTTGGTGTCCTCGTACAAGGTGAGGAAGGGCGGATGCAGTACCCAGAGTTTGCCGTTGTCGTAAATCAATCCGCGCGGATGATCCATCTTGGCGAAGGTGTTCACCTTGTCCGCTTTGCCATCACCGTCGGTATCAATGCAGCGTACTACGCGACCACGGCCTTTTTCTTTACCAAGACTCCCTTGCTCATCGATGCCAATAAACACTTCGCCGGTAGGGGCGGCTGTAAGGCAGACGGGGTAATTAACTTCCGGAGGTGCAGCAAAGAGATTCACCTCAAACCCTTCAGGTGCCTTCACCCCGTTCATACCATTTATGGAGTCGTTACTGCCATTCTCGGCAGCCTTCATCACCTTGCGCGGCAATTCGGGCAGGGGGCCGGTATGGGCCTCAAATTCCCACAAGCTGCCCCACACGTCAGTGCTCGATCCGTGGAAGGTGATTTTGAAAAACTTTGCGCCCTTCGCATCAACCTTGTGGGGTGTGATCTGTTTGACGTCCTTGTTCTTCGACTGATCGACAACCTGCTTCCAGTTCTTGCCATCGGAAGAAGCCTCGACGGTGTAACGATAGGCGGCGTTGTTTTTCTCCCAGAGGATGCGGATATTTTGAATGTCCGCCGCTTCCTTGAACTCAATCTTTAGCCATTGACCGGCGCCCCCCCCTGCGGCGCACCAACGTGTGCGTGGGTTTCCATCGACGGCGTTTTTCGCGAAATTATTTTTATTCGTCTCCTCAGAACTTGCCTTGGCACTAGCTCCCGTGGCGGCATTCTTGGGAACTGAAGCTACCGCGTTATTTTTTTTTTTACGCTCGCCGGAGCCGGTTTGGTATTTAGCGTAAAGGATTCCTCTTTTGGTTCTGCGATCGGCCAAGATTCATTCTTGGTTGCCCAAAGAATACCGCGGGCAATGAAATCTAAATAACGTTTGTCTGCTACGGTTACATTAACATGGCCAAGTGAGGTACTGAAAACACGTGCGCCATGATATTCATTAGCCCACGCCACCACGGCCTTAGCGTTACCTTGCGTGCCACGGGCAATCACCTTGGTATTCGGGAACACCTGAATATTGTTATAGAGCTCCTCATTTTGGGTGGTCCAGTTTTTTAGCCCCTCAGTGATGAACGGCACACCATTTTCAAAAGTGATATCAATGGGCTTTTTGGGTCCGTGACCACTTGATTGTAGGCCAATGTACTCGAACCACTTTGCGTTGTCGTCGGTTGTTTTCACCGGCGCGCGAAAGTTTCCAAACCGGTATGAGTGCATGGCGCAGTGCAGATTTACTCCCGGTATGCCTTTTTTATGTGGGGCGAGCACTCCGGCAATTACTTTGGGGTCGCTGATGCCTGCTGAGCATTCGTCATGAATTATAAGGTCGTAACCCTTTGCGTAATCAGGGTTACCATATATGGCGATGGGCGGTTTGGTGCTTTTGTCCGGCGAGTGAGCATGGTCGATCTTAATATTGATCCGGCGTTCTAATCCCTGCTTGAGAATATCTTTTTGAGTTGCGTAATCATGGCAGCAACCACCAGTGATCAGCAGCGCCCGGATGGGCTTAGGCAAAGGTTTCTTTTTGTCCTCAGCATAAATTTCTCCAGTCAATAGGCCGGCCAAGGTGAGGGTCAGAATAATCGCTCTCATGAATTCGTAGGTTCCGGGGCACGCTACCTTCAGCGGCGACTGGAATCAATCTTTGCCCGCCACTTTTTCTAGCATTCCTAGCAGGGTTTTTTGGATTTTAACCGATGCGAGGAGTTCCAGGGTGCATGTGCCCATCCAGGTCTCGTAGCCACCGAGGGTGTGTTGGCGGGGCGTGGGGAGGTAGCCGTTGTGGCCGTTGGCCAGCTCAATGGTGAAGGTGGCCTGCGGCAACGGGCTCTTGGCCTTGAGGGTGAGGCCGATTTCGCAGAGTACTTCGCAGGGAATACTGGTGATGCCCACTTCGCCGAGACGCAGGGCCTGCAGGATGATTTCTTCTTCGCGCGGGCCATTGGCCAGGGCGAGGGTGCGATGGGCGTAGGCGTTGGCGAGGCCGGAAACGGGTTTGGGCGCATTGCCGGCGAGGACGGCTTTGGCGTAGGCGATTTGTTTGGCGGTGGGTTGGCGGTTCTTGAGCGTGAGCAGGGTTTGCTCCATTGCGAGGGTGATGTCCTTTCGGAAGGTTACTTGCTTGTGCGCGGCGAGTACGCGATCGGTGACGAGTTGGGCGACCTCGTTCATGCGTTGCATGGGTTTTTGGCGCGGGCGCGGGACGCGGAAACTGATGTTGTTGATATCGCCGCTGGTGCCGTTGGACATCATGGCTACAAAGCCTTTGTCTGCGCCGAGGGCTTTCTCGATCAGTCCGGCGAACACGCCAAAGTAATCGGCGGACACACCGCCGGCCGGCAGGCCGCCGACGTAGTGCAGCGAGTAATTGGCCAGCAAGGCAATCGGTCGGCCATCCTCCGTGCCGCGTAGGGAAATGAAATGCACCTCTGGATCAGTCGGCCCGGCCGGGCGATCGATGAGGTTGCGCGGCGGGTTCATGCGCACGATGTCATTCGGGCTGCCGAACGGATTGACCGCGATGCCGCCGGGTTTCATGTGCCAGCGCCGGTTGAAAATTTCCTCGGGCAAGAGCGCCACGCCGTGCGCCATCTCGGCGAGGACAAGGTTCTTCTCAGCCTGCGCAATGGCTTCGGCAATGCCTTCGACCAGTTGTTTGAAGTAGGCGCGATGGGCGGCGTCATCGCGGTTGGTGCGGCGATCCTTGCCCGGCGGCGCGGTATGCGTGTGGGTGGCGGCCACGAGAATGCGGTCGGCGCGAAGTCGGGTGTGTTCGGCCGCCAGTGCCTTGGCACGATCGAGGTAATTGCGGCCGATCAGGCAGTTGTCTACGATTACAATGGCCAGCCGCGTTTGGCCGTCATCACACACAATCGCACGAGCGAAAAGAGGATCATGCGCCTTGTCCGCGAGCCGTTCGCTGAAGGAGCCAACCAACTGCACGGGCCAGACCTTGGGCGTGATATCCACCTTTGCCGAGCCGGCACGAAACTCCGCCCACCCAGTGGTGGCGAGCAGCAACAGGGTGGCGAGCAGTTGGAGTTTCATTTATCGGCCTTCGCGTATGCCGGGATCGAAGTTGGCGTTCTTGGTGGGCATGCGGGCGCCGGTGTCCTCACGCCAAGCGGCGAGCTTGGTCGCGAGCACTTTCACCTTCTCCGGATGGTTCTTGGCAAGGTTGGTTTTCTCGCCGATATCGTCGGCCAAATTGAACAGTTCCAGCCGCCCGTCCTCGTACCATTCGATGAGCTTCCAGTCGCCCTCGCGCACGGCGGCCGTGGGGGCGTTGCCCTGATTGCCGTAGTGCGGGTAATGCCAGTAGAGCGCGCCGCGGTCTTGGGGTTTGCCGCGCAGGGCGGTGGTGAAACTCACGCCGTCAATGGGCAGGGGCAGCTGCGGCTTGAGACCAGCCATTTCCATGATGGTCGGGAAAAAGTCGGTGCTGGTGACGGGAGTGTCGTTCACGCTGCCGGGCTTGGTGACGCCGGGCCAGCGGACCATCATTGGCTCGCGGATGCCGCCTTCGTACATCCAGCCTTTGCCGCCGCGCAGGGGGAGGTTGCTGGTGGGATGCCCTTCGCTGGTGGAGAGGCCGCCGTTGTCGCTCATGAAAAACACAACGGTGTTGTCCTCCAACCCGTGTTCCTTGAGGCCGTCGAGCACCTTGCCAACGGCGAGATCCATCGCCTCCACCATGCCACCGTACACGGCGTGTTCCTGCACGAGACGCACTTGGCGGTTGTGTTCCTTGCCCCACTTGGCTTCGAGACCGCGCTCTTTCTTGCGGGCAAGATATTTGTCGCGCAGATCGGTGCGCGAGATCAGCGGAGTGTGCACGGAATAAAACGAAAGATAAGCGAGGAACGGCTTATTCTTATTGGCAGCCATGAATTTCACCGTTTCGCTGGCAAGCCGGTCGGGTAAATGTTCGCCGTCAGGGCCGTCCTCCAAGCGCGGATTGCCGTATGGAGAAAAGTATTTTTTGCCGCCATAAGGTCCGCCACGATGATGACCGCCCTGGTTGATATCGAAACCCTGATCCTCAGGCCAGAACCCTTCGTTGCCCAAGTGCCATTTGCCGGCGAAGAAGGTCGCGTAGCCATTTTCCTTGAGCGCCTCGGCGAGGGTGAACTCCTTGAGCTCCAGCTGGCGCGTGTAGGTTGCGGGCAGGAGGCGGGTGTTGCGCCGCCACGCCTTGCCTGCGGCCGCGCCGATGTAATCCGTAACGCCCGTGCGCGTGGGGTAACGGCCGGTCATGATACTCGCACGAGTGGGGCTACAGACCGGGCAGGCGGCGTAGGCGCTGGTGAATTTCATGCCCGAAGCCGCGAGCCGATCGCAATTGGGTGTGTCGTAAAACGAGCTACCAAAGGTTTTTAAGTCGCTCCATCCGAGATCATCAACGAGAAAAAAGACAAAGTTGAGAGGCTTGGTTTTTTGATTAGCCTGAACCACAGCTGGGCACAGGAACGCCAGTAATAGAAGAACGCGAAACACTTTCATGGATGCGCATTAATCTGGATTTTTATTCGCTATAATCAAGAATGGAATGGATTTCATTTCACCATAAAGCTATCAAAACATGATTTGATTTTTATCACAGGAAATGAGCCCGATGATGGTTGCAGTCCGGGCTAGGCCATTTTTGCAATACCATCTGTGAAATGGATCATTTCTCTAAGCTGTCGGGGGCATGATCCAAAGAGGCGGTCGACCAACATTACAATGAACTGATCGTGCAGTGAGATTCAATGTTGCCCAACTCAGAAAAAGATTAGTCCGGGATAGAGGCCCCCACTGGAAAGAAGTTCTTTGGTCTAACGTTTCTAATCTCAGTTGTGAGCTAGGTATGGGATAAAAGATTTTTTGAACAAAAGAATTTTTATGCCCATCTTCATCTATGACCTCCGGGAAGTTTTCTATATAAGCGGCTAGAGATTCAGGGTCTTCCTGATGTGCCGCTTGATCTGCAGCAAAAACTGTGGAATGACTCAGTGAGGGAAGAATAAGCAGTGATGTAAAACTCCATAAAGTCATCCAAGAACTAAAATAGAGGATGGTGAGTGCGACACTATTGGAATCAAAAATATTTAGCCAGTCACCTATGGCTACGCCTACCAGATTCCAGGCGACCACGATTAAAAACGCCCTAAACGGGAGGCCCTTGGAAGCCATATAATTACGTCGTATGATTTCTAAACCTAAAGACTTACTCGTCTTCCAGTTTTCAGGGATCACATGTTTATTTTTACCTAAACCTGCTATAACTCCTCCCGTGAATGTGGGTTCAGGACAATCAACCATAAACGTTTTACCCTGAAAATCAGTCGGGTCATCGATCTTTTGAGAACTACCGTTCACCCAATTTAAGCAAATTAATTGGGTGAAACTCAGCAAGAGGATTCCGAGCAAGCACGCTATACAATAACCTGTCCCTAAATAGTTGGCTAAAATAATTAAAGCAGACAGGAGTGTCCAAAAGGTTGTCTGTAGAGCAACACCCTTAACCCACTGTTTTTTGAATTCCGGATTCGTTTCCACCCGACTGCCTAAGTAGCCGGCACCAATCCAGTCAAAGACACCTTGGACTGCGAGATATCCGCCTAATGCAATGATCCAAATCCAAACAGGTTGAATTTGCGTAGCCGACGACTCTAGTGTCGCTCGGAAACTAAGAATTGTTGCGGCAATTATGACCCAGAAACCAACGTTAAGAATCCCCAGTCTTAGCCGTTGCGCTCTCGTGGGGGGAGTCACAGATTTCATGATTTGCTCTGGATGAAAGTATCGGCCAGTGTTTTGCTTGCTGCCGCTATTTGTTCTAGTTGATCCAAGCCTTGAATGGCTTCTACCGTGTCAACTAGTTGAACTTTTCGAAAACACCCCGCGCAAAAAGCTAGGTGTGATTCACCGCACCCTTCCAAGGCGTCCCATTTTTCAGGGCAATCCTCACTTTCGCAGTTAGCAATGACATTCATTTTTTTATTTCAGTTACGGGTATCAGCAATTCATTTCTCCTAAGAAAGCCCGGTGTCCATGGAGGATCATAGAAAGCTTCGATAGGATCCCCAGTAGCAACGAGGTTATTTTCTTTAATCCACTCCCTAAGTTTAGAATCAATTTTCACAGGTGTCATTCGGTGTCGGCCGGAATAACGATAGGCTGCGAGTAGCATCTCGGGTTGAGTTGTATTTTTTACAGTATCGAGATTCGGTAATGGCACATTTTCTTTATCAAATTTGTCTGGAAGGACAAAAGCCATGGTAGATTCCCCATTTTTTCTGGTAGTGAAAACGGGAGTCGTCATGGCTATTTTTTGTTGTTTGTCGTTTCCACCGTCAATATATCGAAAAAGACGCATGAAACCGTTATCTTGGTCGCTGGCCATAGTGGTTTCGACTAGTTGAAGTTCCGAATAATGGCGCAATTCAGCGCTACCCTCTTTCTTTAAAATTTTATGGGAAGCTTCTTCGTAACCCGCTCTCGTAAACTTAGTCGCGGCACAGGCTGAAGCCATGCTGATGCAGGTGAGGATTATTAATTTTTGTATCATTTTAAATCTACAGGAGTTTTTCAATAGCCGAGGTTAATTGGTCCGCTTCAGGATCTATAAAAGTGTGAAACCTGTCCACGACATCGCCGTCACGATTGATCAAGAATTTCGTGAAATTCCATTTCACGATTCCACCATGTTCTGAATGACTGGTTAACCAACGATAGAGAGGGTGAATGTTTCGTCCCCATACACTAATCTTAGAGTACATTGGAAACGAAATGTTGAATCGAGTTTTGGCGAATTGATGTATTTCCTCATCGCATCCGGGTTCTTGAAAGAGAAAATCATTGGATGGAAAACCACAGATTGTAAGTCCCATAGGTCCATACTTTTGCTGCAAATTTTCCAAACCTTCATACTGAGGCGTGAAACCACAGCGTGAGGCTAAGTTTACAATAAGGAGTATTTTTCCTCTGTAATCACCCAGAGTGGAGTCAGTTCCGTCAATGGTGGTTAGGGGTATATCGTAAATTGGTGAGGTGTTGCTAACGGTGTTCATGCTTTAGTTTTCTCATATGCTTTCAGCGCTCTATCTCTGGCATCTGAATGGTTAACAATTGGGTTAGGGTAATTCTGGCCTCTATCAACTTTAGAAGGTTCAAAAATATCGGGAGCAGACATGTGGCGTAATTCAGGAACCCACTTGCGTATGTAATCCCCCGCAGGATCAAATTTAATGGCTTGGGTCGTTGGGTTAAAAATTCTGAAGTAAGGAGCTGCATCCGCTCCTGAACCAGCTGTCCATTGCCATCCTTGGGTGTTGGAGGCAAGATC
>JAYOSV010000015.1:17106-17797 GCA_038139415.1 Verrucomicrobiales bacterium | reverse complement strand
GCCCCGTGTCGCCAATGAATCAAGAGGTGTTTCACGAGGAAAGATGCTACCACCATTCTTACTCTGTTATGCATCCAGCCTGTGGCCCATAACTCTCTCATACCTGCGTCCACAAGCGGGTAGCCGGTTTGTCCCTTTTGCCATGAGCGCAACTGTGGTGAATTCTCTTTCCACGGAAATCGATTAAAAGGTGGTCTTAAGGGCTCACGCACAGTGTGGGGGAAATGGTACAGAAGATGGTAGCCAAATTCGCGCCACCCAATTTCGGACAAATAATGAGACTCCTTCCAGTGGGCATGGCCGGATTGCTCGAGGGAATGCTTAATTTGCCGCGGGCTTATTTCACCAAATTTTAGATGTGGAGATAATCTGGAAGTCCCCTTGGTGTTGGGAAAGTTACGGATCTTAGAGTAATCATTAAATGAATCATTAATGAATAGTTCTAACGCTGAAGCAGCTCCTCGTTCCCCAGGGGTCCAAACCTCATTCATGCCGTGGGCCCAATCTTGTTTAGGCTCCAAGTTCAGTTCAGAGAGCTCGGTATTGTCCAAAGATACCGTGGGAGTTTCAATTTTTTGGGGAGCAGGAAGAGGAGTGCTGGCATTTAATTTTTTGAGGCACTGTTTCCAGAACGGCGTAAATACCTTAAACGGTAAACCACTTTTATTTTCAATCTCCTCTGGTTCCGCTA
>JAYOSV010000015.1:14586-17096 GCA_038139415.1 Verrucomicrobiales bacterium | reverse complement strand
CTTTAAAAGTTTTTACTGTTAGCCCTGCTTGCCGAAGTTGACACGCAATATCGTCATCCCTCCTTCGGATCATCGGTTCATAGCGCCGATTCCAATAGACTCCTTTTGCTCCGGTATCCTTCGTCAGTTTTTCTAGGTTTTTGAGGGATTCGCCCATTCTTAAAACGAGCGTGGTGCCTAGTTTTTCTAAACTTTCTGTTAGGCTTTTTATTGATTGATGTAGCCACCAGCGTGTTGCAGCCCCGGGACTCATATCCTCTTCTTCTGGAGACCAGATAAATACGGGTATGATTCTACCTTCTTTGGCTGCTTCAAACAAAGCAGGATTGTCTTCGATCCGTAGGTCAGATCGGAACCAGACAATAATTGTTTGTTTGGTGGTGTTCATGCAGCCAGAGAAACGGTTCCATGCTGCCGTATTAGGGCGGCTTGTTCCTTGATCATTTGTAGTTGAAGCGGCTCAATACGTTCAAGATTTCTCAACTGCAAACTCATCCGGGGATTAGTTCTTAATTGTTCATGGTGTTTAGCCAAAAAGTCCCAATATAAAGTTGTGAAGGGGCATGCTTCCTTGCCTGTAGATTTTGACGGATCATACCTGCAACTCTTACAATAGTTGCTCATCCTGTTTATATATTTTCCCGTAGCTATATAAGGTTTTGAACCCATTACACCCCCGTCCGCGAACTGGGACATTCCAATCACATTCGGCATTTCCACCCATTCAACAGCATCTACATACATAGATAGAAACCACTCATGAACTTGCTTCGGATTAACACCGAGCATCAATGTATAGAGGCCGGTAACCATTAAGCGTTGAATGTGGTGGTTATAGCCTGTGCTCAGCGTTTGTTGGATACAATCATTTAGACAGGACATCTCTGTATCACCTGTCCAAAAGAAATTCGGCAAAGCCTCTTGGGCATTGAGTGAATTAGAGTTCACATATTCAGGCATCCGGTGATGATGAATTAATCGAACGAACTCGCGCCAACCGAGAATTTGGCGAATAAACCCTTCAACGGACGACAGCGAAGCGTGACCTGAATGATAGGCTTTCTCAGCAGCGGTTAACACTTCCCGGGGTGAAATTAATTTCAGGTTTAAGCAAACAGATAGGCGGGAATGGTACAACCAGGATTGGCCAGACCACATGGCATCTTGGAATTTACCAAAGTTAGGTAGCCGATTATGGACAAAATCATCCAATGCTTCCAGGGCTTGGCCTCTGGTGACGGGCCAATTGAAATTTTCGATAGATCCGGGATTCTCAGGAAATGCATTCTCTACCTCCTTCATCACTTTCTTTGTGATCGGATCGCTCTTAAAAAAAATAGGATCAACAAGGTCTTGAGGGCCATGTTTTTTGAAGGAACCCCGGTTCTGCTCGTCATAGTTCCACTTCCCTCCAACTGGCAAATTGCCCTCCATGAGGTAACCAGTCTCTTTTCGGAGTCTTCGGTAAAAAAACTCCATCCTCTGTTTTTTATCATTTGCCCCGAAACTCTTGAAATCATCTGGATCACAAATGAAGTGATTGTCCCTCAATATTTCGTAATTTTGGTTATGTTCATCCAGGATAATAGACAAGCTTCTCTCTACCCTAAAATCACCCGGTTTGGTCAGAACCACTTTTTTAATTTGGTGATCTGATATGGTTTTTTCGAGTGCCGATGCCAGTGACTGCTGTCTCTCACTTAAAGGATGGTATAATACACGGCGGCCGATGCCTTGTTGCTCGGCACAAAAGTGCCGCATCGCACTTAAAAATAAGACACTTCTGGCTTTATGAGATGGAACGTGGAGATTTTCAGTGTGAACTTCGGCCATCCATATTACGTCAACGGAATCGTCAAATTCATCCAAGGCAAGTGCCTGGTGATTCAATTGATCGCCTAGTACGACGACCAGTTTTCTAATGACTCTGTGATGGTTCATTGAAAAGTTCCGGATGCACTTCTCCGAACTCTTTAATTAAGATTTGGTGGCGGTATCCAAAAACCTTGCGAAGCTTACTTACGACAAAAGGAGACAAAGCGGAGTGGACCAATCTACCTCCAGGCATCATAAATTCAATTTCATCGCGCATTAAACAACCTTGGGATTCATTATCTAGAAATAAGTGTCTATGTTTCCACATCTTGAAGGGACCTTTAATTTGCCGATCACTAAATTCGCACCCCTGCTGCACATTCTCTAATTCTGCGGTCCAGTCAACATAGAGGCAGCTACCAAGTAAGGGGATTCTAAGGTGGGCTTGATTACCATCTCCAAGCTTTGCGGCTTTGACCACGTCAATCGCATCATCCTCGGGTGTGAGTCTTTGTAACGCGGAAGGCTGCTCGTGCCACCTATAGACTCTTTCAGGTGAAGCGTTCAAGTGAGATTGGTGAATGTATTTTGTCGTATACATATTTAAATTCAGCTTTTTAGGTCGTTTTTGCTCACCTCATTCGCATCGTCCTCTTGGTTTATATCTTGTAACAATTCAACAAAATTGTGTCAAA
>JAYOSV010000015.1:0-14576 GCA_038139415.1 Verrucomicrobiales bacterium | reverse complement strand
CCGAAGTCACCAAGAACCCGAACATCAAAATCCCGAGTAATATTGGATCTTCCATATCTAATCCTCATCTTTCATTATTTTTTTCTCAATTTGAGTCAGCTTATGCACGGCCCATAGCCCGAGAATACTTGGCACCCATATTCCTACATACGCACCGTATTCACGGTTTACAGTGAACCAGAGTAATATGCTTACACACATACTGCTCATCGCACTAACCAGGTAGATGATGTCTGTTTTCTTCATAGGTCAGAGATTTAAGCAGCCATTGGAAGTGCCGCATCTTTCAAAGTTAAGGCACTGCGCAATTTGTTGAGGGCGGTGTTTTGAATCTGGCGTATTCTCTCACGGGTTAACCCGTAATCTTTGGCGATTTCACCAAGAGAACGATTGTTCCCCGTGCCGATTCCAAAACGCTGTCGCACAATATCGCTTTCTCTGTCATCGAGCACATGCATTGTTTTCTCAATGTAGGCAAAATCATGATCGCAGGTCGCGGCGATATTGGGAGCAGGTGTATTTTCATCGGCTAACCTTTCATGAAGAGAACGCACTTCCTCGTTTTCATCTTCATCCAATGAGAATGCAGCCTTCTGGGATCTTTTCATCAATTGAATTTTATCAATTGTCATGCCGGTAGCCTCAGCGAGTTCTTCATCACTGGGGGGTCGCTTTAAACTGCGGTTAAGCTCAATTTCAGTCTTCCGCATTTTCCGCATGTGATCGATTAGGTACACCGGTAGACGTACTATTCTACCTTGGTTAGCCAGAGCACGGCGGATAAACTGTCTCACCCAAATCGCGCAAAGCGTTGAAAATCGGCAGCCATATCCAGGATCAAATTTTTCAGCTGCCCTTATTAGCCCAAGATTCCCTTCGGATACCAAGTCCATGTATTCGAGACCCAAATTCTGGTATTCCTTGGCAATTTTAAGCACCAGCCGAAGGTTAGCCTCAACAAGTTGGTTGACGGCTTCTTGATCACCAGCTTGCACGCGTTTTCCCAATTCAATCTCTTGATCAGGTGAAATACGGTTGCATTCGGACATTTCACGCAGGTATCGGGTTAAATTCGTTATCTCATTCGATCTTGGTTCGTATGTTGTGCTTACTTCAAATTTTTCTGTGTTTTTCATGATCAAGGGATCTTCTGCATGAGGGGGATGGATTAATTCCATCCCCCTCGTTATGGGTTTGTTGAGCTTACTTAGTACTCGTCTTCTGCGTCCTGTCTTTGGGGAGAAGGACTTTATCTATAACGTGAATTACGCCATTGGCAGCTTTGATGTCAGCTTTGATGACGTTTGATTTGTTGATGAACACCTGCCCGTCTTTCAGCTTGAGTTTCACCTTCTCACTGGCAACTGTTTCAACCTTGCCGGGCTCTATATCCTTGCTCTCAACTTTTCCGGCAACTACATGATATGTTAGAATTTTGATTAGTTTGTCTTTGTTTTCAGGCTTCAAAAGACCTTCGACTGTTCCTTTCGGTAACTCCGAGAAGGCCTTGTCGGTCGGTGCAAACACTGTGAATGGTCCCTTCCCCTTGAGGGTATCTACTAGGCCTGCAGCCTTCAATGCAGCTGCGAGGGTTTTGAAGTTCCCTGCGGCGACAGCAGTATCAACAATGTCGGCAGATTTACTCTTGCTGGATGTGGAGGTGAATTCTGTCTTTGGTTTCGGGGGTAGCATGACACGATCGATCACGTGCACTACTCCGTTGTCAAACTTCACATCAGCTTCTCGCACCCGTGTATGATTGTTATTCAGCAAGACGTAATGTCCCCACTTCTTGATTGCGAGGTGGGCGCCATTCACTGTCTCTAGTTCTCCACTGCGGAGACTGCAGGAAGTGCGTGCTTCCCCCAGAACGTGAAAAGTAAGAATGGACTTCAGTTGTTGTTTGTTTTCGGGTTTGAGTAGGTTTTCCACGGTACCCTTGGGCAATCTCGCGAATGCGTGATCGTTAGGAGCGAAAACAGTGTAATTGCCCTTGCTTGATAACGTCTTGGAAAGGCCCGCAGCTTTCACGGCTGTAACGAGTGTTTTGAACTGCCCACAATCTTCGAGGGCAGACATTATATCTTTGGCTTGGGCTGTTGCGGTGCTTATGCCAGTCAGTGCAATTATGGTAAGTAGATTTTTCATTTTGTATTTTGTGCTTCTTAGAGGAAGGGGGGGGGATCCCCCCTCCCAGAATTTGGTCCGTCAACTATCCTGGTGGTGTGTTTACTTGGACTTGGGAATGATTACGGTGTCGATCACGTGAATCACGCCGTTGTCGGCCATTACATCCGTGGCTACCACTTTGGCCTTGTTTACACGGACACCCTTTTTAGATACCTTCATCATAAAAGAGGAACCCGAGGCAGTCTTTACCATGCCGGATTTGACGTCCTTTGCCATCACCTTGCCTGGGACTACATGATAGGTGAGAATGGAGACCAACTGCTTTTTGTTCTCTGGCTTAAGTAGGCTCTCAAGAGTCCCCTTGGGCAGCTTTGCAAAAGCCTCATCAGTGGGAGCAAAGACCGTGAAGGGACCGTCGCTCTTGAGGGTATCAACCAAACCAGCAGCTTTCACAGCGGCCACAAGTGTTTTGAAGGATTTGTTCGAAGCGGCAACATCCACAATGTCACCCGCTTGAAGTTGAGTGGCCATCATTAGGGTGACAGCCGCAGCGAGGAGGTTTTTAAGGTTTTTCATTCGGTATCTCTGATTAGTTTTTGTTTATGTTTTATCGCCACAATAGCTGCAGCGCACATAAATCTACTCCTAAAAAGAGATGTGTCAACCTTTTGTGAAGAAAAAAACTATACAAATAATAAACAGGATATTTCCCTGAAATTACCCGTTTTTATTGCGATTTGAACGTGAGATTCTCGTGTTCAACAAGTTTATCCATTGCTTTTTCGAGGCATGCTCGGGATTCAGCGGCAACATTGTGTAGGTATTGATGAACTTCAGCGTCCTTAGTGTTGCGGTTTTCGCAGTCTTTCATGTAGGCCTCGAAATTATTTAGGCTAAATAAAATGTGTGAAAGATGTTGGGGGCATTCACATTTAATCGCGTTAGGTTGGTTCACGATTTCCCATAATTGTGAATCGCTGTATCGCCTTTGCTGCACATTCCCTTCACCTGCATCGTGGATTTGTGGTCGGTCGGCGGATCCCACAAGATGGTTGGCTGCTAGTGTGAGTTCCTGAACATTGATAGGAGCTCGCAGTGGTAGGATGGTATCAGTTGTCAAATTCCTAACCACTTTTTTTGGGCCAAAAGCATAGACCACGCAGGCTCCGATTGCCTCAGATAGCGTAATCGCCTGGTGAATATAATCTAAGCTGTCTGGCTGAAGACTGGCGATCTGAAAGATAAGCAAATCAGGTTTGCATGCTTTGACATCCTTAGATAAGGCATTTTCAGGATTGAACTGCCCCACTAATTTTAAAGGGGCAGCATGAGAACTCACTTGTGCGCTGTTTAGTTGGGGGATTCCATATCCCAACACGGCAACTTTAATTGGTGATTGGTTAGATGGGTTTCCTTTCGGTCCGCGCTTTGCCTCTAGTTCATTAAGGCGTTTTTCCAATTCGTCCACACTCAAACCGGCAATCATTCCAATGCTGTCGCCTTGCTCGGTGAGTTCTTTCAGTAAGCTGAGTTTGGTAAGATCGTTCTCGGTATAAAGGCGCTGCTTTCCCTCTGTACGAACCGGTTCCACGGCATCATAGCGGGTCTGCCACATCCGGATTGTAACGGGAGTAATACCCGTTAATCGGGCAATTGCACCGATTTTGTATAGCTGTGATTTCTCCGGATTCATCATAATCATAAACAATTCTTGCACATAGGGCTGTATGTGCCAACCGAACTGGTAATCAGTTAGCTTTTTTTTACAATTTCACCCACGAAAACTTTTTCGCAGGTAGATCCCAAATGTTAAAAAACAGGATTTGGGATTCTAGCTGATGATTTCGAAGATTGCCTCCACCTCCACGGCGGCGCCGGTCGGTAGAGCGGCGAAGCCGAGGGCGCTGCGGGCGTGGTAGCCGTCGCTTTCTTTGCCGTAAATCTCATGGAGCAAATCGGAGGCACCGTTGATGACGAGGTGTTGATCGGTGAAATCCGGCGCGGAGTACACGCAGCCGAGCAGTTTGATGACCTTCAGTCCGTTGATCGTGCCGTGCGCGTTGTGGACGGAGTTCAGTATTTTTTCCGCGCAATCTTTCGCTGCAGCGTAGCCGTCGTCGACGGACAAGCCGTTGCCGAGCACGCCAGTAGCTGTGCTGGTGTGGCCGCTGGTGAAGAGTAGGTTCCCGCTGCGGATGCAGAGATTCAAATAACCGGGCTCCAATTGAGTGAACGCTACGCCCAGTTCCTTTGCCTTTTCTTCGGGAGTCATGCGGAGAGCCTGCCGTGCCGTGTACTACGGCGCAATACTGAATTCAATCACGCGACTTATGATGCATGACATGCATCTGCTGTTCCTTATCCGCGTTAAACTCCGGCGGTAACACCCGCAGGGCAGCCGGCAGTGTATGCATCACGGCCAACAGAAGAAGAATCAGGCGAACCAGTTCAGTCAGTTTGGCTAGCCTGCCGGTAGGGCCCAACTATTTCGCCAAGCTGTAGCAGCGGATTTCGCGGTCGTTGCGGAGGTACACGCTACGATTGGCGAAGGCGGGGTGCGACCAGACGAGGGTGCGTTGGCCCACGCGATGGGTCGGCTCAATGAGCTTCGCGCGGCTGATCTCCTCGTAACCTTTGGGGCTGAGTCGTGCGATGATTAGCTCGCCAAAATCGTTCGCGAGAAAATATCGGTTACCTTGGCGGACAGTAAACACATTGGCCCAACTCGCCGGCCGTTCGCCGGCGGCTGGTGCGAAGGTGCTCCAGACGCGTTCTCCATCGGCTAGACGCGCGCAGATGAAGTTGCCGCCATTGCCGCAGGCGTAGAGATGGCCGTCGGCCAGAAACGCGGTGTTATGCACGCCGCCCGCGCCCCGCCGTGTGTTGCCGCGCCAGGCGATTTGGGCGGATTGGCCGTCCGCCGCCACCTCGATGCAGGCGGAGACGCGGTTGAAACTCATGACGAACAACCGGTTGCCCGCCGCTACTGGCTGGCCGATGGACATGCCGAAGGTTGGTCGCAATGGCACGCTCCAGTACACCTTGCCGGTTTGTGGGTTCAACGCCTCCACCGCGTCGCTATGCCAAATGATCAACTGCCGAAGACCGCCGAAGTTGTGGATGACCGGCGGGCAATACCCCGGTTGCCGCCCTGTGAGCGCGCGCCACAGTTCCTTGCCCGTGCGTTTGTCGAACGCCACACACGTGGTGCCTGCGCCGCCCACCACACAGATCAACCGGTCGCCATCCACTAACGGATGCGCTGCCGTACCCCACTCGGGGATTTTCAGATTATACGCTTTCTTGAAATCCTTTTGCCACACGATTGCGCCATCCTTGGCCGCGAAACAAAACAGATGCCCTTCTGCCCCGAGCGCGTACACACGGTCGCCATCCACCGTGGGCGTGGCTCGCGGGCCGATGGCGTAGGTGGCCACGGTGGTGTAAGGGCAATCCCATTGTTGCGCCCAGAGCACGCGGCCGGTTGCCTCGTCGAGGCACAGTAGGCGTTCCTGACCTGGTAATAATTTGCGCAGAAAATTTTCATTCCGCGGCGGTTGTCCCTCATGCAACACCTTGGCCTTGGCCGGATCAATCAGCTCAGCAATGCGGTCCATGACAAACACGCGTCCTTGCGCTACCGCTGGCCCGGAATATCCGCCGCCCAACGGCGCGCGCCATCGCAGCTTCGGACCCTCCTTGGGGAAAGCATCGAGAATCCCGTCCTCCCGCCACACAGCATCCCGCCCGGGCCCCAACCACTGCGGCCAATCGGCAGCCGAAAGTGTCCCGCTCAATATCAGAATAAATAAAAGCACCCGCACATCCCCAGTGTGCCCGGCACAAGGGGTAGGCCAAGCTTCATTTTAATTCAGCGAACGGGATGTCTCTTCTGAGCTTCCCTAAAACAACGGCAGGGGATTTCCGTCGCAGAGCTGGAAGGGGCGGTCGAGTTGATCGTGCAGTTCGGTGCGCGGATCAATGCCCATGGCGCGAAAGGCGGTGGCGTGGATGTCCGCCGGGGAACAGGCACCGGCCGCGGGCTCAGTGCCCTTCTTATTGCTGGCACCATATACCTGACCACCCTGGATGCCTCCGCCGGCGTAGGCCAGCGAGTAGACATTCGGATAATGATCGCGGCCGCCGTTGCCGTTCACCTTGGGCGTACGGCCGAAGTCGGTGAGGAATACCACTAGGGTTTCCTCCAACATGCCGCGCATCTCCAGGTCGGTGAGCAGGGCGGATACGGATCGGTCAAAGACAGGCAGTAGCCGGTCTTTCATTTTTGGAAAATGATTGCGGTGCGTATCCCAGTTGTCCCCACTACCGCCAGCAAGGTCGCTGGCGGAGAGGAGGGTTTGCACGACGGGCACACCGGCCTCGACCAGACGTCGGGAAAGTAGGAGGGATTGGCCGCCCATGTGGTCGCCGTACATATGGCGGATCTTGGGATCCTCCTTCTCTAGATCGTAGGCATCGCGCACCGGCGACCCGAGCAGCATATCGGCGGCCATGCGGGAATAATGATCGAGTTGCTCGTAGGCCTTTTCTTCACTGCGCGCGTTGTCCAGTTGGGTGAGCAAGGCGCGGCGGTCGGCGATGCGGCTCTTGTCGAGGTTCAGCTTCAGGTTCAGCTCGCGGTCGGTATAGCGGTTAACGCCGCGCCACGGTTCGCCGGCCGGCGTGCGTACGAGGATGGGATCGTACTGGGAGCCGAGCCAGCCACCGTGTTCGCCAGATTGCTGGCCGCCGTTGTCGAACATCGAGTACGGCATGCGGATGGCCCTAGGGGTGCCGGCGGCCGGGTTGTGGAAATAGGACATCATCGATGCCAGCGACGGCCAGTTCTTGTTGCTCTTGGGCTTGGCCCCCACGGGGTTGTGGCCGGTCATATTCACGTACATGGCCGAGCCGTGGCCGCCGTGCTTGTGATGCACAGAGCGCACAATGGCAAGCTTGTCCGAGTGCTTGGCTAGCATCGGGAGGTGTTCGCAGAAATGAATGCCGGGGGTGGCGGTCTTGATGTGCTTGAATTCTCCGCGGATTTCCGCGGGCGCTTCAGGCTTGGGGTCGAACGATTCGTAATGGCTCATGCCACCCCACGTGTAGACGATGATGCACGACTTGGCTTTGCGCTGCGGTGCGGTCGTGCTGGCGGTGGCCTTGAAATACGTGGGCAACGTCAGCCCAGCCAATCCCACGCTTGTGTGCAGGAAATCTCTTCGACTATGGTTCAGGCTCAGCATCGAGTCTTGGACGTTCCGAACGTCCCGATAATTTGCTGACTCAAAGCGGAATTTTCAAGATTAGAGAACTGGATCATTTCGGAATCACAGCTAGGGCCGTCTTGGTGCCAGCGACAAAATAACCGAGGGGTTTGTCTTTATTATCAGTCACCAACCAGACGGCGTCGGAATAGGTGTTTTGCTTACGCTCGGCGCCCTTGGAAATTTCGCCGTAAAGCTTTTTGCCGCCACCATAATCGACCCAGTAGAGTTTCACATCCTGATTACTCTTGTTCTGGAACGTGATGATGAGAAAGGAGCCGGGCTTGCTTTTTGCCGGCGGTTTCTCCGGGGCACCGATGGCCAGCCATTTGAGGGTTTCCTCTGGCTTGGGCTCTTCTTTTTTCACGATCACAATCTTGCTGAGATCGACGCCCTTCACGATTTTCAGGTTGGGCAGGGCTTTGTTGAGCTTGGTCACGCCGTCGTCGGTTACCTCGGTTTGCCAGACGTATAGTTGCTTGAGATTCTTGAGGCTGCTCAAATGGTCCAGTGCCTTATCGGTGATCTTAGTGCCATACAAGTTGAGATACTCAAGGTTCTCCAAACCGGTCAGGTGACTGACCCCCGCATCGTCTACGGCCGTGCGTTCCAGGTGCAGCCGCTTGAGCTTGGACAGGCCCTTGAGGTGATTGAGGCCATCACTGGTGATTTTCGTGTCGCGTAGGTTCAGGGCTACCACGGTTTTCAGAGCCGCCACGGCGGATAGGCCGTCATCTTCGAGGTCCCGGCCGCGCAGGTGAAATTCCACCTCCCACGCGTCCTGTTCCCCAGGCCAGGGCAGGACGAGGCCGCCATTTTTTTCGATTGCTGAAATCACCGATTTATCCGCGGCCAATCCCGCCGACAGGCCGACGCCTAGGAGAAGTCCAATGATCAATGCTTTTTTCATGGAATGATTTTGTTGAGGGTTAGTTTAAATTCTTGGGGACGGCTCCGTTGCCGGTCAGTTTGCCGCCTTCTAGAATCCACGCGAGGTTGAACCGTGCCACGGCCGAGCCGCCTTTGGGGCCGCCTTCGAAATGATGAAAAATCATACCTTCGGTGATGGTGCCTGGTCGACCGGAAGTCATTGAGGAATAGGCGTGACGGCCTTGGTACACCAGCTTCTTGATCGGCCAAGTCTTGCCGCCATCGAAGCTGGCCCACACAGTGCCGTGGTCACGGCCGGAAGGGCTGTCGCAGTTACTGTAGATCAGGATGTCATGCCCTTTCACGGCCAAGCGCGTGAGGCCGGCCATGCAGCCGTAGTTGGTGTTCTGTGGACCGTCGGGAAGTACTTCGCAGAAGGTAAGGTTTTTCCAAGTATGGCCGCCGTCCGTGCTGGTGGCGGTCCAGCGCCGGCGCGGGTTGGCGCCTTCCTCGGCCCAGTGTCGGCGGGAGTTGTAATAGATTGTACCGTCGCTCAGCTCGGCGAGCATCGCCTCGCCGGTGCCCTTGGCAGGGAAGGGCTCACTGGTCTGCCACGTCTTGCCACCGTCATCACTGTAAATGGCATTGGTGTAATGCTCGGGCCATTTGCTGCGATGGTTTTGGCCAGCGTACCAGCGGGAAGGGCGGATCAGGCGTCCCTTGTGTTTGCCGTGGCGCAAGGTGATGCCGTGTTCGTTCATGTGCATGGACGGCGCATTACCTTTCGAATCGGGTTTGATCATGGTAGGAATCTTCTTCCACGACTTGCCGTCATCGCTGCTCACGTACACGTGGATCGGGGCGGGCGGATGGCGATCTTCTACAAATGCGATGATGTCGCCATTGGCTTCGTTCACGGTGACGCCGCCCGGTTGGAAGCCGGGCTTGGCGATGACAATTTCCGGTCCCCACGTCTTGCCGCCATCCTCGCTGCGCTTGGCTCGCACATGGCTGGTGCCCCAGGTGGCGATTACCGTGCCTTTCATGGAAACCACAATGTTGCCGAACCGTTCGCCCTTGAAGACCTGTTGCAGGTCCATGTGTGGGTTTTCCAAATGCGGCTTCAATGGACCTTCCACTTCAGCGGCCGTGGCAATGCTTTGGCCCCACACCATCACGGCAGTCATCAACATGAGAAATAGTTTTTGCATACGGCCCAAGAGTGCCATCACAGAATCCGTTGTCAACGGGTTCGATCAGAGTTATTCACTGGTCAAGGCTCGAACGGTTTTCTAGGATCGCTCATTGCATGCGCTGGTGTTGGTTCATATTGATCTGTCTGTTGGGGTTATCAGGGGCGACGGGCTGTCTGACGGCCGGAGGAGCGGTTGTGCGCGGTCTGGATCCCGAAGCGAATGAGCGGGTGGTGCCATTGACTGCGGAGAAAATTGTCGAGCGATATCGTGCGACCGAGCGGTCGCGGGCCAGTGCCACGGAGTCGGGGGTGGTGTTCACTTACCAGAGGGATATTCGGATTACCGATTTCGATTTGGAAGGCGAAGTCGAACGCCTGCAGACCCGGCGGTTTAAGTCGTTCACTGATAACCGCGTGCCCGTGCTGGTGTTGCGCGACGGCAAGGAGCCAACGCCTGAACAAGTGGCCAAGGAACATCGCAACATCAGCAAAACGAAGCTGAAGTTTTTAGGCGCCCAAGCTAAGGCCGGAACGGCGGGCGAGAAAAAGGATGAAGGTGATGCGCGGTTGATCGTGCGCCAGATCGAAAAGTACGGGGAACAGTTTGAGCCGCATCTGCTGGGCACGGAATCGGTGGAGGGGCGACCGGCGTATGTGCTGCAGTTTTTTGTGAAACCGGGCAAGACGTTCAAGGACCCGATTGTGAACCTCGTGCTGCATCACCTGATTATCAAAGTGTGGATCGATCGGGAGGAATTTCAGCTGTCTAAACTGGAGGCCGAGCTGGCCAATCCGCTGTACGCTATCGGCGGGCTGGCCGCCAAGCTGGAACGGTTTAAGGTGGTGGCCTTACAGAAACGGCTGACATCCCGGGTCTGGGCGGATGGCGAAGTGCGGGCCGAGGCGGCTGGGCGCGTGTTGTTTGATCCTTTTACCGTGCGCTTTGAAAGCACGTCCTCCGCCTTCGAGCCGCTCAAGTGAGCCGCCACGGCGCACGTCACGAATCGATCGTCTTCACGTTACCCTCGATGGGCTTGCCGGAAGTTATGCCGACTGAATTGTGCGCTGCAGAGTTGCCTTCGCCCGGGCCGGTAAACCGAATGGCGTGTTGAGCGGTGGGTTGCTCGCGGGTGTCGTGCAGGGTGTTGCCGGTGAGGGTTACGTGGCTGCAGTTGTTGCCGGCTACGCCGATTGAGCCGTTGAGGAACTGGCTGCCGCTTATGTTGATGCGCTGACAGCGTTCGAGTTCCAGTAAGGCGGTGAGATTGGGTTGGCCTTCGGCGGTCTCGTCATGGATGCCGCACCCGGTGAAGGTGATGTCGCTGGAGTCAGTGAAGCGCACGCCGGTGCCGTACCGTGGGGTATGGCGGCGGAAGGTGTTGCCGCTCACATTGATGAGGCGCGAATCCTCAATGAGGAGATTCCGGTTCTCACAGGAGTAAATCGTGTTGCCGCTCAGGGCGATGCCGTAGCAGCCGGTGAGGTGCACGTTGTTTTCCTGACTGCCGATGATGTTGCCGCTGATGGCAAAGAGGCCGGGCGGCCGGGATTGATCGGGCGTTTCCTTGATGCGGATGTTTGCACCCTCGGGCGAGCCGGTGGCTTGAATGGTGTTCGACGCGATGGTCACTTCGTTCACGCTGGCACCTTCGGCGGTGGCGTCGATGTAAATTTCGGCGGTCGGCTCAGGCTCGGCCTCGTGCGATTTATGGTTGTTGTACTCGATGTCGTTGCCAGTGATTTGCAGGTTGCGCACTTCCGATCGATCGAGCCGGATACCGCCCAGTCGATTGTAGCTGATATGGCTGCTGGCAATGTTGATCTGGTGCAGGTTCACTCCATCGAGATACACCCCCACGCCGGTATTAAAATAGATGTGGCAATGACTGATGAGTACGTTGCGATTGCGTTGGATGAGATGAATGCCATGCCGACAGCGCGTGACTAGTATGCCTTCGAATACGGATTGCATGGTCTCGATCAGTTCGAATCCATCAGCCTCCGCGTGCGCGCCTTCCACCTCGATATTGCGGATGGTTGGTAGGCGTTGATGTGAGGTGACGTTGCCCTTGCGGCTGCCCGGATCGCCCGTGCCGCCATGCGTTCCCACCAGCCGGAACGCCGGCCCCTTGCCGTTCATCACCACTCGCGCCGTACCGCCCGTGCCGTCGATGCCCAACGGCCCGCGTTCGGCGAGCTTGATCTCGATGGGCTGCGTGATGCGATAGGTTCCCGGCGGAAAATGCAGCACGCCATCGCCCTGCGTCACGGCATGTTGAATCGCCCCGGTATCATCCGCCACGCCATCGCCGATCGCGCCAAACCGCGTCACATTGCTCATGGCAAAAAACTGCCCGTGCGAACGGGTGCTGTCAACGGTGCGGGCTGGTCAGGCTTGAAGCCCCGCGATCTTGCCAGTGCTGTCCGCGTAGCGGTCTTGGTCGATGCCGAGGGCGTGCAGGTGCGTGAGCCAGAGGTTGGCTAGGGGTGTGCCGCGGTGGCAGTTGATGTGTTGGCCCTGCCGGAGACCAGTGGCGCCACCGCCGGCGACGACGATGGGTAGATCATTGTACTGGTGCGTGGTGCCGTCGCCCATGCCGGCACCCAGAGTGAAGATGGTGTTGTCCAGTAACGAGGTGCCGTTGGCTTCCTCAATCTTGTCCATCCGCTCTAGCAACCGCGTGAAGGCTAGCACATGAAACTGATCAAGCTTCAGTAGCTGCTCCACATGACGGGCGATGGAGTGAGTCATGGCATGGTGACTGTACGGTTTGTCGAGGATGCCTTCCCAGTTTGTGGCGGTGGTCCAGCGCTCGGGACCAACCATGAGGGTGCCCACTCGGGTGAGGCCGGCTTGTAGCGCGGTGACGAGCAGGTCGCCCATGAGGTGAATGTACTCATTGCGCGGTAGATGCTCAGCGGGCCGCTTGATCTTAGCGGCGGCAAGCTGGGTCTTCATGTTTTCGATTTTATCCATGCGCGTCTCAATGGTGCGCACGGCTTCGAAATATTCTTCGAACTTGCCGCGATCGCCGGTGCTGAGGCGGCGCTGCAGGGCACGGGCATTTTCCAGTACGAGATCGGTGATGTTGCGCGATTGCGTGTGGGCCTGCGTGCCGAAGAGTCGGTCATAAATCTTGCGCGGATTGCGCATGGATGGCGCCACATGACCGGTGGCGTACCATGACATGTTGTCGAAGTAGATCGATTCGATGTTGTTCTTGTGATCGTTGCAGCTCAACTCCAGCGTGGAGTAGGGCGTGGCTTGGCCGATGTGATCGGCGACGATGTGGTCCAGCGTGCGCGCCAGCGGATACGCCGAGCCTTTCACCTCAAACGGCGCTACGCTGGTAAGGAAGCACGAGGCACATTGCGCGTGCGAATCGGTGCCGTGCTGAAAGGTTCGGTCGAGCCCGGTAATCAGCGAAATCTTTTTGCGCATCACATTCAGCGGCGCGAGCGTGGGGGTGAAGGTGAGCGGATGGCTGCCGACCGGCACGGTCTTGCCCTCGAACCGCCACACGTTGTTTTGCCCGGCAAACTTCGGCAGCGCGCGGTCGCCTTCGCCCGGGAAAAACCCGCGGCGCGTGATGCCGTTGGGTAGGTAATAAAACGCCATGCGCTTGGCGGGCTTAGCATCCTTTTCGCCCTTGGCATGCGCGAGACTCTCTAGCCACGGCAGGCCGAGCATGGCGCCGCCGGTGCAGGTGAGGAATTGGCGGCGGGAAGTGTTGGCAGTGTGTTGGTTCATGGCTTGGTTGCTAAAGTGTTCTTGTGATGAAACGGCTCGCTCAGGGCCACGGCCTTGAGAATGGCGCGGAGCTGGTCCTCGCCGGCTACGGCCTGGGCGGTCATGGCCTCGAGCGCCGGCGTATCGGCCGGACCGAGCTCGCGGCCCAGAGCGTAGCTCAAAAGATGTGCAATGAAGCCGCGCACAAACCGTGGTTTCTGTTGTACGAGCAGTTTTTTAAATTCGTTGAAGTCGGCGAACTTATGCTGATTGAAAAGCACGTTGCTAACATCCACCTCGCGACCATTTTCGTATTTATCGCGCCAGACGCCGGTCGGTCCGAAATTTTCCAGCGCGAATCCGAGCGGATCGATTTTGTTATGGCACCCGGCACAATCGGCGCGCTCGCGATGGGCGGCGAGACGTTCTCGGATGGTGAGTTTTTCAAGGTCCGCCTCGTTCGATTCATCGAGCGGCGGCACATCGGCCGGCGGCGGCTCGGGTGGGTCATTGAAAATTACGGCATTGATCCACGTGCCGCGCGTGATTGGCTGCGTGCGGGACGGCGTGGAGGTCATCGTCAACACCGCCGCACTGGTAATCACGCCGCCACGGCGCGGATCGGTGACCGGCACGCGCCGGAAATGCTGTACTTGCACATCGCGTCCCCCGCGATTGTGACCGTCGTAATTAGCCTTGAGCATGGTGCTTTCCCAAGTGAAATCCGGTGCGATCAAATCCATGACCGAGCGGTTCTCCACTAGCACGGTTTCAAACAACAGCAGCGGCTCGCTCATCATGTGCATGCTGGTGCGGTAGCCGTGGTAATAAAAGTAGGGAAACTTTTTGGGATCCGGAATCGCCGTCACCAATCGGTCCAGTTGTAACCACTGGCCAGGGAAATTATCGGTGAACCGGCCGATCTTTTTGTCGTTCATCATTCGTTCGATCTGGGCATTGAGCACTTGCGACTCACTTAGCTTACCGGCTTCGGCTAGCTCCAGTAACGTATCATCGGGGATACTGCTCCAGAAAAACTGTGCCAAACGTGTGGCCAGCTCGAAGTCGTTGATGCGTTGTCGGCCAGACGGTTTGCTGCCGGGATTTGGGCTTTCGTAGATGTACAGAAAATCAGGCATACACAGCACCGCGCTCACCACTTGGCGCATGACCGTTTCCCATTTCGCACCGTCGGCCAGCTGTTGTTCGGCAAATTTTGCAAATCGCTCCACTGTAGCTGGTTCGGCAGGTTGGCGGAAGGCTCGCCGCATCAATTTGGTGATGCGCTCGCGCACGGCCTGGGCCTGTGTGATTTCCACCGACGGCTTGGGCGCCGCCTTCAGGCCGGTGTGATCGATTTGATCCAGCCCAAAAAAGAACCTCT
>JAYOSV010000014.1:15542-70461 GCA_038139415.1 Verrucomicrobiales bacterium | reverse complement strand
CCCGCGCCTGCACCCGCGCCTCCCGGCGGCGTTCCAGCACCGGCCCCCGCCCCCGCGGCCCCGCCGACCGCAGCTCCCGCTCACGCAGTGCCCGTCGCCCCGTTGGCTCTCGAAGCGACGCCGGCAGAAGTTCCTGCAGCGGAATTAGCCGAGCCTGAGCAACCGTTTTTCAGTGTGATGTTGCATGATGGGCAGCCGATTGAATTTCCCGTGGAGATGATTGGAGCTGAGCAGGATTTGGGTTCAGGTCCCATTATTCTCGAAGCCCATGGTCGTGGCGTGGAAACAGCGACGCATAAGTACATTGTTTTCGATTCCGGGGACGCTGCCTTATATGATCTAGCGGTGGATCCGGATGGAATGAATAACATCGCTGCGGATCCGGCTTGGGCTGGCTTGATTAAAGAATTGTCCGCCAAACTGGCGGCGTTCCCAGCCCCGCCTGCGGCGGCACCCGTGGCCGCCCCGATTACCCCGGATGTCCCCAAGGTGGCCGTGCCGGCTCCCGTTGCCACTCCGGAACTGCCAGAGCCCGCGTCCCCGCCCACGGCCATCCCAGCACTAGCCACACCGGCCGAAGTCGCCGTACCAGCAGCGCCTGTTCCTGCTGCGTTGGAATCCAAACCCAGTTTGCCCGCATTGCCGAAACCTTCTCAGGTGAAATTGCCGGACATCGGTTTACCGCCGGGGGTGGGTGATGAACCGGAAGAGGCGTCGCCAGTGACGGCACTGCCGGTTCCGCCAGCACCTAGTTCGGCCAAACCGGCGTCGATTGAACTGCCTCAACCCGGATTACCGAAGCCGGGCGCGGTGCCCACTCTGGACTCGCCGGCCAAGCCCAAGCTGCCGCCTCCGCCCAAGCCAGCGGCTGAAGAAGCCGAACCGGAGGCCCCCAAACCCGCCCCGACGCCATTGCCAAAACCCTCAGCAACAGGCGAAGTGAAACCGGCCACGCCGCCAGTTAAGAATGAGGGAGAGGCCCCCACAGATTCCGAGGACGATGACACGGCTGCCTCGAAAGAAAAGGCGGAGCTCAAGAAAGCGTTAATCGAGGAATTTGACACCGATGGAGATGGGAAGATTAGCTCTGAGGAAACTCCCAGTGCAGAGCAGTTGAAAAAATTTACCACGCGACGACGGGAGAAACCCAAAGTGGATCGACTGGATAACAAACGCAAATCTCGTATGGAGGCCGAAAGCGCCGTCAAGTCCGCCATGCGTGAACTGGAAGAAGCGCGCCTGCGCGAGGAAATGACGGTGCGCGAGGAACTGGAAGCGCACAAGGCAACGCTTGATAAGATTCGTCGGGGCCGTGAGCAGTGCGATGAAGAGATCGCCAAGCTCAAACAAACCGATCAATCGCGTCGGGAAAAAACCGAGGCAACTATTGCCAAACTACGTCAGGAATTTGAACACGATGAGGAGCTCATCCGACACGGCGTCCGTGCCAAAAAGGCAGCGCAGATGGACGACGAGGATCGTATTTCAGAGTTGGACGAGGAACTCCACCGTTTGCACGAGGAAGAGGCCGAGCGTATTCGCCAGAAAGAGGAGGAAGACCGTCGTCGAGAGGAGGAAAGCCAACAAGCTCATGAGCGTTATTTGCAGCGAGTAAAGGCAGATGAGGATGAAATGGCCGTGCGCCAAGCGGACCTGGAAAAACTGGATCGTGAAGAAACCGAGCTAAAGGTTGATTTGCAAAACAAGGAAGATCAGCTGCAAGATCGGTTGCGCCGTATTAAGTTTGAAGAAGATGATGAGCACTCTCGGATCGAGCATGACGTGGAGGTGCTGGAGAAAAGCCGTGAGAAATTTTCCGGCCAGGAGAACATCGAGGAAGAGGAGATCCGAACTCTCAGCGCCAAGGTTGATGCCCGGCGCATTGCGATTGCCGATGAGAAAAAGGTGGAACGCCGTATGGTGGCCGCTGAGCATGAAGCCGAGCGCATGCGCGAGGAACAGGACACGGCGCCGATTCCCCTGACAAAGCCGGCCCTTGATACCGAGGAACCGCCGGAGCCCGATTTGGAACCGGCTTTGCCTCGCAAGCCGGAGATCAAAGTGGCCAAGCCAGTCGAACCCAAAGAGGTCACCGCCAAGCCTTCCCTGCCGGAATTGCCACCCAAGCCAGAGAAGGCAGCTTTACCGGAACCGGAAATCAAAGTGGCCAAGCCCGTCATGCCGGGGTTACCCGCCAAACCGGAACCGGTGGTGAAGGCAAAGGCGGTTGAGGACGATGCGCTGCCAGCGGTCATCAAGCCCGGTAGCAAGCCGGCCAAACCTCTGGCGATCGTTGCCGATGAAAAGCCGGCCTTCCCCGCCGCACCGAAGGCCAAGCCGGTGGTGGCGGATTCTGCTGCCGAACTTCCTGCCCTGCCGCAGCCGCCCACCAGTAGGGATTTGCCGCCGCTACCCACCGATGCGCCTGTGCCATCCGGTGAGGCTGATGCAGCTGAAAAATCTGGAGAGAAAAAAGGCTTTTTCGGTCGGCTATTCGGGAAGAAGAAAAAAGAAGCTACGGCCGAAGCTGCTCCGAGTCCGTCCCTGCCGGATCCCAAGACCGAAGGACCTGAGCAGGAGCTGCCACCGTTGCCCACGCCTGTCGCAACGGCTTCCGGAAAAGATTTACCGGCCCTGCCACCGCTCCCCACTAAAAAGCCGGATTTGCCGCCCATCCCGAATGCACCGGACATGGCCAAGGAAATGGAGCGTAAAAATCTCGAGCGCAAACTGGAACGAATTGCTGACGATCGCGCCGAGCGCATATCTGAGTCCAAACCGGATTTGCCACCTTTACCGGCATCAGGCTTAGCCCCGGAAAAAACAGCCGGTCTTCCCCCTTTGCCCAAGCCTGGTGGTGGCCCCGCGGCATTGCCTGTCTTGCCCAAACCCAGCGGAGCCAAACCCGACTTACCGCCACTGCCCAAGCCCGGCGGTGCGTCCACAATGCCTCCTATACCGAAGCCGGATGGCAAACTGGATCTTCCTCCTTTACCTAAACCAAAAGCCGGTGGTGCGGGGAATTTGCCACCCTTGCCACCGTTTCCGCCAAGTAAATAACTGGCATTAACGACTATTATCCAGAAAACCCTTATGAAAATGGGAGTTTTCTGCGTTTACTCCCCTATTTAATTTAAAAACATTTTTTGTAAGAAATTAATCAAAAATTGCGAATTATAGGTGTTAGGAATTGTACAACCTACGCCTGCCAGTAAGCGGACATCAAAACGGGAAAAACCACAAAACCAGTTAATCGATCCAAGATTTGGTTGGCTGATGGGCTAGTGGATACCTCTCACTTGGACCTGATTCAAGGGATGGCTCAAGTTTAGAAGCTGGTCCCAAAAGTCAGAAAGCAATGGCTCGTGAGCTCAAAAATTGCCCGAAACAGCCTTGTTGAAGAGAATCTCTCGGCGATGGCTCCGAGGCTGAAACAGAACATAAAGCAAAGCAAAGCAACGGCAATGACGCCGATCCCATCCTCGGCATGGGCCCCTTAACCCTGCGGGATCTGGAAATCTCCACTCTCATTGACCGTGGGCTCAGTACCCAGGAACTTACCGCGAAGCTGGACGTCAGTTCCTACACGGTCCAAACCCACCTCAATCACATTAAGGATAAACTCAGTTTACCCGATTCGGTGGCAATTACTTACTCTGCAGTCAGTGGGCGCACCACAAAACCGAGACCTTTTTCATTGGCGGCCAAGGCGAATCGCGGCAACAATCCGGTGTGGCTACCGATCCTGATCGCCTGAAGCGTTACCTCACCTGTGAGGCTCCGGATAAAAAGTGGGTTTCTGATAAGCTCATCACCCTGCTTTCCGGCGAAGCTATCATCCCGCCCTTTTCCGCGGCAGCCATCAAGCTCGGCCAATTGTCGCGCGACGAAAATTGTCAGATGGAGGATGTGGCTGAGGTGATCCAAATGGATGCCGGCTTGGCCTCGGACATCATCAAGGTGGCCAGCTCCGTGGGTTTCGCGGCCCGCCGCATTACCAGTATTGACCAGGCGCTGATGATGATTGGCATGACTGAAGTGCGCCGCATCGCGCTATCCATGGGCGTGATGAAAAACTTCGAGCACCTCAAGAGCCAGGTGGATTGGAATTCTTTTTGGCTGCACAGTATTTTGGTGGCGCGCCTGACCGAACGCGTGGCCGCAGCCTACCGTCCGCCCTGCGGATCGGAGTATCTGGCCGGCCTCCTGCATGATTGTGGGAAGCTCGTGTTAGAACACTATTTTCCGGAGGATTTTGATCGGATCATCATTCGGGCCACTGAACGCGGTAGCGGCCATGTCGCTGTGGAGCAGGAGTTTATTGGAGTCACCCACGCGCAAATTGGGGCGGCGGTGTGCGAATGTTTGCAGGCACATTTGGAGGTGATTCGTTCGGTGTGGTACCACCACGATCCTTTTGACGTGCAGGAGGGAAACCAGCCGGACAATAGCCGCTTCCTCGCTGCCTGCGTGGGAGTGGCCGATGCTTTGACGAATTACAAGCAGATCAATATCTACGGCGCGCGAATCATGGATTACGACAAGCCGTTTGAAGAGCTGCCCGAATGGCAGTTCCTCGCACAGTACCAAATGAGTTACGGGCTAGATCTGGATCTGGATGCGGAATTAGAAAAAGCCCGCGAGGATTTGAAGTCTTTTGGCTTGGGCAGTGACGACGGAGAGAATGATGACGGAGCCTAGCCTCAGCACCACGCAAAAAGCGCAGGCGGTCAATTTTGACAGTAACCAGTACGGCACCTTCGCTGAGATTGGCGCCGGGCAGGAAGTGGCGCGGTGGTTCTTCCGCGTTGGCGGAGCGGCCGGTACGATAGCTAAAAGTATGAGCGCCTATGACATGGCGGTGAGCGATGCGATTTATGGCAAGTCCCGCCGGTACGTCAGCCAGGAGCGCCTGCATCACATGCTCGAACACGAGTACGGCCTGCTGCACGAACGGCTGGCCGTAGAGCGCGGGGATGAAGCGCGCTTTTTTGTGTTTGCCGATACGGTGGCCGCCCGCAGTTACAGTCGGCAACAGGATGGCTTGGGCTGGATGGGAATTCGATTTCAAGGCGCCCCGGGTCAGGAACCCAATGACATCATCCTCCATGTACGCCTGTTGGATGAGGATAATTTAAGACAACAGGAAGCGGCGGGCATCATTGGGGTAAACCTCGTGCACGCAGCAATGCACTACACCACTGATCCCCATCGGATTCTGGGCAGTTTGCTGGATAACATCGAACCGTGGCGGGCGGAGATTGGCATGGTTCGCTTCACGGGGCCGGACTATGCCGAGGTGGACAACCGATTGATGGCCTTGGAGCTGGTGAAACGCGGTTTGGCCAAGGCGACGCTGTTTAATGTGGACGGCGAAGTGGTACATCCTTCCGAGGTGCTTTACGGCAAACCGATCATTTTGGAGCGTGGCAGTTTCCGTCCCGTCACCCATACCACCCTTCACATGTTGCAAAGCAGCAAAGCGCAATTTGTGCAGGAACCCAGTGTGCAGAGCGAAAATATGACCGTCTTGTTTGAGATGACGCTGCACAATCTCACCGATGGCGATGGCATAAATGAGCAGGATTTTCTGGAACGCGTCGATATATTGGGCGCGGTTGGCGAAGAATTGGCTGAAAACTACCATATAATGGTGTCAAACTTCGCCGAATACTACCGTTTGGCAGCGTATTTGCTTCGTTATACCAAGGAACCCATTGGCGTGACCATGGGAGTACCCACCTTGAAAGAACTGTTCGAAGAGAAATATTACGAGGAACTGGAAGGCGGCATTTTGGAATCCTTTGGCCGGATGTTCAAAAACGACTTGCGGTTGTACGTCTATCCGTCCCTAGCGGTCGGCGGCCAGGTGCTCAATGCTCGCAACTTGCAGGTGGCGGGGCATTTGCAAAGCCTTTACGAATATCTCTTGAGCAACGGCTTTATCCGGCGAATCGAGGGCTTTCGAGAAGATTACCTCTCCATTTTATCAAGAGACGCCCTTAAACAAATCCGCTCCGGTGATCCGCAATGGGAACAATCCGTTCCCGAGAGCGTAGCCCAATTGATTCGCGAACGGGGTCTGTTGGGGTATCAATCTGCAGCAGACCCCGCAACCTCCTAGGAAAACACTATGGCTGAAGAATACAGCAATCAAAACGCCAAGAAAATACTCGTGGCCGACAGCGACCCCGCCGTCCTGCAAGCCATGAAAGATCAGCTCCAAGCCATTGGCTTTCACGCCACGACCGTGGATACCGACACAATGGCTACCGAGCACCTGCGCAGCGAACTATTCGCCGCCGTTGTGGTGGACCATGATCTGGGTGGTGCAGGCCAAGGCCTGGACCTCCTCGCACAGGTTAAGGAAATCCAACCCGATACCAGCCGCCTAATGCTCGCCAGTGGCGTGAGTATTGATGAGATGACCCGCATCGCCAGCAAAGGCCTCGTCTTCCGTTACCTCACCAAGCCGTGGATGACCAACGACATGAAAGTCGCCATCCTCAATGCCTCCGAGCGGTACTGTTTGCGAAAAGAAATTGAAGCTCAGGAAAACCGAATCCAAACCCTGACCGATAAACTGCAGGTAGCGGAACAATCCGTCGACCAAGCCAACTCAAATCTGGCCGCCTCCGCCGAAGACGGCGATGCCGCCTCTGGCGAGACCCCGGCCGCTGCGCCGCGGGTGGCCGTGTCATTTTCCAGCGACGAGGAAGACATCGCTCTCACCGCGATGAACCGCATGCTCTACACCTTCCATCCCAACCTCGGCAACACCGCTCTACGCGCCAAAGCCCTATGTGCTACCGTTGCCGATGCGATGGGGTTGAGTGAAACCGATGCTCGCACCCTGGATCTCGCCGCGCAAACACACGATATCGGTCTCATGAACAGCGAGATTGGCATGGTGCGCCGTTGGATGCGCAGTCCGGCCAAATGTTCTCCCGAGGAAATGGAAGTGATCCGGAAACACCCCGAAATCGCGGAGGAAACACTTTTGGCCTTGCACGAAAGCTATGCGCCCGTGGCCAAGATCGTGCGGCATCATCATGAAAACTGGGATGGCACCGGATACCCCGACAAGCTCAAGGGCGAAACCATCCCGCGCTTATCCCGTTTACTGGCGCCGGTCATTTATTACTGCAACCAAAACATGGCCGACATGCAGCTCATTCGCGAAATGGAAACCGAGCTGGCCGATCGCGTCTTCGATCCGGATGCCGTCCGCGCTCTCGTCCAAGCCGTGCCGCTCACCCGCATGCCTCGCGGGGAACGTGAGATTCTGCTCATTGAGCTCAAGCCCGGCATGGAATTGGCCCGGCCCATTTTCAATACCAACAACATGAAACTCCTCGATGCCGGCCTAATTTTGGAAGAGAAACACGTCAACAAAGTGCATTCCATTAATAACATGACGCCCATCAACCCCCTGTGTCTGGTGTATTGTTAACGTCGGTTTAACCCGTAAAAACAGAGATTTTTGGAGCCTCCCATCGGAGGCTCCTTTTTTTTCTAAAGTCTACTCCCCGCCGACCGATATAGATGGTGTAAGCCTTGTGATGCTTGGTAACTCACACGGGAGGGAGCAGCCCGAACTAAAGCTCTGACGGCAAGGATGCCGTGACAACACGACAAAAGGAATTGTCAAATGGTCATCAATACTAACCATAGTGCCTTAAGTGCCCAACGTCATTTGGGCGAATCAACACGCCGTTTGAACACGGCCCTAACCCGATTGGCTTCAGGGTCAAGAATCGTTAGCCCTCAGGATGATGCAGCTGGTGTGGCTGTAGTCTCCAAAATGGATGCTAAAATTCATCGAAACCGCGCCGTTTCGAACAACCTCACTAGTGCGGTTTCATACAGCCAGACTCAGGATGGATTCTTACAAAAAGTAACTAAAGCACTGGACAGGATGAGTGAATTAGCCACCTATGCGAAGGACGGCACTAAATCCTCCTCTGACAAGGAGAACTATAACACTGAGTTTACTGAGCTGAAAAGTTACATCAGTGACATCGGAACTAAGGACTTTAACGGAGTTAGTCTTTTCGATGGTACTGCAATGGCCGTTACTAAGGACAGTGAAGGAGCCACATGGAATCTGAACGCCAGCAGTATGAACGCAGTGGATGTCACTAGCGTGATTGCCAGCGACTTCAGCGTAACCAGCTCCAATGCGGTGTCCACGCTGAACACTGCCATTGAAAATATAGCGACACACCGAGCCAAAGTGGGCGCCAATATTCAGCGCCTTCAGTTCAACCAGGAGCAGATTAGTATCCTGAATGAGAACCTGTCAGCCACGGTGAGCCGGATCAAGGATGTGAACGTTGCTGAAGAAAGCATGCAGTTTGCGCGGTATAACATTCTAGTCCAGTCCGGCACCGCGATGCTCGCTCAGGCCAACCTAATACCGCAGAACACTCTGCGGCTTCTCAACTAAGAGCAATGAGCAAGATATAAGCATTACAGCGGATGGTCCCTCTCGGGCCATCCGCTATTTTTTTAAAAAAACTATATATTTTGGCTAAAGATAATAATGCATCCGTCGAATAAAGTTTGTAGGCCTCGTGACGCCCGGTAACTCACGCGGGTTGGAGCTCCCGCTAAAAGCTTCAACGGCAGGGATGCCGTTTTAAAACCAGTACAAATGGAGTTGTAACAATGGTTATCAACACAAACATGGGAGCGCTCAGCACTATGCGGACGCTTACCGAATCCACAGGCAAGCTTAATAAGGCTTTGTCCCGACTCGCTTCGGGTTCAAAGATTGTTAATCCTGCTGATGATGCGGCCGGTTTGGCTGTGGCGAGCAAATTCGATGCGCAGATTTCGCGTAATCGTGGTGTTCAAAGCAACCTGACCAGTTCGCTGTCCTACAGCCAGACCCAAGACGGCTTTTTACAAAAAGTCGGCAAGGCTCTGGATCGCATGAGTGAGTTGGCCACCTTGGCTTTGGACGGTACCAAGTCCACGTCTGACAAGACCAACTATAATACGGAGTTCACCGAGCTGAAGAACTATATCAGTGACATCGGCACGAAGGACTTCAACGGAGTGAGCCTCTTCGATGGTTCCTCTCTGTCTGTGACAAAGGACAGCGATGGTAATACTTGGAGCTTGAACGCCAGCAGCCTGAACGCGGTGGATGTCACCAGCGTGATCGCCAGCGCCTTCAATGTGACTAGTTCCAGCGCTGTGTCGACCATAGCGACGGCCATTGAGAATGTGGCGACTCACCGTGCTAAGGTGGGTGCTAACATTCAACGTCTGCAATTCACTCAGGAGCAAGTTAGCATCCTGAATGAAAACCTGTCGGCATCGGTGAGCCGTATCAAGGACGTGGACGTCGCTCAAGAGAGCACGCAGTTCGCCCGCTATAACATCCTCGTGCAGTCTGGCACGGCGATGCTTGCGCAGGCCAATCTGTTGCCGCAGAATTCTCTGCGTCTTCTCTCCTAGTCGGCGAGGCCTATAAATCAGCGGGCGGTCTTCGGACCGCCCGTTTTTTTATGGCAGGTCAGCGCCCAGTTTACGGGCAAGAGATTTAAGAAGTTGTGGCCAGGTTTGGCTCGGGGCGCGGCGGTGAAGTTGGGCGGTGGGATACCAGGGTGAGGTGGAGCCTTCGTGTCCCCAACGCCAGTCGGGCGCGGGACTGAGCAGGATCCACACCGGTTTCCCCAGGGCCCCGGCCAGATGCGCCACGGCAGTGTCCACGCTGATGACCAGATCGAGTGTCTGAATGAGTTCGGCTGTGGCAGCGAAATCGGTCAGTTCCGACGAATGATCGTGTAATGAGCCCGGGGCAGTTTGGCCCCATTGGAGGCTGTGCCATTCCACGGGGGCTTCCAAAAGGGGTGCCAAATCGGTTGCCGGGATGGAGCGGCGATCCAACGGTTGACTGCCCGAGCCGGCCCATGCCAGACCGACTTTGCGGGGAGGCTGGGCGCTGGGCGAGGGGTTGCCGAGATATGGGACGGTCTTGGGGATGGTTTCGAGTGAATCCTCAAAAACCCCAGGTAAACTCATGAGCGGCAGATGGAAGTCAAAGGAGAGGGCATCGGTCTTGCGGGATACTACTTCATCAATTTCCGGCATTGTTTGCAGGAGAGGCGCCAAAGGCTCGGGGGTCCAGAGGATTAAACGCTCTACGCGCTCAGACACGCGGGGCAGATAACGGATCATCTGAAGCGTATCGCCATAGCCTTGCTCGGCATGGAGCAGTAGAGTTTGGCCGACCAGTTGTTCGCCCTGCCAGCGAGGTTGTGTGAAATCATGCTCTGGCGTGGTGCGCCCGGGTAACTGGAAACGGCACTCGTAGAGCGGCCAAGCTTGAGGGAAATCTCCGGCCAAGGCGCGGATGAAGAAATTTTGCCATTTATTTTCCGGATCGTCCGGGGTCAAGGCCAGTGCACGTTCGAAACAATGATGGGCAGCCGGCAACAATCCGTAATCGAGCTGAGCCATGCCCAGTAACCGGTGGGCGCGGGCATTATCAGGCAGCAGTCGGACGACCTGTTGATGGGCGGCGATCGCTTCGGGTTGTAGATCAAGATGTTCGTGGGCAAGAGCAATATTTTGCCAGACTTCCGCATAATCAGGCGTGATCTCGACGGCTTTTTGCCAGTGCCCGAGGGCTTCGGGTAATCGGCCTTGGGCGTGGCAGATTTGGCCCAGCACATTGAAGGCCTGAGTGTTATGCGGTTCCTGTGCGAGGATCAGTTCAAGACAGTCGCGGGCTTCGGGCCATTCGCCGCGTTGTTGATGGAGGAGGGCGAGTTCCTTGGCGACGGGCAGGGCTTCGGGATATTTTTCAAACGCTACACCCAATAGATGGGCGGCTTGGTCGAGTTGGTTGGCGAGACGGGCGGCCTGTGCCTGTTGAAGGAGGTCGGTGAGTTGCAGTGAATTCTCCTCCGGCATGGGGGATCATTCGACGGTTTCGCCGGCTTCCTTGTACTCGTTCAACTTATTGCGCAGGGTGCGGATATTGATGTCCAGCACCTCGGCAGTGCGTGTGCGGTTACCGTCACATTGGGTGAGGGTTAAGAGGATATGTTGCTTTTCTAAATCAGCCAACGTTACTGGCGCGCCGTTGTCGGTGGCGTGTACGGTCGGGGCTGCGGGGGTGGCGGCTGGGTTCTCAGTTTCCTCGATAGGGCCGGTGGGGGCGTCGCCGGCGCCGGCTTGGGGCGGGGCGGTGAGGCCGAGTTGTTCGGGGTGAATGTAGCCGTCCTCGCCGCATAGGATCACGGCGCGTTCGATGACGTTCTGCAGTTCGCGAATGTTGCCGGGCCAATCATGCGTGGTGAGGGCGGTGAGGGCTTCGGGCGTGAGGCCTTTGACGGGAACGCCGTGGCTCCGAATGAAGCGTTGGGTGAACGCCTCGGAAAGCAGGTGCACATCGCCTTCGCGATCGCGCAAGGGGGGGACGTGCACGGGGACGACGTTGAGACGAAAGTACAAGTCCTGCCGAAACTCGTTTTTCTCAACGCTTTGCTCGAGCTTGCGGTTGGTGGCGGCGACGACGCGCACGTCGACATTGATCGTGCGGTTGCCGCCGACGCGCTCGAATTCGCGTTCCTGCAGCACGCGTAGCAGTTTGCTTTGGAGCGGGAGCGACATCTCGCTGATCTCATCGAGAAAAATGGTGCCACCATGGGCCAGCTCGAAGCGCCCTTCGCGTTTGTTTGTGGCGCCGGTGAAGGAGCCTTTTTCGTGTCCGAAGAGTTCGCTTTCCACGAGGTTTTCCGGCAGAGCCGCGCAGTTGAGCTTGATGAACGGGCCGTCTTTTCGGGAAGAATTTTTGTGTAAGGCGCGGGCGACCAGTTCCTTACCGGTGCCGTTTTCGCCCTGAATGAGTACGGTGGCATCGGTCTGTGCCACGCGCCGGATGAGCTTCCGCAGTTGCTCGGTGGAGGGGGAGCCGCCAAGGATTTCGTTCTCCGTATCCTCGGCCTCCTGCTGGGTGAGAAACTGGTTGACGTTAATCACCTGCGCAAATTGCTCGGTCTTGCGCAGGATGATCTCCACCTGTTCATTGGAGAACGGCTTGAGCAAATAATCGAAGGCGCCTTCGCTCATGCATCTCACGGCGGTGTCCACTGAGCCTTCGGCACCCATCATCACCACCATGGGCTTGGACGGACGCAGATTGACCTCCACAAGAAAATCCGGGCCGCTGCCGTCGGGCAATGATTCGTCCAGCAGCATCAGATCAAAATTGCCTTTGCCAAGATAATCGTGAGCCTCCTGAATGCTCTCGCATTCGGCGACGTCGATGCGCTTTTTGCGCAGGAACTGGGCGACCTGTTTGCGGAGGAATTCCTCCTGGGCAACCATGATGACTTTCTCAACGGGCATACTACGGCTGATCCTTGTAAAGCTTGGCAACGAGATTGGGGTTCTGGCGTTCCGCCGGCGGAAAATGACTGGGCGGCACGAGCTTGTTGCGAAGCATCAGCTGCTCGTTTTCGCGGTCGAGCGATACGATCTTCATGATGAGATCAGTGCAATGCTGAAGGCGCTGGCCGATCTCGGGCATGGATGTTTTTTGCGCCTCGGTCAGGGCCATCCAGGAATCCTTGTGGCGCACAATCTCCGCCTGCGCGGTGGTGAGCTGCTCGAGCATGCCTTGGCGGGCTTCCTGCAGTTGGGTGACATCCTCAATCTGATTGGTCTTCAGTTGTTGATGTTCCTGCTGCACCACGGCGAGGATTTCGCCGCACAGTTCGATGTGGGATTGCAGGGCATAGGCCAACGCCACGAGTTCCTCATGAGAGGAATTCGTGCCGCCAGCGGAATGAGAGTCAGGGGGGAAGCTCATTACTCAGTGGGGTCTGGTAAGGTCCGGCTCAGTCGGGATTAGTGGGTTAATTTTTTGCGTCGCGGTTTTGCTGGTTTTTCTCTTTTACGTTTTCCAATCGAAAGCCAGTGAGCATCTTCACCATCTTCAGTGTGGGATTCAGGTCGCTCGGGTGCATTTCGCAGAGTTTGTTAATTTCCTCCAAGGTATTCTCGGCGGCCAGATAATCGCTCAGACGTTCCTGGCAAAAGGCGATCTGCTGGCGCAGCATGATTTGGCTGCGGTAGGCCTGGTCATGGTTCAGAGCCCATTGATAGTAATTAATGGCGGCGCGCAAGTGTTCAGCCAGCGCGTGGGGCGCGGCGGGATCGGGGTTGGGCTGGAGCGCTCGTTTGATTTCGGCTTTTACTGCTTCGGAGAAGAGCAGGTTGGCGACATCAATCACCACGCGCACGCGGGTGGCAAACCACGCTTGGCGAAGCTCTTCCGGGGTGGATTCATCGTTCAAAAGCACTTCCACGTGGTGGCGAACGTGTTCCTCTTTAGCGAGTGCCTTATCCGCCATGACCTGGTAGTAGCGCACCTCACCGTCATAACGCAGGTCGGACTGGTCATCGGCGGAGCGTTCGATAAAGGCGGTGGCGTGCTTGCTGAGAGCCGTCCAGTGTTCGGACCTGGTTTTATCGAGGATGGCGATCTCACCGAGGATACGTTTGCGTTTGTTTTCTATGAAGATGCGTTTTCGTCGGATGGCATCGCGTTCTCGTCGGATGGTATCGCGTTCTTGTTCGATGGCATCGACGAGTTCGGATGGGCTTGGGTCTTTTAGAGCGCGTTCCCGCTTGGCCAGTTCGAGCTCGTCTTGTTCGAGCTCGGCCTGATCGAGCTCGGCTTCTTTGAGCTGGTGCTCGTGCCGGCGGATTTGTTGGCGGGATTTATTGTCGGACTGGAAGAGTGAGCGTAGGAGCTTCAGCTCAACTTGTGTATGATCAATTTCCTGTCGGCCCCGCAGCATGTTGGAAAATCGATCGATCGATTCCTGATAATCTTCAGGAAGCTCGGCCGTTTCATAATAAGCGTTGGCGATTTGGCTATATGCAAGATTAGCTATGCGGTTGAACCGTGTTAGGTTGGTGATTTTTTGCTGTGTGGTGGCTGTGAGTACATCGAAGTTGGTGGAAATGGCTCGTTCGGTTTGGCCGAGCTGGCGGTAAATCCACGCCTGTCGCAGGAGGATTTCAGGGATGTACGGATCGGGTGCGGGCCGGTTGGCAATCACGCCTTTTTCGGCCAACTGCTCCTGGCCTTTCATCAGTCCTTCACTGCGGTGGATGTATTCTGACCAGAATTTCAATGCGAGCGCGAAGTTGCGCGCGATTTGTTCGGGGATCTCTCCTTCTCCGGGTTGGGTTTCGGGATGAATCAGCTTAGTGGCCTGTTGGCGTTTGCCTTTTGCTTTGCGCTCCAAGGCCGTGGTTTGGCGGAGTAGATCGGCATAGCGCAGGGCCAGAGCAGCCTCGGGCAAGTTTAGTACTTCAGCCGGATATGCGTCCAGTTCGTCATAAATTTGGGTGATGGAAAGATCAGGTACTATTAGATCACCAAGTTGCGTGGCCTCGGGCTTGGCGGAAAATGGCTGGGTGGCTTTGGTCTGGAGCAGCTCCATTTTCCGGCGGTTCAGCCATGCTATGCGTTCGTAGCTCTGGGCTTCGCGTTGCTTGATGGCGGCCCGAAATTGTTGTTCCTGCTGGTCCGCCTGTAGTGAGATAGCCTGATGCTCGTAGAATCGGGCAAGATAAATCACCGCCTGCCGTTTGGCATCCATTTTGATGGTTTCAGAGGCGTCCGATTCCACGATCTCCTTCAGGCTATTTATCTGCTGCTCTAGTGTGGCTGGATCCAGCGTGTTACTGGAAAGTTGCAGAGCGCCGGTGTTATTTTTGCGAGTTTGGAAAAACTTGAGGGCGTCGCGGTTGGCGCGTAGTAGCGAATCCGGCGTGATGGTAAATCTGATGTTGGTGTCGTGAACTCGTTGCAGTTCCACGAAATCATCCTGAGTCCCGGAAAGCTGCCAGCTAGGGCGGCTTTTATTGTCAAAGCGCTGCTGCCACTGGAACTCGTGGATGTGCACCTGGCCATCATAGGTGGCATGGATCTCGGCGAGAGCGGTGCGTTCATCAGGCATCTCGAGATTGGCCAGTACGCCTCGAGTGCGATGGAGCACGGTGATGGTGGGAATTAAATTCGGATCGTTGTCGCGCGCGCGGAATTTCCAGGTCACCAACTGGGCGGTGTTTTGCACGAGGGGTAGTGCGCCGTCTTGGAGATTCCACGCCCCGTCGGTGATGCTTTCACTGCCAGTGGGTGTGCCGGTGAGTTGGCCGCGGCCACCAATAAGTTTGTAGTAGTTGGCGGCAATCGTAAGATCCTTATTGGCGGTGGAAGTGGGGGAGTTATAGGCGATTTGCCGCTTGGACACGATCACGCGGTTGCCACTCAACACGAGATGAGTGCCCACCCGGAGTTGATCCTTTAACTTCTGCACCTTGACCGCGCGAGCGGGAGCGGTTTCGGCGGCATTCAGGTTATGAAGTTGCTGTTCCCATTCCAAGGTCATGGTGGTACCCGCAATTTCCTCAACGGTCAGCTTGACCCGTAAACCGGTTTGTTTGGTGGCGGGCGGGGCTTCGGGTTGGATTTGGCGGATGACTGCCTTTTTGCCGTTCACAATCAGCCCGGTGCCGGGGGTTAGTTCCTGCCATGGGTTGGTAATTTGGGTAAGGCGTCGGCTGATCACTACGGTGTCTTCGGGGCGCAATTGGCCGACCGGATTGAAAATGCGGCTGACGGTGACATCACCGATGGTCAGGCCGTATTCCTCCAACGGCGTGCGAATGCCTTTGAGACCCCAGTCCGTGCTTTCGGGTACGGGAGTTTCGGCTGCGCTCAGCGATCCCACGCTGGCGAGCATCAACAGGATTTGCCGAACAGTTTTCATTTGATTTGGTAGGTGGTGCTGCCGCTGCGTTGTAGCAGTGGGTTCATGCTGGGTAAGGTAAAGAGGGAATTGGCATCCAGCCGGATGCGGCTGCGATAGGTGCCATTGGCGTCGGCATTAAAGTATTGGAGAATTTCCGGATTCAAAAAGGCATTTTGCGGTGTGGCTGGCCGTAGCCCGGATACGCTCATGCCGGCGGGTGCACCAGACTGGATCATTTGGCCTGGGGCCACAAAGGTAGGCTGGGCTTCAATGGTAAAGGGTTGGATCGGGGCCACGCGCATGGCGGGAATGGTGATGCCAGGTGCCGGCGGTCGACCGCCGCCTTGGGCGGGATTGAGCGGCTGAGCCGGTGTGCTGGCGGCAAGCGGGAGCGGCTGTGGATCGGGTGCGATGGGCAGCGCGGGTAGGGCATAGGCCGGCGGACGCAGTTGCGGGGCCTTGCGCAAGGCAAAGGGTTCGCCTTCGTTCAGGTACCCGGGCTTGGCCTGGGTTTGCGTGATGGTGGGCAAACTGAGCTTGTGACCGCCGCGGTGCCGGTCTATCTCTGCGGACACCAAGTTCATCGCCAGCAGCGTGGTCAAGGCCAAGGTTATTGGGCGGTAAGGTTGCATCAGATGATTCCCTCGTACAATGAGCTGGGAGGCGGGTTTACTGGGGAAACCTGTCCGCTGCGCCCGTAGGTACCGGCTACGGCACTGGAGCTTGGGAACATGTTTTTCATGATGGTCTGCATCAGGTCCAATGAGCGCTTTAGCAAGATGTGATTTTGCCGGAGCCATTTCTGGACGTTTTTCAAAATCTGGTTGATTTCCTGCACAAGTGCATCGACCAGAGGCTGTACTTCGGGCGGGAGCATCTCGGTCATTTGTCGGAAAGTGGTCTCCTCGGTGCCTCCTAGGGAGGCGACCAATTGTTGCCGGGCCAGCTCGCGTTGTTGCCGGGCTAGAGCTACCTGTTCCATCTGGGAGTTAACGGTGTTGAGATTGATGAGTAACTCGTTGGCGGCGCGGTTGATGATCAGCTCCTGCTGTTCCTGCATGAGGGCCAACACTTCACCGTACTGCGTGAGTTCTTCGCGCAGGGTAGTAATCAGGTTGTTGAGTTCCTCATTCATGGTCTGGTTGATCGGCGGCCTGGGCTTTGGTTTGCGCCTCGGCTTGAGCGAGATTGCGGGGCATGAGCTGGTGGCGGAAGGCCTGAGCCAGTCCGAAGTCGCCGGATTGACTGATGGTTTCGGCCAGCGTCTTGGTGATCATGTCCTGATAAATGCTCTTTTGAGCGGGATTCATGCCTTCGCTTTGGCTCAACATGGGACGGGTGCCTTCGTTGAGAAATTGCCGGAGAAGCATGGCCTCAAAATGCTTTGCTACCTCACCAATTTTATCGGCTTCGGTCAACTTATTGTTCTGCGCGAGCTGTTCCACCGCGAGGTGGTTTTGGCTCATCGTTGCCATTTGGATGGGAATTGGCATGGGAATTAATTCAATATCGGTTATCGCAGGTAATCCAGCAAGGAGGTTCGCAGGAGCATGCTTCCGGACTGGAGGGCCGCGGTGTAGGCGTTCTGGACTTCGTTAAGGCGGACGAGGGTATCGGCTAGGTCCACGTCGGTTTCATTAGAGATCAATGGCTCCACGGCGGCAATTTGCTGCGTGGTGATGGTTTCAGAGGTTTCCAGCCGCGCCAGCTTTGCGCCAATGCTGCTGAAGTGATCGATAAAATTCAGTTCACTCTTATCCAGATTAGCCACCAAGGTTCCCTTGATGGTGGTAAGGGCCGTGCTTTTTTCCGATTCAGTCGCCGAGCTACTGGCGGCAGTGGCAAGCTGATCGCGCAGGGAGATCAGGCTTCTAACAAAATCGGTGCCTGTGGTAGAAGTTTTCAATATACCATTGGTCCCTTCTGCACCATAATTGGCTTCCACAGTTGAGTGAGGGGCAATGTCAATCTTGGCGGAGGAGTCATTACCTCCGAAGGTGACATCTGAAATTTGATTAGTTGTACCGTTACGGGTGGCTGTGTAGGCTTGAGTAGATCCCTTTGTGCCGGAAAAAATGTAGACTTCGCGGTGCTTGCTGTTGGCGAGACGTACTGCTTCCTCAATCAACTGATCCACTTCCTTGGAATAGGCATTTAACGCACTGGGACCCTTGGCGCCATCAGCGATGACGGCGATTTCCGAGGCTCGATCACTCAGTTTCTTTAGGCCCTGAACGGTGGAGTACACGACGTTTGTGTTTTCACGCACCGTGGTAATATTATCCTGATACTGCCTGAGCTGGCCCTGCTGGTTGCGGAGGTCGAGCACGCGCCGCATCGCTTTGGGATCATCACTGGCAGTAGTGATACGTTGACCGGTTGAGACCTGCTGTTGCAGGCGCAGCTGTCGCTCGGCCAGCCGAGTGATGTTGTGCCGTAGGTCGTTGTTAAAGCTGTTGGTCGTGACGCGCATGAGGTTTAACGGGTCATGTCTATGACATCTTGCATGAGATCATCCATGGTAGAGAGTAGTCGTGCGGAGGCCTGAAAGGCACGCTGGTAAATAACCAGATTGGCCACTTCTTCATCCACGGAAACTCCCATGATGGATTCCCGCTGTTTTTCCAGCATTTTCTGGACGGTTTGTTGGTCGTTTAATTGTGAGGTGGCCAGAGACAGATCCTGACCAAACCGGCTGACGGTGTTGCCATAATTCTCGCTAAAGGTCATGCCGCTCAGGTTCGTGATGGTCGTGGTGCTCAGGGCGGCGATGGAGCGGAGGACATCGTTGTTGCTCACCTCGGTGGCGGAGCTGGATCCCTGCAGTTTGCGTGGATCAGAAATGATACTGGCATTCACGCCCATATCAGAGCCGTTTGTTCCGGTAAATAATCCTGCAGTATTGTCGTTGGTGCCATATAGGTCATAGCCGGTCTGATGCAGGGTATTGACCTCGGTGATCAACTCCTTTGCAATATTGCTGATGTTGGTACGGAGATCTTTGATGCCCACATCGCGAGCATCAATCATACCCTTGAGATAACCGGACTTGAGGCTAAGCACATTACCGTTAGTATTATCCGCTAGGTAATACATGCCATCGCCATCGGTGCTGAGTGTAACCGAGTTGGTCAGCACATTTTCGGTGATCATTTGCACTCCATCGACAAAGACATTTAGTTCGCCGTCTTCACTGGTGGTGGTGGAAATGTTGACATACTCCGAGAGCTGTTCCATGGAAGCCTGCAGAGAATCTCTTACCTCATTGGCTGCCCCTTCTACGGACTCGATGTTACCGATATTGACAGCGGTATATGCTAGCTCCTTCAGTTTGTAGTCGACGTCTTTAATGACGTCCTGAACTTCATCATTGATCGCCGTGCGTAGGTCTGAGAGTCGTCGATCGACAGTATTAAATTTGTCGGCCACCTTCTGTGCATTAAATATTACCGTTTGCCGTTCAGCAGTGGAGGTGGGGGAAACGCTCAGGGACTGGAACGAGTTGAACAGCTCGGTCATGCCCTCTGCTAAGCCATATGTGCCATAAGCGCCGCCCGCATCAATGGTTTGGCTATCTACTGTCTGCCCTAGTCCGGCTTCTGCGCGCCGCAGGTAAAGTTGTTTGGATTGGAAGTATTGGGTAACGCTTTTTTCGGAGATGAGCGATTTATCTAAAACCTTGTCGCGTACTTGCTCCAAGCGTGCTACTTCGGCACCGGATCCTTGTGGACCTTTTTCGGTGGGAATAGTGATAGCGGAGTTGACCTTGATGCGTTGGCGCGCATAGGTCGGATTGGAGGCATTGGCTAGGTTGTTACCGGATACCTCGGCACCCGTACGGGCTGTACGCATGGCATTGCGTGCCATTTCCATCGTGCCCATGATCCCTAGTCCCATGATAAATCTCCGTTACTTTTCTATCACTTATTTTATTACTTGATTATCAGCTCGGCTTGTAGCGCTTCGGCAGCCTTGAGCATGTGGAAAATCGTCATCATATCCCGTGGTGTGGCACCGAGGCTGTTGAGGGCCTGGGAAACTTCCTGCACCGTTGGCAGCTCTGGAAACACATTAAGGCCGCCGCCTCGCTCGGTTACATTTGCCACGTCGCGAGGAACCGTGGTCGTCGCACCCACCTCCGCCATTGGGCCGGGTTGAGACACTTCTGGGCTCTTGTTGACGGCGAGGTAGATATTTCCATGGGCAATGGCGCAGCTCAGTACTTTCACTCGTGAGGTTGCCACGATGGTGCCGGTGCGTTCATTCATCACCACGCGCGCCTTGGAATCCGGCACCACGGTGATGGCCTGCAATTGGGCGATAAAATCGATGGGCGCAGCCCGGAATTGGTCTGGCACCGTGACTCGAACACTGTTGCCATCCTGGGCGGCAGCAAACCAACCGCCACCGCCTAGGCGTTGAGATTGGGCTCGGATGGCCTCGGCCATACGGGCGGTTAGAGTAAAGTCGGCGGCGTTCAGCACAATTTTAACTTCCCCATCACGCACGAGAGTGGCCTGTACTTCCTTTTCCACTAACGCGCCACCGATCAAGGCGCCGGCGGTGGGATGGTTTTTGGTCACGGCGGCATTATCGGTGCCGAGTGAAAAAGCGTTGTTGTTTACCGGTCCCTGTGCCACGGCGTACACTCGGCCATCGGCTCCGACGAGAGGGGTTTGAATTAACGTGCCACCTGTGAGGGAAGTGGAGTCGCCCATGGACATGACGTTGACATCAATGCGGGAACCGCTCTTCGCAAAGGCTGGGAGGCTTGCGGTAACCATCACCGCGGCGGCGTTTTTGGAGGACACTGACGTGGCGGGCACGGTCAGGCCGTATTGCTGCAGCAGGTTGGCAATGGCTTGTTTGGAATAGACCGTGTCTTTGTCGCCAGTGTTGTTTAGGCCCAGCACCACGCCAAATCCGGTCAATTGGTTGGCGCGCGCCCCTTCGATAAATCCGAGATCCTTAATGCGTACCCCACCGCCTACGGCATTGCTGCGCAGGGGACTGATGGGCATGAGACCGGCCCGCGGATTGACCGTGGGCGTGGCAATCGCGGGTTGGCCCCAAGCCAAGGCGGGCAGCAAAGTTAGCGTGAAAAGAGTTTTATACATTCGAGGTGTCTCCGGTTAAAATGGACTGATGGTATCCCAGAACTTCATGAACCAGCCTTTGTCCTGGGCGCCGGTCACGACGCCACTGGAGAGGTAGCGAATGTTCATGTCGGCAACTTGGTAGCTGTACACACTGTTATCGGCGGCGATGTCGTCGGCACGTACGGTGCCGCGCAAAATGATGGTTTGGGTTTCCCCGCTGTAGGCTGATCGCCGAATGCCTTCAATGATCATGTTACGATTGGGCAGTACATCCACCACTCGAACGGCAAACCGGGTGGTAATGCTGTCGGAATTATTAATAGTGCCCGTGCCAGAGTGCGAAGTGGAGTTAGCAAACTTCATGGCCGGGAATGCGCCCTTGTGATGGAATAGCTGGCTACCGTTGGTGGGACTGGTGGTGGTGAAAAACAGGTTAGAAATATTAGCATCCGCGGAGGAGGAGCGGGAGGAGGAGGTGGTGCCGCTGCGGTTGGCGGCGTTACTTTCCTGCACGCGCACATTGAGGATGTCACCAATTAAACGCGCCTTTTTATCGGCGGCGGGGGCAAAGCTTTCATCGTCTTTCCATAGTGAGTCGGCGACCAACAAGCCGGCGCACACAAAGCTGATCAAACAAAGGATGGATTTCATTTAAAAGGTCACTTTCACTTCACGGCTGTTTACAACGGTGCCGCGGATTTCCTTGGCGGAACTGGTGTTACGTAAGCGAATTACCTGGCCAGGCGCCCCGTCTTCCAGCGCTATCACTCGTAGGCGGATCACCAGCGATTTATGGATCAACACCGCATCCACCGTTTGGTTTCGGAACACGGCCGGCGTGCGGCGCAAATGGCGTTCTTGTAGTACGACGCCGGGAGAGAGCGTGCTGACGAGCTGTAAAGTGTTGTCCGGTTTGCCAGTCCAAATGGCGTCGCGCAGGTTGATGATGTTGGTTTTCGTTTTGGTGATTTTGGCTTCTTCCAAGGTTACTCCGCGCTGGGCAACTTGTTGTGCCACCCACACATCCTGAAGTAGCTGTGCCTTGAAATAGCTGGTGTGTTCGGCCACGGGCAACCCATCGGCGAGAATGGCGTACTGGGCTTTCATGAACGAGCTGGGCTTGGTGTAGGGATTACTAAAAAGCTTGATGCTGATGTTGGCGGTATCCTGCGGAACCGTCACGGGGGCCAGTGGCCGTGAGGGTTCCAGTACCAGCTTGGCCAGACCCAGCTCGAAGGAATCGCTCAGGGCTTTGGCGATAAGCGGCACGAGTTTTGAGTCGGGCACGGGCCGTGTGGCGGCAGCACCGCAGACCAGCAGGTTGCTAGTGGCCAGGGTCAGAAGGCAGATTAAAGGTTTCATTTTAGTTTAGTGCAGGCAATAGGGGTTAACCGCGGAGTCGGTTGCTCATGCTCATCATTTCATCCGCGGCCTGAATAGCCTTGGAGTTGATTTCATAGGCACGCTGGGCTTTGATTAGATTCACCATTTCCTCAACGACCTTGACGTTGGAAAGCTCGAGGTACCCCTGTTGTACTGTGCCCATGCCAGCGTTGCTGGGTTCCCCGGTTTGTTCCGTGCCAGAAGCCGGTGTTTCGCGGTAGAGATTAGCGCCGATATTCTCTAGGCCGGCCGAATTGGCAAACCGGGAAAGTACTAGGCTGCCAGCAGTGCTGGTTGTGCCGTTTTGCGTCACCGACACTATCCCAGTTTGACTGATGGAAACATTAGTGGCCTCCGGGCTGATGGTAACCCCGGCAAAACTAGTGACCGGCAGACCATCGCTGGTGACGATCTGACCAGTGCTATCGAGTTTGAAACCACCGTCCCGCGTAAAGGCATTGGTACCATCAGCGAGGGTGACCTTGAAAAAACCATTGCCGTGGATGGCGAGATCTAGTCGTTCTCCCGTGCTCATGATTTCGCCAGCCGTGAAGATTTTGGCGGTGGAAACGGGCCGAGCACCATGGCCGACCTGCAGTGAGGTGGGGACCTGGGTGCCGGGGCCGGATTCAGCACCGGCGGCCCGCTTGGTTTGATACAGCAGATCTTGGAACTCGATCTTGGCCTTTTTGAATCCCGTGGTGTTGACGTTCGCCAGGTTATTGGCAATCACATCCAGATTCATCTGTTGGGATTCCATGCCGGAGGCGGAGGAGTAGAGTGCGCGTAACATGATGCAGTCCTATTGAGTGTTTCCGAGTTGTTGGATCAATTTGCCCATGGTTTCGTCATGGATCTTCATGATCTTTTGGTTGGCTTCAAAATGGCGGAGAGTGGTCATTAATTGCCCCATCTCATGGGTGGGCGTGGTGTTGGAGCCCTCAAGAAATCCCTGAGCTACCCGGGTGTCCCGTACGTTGGCCGGCACGGGCGTGGCGCTACCGGCACCGTAGTAGCCGGCGTTGATGCGCTTGAGGTTCTTTTGGTCCTCGGGGTTAAAGGTCATGATCTCCAACTGTCCGAGTGGCGTGCCACCTTGGCTGACATTACCATTACGATCGACGTTCACTGGCGTGGCATTGTTGGTATCCACGGTGATCGTGCCACCGCCGGCGGTGCGCAGCGGATAGCCTTCCTTTGTGACCAAGGTACCATCGCTGTTGATGTGGAAGGAACCGTCACGCGTGTAGACCGGACCGCTGGGGCCGTTTACGGCAAAGAAGCCTGGGCCATCGAGCGAGAGATTGTTGTTATCGCCGGTGGGCATCAATGTGCCCTGTTGGAAATCGATGTAGCCGGTGATGCGCGGGAGCATGTATTGCACCTGAGCATTCTGCGCGGAATCGGCCTGTTGTAGCGCGTTGTTAAACATCTCCGCATTCACGGAATGAAAGCCCACCTGATGCCGCTTGAATCCGGGAATACTGGAGGCCGCCAAGTTCTCCGCGATCACGTCCTGGCGCTGGAGAGATCCTTCCAGAGCCGCGGCTGCCTGATAGAGACTTACATTCATTCAATCTATACACAGCATTTAACATGCCATGTATAGACCGAGGAAATGAGGGTTTTTATCGCATAAAACAGCCAATTATTGGCTGTTTTATGTGGTGAAGAGGTGGCTCAGGAATAGGAATGCCAGAAGGAGGGGCCACCCTGTTGACCGTAGGTTTGGTGGACCTTGCGCATGGTGTTGAGCGAGCGGTCTTCGGTCTGGATCTGGCTTTGCACGGCGGTCATGGCCAGCTGCAATTGCTGTTGGTTTTGGCCGGTGATGCTGATGATTTCCGTGACGAGTTGATGATCGCCTTCCGTGAAATCGGGGCTTTCATAGTCTTCCAGCAAATCCTTGATCCGATCTTTCTGGTCAAGCAATTCGTTGAGTTCAGGCCATTCACGCGAGGCAATGGCGGTGGCTTCCTGTTCAGCCAACCGTTTCCATTCGCGCAACAGGATGGTGGTCGAGGGGTTCATGATCAGCCCATGAGGGAAAGGCCAGGAGATTCGGTGGGGGGGGGGGCGGTCGAGTTAAATTGGGCGGCGCCTCCGGGCGCGGCTGGGTGGGACGCTGCAGGGGGGGTGGCCGCAGCGAGTTGGGCGGCTTCGGCTTGTTGTTGGAAGGACTCGCTCCAAGCATCGCGCAGGTCGCTGATGCGTTGCAGGATTTCCTCGATGATCTCCTTGTTTTTGCTGATGTTGGCTTCCTGAAGGCGGTTATCAAAATAGACGTAAAGACCCGAAAGACTGTGGGCGAGTTCCCCGCCGTTTTCCAAGTCCAACGCGTGGTTGAGCTCGCGAATGACGGCCTGAGTTTTGGTGACGTTTTCGTGGATGTTCAGGTTGAAATCCAGCGGATCCTCGTGCTCGAAGGCCCGGATGGCAGCCCCCAGAAACCGAATGGCCCCGTCGTACATCATGACGACGAGATTTTCGGGCGTAGCAGAGCTTACCGCGTTGGCGCGGTAGGCACTCAGCTTATTGGCACTTTTCATTAATCCACTCACAGCATCTTCCATGCCGTCTGTGGGGGAAGCATATCAACATCCGGTAGGGGCGGACGGATCAGTGTTTCTTTTGCTCGATTTCCGAGGCGATGAGTTTGGAAAAACCTTCAATGGCCTCAGCGGGGGGATAGGCATTGGTTTGCACGGCTTCTCGCAGGTGATCCTTGATCTGGTCGAAGCGTGCCTCCACATCGCGCTCCACTTGGGTAAAATCAGGGGTGCGGGTGAGGTTGGCTTCCATGGCATCAGTCGGAGCCACCATGTCCACTGCGGCCGATTGCTGGCTCTGGGCCTGGGCAATCTTAGCGGGGCCTTGGGCTTGCCTTGATGCATTTAAGTTAACTTCTTTCACGGATTACCTTTCGGTCCTACTATCGCCTTAAAAAGGCAAAAAATCAATTTTTTAGTGTCAAATTGCGTCCACCGTGGTCGGCACGGGCGGAGGATTTTCCTCGGTCTCAGCGGGAGTTTCGGGTAGGGGAGCCGGATTCGGGCCCTCAGTTACCGGTTCTCCGGACACCTTCTGACTTCTATTAGATTCGGCAGGGTTCACAGCGACTTGAGGATTTTTTTTCATTAATGTGGGAATCATCTCTGCAATCGAAAAACGGGCCATTTCCCGGGGTGAATTGAGCACCAGAATCTCGGTGGCGGCGGCCTGATGGGACGCATGGGATTTCCGGATATGGCGCGCCAGCGAATTCGCTACCGCCGCTTCGCCTCCATCGAACACCTCATCCACCGCCCAAATTAGTTCTTCGGATTCGAGGTCAAATAAATGCAATTTCCAGCCCAAGGCCACCGGCGGGTAGGCTCGGAAGGTGGACAGCTCGGCAAACAACACCGCTTGGCAACCGGTTTCCGTACGAAGGCGTGGGAGGAAGTCGAACGGCAACGGTTCATCAGCATAATAGCCGGTACGGCCAAACATGCGTTGGAGTCGGTCGGCCGTGATGGTCACAACATCCACTCGTCGGTTGCGGGCAAATTCCTCGGTGAACACCGCCTGCATCGAGCGTAGACCGCGCTCGGTATCGCGATTGCCACGGCTGGGGATGAGCGGCAACACTGCCACGCGCCGCACCGTATCGGGCAAGCCATTCGGCGTGAGGTACACATTGCCAATGTTGTGGAATGGCCCAAAGTAGGGACCCAAATTGCGCTGAGGCAAATTCTGGCATGCCGCACCGCTCAGCAACAGGGCCGCCAGCAGGGTTAGAGAAAGTGTATGTTTCATGATGATTTATTTAAATCTGGACATAAGAAAGCTCATGTCGTTGTTAATTTTTGATTGAGCCTGCTCCATGTTGACAAAGTTGCGGATGAGTGTGTCGCGGTTCATTTGTACCCGACGCTCGTGATCGGCAATCTGCTTGTCGATGGAGCTAATTTGGTTAGTGAGATTATTTTGCGTAGTCTCAAGTGAGCCATCATCGTCCAGCAGCGTCTCCAGATAGGTGTACATGGAATTGGCTAGGCCATCGGTGGCGGTGGTGAACAGGGATTTAACCTGCCCTAGGTTTTCGCTAAGCGCCGTTTCCAATGTGCTGGAATCAGAAAGGGACAGTTCGTTGGTGTAACCACTGGAGGTGTAGCCGATGGATTCCAGCCGGGTAATGGTGCCGGTCATGCCATCCACGCTTTCGATGGCTTTCGTGCGAATATCCCCGGAAATGGTCATGGAGACCAATGATTCTCCGGCCAACACGCCGAGCTTCACCTTGCCATCGGAATCGGTGCTGCTGGCTGTTTGTGCTTTGATCAGCGATTGCACTCTATTGATTTGTGAGATGAATCCGGCGATTTTATTTTTAATGGTCTCGGTGTCCGATTGAACGGAAACGGTGGCTATCTTGGGCGAACTGCTCATCATATACACGTCGCCGGTTTGTGTGCTGGTCAGATCCACGGCATTGGTGCCGGATTCCGCGTTTGCCTTGGTGGTGTGCAGCGAGTAGCTGGAGCTGGAAAGCACGCGCACATAATAAGTGGTATTGGTCGACAACCCGCCGGGGATCGTGCCGGGGCTATACACCGTGACGGCCTCGCCGGTGCTGTATCCATGCGAACTCTCGGTGGTGACGGTTTCGCCGGAGGTATCCACGCTGCTGATTTTCGAGGCACCATTGGCTTTGGTGGCGGTCACCGCTAGCCCTTGAATGCCGGAACTATTGCTGTCGATCGTGTTGCTTTTGCTCTCTAAAGGGCCGGCGTCGTTGACCTTGTAAAGGAGGTTTTTGCCGCGGGATAACGCCCCGCTGTTAGCGGTGAGTAATCGCGTCTTAGCCAAAAAATCTCCGGTTACATCCTCCAAGGTGATGCCTACATCGCCGGTGGTTTTATTGGTCAGCAAAAAGCGGTCATTCACCGGATCATAATTGGCATAGACGCTCGCCTCGGAGCTGTTTATTTTATCCAAAATATCCGTTATGGTGGCGGAGCTATCCCAGGAAATGGTCGTGCCATTGATTTTGAAGGAACCGCTGGCCGCCCCAGCTCCATCGGTGAAATTGGCATTGGCCGGCGTGACACTCATATCAATGCCGCCTAGCTTACCACTGCTGGTGACACTGGTGGTGCCATTGGCGTTCAGTCGCAGGGATTGGAGAAAGTTGCTGGTGTCCGTGGCCGATCCCAGCACGATTTCCGAGGAATCCGTCAAGGTCACCTTGTCGCCGCTCACTGAGTAATCGAAGCTGCCGCCCACGGCTGTTTTGATGGCTGCTAGCGTGGTGGTCAGGGAATCATCCGTACTCACCGTCACCTGTTTACCCTGCACGGTGACCGTGCCGGCGCTAACGGCAATGGAGAAACCGCCTGAACTCATGGCCGAGCTGGCGGTGACGGCGGCGCCGACGTCGGCGGCACCCAGTTGCTTGGCCGAGGTGGCCAGCTGGAAGACTTCAAAATTGTATTCGCCTGAAGATGTGCCTGAATCCGCCGTGGCCGTGGTGTGTGTTTCGCTGCTGGTTACTTTGCGGGTATCGAAGAAGGACGTCTCCTTTAATTTTTCCGATACGGTTTTAAGGGATGTTAGCTCGGTCTTCAGGCTGGTGAAGGCGGCGTTCTTGGCACGCACACCCGCCTGCTCGGTGCGCATCCGGCGTTGCGGAGCCCGCTCCACACTAGTGAGCTGCTCCACCATGCTCTTCCAGTCAAAGCCAGAAGCCAATCCTGATACGTTTAAATCCATGCTCGTTTCGTGGGGTAACTGCACAACCCCACTGAAACATAGCAAATGGAATGCCAGAATGCGGACTAATAAATGCAGTCCAATTGAATGGACTGGCCGCAGACACAGTGTACTTGCACCCGCTTGACGGTATCGCCTTCGCGTTCGAACTCGATGTTAGGTTGACCTTCGAGGGACGGTTGATCGCCACCGGTGTTCAGTTTAATCTCCGGCAATGCCACGCGAGAGGGGGCGTTATTGATGGCGGCTTCAATGGCGCTGACCGCAGAATCCAGTGCGGTCTCGGCCAACTGGCCCTGAAGAATTTGTCGGATTTGCCCGGGCAAATCCACCATCTCCGCCGGTGTTACCGGGGCAGGCGTGGCCTGAAGATTGGTTGGAGCCAGAGAATCTCCGGCATGCTCCACAAATTGCGGGGAGGGTCGGGCATCCAGCTCGTTGCCAAAAGGGGTAAATCCTGCGTCCGCCATGATCTTAACTTCCGCCTTGCCGCGGGCGCACCATGATGCTTACGCGGTTGTGATAGGGGTGATCAAGCTCGCCGAGCTTATCCTGCAACGGACGGCGATTGCCATAGCCGGTCACTTTGTGGAATTGGTCGGGTTTCACGCCTTCCTCGGACATATACTTCCGCACAGTAATGGCGCGGTCGGTGGAAACATCCCATTCATCCTCATCTTCGCGTCCTTGGAATGATTTGCTGGTGTGGCCTTCCACCTCCACCAGAGTGGATTTACGGCTGTCATGCTTGGCCAGAGTCCAGGCCACAATGCGGAAAAGCACACGGCCGTACTCAGTCATTTCCGCTGTGTTTTCCTGAAACAACCGCTTGCTTGGGTCGTTAAAAAATTCAATCAACAACCCTTCGTCAGTCATCTGCACGCGAAGCGTTTTCATATCGATGTACTCGGGGTTCTGCACAAACGCCCGGACCAAATCATCATTCAGTCGACGCACTTGCTCCAAGGGGATGGCTGAGGCTTTCTCAAAGTGCGCGCGCTTGGCTCGGATAAGGTCGGCGTTTTCAATAGGGATAATGCCGACTGATTGCTTGGTTACCGACGCAAAACGAGTTCGGAAATACTGTTGCACATTACCTTTGATTTGCTCGTCTTGACTTATTATCCAGAGCACTAAAAAAAGCGCCATCATCGCGGTCACAAAGTCCGCGTAAGCTACCTTCCATGCTCCTCCTCCTCCTCCGGCCATAGTGCTTGATTATTTCTTTTTGGTTTTTCAGGTTAATAATTTGAACGGCTCATCATCCGCCAGACTTCAGAAGAGTTTCTAAGTCTCCTGAACTCATGCGCACATCCTCACCCAGTTCCCGGCGACCTACTTCGCAGGCGACGAGTGGGGGGAGACCATTTGCAAAACTAATGACCGAAGATTTAATAACTTTTATATAGGTAAGCTCTGCATGACCATTAAATTCGCAGTTGGTGGCTAAAGGGCCGACCATGCAGTACGAGCCGAAAATTCCAAAGAATGTGCCGGCAAGCGCCGTCGCAATACCTTGACCGACTACCGCAGTATCTCCACCGATTTTGAACATCATCACTACGATGATACCCAACACAGCAGCCACAATTCCAAAGGCGGGGAGCGAGTCGGCTACCTTGGTCATAACCAGCACCGGTTCATGGTGTTCTTCTTCCATTTTATGGAGGCTTTTTGCCATGAGTGGTTCCAGTTGGTCCGGCTTGATTCGACCGTCTACGATCGGTTTTAGGCCGTCAGCCAAATACTCAAGTGCATGATGGTTGCCGTGGAATTTTGGGTAGTTGCTGAATAAAGCGCTGGCTTCCGGGTTCATTACGTGTTCTTCCAAGGCAATCATACCACCCTTGCGGCCAAGTTGGAAAAGTTCGTACATACATTTGAATAATTCCTCATAATCTGCCTGATTATAAGGTGAACCTTTGAGCGTGCCGAGAGCCTGTTTGAATACTCCTTTAAGAACGGGTAACGGTGCCATAACAACGCAACTTCCGATGACCATCCCTCCTAATGAAATAAACTCATTCAGGTGAAAGAGGCCGCCGATTGCGCCAAAATTCATTGGGCCATAACCGCCTGCAGCCATGGCGAAGCCGACTGCAACGCCTCCAAAGATGATCACAAATCCGATTATAATAAACATTGGTTTTCTTTCTGTTGGTTAAATTCGTTCTTGTCGTTGGAGGTAGCTGCGCAGAGACAACACCGCCTCGGTGTTGATCTGGCATACGCGCGATTCACTGATGCCCATCAGCTCTGCCACATCCTTCATTCGCAAGCCCTCATAATGAAATAACAGCAGCACCTGCTGTTGCTTGCGGTTCAGTTGTTTGATGCGTTCGCGAATGAGCGCGTGCAGCTCGCGGCGCCCCGTGCTTTCGCCCGGGTCCTCCTGAGTGAGGTCCGCCGCGTAATGATCGTTAGAATGAGAAAACTCATCATCGCCATCCAGCATATAGTGCAAAGGCACAAACACCACTGGTCGCAATTCATCCAGCAGGGCACGGTATCGTTGAACGGTGACTCCGAGGCGTTCGGCGATTTCCTCCTCCTCTGGCTGGCGGTTCAATTCCATGCGGAGGGTTTCCAAAGTAGTTTCCAGCTCTTTGCGGCGCGAATATACTGTGCGTGAGAGTGGTTGGGATTTGCGGATCTCATCCAGAATCGCCCCCCGGATGCGCATACGCGCATAGCTCTCGAAGGACATCCCCGCCACCGGATCAAAGCCATGGGCAGCCTGGATCAGCGCGAGGCTGGCGATGTTTTTCAAGTCGTCCACATCCACCGTGACCCGTACCAGTGGCACAAAACGATGGACCATTTGGCTAATCACCGGAGCGTAGGTTTCCAGAATTTCTTCCTCGGTGGCCTCCGTGAGCTGGGCTTTTTGATAGGCACGCGCCGCCTTCGCCTGCGTGGGCCGATGAGGGCGTGGCGTAGTTTCCGGTTTATGCTGGGCAGTCGCTTGGTCCATGGATTAATAATCCTTTAGTATTGTTCCTCCGGATTGAATTCTTCGGACTCCCGGCTCGCTTCGGCATTCTGCGAGGCAATGGACTCTAACTCGGCGTGTTCCACTTGGGCTGCGGTTAGGCTGGTGAGCCACAGGCGCATCCACCATTGGCCAATGAGCCCAAAGGCAAGGGCGCCAAACAACGCGCTGGTTAGTGTGCGTTCCCACGCTTTGCCTATGCTAAGTCCAATAGCTAGAACCAGAATGAAGCCCAGCATCCCAGCCATGAGTGTGCCCCAGCGGATCATTGGGCACCTCCTTTCGTAGCCACCGGTTGCCCGGCGGACACCTGAACCAATACCATGGATGCCTGGGCTTTGGCGAGCCAGTAGGCTTCGCGATCCATAGGTATGGGTCCGGTGGAAGCCAGTCTGGGCAGCTCGATGGGCTCGGTCTGATAAGCGACCTTAGCTGAGCGTTTGAGAAATGATAGTAAGTGATCGCTCTTTAACATATACCGGTGGTAGGAGTTAAAGTTTTGAAACACATCCGGCGAGCGCCGGTGAGAGCCGGGGAAAAAGAGGCCAATGGCCTGGCCTTGGCGGTTCAATAGAGCCGCGCCCCGGAAACCGGCTGTGCGTTTGAGTACGGAGAATTTCGCATCCTGGATGATGGATTCCAGTTTTGTGCTGGCTTGGTTACCGGGAATAGGTTTTGTGAGAAGCTCTTCTGCCGCCTCGTACAACCGACTCAATGTCTTGTCGCGTTGCCACATACCGGGCACCGCCGAGAGCCGCACCAAGGCTTGAAGTTTCGGCGGGACCACTTTGATATGCCGCAAATCTAGGGCCACCCAGGATTGCGCAGGGTAATGGCGGGCGCGTTTTTGGGTATCGGGTTGCGGGAGCCACTTATGGTTTACGCCGTCGTACCACAAGGCTTCTTTCAATTGATAGCCAATGCTTAAGTCGGCTGCGCCGAGCAACACATGCGAGGCTCGCAGCGCGCCGCGCAGGCGTTCAACCGAGGTGGTTTGCAGGCGGAACAAAAGCTCCTGTGATTCCGGATCCGGAGTGTCGTCAAAAGATTGATTCGATGAGCTGGCGTCATCCAGATATTTCTCAAACTGTATCAGCATGCGGTCGCCCAATACCGGGGCGCGCAGGGTAAAGAACCTCGGATCTGCCTGGGCCCCGAGGATACTATGAATAGTGGTATCCGCCTTGGCCGGGCGTGGCTGTGATTGCTCGGAGGTTTCCGGGAGTTGATAGCCCAACACGTTTACCGGATCGTTCAACCGTGTGCCGTGGCTGGAGTGTAAGGACAGGGCAGGGAAGTCATAATCCCCCGGAATTTTCAGGAGTAAATATTGATCCATATCGCCCGGCACATGTACCACCTGAGCGGGAAAAGTGCCGTTCTCCGTGGTCACCTGAAAGCGATTGCCGCTTTGAAGCAGGTGTTTGCCGGCGATCACATAGCCATCTTTGGAGACAAAGAAGCCGGTACCCCAATCCGCGGGCGCAAACGCCAGCGCTGTCGCGCTTTGCCCCAAGGGCAGTGTGGGCGAGGGCAGGTTCATTCGATTTTTCTCCGTAGCTGCAATGGCCTTAGCAAAGTGAACCTGTTCCCGCGTGAGCACTCGATTCACCAGTTCCAAACCCTGCTGGGCGGCGGGTTGGTTTTGTTCCGCCGCCAAGGTCCACCAGGCACTAGCCTGCACCGGGTCATCACCGCCCAAGGGCGCGAGGATGGGGTCGGACACATCGACCTCTGTCGGCAACATGGATTTGAGAACGGATACAATCAATTGGACGTGTTCATCGGCGACAAACAAATCAAGTGTTCGCAAGGCTTCCTCGGGTTGAGCGGGCCGATACAAGGCCGTTGCCAGTTCCAAGATCGCATGGCGCTGGGGATCCAGAGCCACCATGTCATCAATCAGGCGCGGATGTTTGGCCACAAAGGATTCGGGGACCTTCTGGCTGATCAGTGTACCGGCTCGCCGTCCTTGGTAATAAAACAAGCCCACATTGTACTGACTGGGCGCATGGCTCATGCGTGCAGCTTGACGGTACAAAAGAAATGCGCGCGCTAGGTTGCGCTTCGTGCCTTGGCCCTGTTCATACAACTGGGCGAGGTTGTAATACGAATCGGGCTGGGGGTGATTGGCTGCCAGTTGCAGCCAATGCACGGATCGATTGGCATCGGCTGGGACGCCGTAGCCCTGCAGATACATCACCCCTAAGGCATGTTGGGAAGGTCCGTAATTCTGCTGGCTGGCGAGAAGGAAATGATCATGGGCATCGCGCAAATGTTGGTTTTCCTGTGTGGAAATCACTTGGTCCTCGTTGGTATCCCATTTTTTGAATTCTTCTTCAGTCAGGGATTGCGCGGTCAGGCGTAGGCCAAGGTTATAATAAAGTACGCCGAGCTGGTGATAGGCACTCACTACGCCCTGCGAGGCGGCCCGTTGCAGATAATACTCGGCTGTCTGCGGATTGGCTGGAACCTGTTGACTACCATCGTCTAGGCCATTCTGGTAAATTCTCCCAAGATTATACTGCGCCACCGCATGGCCCTGCCGAGCGGCTTGAGTGTAAAAGGAAACTACTTGAGCTGCGTTTTTAGTGACGCCTTGGCCGGTCTCATACAGATAAGCCAAACTCGCCTGCGCCCCGGCGTGTCCCGTGAGTGCGGCTTGATGAAACAGCTGCGCAGCTTGTTCATGGTTGCCAACCTTTTGGCAAAGCAGGCCCAAGTTGTAGTTATCCGCTGCGCTATTGGCGAGCGTGCTGTTGCCGTATGGATTGCGCGAATCTTTCGGCCCCAAGGCACCCAGATTCGGGGAAGCGTGGTGGACCAACGGATAGTAGATGGCGGATTTTTGATGGAACAAATCCTCAGCTAACAAACGCGCCCGGGTTTGGGGGTAACCGCGCGTCTTATAATGCTCGGTCAGATCCGTCATGATCCGTTGGTAACGCTGGCGCATGGCGTCATTGGCTATGCGCGTGATCCAAAATTGAAAATCCGTGGAGCCTTGTGGGTACGGATAAACCGTCGAGAGATTCAGCACCAACGCCAACGGGCCGGTAACCAACGGCTTGGTGAACCGCTGAGATTTAACGGTATAATCGAATTCCGACTCCTCCGGTGTGCCCTTGAGGTTGATCGTCTGCACCGGATTATACCGATTGCGAGCCTGCTCCACCCAAGCTTGAGCCCACTGTTGACCTGCAAGTTCCGGCGTTGCCACCGTCGGTTGGGCTGGAGGGGCAGCAAAAAGCGCCATCCCGGTCCACAGACCCAGATACCACAGCAGCAACTCTGGCTGGCGTGTTTTCATTTAAAACATCTGTTTTTTCCGCCTAAACATCCTGTTCAAACAGAGAATTCGGCCTTCATGCAGCAATTCACGGGCCAAAATATTTATATCCAAATGTCAGAAACATTTTCCCAATAATTTCTAAAATACCATTTCTGTCCCAACTTTCAAATTGGCCGCATTTACCATGTGTCTTCATGATCGCAATGTCATCAGTAGTCCATAAAACACCAAATTAATGGAATTATTAGGTCAAAAAAGGCTTTTTTTGAATGGTCATAAAACAAGCGACCTAATTAGTGGCAATGGCACGGGGAATGCTGCTCGCGGGGTATGATCGACGGTTTGTTTGCTAGCGCCAACTATCAAGGCGTGAAGAAAATGCTCGATGCCACCGTGCTGCGGCAGGAGGCCATCGCGAGCAATCTGGCGAATATTGAAACACCCAATTATAAACGGGTGGATGTGACACCGGCATTTGCGACCGAGTTGTCCCGTGCGGTCGCGCAAGGAGGCGTGAACAACGTGCAACAGCTTAAACCCACCGTATCAGTCGACCAAACCGCTGTGGCTCAAAACCGCGACGGCAACACTGTGCAACTGGAGAAGGAATTGACTCACCTGCAAAAGAACATGGTCGCTCACCACCTGCAAACCCAGATGATTACTGGCACGCTCAGCAAACTGCGGTCGGCCATCCAAACCCGTTAACCCAACCCTAGGAACTAATCATGCTTAGCGTCAATTTACTTCCCGGAGCCGACAGCGCCGCTTCTGCGATTCAAGCCGAGAAGGTGCGGATGGAGGTCATTTCCCAAAACATCGCCAACGCCAACACCACCAGCACACCGCAGGGCGGTCCATACCAGCGCCAGGTGGTTCGGTTCGAGACTGTGATGAAAAATCAATTTGATGCTGCCAATGCCGTGCAACAAGTGCAGGTAGCGGGCATCGAGGCTGATAATCGGCCTCATCGACTGATTTATCAGCCTGGCCATCCCGATGCAGATCCTGAATCTGGCATGGTGAAATTCCCCAATGTCAGCATTCACGAGGAAATGGCGGATTTGATTTCCTCCTCGCGCGCTACCGAGGCCAATTTGGCAATCATTCGCACCGCCCGCCAGATGGCTATGCAAACCCTCGCCATAGGTAAGGGCAACTAGAGAGACACTTTATCAAATAGGAACACGCATTATGATCCCGGTTCAAATGAATCCCATGGCAACGCAGGGGCTGACGGAAATGTACCGTCAGCAACGCGCCATGATGGATCAGGCCCGGGACATTCAGCAGGCGGCGAAGACTGGCCAGGTGGATTCCACTCAGGCAGTGCAAGGCGCTGGGGCGGTGCAGGGCGCCGGTTTCGGCGAGGTGCTCAATCAATTTGTGGGCGAGGTGAACCAGAAACAGCTCGACTCCACACAAGCTGTCAACGACCTGCTCGCGGGAAAGGAAATCCCGCTGCATCAGGCGATGATTGCCATGCAGGAGGCCGGTGTGGCCTTCCAGCTCATGGTAGAAGTGCGCAATAAACTACTGGAAGGATATCAGGAGCTGATGCGCATGCAGATCTAACCCCTAGCAAAAACCATCGACGGATCGAATCATGGAACAACTCAGAGCATTAGGCGCACAACTGCTGGCCATTTGGTCGCAACTAGGCGTGAACCAGAAACTCACCGTGGCGGCCTCCGGCTTCATTGTTGCCGTCACGCTGGCGGTCGTGGTGTTTTTCACCAGTCGTACCGATTTCGTGCTGCTCTACGGTGGGCTCGATCCAAAGGATGCCGGCGACGTGGTGGCCGTGTTGGAAGAGCAGAGCGTGCTGTATGAAGCTGGCGCCGGCGGTACCAGCATCAAGGTGCCCCGCAGTCAAGTGCACAGCCTACGTATGACGTTGGCCAGCCGTGGGTTACCCAAGTCTTCCGGAGACGGCAAGGGCTACGAATTGTTTGATGAGAAAAATACCATCAGTATGTCTGATTTCGTGCAGCAGGTTAACAAGAAGCGCGCCATCGAAGGCGAGCTCGGCCGCAGTATCTCCATGATTTCCGGAGTGAAAAGCGCTCGCGTCATGGTCGTGATGCCCGAGACTCGGTTGATTGTGGATGATAACAAAAAGCCTACTGCCTCGGTGATGGTGAATCTCAGCCAGGAAGGTATGGTCGATCAACAGGCCGTCAACTCCATTCGTTTTCTCGTGGCCAATTCTGTGCCGGGATTGCAGCACAACCATGTTTCGGTAGTGGATAATTTTGGCAACACGCTTTCCGCCAACGAGGAAGGCGGTACGTTCACCGCTATGGCTAACAACCGCCTAACGGCCCGGCGTAATCTGGAATTGTATCTCGCCAGCAAGGTCGAATCCATGCTCGCTGGCGTGCTTGGACCCAACCAAGTTCACGTCACCGTGAGTGCCGAGATAGATCACGACCAAATCACGCATACCTCGGAGATTTATGATCCTGACGGGTCGGTCACCAATTCGGTGACGGAAAAGATCGAAAAAACCGGCTCCAATCCTTCAGCCGGCGGCTTGGTCGGCACGCCTGTGAACGCCAATGCCAGCACCAATAACCTCGCCGGAGGCGCGCTTTCTAACGATCAACAGAACAAAAGCGAAAGCGTGATTCAGTTGAACAACAGCCGTACGACTACCAATGTAGTGAAGGCGGCCGGCGAAATTCGCCGGCTCACCGCCTCCGTGTTGGTGAATCAAGGTAATGATGCCCGTACCGACACGAGCATGACCCAGTTGACCAATATTGTGAAAAACGCCATCGGCATGCACGCCGGAGCGGCTGCAGTGCGGCCGGATGATATCGTGGTGGCCGAAATGCAATTTAATCGCGATCACGTTGCGGCCGCAGAAGCCCAAATCAGCTCCGCGGCCACCAAGGATTTGATCAGCACTGTGCTGAAAAACCTCCTGTACGTTCTGCTGGGCGGCGCCGCCTTATTTGCCTTTGTGAAGCTCGTGCACCGAAGCGGCGATGAAACCATCCAAACCGGCGTGCCAGTTGGACAATTGCTCGGGGCGGCTGGTCCTGTGCCGGCTGTGGCTGGAATGTCCGGTGCCGTGCCGGCGCCAGGAGGTGCTGCGGTACCATTTGCAGCCGCACCAAGTTCTCCCGGAGGTGGAGCCTCCGGAGAAGCCGCAGCGGCTAAACCCATCACAATCGAAGGCTCAGCGGGGCCGGTGGAGATCAACACTGACAATATGACCTTGGAGGATATTGAGAGTACTATTGCCGATGCGCGATCTGGCAAGATGAAGCTTTCGCCGGCAGACATTCAGCAACTCATGAAGGCCCGAGATGAGGAACGTGAACGCATGAAACTGCTGGCATCCACCGAAGATGACGTGGAGGTTATTGAAGAACAGAAACAGAAACTCATCATGGACTTCGGTCTGGGTTCTAAACAGCCTGAGCGTGTGAACATCGAGGTGCTTCGTGACATGATTACAGAGAGCCCCGAAACCATGGCTGTGGCAGCCCGTCGTTGGCTCAAAAACGAAGATGGCGATTAAACCTAGAAAATATTCCCAGCCATGAGTAACTCAGTAGATAGTCTTAATCTTAATGCATCGCAAAAGCTTGCGGCATTTCTGGTCATCATGGGCGAGGATGCGGCTGCAGAAATCGTCAAGAATTTTGATGATAACGAGCGTGAATTGGTTTGTGCTGAGATGGCTAACTTGCCTCTGCTTGATAGCCAGCAACAGGGCGAAGTATTACAGGAATTTACGGAGATGGCCGTGGAAGCCCGGAGCGGGATTAGCGGTTCGGTTGATTTTACTCGGTCTGTACTCGAGAAATCCGTGGGCCTGTTCAAGGCGGCAGAAATTATCGGTCGAGTCGGCACGGCTCGAACCAGTGTGGCCAGTATGCAGCAGATCATTGATTTGGATGCTACCTCCATCATGAATCTGCTCAAGGAAGAGGACGCTCAAACCATCGCTCTCGTACTCAGTTACCTTTCTGCAGCCAAAGGCTCGGAAGTGTTAATGGGTCTACCCGAACGCCAACGCGAGATTGTGGTGGAGAAACTAGCTACGCTCGAGTCCACTCCCATTGAGGTAGTGGAAACACTGGGCGATGTCCTTTCCTCCAAGGTGGGCGAACGCGTCAGTCGCGCGTTGAACCAAACCGGTGGCGAGAAATCCGCTGCCGCTGTTCTCAATGCCATGTCCAAGGACGACCGCAAGAAGCTGCTGGATAACATCGATGAACGCCAGCCTGACCTAGTACGTTCCATCCGCATGAAGATGTTCACCTTCGACGATCTGCAATCGCTCGACGTAAAGACCATGCAGAAAATCATGCGCGAGGTCGATGCCGGTCAACTCGCCATTGCCCTCAAGGCGGCCACTACCACCCTTCGCGACGCAATGCTCGGAGCACTTTCCAAACGGGCGGCCGAAAACGTGTATGAGGAAATCGAAGGCCTGCCGGACAACCTTTCTATGCGCGCTATCGAATCTTCCCAGAACGGGATTATTGATGTCGTGCGCCAGTTGGAAACCGAAGGAGAAATCTCACTCGAAAGCGATTAAACCCCCATGGTCAAAGCCATTGATAATCTCGTGACCGACGCTCCATTGCGCGACATCCGACTAGCCATCGGCCCGGCCGAAGCGCTATTGCGTGACTTTCAGGGCCCGGGCGCTGTGCCGGAAACCACTGCGTTGGAGGAATCTGTGACTCCTGCGCCGGAACCGGTGAGCAAAGAGCAATTGGTCGAACACGAACAGGCCGGCTACCAGCGAGGCCGTGAGGAAGCCGTGGTGGAATACGAAGCTCAGATCAATCATTTACGCGCCGAGTTGGAGAAGAAAAACGCCGCCGATCTTCCGGGAATCTTGGGCAAGATTGAGACCGAAGTAAATGGCTCCCTGAATCAACGCCTGCAATCGCTCGAATCTGAGCTGGTTGAATTTGCCACCGAAGCCGCCATTCGTTTAGTGAACGGATTGCCAATTAGCACCAAGATCGTGGAATCCTCCATTCAGGATGCCCTCGGTCATTGCGACAATGATGCGGAAGTGGCGGTGTATTTGAATCCGGAAGATTTGAAACTGCTGAAGGAAGCCAGTTCGGATCTATTGGCCGATTCTCCCCACCAACGCCGTGTACGTTATCTCAAAGATGAGGAAGTGTCGCGCGGCGGTTGTTTGGTGGAAACCAACTGCGGACTCATCGATGGCCGTCGCGAAACGCGCGAACAACTTTTGCGCGAAGCTGTTGACTCATGATCGCCTCGGACACAGCTCAATCTACCAGCGTCGCCAAAGGCTTGGCCCAGGCGCGGTCGCGGTTATCCGGCACGCGCCTCGTGCAGAATCGCGGTCGCGTGACGCAGATGATCGGGCTGGTCATTGAATCTCAGGGGCCCATGGCGTCGGTTGGCGAAATATGCCGCATCGAATCGCAAATCACCCAGCAAAGCATCGAGGCCGAGGTGGTAGGTTTTCGGGATCGCAAGTTACTGCTCATGCCGCTGGGCGACGTGAACGGCATTTGCCCGGGCAGCGAAGTGATTGCCACCGGCCATTCCCTGCGAGTGCCCGTGGGCGATCAGTTGCTGGGCCGCGTGATTAACGGGTTGGGCCAGCCGTTGGATGAGCAAGGCGAATTATCTCACCGCGCCGTTTCCGAGCTGGATTTGGTGACGCCGCATCCCCTGAAGCGGGCGCGGATTACCGAGCCCTTTGTCACTGGCATCAAGGCGATTGATACGTTTACCCCCTTGGGTCGCGGCCAGCGCATGGGTATTTTTGCCGGGAGCGGTGTGGGAAAATCCACGCTCATGGGCATGATGGCCAGTCAGGCCGAGGCAGATGTGAATGTAATTGCCCTGATCGGGGAACGAGGAAGGGAAGTACGAGACTTTATTGAGCGCGATCTGGATGAGGAAGGCCGGCGCAAATCGGTCATCATTGTGGCCACTTCCAACGAGCCAGCCTTGGCCAGAGTGAAAGGCACATTTCTGGCCATGACCATTGCTGAGTCCTTCCGGAATCAGGGTAAGAACGTGTTATTGATGATGGATTCCATCACGCGATTTGCCATGGCGCAACGTGAGATTGGCTTGGCGATTGGGGAACCGCCCAGTTCGCGCGGGTACACGCCTTCGGTCTTTTCCTTGTTACCGCAGCTGCTTGAGCGCGCCGGCAACAATGAGCATGGATCGATCACCGGTTTATTTAATGTACTGGTTGAAGGCGATGACATGAATGATCCCGTGGCGGATGCCGCCCGTTCCATTCTGGATGGTCACTTGGTGTTGTCCCGCGAATTGGCGGCGCAAAATCATTATCCGGCGATTGATGTGTTGGAAAGTATCAGCCGCCTGTCTCATGATCTGCTCGACACGCCGCGCCGCGAATGCATGGGTGATGCCCGCGAGATGCTAGCCATTCACCGCAAGAGCCGCGATCTCATTTCCATCGGCGCATACCAAGCCGGATCCAATCCCCAGATTGACCGTTCCATTCAGCTGCATGATCCGTTGAACGCATTTCTCCGCCAAACCGTGGGCGAAGGGTTTTCAATGGAACAGAGTTGGGAAACCTTGCAGCACACGATGGGAGTGATCGAACCGTTGCAAACAGCCGCGCAAATACCGGCATCCACTGAAAACGGCACGCCGGATGCTGTGCAATTCCCGGGCGGAACGCCTGAAGCCACGCCACCGCCAGGCCAGATGCCATGAAACCATTCCGATTTAAGCTGAAAACCGTGCTGGAAGTCCGGGCCAATGAAGAGACCCAGGCCGGCGAGGTATATGCCCAGGCTCAGGTACACCTTGAGGAAGCGCTGAGTCATCAGCAGGCGGTGGAAGAGGCGATTGAAGGCAACCTGACGGCTTGTCAGCAGGCATTTGCCGGCCAAGCGACCATCGGGACACTGGCTCATTTACAAACCGCCTTGCGAGAATTACGCGGGCAGCTCAGCCAACTGGAGCCCGTGGTGGCCGAGCGTCAGGCCGAAGCCAATGCCAAAAGGCAGGAACTTCTTACGGCCCGGCGCCGACGGGAAGCCTTGGAAAAAATTCGGGACGAACAACAAGCCGCGCATGATCGCGAGCTAGCTCGAACCGAGCAGCAGGCCATTGATGAAATGGTGCTCCTGCGCGAAGCCGGTGGTTTTGCACAGAAATGTTAGTGGACGTAGGTTGACCCATGAAAAAATTACTCACATCCAGGATGGGCCAGATGATTCTGGGCGTGGCCGTGGTACTGGCGTGTCTGGCTGGCATGACATGGTGGGCGACCAATATGATTCTCAAGAACGAGGATTTGCAGGCGTACATCAAAAAAATGGAGGCCAATCAGGAAGATACCAACGCCACCGAGGTGAATAAGCCTGAGGGATTACCCGATGCCACTAAGACGCCTGAAGAAACAGTGTATCAGGAGAAAAAACCCAAACAGGACGAGCGGATTGTGTCTGCCTTCCAAACGCTGAACGCCGTGACCTCGCCCGGCGAACTGGATTTTACCAACCCGAACATCGCCATTCTAATGTCCGAAATGCGCAATCGCTGGAATTACCTGCAGCAACGCGAGGGGGAGTTGAACGAATTGGAAACCCACTTGGGCGAACAGCTTCAGGCCTTGCATTATCACACCAACAACATCACTCGTACTCGCAATCAGTTGGATCAACTATTTGAGGGCCGCATCTATCTCATTCGCCGGGAGGAAGAGGCGCGCTTGCAGGAAATGGCGCGGATTTACGAGAATCTGTTGTTGCCAGACCAGCCTGATGGCCCGGCCGTGGTGCGGCAGATTTTACGTGCCAACCTGACCGAGGATCCTACGCTCAATGGCAAGGTATTTCAGTACCTGGCTCCGACCAATCAGGCGTTGGTATTTCGCACTCTGCTTAGTGGAGACACCAGCGATCCAGAACTTTACCAAAACCTCATCCAGCATCATCGGAAAACCATGAAGGCTGAGGCTATTGATCCTAAACCCGAGGAGACCCCGTAACATGGAAGCCCCCCCCACCACCGTACAGAAACCGGCCACCACACAGGATGCCGTGCTCGGCTTGGCGCCATCCACCCGCAGTGCCGGTGATGCTGAGCAGTTCGACAAGATTTTTGAAGATGCCTCCCAGAAAATGAAAACTGAGGAGGAAGACACCGCCAAACGTTCCGAGGAAGACGAGGAACAAAACACCCGGAAAAAAGACAACGCCCCCAAGAAACATAAGGAAGTGGAAGCCAGCGAAGCCCTCACCGGTCTCGTGCGCGCCACGGAATTGCAAAAGCAAACCGCCAAAAAAGTCATCAAGGCGGAGGCCGTCCAGAAACAGGAAGTTGCCACTCCTACCGAAGTTCAGCCCAAACTCAAGAAAGTGGAATCCAAGCAAACCACCGAGACCACTCAGGAAGCCAAGGCGCAAGCCGCACTCAAGCGCCAGCAACAGCGCACAGCCACTCGAGCCCGCAACCGGGTGCAGGAATTCCAGCAACTTACCAAGGCCGATCAAGCCAAGGCCGAACAGGTGCGCGAGCAAAACACTCTTTCCAAGCCGGCCACCCAGCAACCCAACCCCGTGCTCAAGGAGATGGCGCCCCAATCGGTAGCCAAAGACGGCACGCAAGTTGCTCCGAAAACTGATAACATGACGATGCCTTCTAAGCCCCTCGCTCCGAAACCGGAAGCGAAGCCCGTGCTTGTGGAGGAATTGCGTCCGGCCACCGGTGCCGAGACCAGTCCGCGATCCGGCCAACAATCGGCTCAGCAGGATTTACCGAAGGAAACACCCAAGGAAACCATTCTCCCCGTGACTTCCGTGCAAAGTGCCACCCCGGCCGTCAGCGGCGTCACCCCGGCCCAGGCGACCGCCGCGCCCCAAGGGGCGTTGAATCCCATGTTGGAGAAAATTTGGGATGCCGTGACCACTTTCCGGGTGCGTGGCGAAAATGAAATGACCGTGAAGGTGCAACCGGATAACGACACCGAAATGCAGCTCACCATCAAGTACGGCAACGGCGGTGTGGAAATTGAGGCCCGCATGCAACAGGGCGATGGTCGTCAGTTGGCTTCCGGTTGGAACGAACTCCAGCAACAACTCTCCGAGCGCGGTGTCAACCTAGGCGATTTGGCTTCCGAAGATTCCGAAGATTCCGAGGAAACCACGCGTGATTCCGATCCTCGCCAGTTTAACCGCCAAGGCCAACCTCAATCCCAACCGACGGAATTCCAAATCGGCGATGAAGAAGCTGATTGGGCCGCCTTGGGCATGGCCGCTACCCGCGAAAAGGAAACCACCCGCGCCGCCGCGCTTGAATCCACCGATAAAGTGGAGGAAGCCTACGACGGCTGGCAAAGCTGGGCGTAAACAGGAGAATTTGAACCATGATCAGTGCAGCCGACATTCAATCGCAAATGACCTCACCGCCCGACAATCTCGAGCGGTTACCGGCCAAGACCATGGGGCAAACCGAGTTCCTGAGCCTGCTCGTCACCCAGATGCGCAACCAGGATCCGCTCAAGCCGGTGAGTGACACCGAGTTCATCGCGCAGATGGCTCAATTCACCAGCCTTGAGCAAACCAAAGAGATGAGTACGGATTTACAACAACTCCGCCAAAGCTACAACCTCACCCAAGGCACCGCTCTCATGGGCAAACCTGTGAAGGTAGCCACCGGTGAAAAGGAAAACCAAGTCTTTACGAACGGAATCGTGACGGACCTCAAAGTCAACAAGGATGGTGACGTGAGTGTGATCCTGAATGGCCAGACCTACGATCTGGATTCAGTGATCGAAGTGCACTCGGAGACTCCACAACAACCATAGGGAAAGAAAAACAGTCATGATTCGTGCATTAAACACCGGCGTGCTTGGCATGCGCCAATTCCAGACCAGCTTGGATGTGATTGGTAACAACCTTGCCAACATTAACACCGTCGCCTACAAGGGCGCCCGCGTGGAGTTTCAAGATACCCTTTCCCAGACCCTTCGTGCCCCCACGCCCGACACCGCCACCACTTCTGGTGCAGCGGGTATGCAGGTAGGCAACGGCATGGCTGTGTCCGCCATCAAGAACACCTTTACCCAGGGTGCCATGAAAAACACTGGCGTGCGCACCGATATGTCTGTGAACGGCAAGGGCTTTTTCCTCGTGAAAGACCCCACCACCAACGAGCTGTTTGCCACCCGCGCCGGAGATTTTCGTGAGGACAAAAACGGATATCTCGTCACCAACGACGGTTTCCGTGTCCAAGGCAAAAACAAATTGGCCCCTGCTTATACCACCGCGCAGCAAACTGAGATTGGTGATCTCAGACTGGATGTCGGCCAATACACCGCCGACCGAACTGGGGTCAGCCTAGATTACTCCACCAACGTCCTCACAAAAACCGCGCACGGCTTTAGTACCGGTAATCAAATCAAGTTTCCATCAACCCTACCGGCCATTGCCAATGAAACGAACACCACCGACAAAGTATTCTTTGTGAACAAGGTCAGTGACGACACCTTCACCGTGCATAGCACTGCGGCCGAAGCCGCCACCGGCGCCAATGCCGTGAATTTCACCGATGCCACTATTACCGCAAAAACTGGGTTTACTACCGATATCTCGAATGACAAAATCACCCTAGCTAGCCACGGACTGACCACTGGCAACACCGTGTATGTTAAGGAAGGCACCATTCCCGGAGGATTAACCGCGGGTAACTCTTATTTCATCAGTGTGTCAGGCGATGATATTCATTTCCACACCACCTCTGCCGATGCCACAGCCGGCGCCAACAAGGTGGATCTGACCTCGGCCGGATCAAGTGATTTTGAATTATACGCCGATTCAGGTACTCTCACATCCATCACCGTGGCGGGTGGCGCTAGTATCTCGCAATACAACTTCGGAGCGGATGGCAAAGTCAAAATGCTACTGACCGACGGCACACAATACGATCGAGGCCAAGTTCTGCTGCAGACTTTTAAAAACGAGCAGACCCTCACCAAGATCGGTGCCAACCGCTTTGACAACCTCGCCGCCGCCGGAGCCTATGGTATTACCGCTGACAGTGCTGGCAGTGCAGAAATCCTGAGCAACGCCCAAGCCCCCGGCGAAGGTGGTACTGGCCGGCTTGCTGCAGGTTCCTTGGAGCTTTCCAACGTCGATATGGCAGATGAATTTTCGCGGATGATTACCACCCAACGCGCTTTTCAGGCCAATGCCCGCGTGATCTCCACGGCTGATGAAATCTTAAAGGAAATGATGGCGCTCAAGCGTTAAAACCGATAATTTAACCAACTAAGAGGAATCCTAAAATGGCTGACGAAGAAGCACAAAATCAGGAACAAAACGCCGAGGCAACCGAGGCCGTGGAGGCCGGCGCCGAGGCTGTAGAGGAGGCTCCCATTCAGGAGCCCAAGGCCCCAAGCGTGCTCGTGCCCATGCTCCTCTCCGCCGTCATTACCGTGGCCGGTGTTGGGGTTATGGTAGCCGTGATCCTGCCCAAGCAAATTTCCAAGGCAATCGCGGCCGCCTCCGACACCAATGGTACTCAAGGCCAAGTTCAGAAAGATGGCGATGAGAAGAAAGGGGACGGCGATGAGAAGAAAGGGGACGGCGATGAGAAGAAAGAGGGCGACGAGGAAACCGCTGACCCCACCGCCGAGGCCGATGATCCCACGAAACCGGTGTCCATCGTGCCTGAAGGTGAAAGCATTGTGGTGAATCCCGCCAACTCCGCCGGCACCCGTTATTTGCTCGTGGAAATATTCCTGATTCGCAAAGAAGAAGAGGACACCGGATTTCCCAAGGCGGTGGAAAGCAAGACCAAGCAGCTCCAGGCGATAACCATGGACGTCCTGTCAGAAAAAGATGTAAAGTCGCTTTCCGAGCCCTACACCAAGGACGTCATCAAGAATGATCTTAAGGACCGATACCAGTTGCTCATTGGCAAAAATCATCCCATCAAGGAACTGATCGTCTCCAAGTGGATCATGCAATAAACCCAGATGCCTCGGCCCATGGATCATCAACACGCAACTTTGTTTAAGGATCTCACCGTTCCGTTGAGCGGGTTGCGAACGGCCTTTGCAGAAGATCCCACGGCCGAAGGCGAGCCGATGGCCGAGAGTGGTGCGCCCGAGCAATCCATTCAAATTCACCGGCCGAATGGTAGCCAAACAAAATTGCCGGCCAGCGTGGTGCATGCCTTTACCGTCGGCAAAAAAGCGGCGCTCTCCTCCACCGAAGTGCATCGTTTCCGCCAGTTGAACGAAGTGCTTATTCGTTCGTTGGCCGCCCGTTTATCCCTATTTTTAAGGACTGAATTTGGCATGGAACAATCCTCGATGGAAATTGTGGATCTCCAGCGATACGCTAAGGAATTCCCCGCCAAACGGCACTTGATTCTCTTTCGGATTCAGCCGCTTGACGCCATTGGCGCCATTGATATTTCCAAGCATCTTGGCCTTACCATGGCCGACCGAATGCTGGGCGGCAAAGGCTTTGCCGTGAACCCCGATCGCGTGATTCGCGAGGTGGAATCGGCCATGATCGATCAGGTAGCCCAGCTCACGATGCGCGAGTGGGCTAAGTATTGGAAATTTGAGGAACCTCTGCGCGTGACCTTGTTGGGCCATGAAGAGGATCCGTTACATGTTCCAGTGTCGGAGGATGACGAAAATTTTTACCACATCTCCATCAACGCCGATGTCGGTGATTGCATGGAACAAATTCAAATGCTGTTGCCTGTGCGGGGGCTGGACCCGCTCCTGAGCAACCTGGCCCAACAAACCGCTGCTCATGCTGAAACGGATGAGGATGTAGAAGAGCATTGGACCGAGCACGTGGACTGGAATCCAGCTTACAATCACGTGAAGGTGCCTGTGAGCGCGCAGTGGACCGACCTGAGTGTTACGGCTCGCGATTTGCTGAACCTGAAGCCGGGCGACATCATTCCGCTGGATCCCAAACGATTGGGCCAAGTGGAAGTGCAACTGGCCGGTCACCCCAAATACACCGGGCGCTTGGGCAGTCTGGACCAGAAGGCCGCCGTACAAATTAACGAACATTTTAAATCCTAACGGAGACACATACCATGGCAGAAGAAGACATACAGGAGACGACCCCAAATCCCGAGGCCGGCGAAGCGACCGCCGTGGCCGAACCGCCTGCAGCCGCCGCGTCGGATAACAGCAACGAGGTGCAGAATTTGGATTTCCTCCTCGACGTACCCGTGAAGCTCACCGCCGAACTGGGCAACTGTAAGATGACCATGCAGGAGCTGCTGAACCTGAACCTTGGGTCAGTGGTGCAACTGGACAAACCCGCCAACGCCAATGTGGATGTGTACGTGAATCAAAAGCTCGTGGCCCGTGGCGAAGTTGTGGTGGCCGAGGATAACTTCGGCATTCGAGTTAAGGAGATCATCGCCAAACCTTCATAAAACGCGATTTTAACCAAAAAATCGCTGAAAAAGGCTGTTTTTAAAAGGCAGTCGAATTCTTTCATCCATTCCCGAGATGGCACGTTATGTGCTGTATTCAGGGTGTTGGCATTATTTGCCGCCACGGAAGGCGGTGGGCCGACAGCAACGGAATGCGCACCCGAGAGGGTTGATTATGAAAGAACAATCGAACTGCCACGGATGGCTGCTGATTCTCATGTTCGTCTGGCTTTGGGCCGGGTCGGATCCACTAATGGCGGCCGAGGAGGTCGCGCCGATAGCTCCGACGGAAACCGATTCCCGTGCCGAAGCGATTGAAGACAACAAGACGCCGATGGAATCGGCGGCTTCCCGTAAGATGTACGGAGTGGATGCTGACGATCGCGAAGTGATCGAGCCAAAGCCAGTGAGCTTGACCGAGGTGATGGTCCGAATCGTAGGTGCGCTAATGATTGTAATGGCGGTCCTGCTCGGGGGCGCTTGGTGGTTTCGAAAAAGCCGATTTTTTGGATTGGTGCCCGCACAGTCTTCGCACTTGAGTGTGATTGAAACCCGTTCATTGAGTTCACGCCACGCATTGCACGTGGTGGAGTACGGATCCAAACGTTTTCTGATAGCTGATTCGCCCGCCGGCACAAACTACCTTACCGATTTGGAGAAACTGGAAGAGGATGCCACCGAGGAATTAGACGAGGTGGCGGAGAAATTTTCTCCCGGCAGTTTTGCCGGCAAACTTAAAACCCTGCTGGAGCGCAAGTGATGAACACCACGACGAACACAAAACAACTGGTGGTTGATCGTCCGCACTCCCGTTGGGGTTGGCTTGTCATGTTGGTGTTGCTGTTCTCGGTTAACGGGCTCTTTGCTCAAGCGGCCGGCGGCAATACCAACGGCTTTAACCTGAACATCGGCATGAACATGCCGGAGGAACCGCAGCGTATTGATACGGCTATTCGTGTGCTGTTTATCATCACGTTGCTGTCGGTGGCGCCGTCGCTGGTGATGTTGATGACCTGTTTTACACGGATAATCATTGTGTTTTCCTTTCTGCGCAACGCGCTCTCATTGCAGGGCGTGCCGGCAAACCAGATCATGGTAGGCTTCGCGTTGTTTATGACATTTTTTATCATGCAGCCGGTGTATCAGCGCATCGATGCCGATGCCATTAAGCCCTACTCCGCCGGAGCCATTACGGGGACGGAGGCGTTGGATAATGCGAAAGGGCACGCGAAAGATTTTATGCTGCGGCAGGCGCGCCCGAAGGACGTGGAGTTTTTTGTAGGCCTAGCCAAGATGGGCCCCACCAAAGTGGAGGATCTGCCAATGAGCGTGGTGGTGCCGGGCTTTATCCTAAGCGAACTGCGCACGGGATTTCAGATGGGGTTCCTGTTGTTTATCCCATTTATTTTGATCGATTTTGTTGTGGCGATTGTGCTGATGAGCTTGGGGCTGTTGTTCCTGCCGCCGGTTACGATTTCCATGCCGTTGAAGATTTTGCTCTTTGTCCTCGTGGACGGTTGGACGCTGGTCGTTCAGTCCCTTGCCATGAGCTTCAGGGCATGACGAGAGAAAGGTAAAACGATGAGTCCGGATTATGTTGTCGAATTAATGAAAGGTCTGATGGCGCACATCATGATGTTGGCCACGCCGTTGCTGCTCATGGGCATGACGGTGGGCCTGATGGTGAGCCTATTCCAGGCGGTAACCTCGTTGCAGGAGCAAACCCTCACCTTCGTGCCCAAGGCGTTAGCGGTGAGTGCGCTGCTGTTTTTCATCATGCCGTGGATGGTGCGTACGCTGATGGATTACACCAAGGGTATCTTTGAGAAAATTCCCTCGATGGTGATGTAGTCATAAGAAAGGCCGCATGGAGGTATTGTTTTTAACTTGGTTTCTGGTGTTCGTCCGCGCGGGCGCGATGCTGGCGGTGTTCCCGATCTTTTCGGCGGCCGCCATGCCAATTCGATTGCGGCTGGCTGTCGCCGGGTTTTTGGCATTACTGACCATGCCCGGCGTGGCGCTGCCCCCGGATGTGTCTTCCGGAGATATGATTGGCACAGTGGGGTTGGTGGCGCAGGAGGTGTGCTACGGATTACTGTTGGGCGGGGTGGTACGGTTGGTGCTTTTTTCCGTCGGTTTGGCCGGTCATTACATCGGCACAGAATTGGGTTTGCAGCTTTCGAGTTTGATTGCCCCGGGCGAAACCACCCCTTCTTCGACGCCCTCGGTGATTCTCCAAATGATGACGGTGATGTTGTTGTTTTCACTGGATATCCATTTCGAGTTGTTAATGGGCTTTCAGCAATCCTATGGCGCGCTGCCGATAGGTGGCGGCACGTTGAGCAATGCGCTGTTTGATCATGTTACGATGCTGTGCGGTCGCACATTTGTGGTGGCGGTGCGGATCGCGGCGCCGATCATTGCGGTGGGGATTGTGATCAATCTGCTGATGATGGTGCTGGCACGTGCCGTGCCAACGATGAATGTGTTTGTGGAAAGCTTTTCTGTTCGAGTTCTGGTGGGCGTTTTTTTGTTTGGCTTCACGATGTCGTTGTCGGCGCGTGAGATTTCCAATTATCTCAAGCAATTACCGAATGATTTTGTGATGGTCACCAAGCTGTTGGGAGGAGGCGCGTAGCATGGCAGAGAGCGAGTCAGGCCAGGAAAAGACGGAAATGCCGACTCCAAAGAAGCTCCAGGAGCTGATGGAGTCCGGCCAATTCGCGCGGAGTCAGGAGGTGCAAACGCTGGTGCTCCTGTTGGCCGCGCTTCTGATTCTCACGGTGATGGCCCCCAAAATGGTGGAGACCTTTCGAGTTTATATGATCGGCACCTTCCAGCGACTGGGCACGACGCAGATGAATTACGAGGCGTTCCAGGGGCATTTCGGGCATTTCATGGTGACGGCCGGCACCTTGATTTTGCCGGTGATGGCCGCCGGCGTGTTGGGCGGCTTGATTGGGTCCGGAACGCAAAGTCAGTTTCGGGCCTCGCCCAAGGCCATTGAGCCAAAGTTCAGCAAGCTCAATCCTCTCAGCGGATTTAAGCGCATCTTCAGCAGCCAATCCCTCGCCAAGCTGGTAGTGAGCCTGATGAAGTTTGTGGTGATCTTTGGATTTACGTATCCGGTGCTGAAACAGGTGTTGAATGATCCGATTTTTTATACATCGACTGACTTGATGCATTTACTGGCGTTCATGGGTCAAACCGCTCAGGACGTGGCCTTGCGGGTGATTGCCGGTATGGTGGTGATTGCGGCGGTCGATTATGCGTATCAGCAATGGAAGAACGAAGAAGACAGTAAGATGACCAAGCAGGAGGTGAAGGACGAGCACAAGCAGGTGGATGGTAACCAGCAGGTGAAGGGCGAACAACGTCGCCGCCGTAGGCAAATGCTGATGGAAACCCTGAACACCGAGGTGCCGCAAGCGGATGTGATCGTGACTAACCCGACCCACTTGGCGATTGCCCTGAAGTACGACCGCGAAGCCATGGGAGCGCCGCGGGTGGTTGCCAAAGGCGCCCGTTACAACGCTCTGCGTATTCGGGAGATTGCGCGCAAGCACGAGGTGCCGATGGTGGAGAACAAGCCGGTGGCGCGGTTGCTCTTCAAGAACTGCAAGGTCGGTCAGGAGATTATTCCAGATTTGTATGCGGCGGTGGCCGAAATCCTCGCATACGTCTACCGCACGCATCGGTACAAGTACTACACGCGCGGCCAACAGATGATGTCATGAGGCACTTTTTAGGCGCAAAATGGTTAAAAACAGCCTTCTCCGGGCAGTCGCTGGCATCGGAAGTGCTGTGTTTTAGGCATCCAGCAAGGATGCGTATGGATTTTCAAACCATGGTCATGGAAACGTCATTGGGCTCCCGCCCGAAGGGAGGGCGTGCGCGCGCATGAATACGCCCGCTGCCCAGCCTGAATCGCGTTGGTCCGAGATCGGTCTTGTGGCTTTCGTGTTTGGCGTGTTGATGTGCATGATTTTGCCGATGCGGCCGTGGATGCTGGACATGATGCTCGCGTTGAGCATTTCGTCGGGGTTGCTGGTGATGCTGGTCATCATTTACATCCGCGACCCTTCAGAATTTACCAGTTTTCCCACGCTGCTGCTGATTGTCACGCTCTTCAGATTGGGCCTGAACATTGCCACCACCCGATTGATTTTGGGCGAGGCGCAGGCAGGTCAGATTATTCAGAAATTCGGTGAAGTGGTGGTGCAGAATAATTATGTGGTGGGCTTTGTGGTCTTCATCATTCTCACGGTCATCAACTTTGTGGTCATCACCAAGGGCGCCGGCCGGATCGCGGAAGTGGCGGCGCGTTTTACGTTGGATGCGATGCCCGGCAAACAGATGGCGATTGATGCCGAGTTGAATGCCGGTTTGATCAAGGAGGATCAGGCGCGTAAACGGCGGGATGCTCTTTCCAAGGAAACGGATTTCTACGGCTCCATGGATGGTGCCAGCAAGTTTGTGCGCGGTGATGCAATTGCCGGTATTATTATCACGCTAGTGAATATCATTGGTGGCATCGGCATTGGTGTGTTGCAGCGCAACATGGAGGTATCGCAGGCTCTGCAGACCTACACCATCCTGAGTATTGGTGATGGGCTGGTGTCACAAATCCCGGCGTTGGTGATCTCCACTGCTGCCGGTATTTTGGTGACCCGTTCAGCAGAAAAGGAAAGTCTCGGCGCCACGCTTACTCAGCAACTTTTTCTGCAGCCGAAAGTGCTGAAAGTATTGTCCTTTTCCATGTTGATGCTGGCGTTGTTCTCGCTGGTTACGAGCATCCTTCCCTGGTTTCCATTCCTGTGCATGGGCATGTTGTTTGGGTTCATGTATCGGCACTTTGAATCCCGTGGGATGCTGGTCGAACGCCCCGTGGGGCCGGATCAGGATAGCGGCGGGTCGCCTGAAGGCGGCGGTGATGGCGACGGAGATGGGCCCGAAGATGGCCGGCCCGGTGGTTCAGAGAAAATGGAGGAGCTTCTGCAACTCGATACCCTGCAAATTGAGCTGGGCTACGGCCTATTATCTCTGGCGGATCCTAAGAAGGGCGGGGATTTACTGGAACGGGTGACCGGCGTGCGCCGGACGTTTGTTCAGGAAATGGGTTTTATTATTCCAGCCGTGCGTTTGCGCGATAATCTCGAGCTGCAGCCCAACGAATACCGGTTTATTTTTCGCGGCCAATTGATTGCCACGGGCGAAGTGATGCCCGGTTATTGGCTGGCGATGAACACCAACAACAGCACCGAGGTCTTGCCCGGCGTGCAAACGACCGAGCCGGTATTTGGCCTGCCGGCCACGTGGATCACCGATGTGGAACGCAAGAACGCGGAGCTGGCCGGTTACACGGTGGTGGACGCGGCCTCGGTGATGGTCACGCATTTTGGCGAGACGATTAAACGCACCTGCTACCAAATTCTAAGTCGTCAGGATGTGCAGGTGTTGCTGGACAATCTCAAGGATCAAAACCCCGCGCTGGTCAACGAGCTGGTGCCCAACCTACTCTCGGTGGGGCAGGTGCAGCGGGTGTTGCAAAATCTGCTGGCCGAGGGCGTTTCCATACGCAACCTCGTAGGGATCCTGGAGCGCGTGGCCGATTATGCGGCGGCGACCAAGAACCCCGACGAGCTCAGCGAACAGGCGCGCAAAGCGATTGGCTCACAGGTTGTCAAAGGGTATCAGGACGAAAATGGAAACCTGGCGGCCATCACGATCGATCCTTGGCTGGAGGAGGAACTGGTGAAAGGTATCCGTCCTTCGCAGACGGAGACCGTGTTGTTGATCGATCCGAAGATTGCCGAGCACCTATCCCATCACCTAAACCAGTTCATCCAACCCATGATCGCCGAGGGGCAGGCGCCGGTGGTCGTGTGTTCGTCCATGATTCGTGCTGGACTACGCCGGTTCTTTGCGGCGAAGTTCCCCGAGTTGGCATTCCTTAGCTACGAGGAGTTGCCGCCCAAAATCGAGATCGTGCCCACCGGCGCGGTGCCCTCCCTTCAATAGGCGCGGGCGGTGCCGCCGGTTTTTGTTTCGCGCATGAACACCATCAAGATAATTGCCGATACCGCCAAGGAAGCCTTGGAACAGGTGCAGACACAGGTTGGCCCCGATGCGGTGATCCTCAATGTGCGCCCCGTGCATGCCGATGGCGTCAAGCGGTTGTGGTCCAAAGCCCGCGTGGAAGTACTCGCCACGGCCCCCGAGCCGCCGTCGGCTCAGGAAAATGTTCTCCAGCTTTTAACCGCCAAAGTGCATCAACTCGAAGGCGCCCTGCAGGGCACCGAACCCTCCCAACCGATTCCGCCCAATGTCATTCAGATGATTCAAAACGTGGGCGGCACGCAGGACGCGCCGGCGGCGCCCGCCTGCGTGCAGGTATTGTTAGAAATGGGATTGCGGCCCCAGCATGCAGACGGGTTGACCGCGCAATTGCAAAAGCATCTGGGTGGAACACGCCCGCGAAATCTGATTGAGGAAATGGAGATGGCTCGCGAGGTTTTGGTAGAGCAATGGCACCGATTTGCCACACGCGCCGAACAACCCGGCCTGCCGGCCCGTGTATTGGTGGGGGCACCCGGCGTCGGCAAGACCACGGCGTTGTGCAAATGGGTCACACAGGAAACATTCCTGCGTCAGCGTCCGGCGCGTTTGTGGCGCTTGGATGGCGCGCAGCCCAACACGGCGGAGTTTTTAAGCCTGCACGGCGAAATGATGCAGGTGCCCGTGGAACGGGTATGGACCGATTCACTGGATGTGCCGGAGGATACCCTGCGGTTTGTCGATCTGCCCGGTGTGCCAGCGACCGAAGCGGCGGTGGAAGAACTGGCCGCCCATCTGAAACCCCTTGACCCGGCCGAAGTGCAGCTGGTGTTAAACAGCGCGTATGATCTGGAACTCTTGCTCGAACAGGCGCGCGTCTTCAGCACGTTGCCCTTGGCTGGCCTGATTTTCACGCACACCGATGAATCGGATGACTGGAGTAAACTCTGGAACGTGGCCTTGGCCGCGGAATTGCCGGTCACCTTTCGTTCTGGCGGCCAAGCGATGCCCGGCGGGTTTCAAGACGTATTGCCCGAGACCCTATTCGATCAGTGGGTTTCGACCGCCATGCAGGGGTAACTAAAGCAGGGCGGCTGGCTGTAATTGGCCGGCGAGGTGGCGCGTG
>JAYOSV010000014.1:0-15442 GCA_038139415.1 Verrucomicrobiales bacterium | reverse complement strand
TGAAAAGGCAGTGGCTAATTTCCGCGAGCACACGATTCCAATCACCCGCACTCGGCTGGCGGAATAACCGCATGGAAGGGTACCACGGGCTGTCGGAACGATGCATGCGCCATCGCCAATCGGCCGCATTGGGCAGCAACGTCCAGGTCGGTTTGCCCATGGCTCCGGCGAGGTGAGCCACCGCGGTGTCCACCGTGATCACCAGATCCATTTGGCTGAGGTAACCGGCCGTGTCTTCAAAATCCATAATCGACTCGCGGAGGTCGTGCACATTGGGATGCCGCTGTAGCTCGGCCACTTCATTCGGCTTCGCGTTCATGTGTAGGGCGTAAAACTGGCAGTGCGGCGTGTCGAACAACCCTCGGAATTGATGGAGCGGTATGGATTTTTTATCCGCGATTTCGCTGTTGGGCGCGCTGGCCCACACGAAGCCCACGCGTTGCATGCTGGGTCGGTGGCCGTTGGGCAGTGGCTGGAGGGAGCGTTGCACGGGCTCCAGGTAGGCGGGGTTCTCCAGTTCGGATTCCTGATCCAAACCCATGAGGTGCGGCAGGCTCATGAGCGGAGCATGCACATCGTGAGCGGTGGCGGGTTCGTTGGTGCTCACCACACTGGCCAGCCCTAGCTGTTGGGAGAGCAGTCGTTTGAGCTGCGGCTGGCACTGGAGATGCACTTCCTCGGTGCGGCCCAGCATTTGGGCAAAGCGCACGAACATCAGCGTATCGCCAAAGCCTTGCTCGCTATGGAGCAATAAGCGCCGACCGCGCAGGGGTTCGCCGCGCCATTCAGGGGTAGCGTAGGTGGGCTTGGTTTTTTGCCGGGCGGCCCAGCGGTGTTCATAATCACGCCAGCCGCGGGAGTAATCGCCGAGCATCAGACAGGCCAATCCGTGGTTCCAGCGCAGTATAGGATGGTTGGGCTGGTAATACATGGCTTTGCGATACTGGACGAGGGCTTCAGGCACGCGGTTTTGTTCCTCCAATAACCAGCCAAGATTGACGGCGGCCGGAATGGAATCGGGACAGAGGTCGAGTTCTTGCTCGAGGGCATCCTCGGCGGCCGTGGGGTTTCCGAGGAGTTTATGGGCATTGGCAAGCCCGAGGCGTAGGCCGGATTCCTGTGGACAGAGCTGGATTCCGGCTTCGAATTGTTCGAGCGCTTCGGTTGGATTTTGAAGCTGGAGTAGGGCGGAGCCGAGGTTGTAGCGGATGGCCGGGCCATCCTGCCCGAGGGCTAACAGGCGCTGATAGACGGCAACGGCTGAGCCGTGCGCTCCCTGTTTTTGGAAGTGCAGGCCTTGTTGCTGCAGTGCCTCGATTTCTGTGGAGGCGTTGCTGTAATTGCCTATGCCGTCTTGCATGATTGGCTATTCTCCGCTGTCCAAGGAGTGCTTCGGCAATATGAAGGGGAACTTTAGTTTTTTAAAAAAAAATTACCGACCGTTAACAACGGTCGGTAATTCCAGTAATAATCCTAAAATCGAGACTATTTCAGCTCCTCCAAAGCGGCTCTGAGCTCTTGATCGGCCTCCAGCTCATGATCCGGCCGGCCGGCTTCGGCCATTTGAGCGAGTTTATAGATACGTTCGCCTGTTTGGATAAGTTGCCTGAGGGCGTTGGTTTTCTTATCATTGAATGTCAGGGAGACCGAGGATGATTGTTTTCCATCCTTTAACATGGATCCACTCATGGTGATTTCCTCCAGACGGTTCAACTCGCCTAAGGCCGTTTGGACCTCAGCTTCGTCAGGAGGAACCATGCCACGAATGACTTTTACTAGGGGAGCAAAGCGGAAGAAGCCTCCAAAATCGTTTTTACTGATTAAGTCGCGATGCTCTCCTTTGATCGGGTTTTCGTTTTTGCCATTATTAATCGCATTTGCATGGTTGCGGCTACATAGGAAGATGCCTTCCTCTGTTTGCGCAATTTGCATTCCGACTGTCGCAAGCATTGGGAGGAGTCCCTGAACCTGCGGATTGTTCATGATTTTGTTGAGGTTCTTTCGGTTCTCAACAGTCATGCCTAGCATCAACTGAGGCGAAGGTTGCGGGCCAAAATCACCCTCTTCCATTTTTAGACCATCCCAAACGGCTAAGAAATCTCCCTTTGGTATTTCCATTAATCCCTCCAAGGTGAGACCTATCATTGCCTCAGCCTGAGCGACCATCTCCTCGACACCTTCTTGTGCTAACAGTTCAGGGAGTACATGCTTATTCATCATTTCCCGCACCGGTTTCATATTCATGGCGAAACCCATAGCCATAATTGAATTATTCGGGATGAGGTCTACCAATGCTTTGTCCAAGCCTCCTCTACTCATATCTCCCTCAATCAGCTCTGTTTCATTGTATTCAACAGCAGCCATATCCATACGGCCCGCTTCAAAATTCATGGTGAGGGCATAGGCAGCATTTTTACTAAGCTTCTCTGTAAGTCCGAACCCAAACGCTTCTTCAGCTCCAGGTATAGAGGACATTAGACCCACAATCTGATCATATTCAATCCATGCAGACATATCGGCCTTGGTGCTGAGTAGAGATACAAGACGTTCATCTTTGATCTTTGCCTTGCGATTGATCGTCTTCTCAAGAAGGACGGCAATTTTCTGCATTTGTTTGGGATCGCTGCTGCCTACGGCCACCATTGCCTTGGAAGTCCAACCGATGGTTGCGGGAGCGCCGGGCATGCTGAGTTGGGTGTAGCCCTCTTGCGCTGTCTTAATAAGTGGTAAGCCTGCTTTAGCCGTGATGAGATCGATTGCCTTGTCCAAGGCTTTGGCATCCTTGAGAGAGGTGATTAAGCCTCCTGTTATAGTGGGCTCACCAAATTCCTCTACTGGAGCGCCAAGTTTGATGAAGATATGTATAGGCTCGCTAAGATCAACGCCACTGGCCTCGGGATCATCAAGAATCTTAAGAGCGAGTTCATTGTCTACCATCTCGGCTTTTGCCATTTTAACGAGGTCAGACTGAAGGAATTCGTCATAACCGCCTTTTTTCAGCAAATCCCCAATGCGGACGGATATAATTGCGGTGGCGTCCTTTGGTAGATGGCGCGTGTTATTCGGCAGTTTTCCCTGGGCATTAGCCGAGCCTAGGCAAATGTTTAAAGTGAGAAGGGCGGCGACAAGCCAGCCCGATAGACGTGCGGTGTTTTGCATGCGTCGATTTTACGGCTGTGAATAACTTGCGCGAGATAATTTTTGAAAAAATCGCGTCATTATTTCCGAGGAGCTACACTGAGCCCGTGAATAAAGGGATCAAACTGCTGGTGCTTTTGGTGCTGGTCGGCTGTGGTAAGGATAAAACCGAGACCAGTCAGCCTCGAGAGAATTTCAACGCCAACGCCAGCGCTCGACCGGAATTGAATGTTTTTGAAACCCCCGGTTTTTGGGAGCAGGTCAATGAGGTGATCACGCCCGATGGTAAGACCAACCGCACCACGGCGGTGAGCCACGCAACTTGGGGCCTCAAGGGACATCACTTGCTGATCGAATCCGAAGTGCGCGCCGGCGAAAACATGAAGCATAATCTGGTGGTAAAACACTTCAACGAACTTGCCCCCACCAACCAATACCAGAGCATATGGTTTCAGGATGATGGGCTCGTGCAGGGCTTTGCGGGAAATTGGCGGGCCAATCAGGGCCGGCTGGACTGGGGCCTAATTTTCCCGAGCGACATTCCGGGCTTGAAGTTCACCATGACCGAGACTTTTCCCAAGCTCACTGAGAAAATTTTTACCTATAACATTACCGAACAAGGACAAGCCATCAGCAACGGTCGTAGCACAGCGAATTTTCTTGGGGAAACTATAGATCAGCCGCCGCGAGCCTTTCCGCCCGTGCCGGAGATGGCGCGCCTCGGCCAGGCCGGGGTGTGGGAGGAGTTGCAAACCATCAAGCACGCCAGCGGGGATGTGAAACTCAAAGGGCAAAGCCGCATGCGCTGGACACGCAGTGGCCGGTGTATCATCAACGAAGGCGTGGTCTACACCGAAAACGGGCCGGAATATTTTTTATGGGTAAAAACCTGGGATGCGGTGGAGAAGCATTACCGTTATGCATACTTTTTTGAAGATGGTCCTGTGCACCATTTCGTGGGCCAATGGAATCCTCAGGCCAAATCCATCCACTGGCAATCGATTCAGCCTCCGGGTGCCATTGAGATTCGGGAGTTTGTCAAACAACGCGGCGAAAGGAGCTGGACCTTTACCGTCATGGACGGCTCCAACCGCAACTCTGGGAGCGGCACCAGTAAATTTATTTCCAAGTAACTGCTGGCGCTTAATCCGCTTCGGCAAAGGCCTCGCGCAGGATGGAAACGGCGGTGGGCAGAGTGTTCGCCAGTTTATCCAGCCGGTTTTGCACCTCACGCGCTGCCTGTTCCTGACCACGCTCAAGTAGCCGGCGATACCAGTTAACAAATGCGGTGCTCACGGTCTCTTCATTGGCTGGGTCGGAAAGCGTTACCGGTTTCCCGGTCAGCACTTTGCACATGATTTGCCCCGCTTCATTTAACGGGTGATGCGCTTGCGTGGCGTCCGTGAAATACGGCAGCGCGTCAGTGAATTGCCCGGCGGAGAGCAGGGCAATCCCGCGTTGCTTGCGAATCTCCGGATGGGTGAGATCCTCCTGGATGGCGCAATCGGTCCAGCGTAAGGCGATATCCGTATCGGTTAGGTGCCCGTTGACGATCTGGCTGCCTAACGACCAAAGCGTTACGTTCATCGTTCCCAATTGAATTGCTTCGTGAAGCAATTCAATGGCAGCCTCCGGCCGATCCTCCTGCGTAAGCAGTCGGGCAAAATCGTGCCTGACGCCGGCATGGTCCGGTTTCAAATCCAATGCGGCCCGGTATTGTTCCAGTGCCTCGCCCGGTTGGTTTTGTTTGGCCAAACAATCCGCCAGCAAATGGTGCGGGGCCGCACCAGTGGAGCCCGGGAACGGCGCGCAATAAGTTTGCTCGTCCAACTTGGCAATGCATTCGCGCAGGGGATCCACAGCGTCCTCCACTCGACCACTCTTGAAGAGCGCCAGAGCATACATAAACAAGATGGAACTGGTGGGGCCGCAATCCTTGGCCAACGGGCTTTCGGCAACCTCGATGAGTTCCTCGTGCATTTCCGATTGCAACAGTAGATTAGAAAATACACTGAGCAATCGCTCTCGCACCTCCGGCGAAATGCCGTCGGGCGGATATTCAGAAACGATCTGAAATGCCTGTCGATTGGTCTCCAAAGCTTTTTCCACATCACCACGATTGTAGAGATCCAAGGCGTAGCTCATGAGCAACGTGGGTTCCTGAGGCGAATCTTCCAGAGCGCGTTCTAACAGCGTGATATTCCGCTCAATCTTATTGCGGCTGGTCTTGATTTCCTGGGCATATCCGTAGTGATCCAGAGCCGTTTTTCCGAAGCCCGTTTTCATCTGCCAATCCTTCGCCCGTACCTCAGTGGAGGAGAATATTTGTTCGTGAATGATGCCCACAAAATGGAGGCCCGGCGCGTTACGCACAAGGCGGGGAATGTAATGCCACGCATCGGCCATAGGCTGGTAGCCGCCATTGGGGCTCGGCTCGAGATGCACGCACCGAATGCGGCAGCCCATGAGGTTGGGCGTGGCCATATCCTGTCGGAGTCCATTCAGGCCCTCGGCAGTGAGTACCTCGTCCGCATCCAACACCAGCACCCAATCGCCTCGAGCATGCTCGAGCGCGAAATTGCGGGCGGCGGCGAAATCATCGCACCAATCGAAATGATGCACTTCAGCCCCATGTGCCTTGGCGATTTGCACCGTGCGATCGGTGGAGCCGGTGTCCACCACCACTATCTGATGCGCCACGCCATCAAGGGCGGATAGGCATTGATCGAGGAATTGCTCCTCGTTTTTCACGATCATGCTGACGCTCAGACGAGGTTCCTCGGCAAGCTTTGGAAGAGCCGGCCAATCGAGGGAGGAAGTGGTGAGGTCGGGTTTTTGCTGCAGCGACTGCAAGGCTTGTTGGGCCACCTCCCATTGAGGCGTGAGATTGACTAGCCGCTCTAGACAAGCCAAGGCCTGTTGTTCATCTTCGGCATCCAAGGCGATCTCCGCTAAATGCAGATAAGCTTCCGGATGAAAAGCGCGTAATTCGATCGCCTCCACGGTGGCGGTCCAGGCCTCCAAACGACGGCCTTGGCCTAGGAGCATCTGGGCATGAGCGAGATTGCCCACGGAGGCTGCCCTGGGGATTTCGTGATCCGGCCTAGCGACAACTTCACTTTGGGATTCGGGCTCGATGGTCTCCGTTGTTTCCTCGGTCGGAGTCTCTGACGGGAGCGCCTTGAGGTTTTCAGCGGCGATGTCGTTATAGGGATCGAGCTCGAGCGCGCGCTTGAAACAGGACCGGGCTGTCTCCGAATCCTGTTCGTGATGGAAGCTGACACCCAAGGCGATAATTACCTCAATATCTTCAGGCAAAAGCTCGGCCAGTTGTACATAAAGTTTGGCCGCCTCCGCGTAGTTTTCCGATTTGAAATTGGCTGAGGCTAACAGCTTGAGTGCCTGAGGATTATCCGGCTGGGCTTTCAAAACGAATTCCAAATGGGTTTCGAACAGTTCGAAATTCTCAACCACAAACGCCGCGCCCGCGACTTGCAAATGGTTTTCTGGATTCTCGGGCTGCAACTCCACCTTACGCTGAAAGGCCGCCAAGGCAGCTTCGGCCCGACCAGTTTGAAAATGGAAATTGCCCAAGGCATTCAACAGTTCCAAGTCATCCGGATGATGAACCAACCCTTGGGTCAATTGCTCTACGGCACCGGGTAGATCATCAGTTTGGAGGCAATGCTCGATGGATTTGAGAATATCCTGAACCGTCGGAATGGGCTCTTCGGTGCTGTCCTCTTCCTTTGCAATGGGTTCCGCTGGCTCTGAGGGCTTGACCCATTCGGTAATGCCCAAGGCTTCCAGATTGGAGATCGCCATTTCGTTTTCCGGGTCGAGCATTAACACGCGTTGGAAAGTTTCCACCGCCGCATTTTGCTCGCCACCTATAGTCAGGCATTTGCCGAGGGCCAGTAAGTTTTTAGGATTGTCCGGTTCCAATTCCACCAGCTTGGAAAAAAGCCGGCCGGCATCAAGAAAACGGTCCGCTTCCAAATTCACCTTGCCGAGGAAATGGAGCAGTTCGGGATTCTCTGGTTCAATTTCCATGGCCAGACCCAGAGCGCTTTCGAATTCCTCCAAACGATCCAGTTCATAACAGGTCATCGCCAACCGTGTGTAAGCGTTGGCATCCGAAGGGGCGAGCTCGATCAAATGCCGGAATTGATTCCGGGCTTCCTCAAAATCCTGTAGATTAAACAAAAGAGCTCCGTAGCCTTCGACCAACGCGGCATCCTGAGGATCGGCTAGCACGGCTTGTTTTAATTCCTCAAGAGCAGCCGTGGAGTTTCCTGCCTGCAAAAAGAAATCCGCCTGTCCCAATGCCGACTCTGCCGCTGAAGCGGGAGTAGCCGATGTTTCACTGGACTCGTTCTCTTCAGTTGCCATGTTATTTTCCTGTTGAGCAAAAGCGGTCCGGACGGCTTTCAGATTGTCTTTGGCCAAATCATCTTCTGCATTGAAATCCAGCAGCTGTTCATAGGTATTTTCCGAGCGTGCTAGGTCGCCGATTTTGAATTGGCAATAAGCCAAGCTGTGCAGGGATTGCACAGAGATCCCATGCCGTTCAGCGATCTGTTCGTATTTCTGGCTGGCTGCTTCATAACGACCTTCGGCGACATCCAGATCCGCGGTTAGACGAAGTGCATCGGCATGGGCGGGATCCAAGGCCAGAGCCTGTTGCAGTGCCGCCGCACAGGTATCGGCATCTCCATCGTGATAGGAGGCAATGGCGTGGTGAATGTGGTCATCCACATTTTCGGGTTGTGCATTGGTGAGTTCATCGAAAAGCATGCGCGACCAAGTATAACGGCCGGCCAAAAATAATTGCGTACCCAAGGCACGCATAATCATTGGGTGACGATTGGTGAGTTGGAGGGCTTCATCTAACGGGGCGATTGCGCCAACGTGGTCGTCTTGGGAGTAGCAGGCATCGGCCTGCTGTAGCAGGGCATCGAGCGGACTGGGGGTAGCGTTATCCTGGCTCATATTCGTTCCTTCATTTCTAAGCACAACTTGATGTCCCCAGAGCAGCAAATAGCGGGCCAAGTTTTGTTTTCATTAAAAAACTTAAAAAACAGCTAAAAATAATAAATCGGAGGTTTGTTTTTAAGAAATCTAGATTCTTAATGATTTATTTTCATTTTTACAGTTAGTCAGTGGCTGCTGGTCTGGGAGCGTTTAGGTCGCGCAGGGCCCAGTTTATTCGGGTAAAAAGGAAGTCCTGCCCCAAGCAATCTTGCGGAGAGGGCGTGGGCGCACGCGTCTGAGCCGCCTTCAGCTAGGTCGTCCAGCTTGATATCCATTTTGCAGGCTGTGGCTAGAAGACGTTGGACCCTGCCTCTATAGCTTCGATGATGTGAGAGTGGGTTTAGCAGGCAGGATGTAAAAGCGAGCCGGCCGGAGGTTTGTGAAAACCTGCCGACCGGCACTTAACCCAACACAATTAACAACTGGCTTCCCGATCCGGCTTAATCCATTTACCGGTTAAGGGAATGCCATTTTGAATCACTTATGAACGCAGTAACTGCAATGCTGCATTAGGCAGATTATTGGCCTGCGTAAGCATCTGCGTGCCAGATTGTACCAGAATCTGGTAGCGGGCGTAGTTGGTGGCTTCGGTAGCAATATCAACGTCCGCCACGCGACTGATGGCTGACTGCAGATTCTCTTTGGTGATATTCAACTGATCGTTCGTGAAGTTCAAGCGAGACTGCACAGCACCCAACTGGGCGCGGTCAATCGCGATTTGGCTAATCGCTTCTTTCACTTTAGTCAGTGCTTCAGCCGCAAATGAGGAAGTGGTAAGATTGACGGCACTGGTGACCGCTGCACTATAAGCTCCCGCAGTGGTTCCTGCCCCCAAGTCGATTGGTGGCATCGCAAACGTGTTACCCTCAGAATCGACGGTCACATTAAGGGTGGATGCACCGAACATGGATACAGCGTTGTAATCTTTGGTTCGTGTATTATCCACGTAATCCTGTAACTGCTGAAATTCTTTTTGATAAAGATTTAAATCAGATTGGGACTTGGTGCCGTCCTTCGCGAGCATGGCTAGCTCGCCCATACGGCGTAGGGCTTTATCCATCGTTTTCATGAAGCCGTCCTGAGTTTGGGTAAAGGATACAGCGTTCACCACGTTACTGAGTGCGGAGTCCAAACGTTTAATTTGGGCACGCAAACGTGAAGTCACCGCCAGACCGGCAGCATCATCAGATGGTTTAATGATTCGAGAACCGGAACTTAATCGGCTCAGGGATTTGGACAACTCCGTTTGGCTAGTATTTAAGTTATTAGCCGTCTGGAGCGCCTCCATGTTGGTGTTGATAACCATTGTTCGTTCCTTCGTTTAGTGTTGTTAGTAGTGGGTTAAAATCCGTTTTGATTTAGTTAATTTTTTACCAGTTGCTTGATTTTCATCTTGGCCTCAGCCGATCCAGCGGCTGCTTGGTTATTTTGACTGATTTCGTTGTAAATTTCTTGGCGCATCACGGGCACTTCGATCGGCGCTTCGATTCCAATACGGACATTTTCATTGTCCACCCGCAGCACGCTCACGGTCACATTGCCGTTGATGACGATGCTTTCTTTCGGTTTTCGGGACAGGACCAACATAAGGTTACTTTTCTCCTTCCAGCTTGTTTCGCGGGTTAGTTCCCCATGGGATGAGAGAGCGACAATTCCGCCGCATTGAGCGGCACGATTTGGCGAGCTTTCCCCGTCTGTTGGTTAAAAATGATGGGACCCTTTAAATTGACGGTCACCGTCTCATTGGGGTGATAGGTGGCGATGCAGATCACTTGGGCGTCTTCCGGGGATTGGATGCCGAGCAGGGCAACATCGTCATCTGAGATCTCCACGCTGTAATTGACCACGACAAAGGCTGGCGGAATCACCAGAAAACTCTGGTCCGCATCTAAGCCCTTGAGCCATTGGAAGGGTTTGAGCTCGTCGTCCGAGATCAACTCGAACTGTTTATTTGACTCAAACCCAAGCAGCCCGCCGGGAAAATGGAGTGGAGCTCCTTCAGAGCGCTCGGCGCTGGGAGAGGTCGATTCTGGTATAGTATGTTCAATGGTCAGCATGGCGCGACAATCGTTGGGATCATACGCAGCACAAGCCATGCCAAATGTGAGCAACTATCTATAAAACGTGGTTATTCATTGATAACCCAAAAATTAATGCGAAAATAAGGCTAAAAATAGAGATAAATCACTATTTTCCTAGAAATTTTGAAAATTATGGGTTAGGTCACCCGGCATCAATCCGCAGGGTCGTCTCGCCTATAAGGATTTGATCGCCTTCGGACAATGGATGCCTGCCAGTAATGGCCGTGTCGTTGACCAGGGTGCCGTAGCGGCTGCCGAGATCCTCGATCCAGCAGGCTCCATTTTCCTGCCACAGCTTGGCGTGGACCCGGCTCACGGTGGTATCCGGGCTAAGGTCGATGTCCACGCTGGCCTGATTATTAGGCCGGCCTACGACCACCTCGGACTGTGCCAAAGATTTAACATGCCATTGGCCCTGATATTGGTAGCTGATTTGCATACGGCGAAGTGCCTTTTACTTCGCAAAAACATAGGCAAAAAGGCAATCCATAAATAGAATTCCGGCGTGTCCAGTTCGCCGGCTTCATCTTCCCCCGCGCCTGCTGCCCAGCAGCCGGGGCAGTTAGTGGGTGGCGGGCGTTATACACTTTTGTGGATGCTCGCCGCCGGAGGTAGTTGCCTGATCTGGCTGGCGCGCGATGAACGATTAGGCGGCACGGTAGCGCTTAAGTTTCTCCAACCTCATTTGACAGGGGATCCGCACATGCGACAGGAACTCCGCCAGGAAGCCTTGCAATGCCGCCGTTTGTCCCATCAGAATATCGTGCACCTGTACGATCTTTACGAGGCGCCCGGCGAAGATTCCTTTCTAGTTATGGAATTTGTGGAAGGCGCCAGCCTGCATACCCTTCGTCTGGAGCGCGCTGCCACCGTTTTCACATGGGCCGATTTACGGCCCATAATCCTGCAGCTTTGCAGCGCACTCGATCATGCACACGCTGAGGCCGTGATCCATCGCGATCTCAAGCCGGCCAACATTATGGTCGATCAGGCCGGTCGGGTACGTTTGGCCGATTTGGGTATTTCAGCTTCTCTTGATGATCCTTATACCGAACTACTGGGCATGCGCGATACCCGCGGCACAGTTACCTTCATGAGCCCGCAACAGCATGAAGGCAAACCTCCTCAAGTGAGCGATGATATTTATGCTCTGGGGGCTACTCTTTATGAACTTCTGTGTGGTGTGCCTCCATTCCATGCGGGAGATATTCAGCATCAGTTACAGGCTGTGCCTCCCCAACCCATAGAGGCCCGTTTAAAAGAAAAGCAACTTCCTTGTGATACACCAGTGCCAGTTCAGGAGATGATTATGAAATGTCTGAACAAGGATCCTGCCATACGTCCTGTTTCAGTGCGTGCTTTAGCTCAGGTCATTGCCCCGGAGGTCGTAACTCAACCATTATTCCTAACCCCACCTCCTACTGCCACGCGCTCTGCTCCTGCTCATACAGGGCAACGTGCATCACGAGGTCGTTTTTCAAAGGAATTCTATATTGTGATGCTAGTGCTGGGCGCCCTTTTGGTCATTGCTATAGTGACCTTATGGATGGTGTTAGCTAAATAAAGCCCCAAAAGATTGCGGCCCTAAATTTTGCGGGCTGCAATTATTGAATTGTTAGAAGCTTCGAGCTGCTTGCCGTTGTCCCAGATTCGTTACTGGCTTTAGCACGGTAATATCCGGTATTGGCTGATGTCGGGGCTGGGAGCGTCAGCACGGCCAAATTGGTCAATTGTTCTGGGGTATTCCAGAATTGGACTCCAATCGATGATAGCCTGCCTCGCCGATACAGAGCTCCTTGCGGGGTGATATAGCCCCATCCCCCTAAGTTGTCTTTGAACCACTTGCGGTGCGTTGTGTTGTACTGAGGAGCCAGTTGCTGAATTACAAAGGTCTCACCAATGACAACCGCGGTGTAATTCCCATCGTTAGAAGAGTATTCCCACGAGTAATTTACTGTTCCTGATCCGGTGGCTCTAGAAAATAGGGTAACGGGCTGGTTGGCTGTTCCATTGGTATCCACGGGGTGCTGCACGAATGTCGGTGGGGCAATCACCACCAGAGTAGCGGTTCGGCTAACAGTAGATCCGTGCGTGTTGGTGATCGTGCAAGTGTAGGTCCCCGCGTCCGAGCTATTTGAATCGGCGATGGTGTAGCTGCTTGTTGTGGCTCCAGAAATCAGAGTCCCATCTTTGCGCCACTGGAATGTCATACCGGTTCCGGACGCTTCAACTGTGAAGGTCGCGCTGTTTCCTTTAATCACCGAAACATCCTCAGGCTGCTTGGTGATATGGGGTGGGGAGGTAACATTAACCGTTATTTCATCACTAGTTGCCGAGCCGAATGAGCTGGTGGCCACGCATTTGTAGTTTCCAGCGTGACTAGAGTTCATCGAGTTAAGTGGCAGATAGTTCCAACCCAACCAGTTTGCTGGATTATTCCACGCATCGGTTCCCAGGTGGATGGTTTTTCCGCCCATCCTACAAACACCTTCAGGAGTGATGAAACCCCATCGGCCTGAATCATCCCTCAACCATTTGCGTTTGGCAGAATCATGAGCAGAAACATACACGGCGAGGGTTACTGAACTGCTCGTGGGTAGATTAACACTATCTTTTTGCCACTGATAAGTTACAGCCAGCGGGCTAGAGACCTTTACTCTGAGCCATTTATCCTGCCCGTTGGTTCCGTTAACATCCACGGGTTGCTCGGTGAATACCGGCGGAATACGCAGGGCTAGGGTGGCTTTTTCCGACGTAATTGCACCATAATTATTACTTACGCGGCACCGATACTCACCCATGTTGCTGGTATTAGCATTATGAATGGTCAGGGTAGAATTCGTTTCATTAGAGATCGTCAAACCATCCTTGAACCATTGATAGCTCAATCCAACTCCTCCTGTTTGAACGGTAAATGTAGCTGTCGAGTTGAGATCAATGAGTACACTTACCGGCTGAGCAGTGATTACCGGTGGTGCGTGAACATTTACGACGGCGGTTTGGCTGGTGAGGCTGCCAAACTGATTGGAGACAACGCACACATAACTACCAGCTTCAGCGGCACTCACATTATTGAGAATGAGCATATTGGGGCCGATTAGCCCGGCCGGGTTGGTCCAGAACTCAACACCGACATGGTACGGTTTTCCGTTCTGGAAAAGTTGCCCCTGAGGGTTAATGAAGCACCAGTTACCTTGGGCGTTCTTCAGCCACTTTCTATGTATAGAATCAAATTGCTGCAGATGCTCAGTGATCTGGATTCCATGACCCTGATCAACGCCGTTCTTTTTCCAAGTGTAGACGAGGTTTTCACCGCCTTGGCCACGAACTGTTAGTTTAACGTTATTGCCCTTAACAGCTTCTTGCCCGGTCGGTTGAAGCACAATCACCGGTGGAACCTGAACCACGAGTGTTGCGGGTTGACTGATTACCGACCCATGCTCGTTAGAAACAGCGACTGAGTACTGACCACTGTCTGATCCATCAGCATCCCGAATTGTGAGGGTTGAGTTAGTTTCGCCGGCCAGAGACACACCATCCTTCTGCCATTGATAAGTGATATTCGTTCCACTAGCAGTGACGTTGAAGGTAGCGTTGCCATCCTTGGCAATAGAAAGACTTTGCGGATGCTGGGTGATCGTGGGCGGAGATTCCACTTCCAGAGTTGCCGTAGCACTTGGAGTAGAGCCAAAGGCATTTTGTACCACGGCCTTGTAGGTGCCTGCTGCTTCATTATTAGCCCGGCGAATGAAAAGAATTTGATGGCCGATCAGGGCTTGCGGCGTGGACCAAAGACTAGCGTTCCAGTCAGCGGCAACGCTACGTCGGGCTAGTTTTCCTTCGGGCGTTAGGAAACACCATCCACCACCGGTAGTTTTGAACCATTTACGTTTATTGGTCGAGTAGTCAGCTGAGTATTCAATGATACCAAAGGCGTCACTATTTGTTACAGCTATGCCGTCCTTCGTCCAATTAGCGTTGGCCCCTTCCGGGTTAGATATTTTCACCGAGAGGAATGTGGCCTGATCCTTTACAGTTTTCTTGGAAACGGGTTGTTCAGCAATCTTCGGCGCATCGCCGACCAGTATTTGAACCACTTGACTTTCGGCCACACCTCGAGAGTTGGATACCCGGACGAAATAAGCGCCGTTATGGCTGCCATTGACATCGGTGATTATCAGGGTTTTTTCGGTGGCTCCAGTCAAAGCCCCGTCATTGTGATACCACTGATAAGTTAAGGGCTCTGAACCACTTACTTCGACACTTAAAGTTAGGGTGCTTCCGGTAGCCGTTTTGTTGGCATCCGGCTGAACAATAATGACCGGTGGTCCACCCACATCCAGTCTTGCCTGTCTGCTATCTTGGGTGCCGTACAGGTTAGAAGCTTTAACCCAGTAACGGCCGTTATTTTGAGAGGTTGCATTGGGGATCTGGTAGATTTGATTGGTGGCACTACTAATCGGAGCCGTCTCCCGATACCACTGGAAGGTAATAGGCGCTGTGCCATTCACATCTGCAGTAAACGTGATGTTATCGCCAGTAGTCGCATTTTGATCACTCAATTCGGTCAAATACACCGGCGGGTAACCGACATTTATACTAACCGGTTGGCCGGCCACTTGTCCGAAGGGGTTGCTTACATTGACTTGATAGACACCAGCGTGGTTGAGCGCAGCACTGGCAATAGTGTGGGTTGATCCATTGGCTTCAGTAATGGAGTTTCCATCATGCGTCCAAGCATAGGTCAGTGGCGCACTACCATTGACGTCCACACTGAGATTAATAGCCGTCCCCGCCACAATGAATTGGTCTGGGGTGAGGTCGCGGGTATGCACCGGTGCATAGCCGACGGCGATGAGAGCGACCCGGCTATCGATCGAGCCATATTCATTAGCCACCCGCACCTTGTAGTTGCCGCCATCATTTGCGCTTACATTATTGATGGTGAGCGTCTTGCTACCGTTAGCATCAGGAAGCGGTTGTGTGCCCTTAAACCACTCAAAGGTAAGCGGCCCGGATCCATTAGCATCCACACTCAGGGTTAGGTTACTGCCGATACTGGCATTGTGATCAAGCGGTTGAGTGACAATTTCTGGAGCCCGACCAATTTGTAGATTTGCCGGCCCACTGCGTACCCAACCAGAAGGGCTGCTCACGGTTACGTCATAAACGCCGTCAGCGGAGTTTTG
>JAYOSV010000013.1:0-71998 GCA_038139415.1 Verrucomicrobiales bacterium | reverse complement strand
TGCAGTGTAAATGTGACAACATCACTAGTCACTTCCACTTGAGAACCAAGTACAATGTGAGTATATGTGACGTTTAAAGTGTAAACAACTTGCTGTCCTTGTTGCGCTGGGAATGCTGCGGCGGGATGAGATATATCAATACGTCTATATCTATTATTATTGTCATTGTTGTTTCCTACAGTTAAGCTTATTGCAGGGTTTACAGGGGTAATCGAGGCGGTATAACCATCTGGGTTATTCGGAATATTAAGTTCATTGTTAGCCCCAAAAGCAGCCACGTGAATTACACTATTTGTAGCACTCGGGGCCCCTAGCACTCCTGTGGAAGCATTAACAGTTCTCGTAATAGTCTCATTAAATCTTGTCGGGTAAGGTTGCACCTCTGCCCCAGAGCCCATTTGCCCTGCTTTATACCCTGAACGTAGTACTTGTGTCGCCCTGTTGACCACGGTTTGGGCCACCAGCACTTCGCTCAAAAAAATCAATGTTATAAGAATTTGCTTCATAACTTATGCTATGGTATCGGCAAAAATGACCCATTCTTTACAAAAAATAAAGGGTTAATGTGACCACGGCCTGCGGGCCTTCTTTGTCCGCACAGCCCGCTCGCTGGGCCATAGCGATACCGAAATCGGCCAGCGCCTTGGCCATCGCTCCGGCGCTCGCCTAGTTGAAACCACCTACGGAGAAATCGAGCCCAACTGGATTGGTAAAAAAATTCAGGACTGGCTACCAGAGGACCCCGCAGAGGTGGCGTATAAGGATTGGAAAGTGGAACCACTCTTGGAACCACTCTCTAATCTGAAACTGCCTATAAACGGTGATATTAAGGGAAACGCTGCTATTGGCTAATAGCGGGGAATAACCCTGATATATGGAAATATAATGGAGCGGGTGAAGGGAATCGAACCCTCATCAAGAGCTTGGAAGGCTCCCGCTCTACCGTTGAGCTACACCCGCAACGGCGTTACTTTAGCGTGTTCGCTTGCGTTGTCAATCGGCCAGCGGGTAAGGTGGCGGCGATGAGCTTAGTGCTGCTTCAAGGCGGGCGCGTTGTGGATCCCGCCAATAACCGGGATGAAACCGCGGATGTGCTTCTATCCGACGGAAAAATCGAATCCGTTGGCACGAATCTCACGGCCCCAGATGGCACGGAGATCGTCGATTGCCTAGGTCTGGTGGTATGCCCCGGCCTGATTGATCTGCATGTTCACTTCCGCGAACCGGGCCAAACAGCCAAAGAAAATATCGCCACAGGCGCTACCGCAGCGGCCACAGGCGGCTTCACCTCGGTCGTTTGCATGCCCAACACCACCCCCTCGATCGATAGTCCGGCGACCGTAAAACTGATACAGGAGCGCGCTGCTGAAGCCGCCCCAGTGAATGTCTACGTCACCGGCACCATCACGCTGGGGATCGCTGGAGAAGAACTATCGCCCATCGGCTCACTCAAGGATGCCGGCGTGGTGGCCATCACCGATGACGGCAAGTGCGTGCAAAACAACGAACTGATGCGGCGCGCCCTAGAATATGCCGGCATGTTCGATCTGCCGGTCATGGATCATTGCCAGGATTATTCTATCGTAACTGACGGCGTCATGCACGAGGGCTACTGGAGCACCAATCTTGGACTCAAAGGCTGGCCGGCGGCTGGCGAGGATTTGATTATCGCACGCAATATTGAGTTGGCTGAACTCACTGGCACGCACATTCATTGCCAGCACATCAGCAGCGGCAAATCAGTAGAATTGATCCGACAAGCCAAAGCTCGTGGAGTGCCAATCTCTGGCGAGGCCTGTGTCCACCACTTCACTCTTACTGATGCCACGATTGGCGGCAGCGAACATTTCTGGGCTGAGGACGGCCGCGAACTACAAACCGAATCCCAGCGTACGGAATGGCCTACGTACGATACGCACTTCAAAATGAACCCCCCGCTCCGCGCGGCAGACGATCGCGCAGCGGTGATTGAGGGGCTCGCCGATGGCACACTGGAAATCCTCGCCAGCGATCACGCCCCGCATTGCGCGCATGAAAAGGATGTTGAATTCGATTACGCGCCCTTTGGTATTACCGGCTTGGAAACCGAGCTGGCCGTCTCGCTAACTTTCCTCTATCACAAGGGCCATCTTGAGCTACCCGATCTGATCGCCAAATATACCGTAAATCCTGCCAGTCTCCTCAAACTACCCAAGGGAACGCTGAGCGAAGGTGCGGATGCGGATGTGACGGTGATTGACCCAGATGCCGAATGGGTTTTTGATGCCAGCACGAGCCCAAGCAAGAGCAGCAATACCCCCTTCAATGGCTGGACCTTCAAGGGGCGCCCCACTATGACAGTGGTGGGCGGCAAAATTGTGTGGCGTGCCAAGGCGGAAATGGCCTAAACTCGATCAACTAAAATCCCTATGAAAACACTCATCACCCTAATTACCCTCATAGTCTTCAGTCACGGTGCGTATGCCGAAAAAGGATGGCTCACCAACATTGACGACGCCAAAAAAATCGCCAAAACCCACAAAAAACTAATCCTGCTTGAATTCACCGGCTCGGACTGGTGCCCGCCCTGTAAGGCTCTAAAGAAAAACGTGTTTGATAAACAAGCCTTCAAAGATTACGCGAAGGAAAATCTCGTGCTGGTGGAGCTGGATTTCCCACGCGATCGCAGCAAAATCACTAAAGAGCAATACGCCTACAATCGCACTCAGGCCAAGGAATACGGAATTCGCGGCTACCCGACCGTATTTGTTCTAGATGCCAACGGTAAGGAGCTGCTCAAGAAAGTGGGCTTCGGTCCCAACTCAGTCGAGGCCTATATCAAAATGCTCAAGGACGCAAAGTTCCAATAGGCGCACAGTTATTCACCGGCGCGGCCAACAACTGGCCGCGCCTTTTTTATGTGGCCGCTTGACCCATCGGAGCCTCATTCCTAGTATCGCGCGGCTTCACGGCCGCCCCATGGCAATTCTCGCATTAGAAGACGGTACGGTTTTTCACGGCAAAGGATTTGGTGCCAATGCCACATCCTGCGGTGAGGTGTGTTTCAACACCTCCATGAGCGGTTATCAGGAAATCCTGACTGACCCCTCCTACAAAGGCCAGATCGTGACCATGACCTATCCTGAGATTGGCAATTACGGGGTCAATCCAGAGGATATCGAATCCTACCAACCGCATGTCTCCGGCTTTGTGGTGCGCGAATTATCGCCCGTGGTCAGTAACTGGCGCTCAAGCGAATCATTGGATGACTACCTCAAGGCCAACGGCATCCCTGGCATTGAAGGTATCGATACGCGAGCGCTGACCAGGAAACTGCGTGTCCATGGCGCACTCAACGGCGTGATTAGCACCGAGAATCTTTCCGATGAGGAAGCACTTCAGCAAGCTGCGGATTGGCCGGGCATGGTGGGCACCGACTACGCAAAGGTGGTCACCCATAAGGAATCGTTTAGCTGGGACGAACACGAGCAAACAAATGAGGAGTTCACCCTTCCCCAAGGCGCGAACCCTTCCCCCGCCCCGCCCCCTCTCCCGCCGGCTGACATTCCGATTGTCGCATTTGATTTTGGTGTAAAATACAACATCCTTCGCTGCCTGCGCCGATATGGATTCAATGTGCAGGTGGTGCCTGCCACTGCCACAGCCGGAGAGGTGTTAAGCTACCAACCCGCCGGCCTCTTTCTCTCAAATGGCCCTGGCGACCCGGCGGCACTGGATTATGCCGTGAGCAATGTGAAAGAGCTAGTGGATCACGGCTTGCCTACCTTTGGGATTTGCCTTGGACACCAAGTGTTGGGCCAGGCACTCGGAGCAAAGACTTTTAAACTCAAGTTTGGCCACCGCGGCGCTAATCAGCCGGTGAAAGATTTGGAATCCGGTCAGATCGAAATCACTTCCCAAAACCATGGATTTGCCGTGGATGACGAGGCCCTCCCGAGTGAGGTGCAGGTGGATCGTATTAATCTCAACGATCAAACCGTCGAAGGACTGAGACATCGCTCCAAACCGATATTCAGTGTGCAATACCACCCCGAAGCCTCCCCGGGCCCGCACGACTCGCAGCCGCTTTTCCAGCGTTTTCGAGACATGGTCGCTAAAGTGTGACCCTTGACATCCCTGAAAAAGTTAGTAGTGTAGTCATCGCCCGACCGAAAGGTAGAAAGCGTTGTTTGAGGCATGGCTACGCTGCTCTACATCATTACCGAAGGGACCCAAGGCGGTCCTTTCGAGTTAACCGATGGTACCCATATTCTTGGGTCCGCGGAAGGGGCTACCATTCTCGTCCCCGACTCAACTATCTCTGCTCAACATGGCCAGTTTGATGTGGGAAATGGGCAAATTGTTTATCAGGATTTAGGATCTCAAAACGGCAGCTTTGTCAGCGAACAACCCATCGCACAGGCCCAGCCCGTCGCCTTATCCGCCAACCACATCCTTCAGGCGGGCAGCATTCATTTCCAATTGGTGGATGACCCCAACGCAGTGGAAAGCATGAAGCGCGAAACAGCCGTTATCTCCAATACGCCCAAGGCCATCGAACCCAGTGATTTTGGTTCCGCAGACCGCAGCGCGTCCCCCTTCGAAACCCGCAAATCCGGTTGGGTAAAAATTTACCTCATCGCCATCACCCTCATCGGCATCGTTGCCGTAGGTGCATTGGTGATGACTCTGCTTCAGGGCTAATCCGCAGCCGCCCAGTAGTCGATGACAAACACGTCATCGAGAATAGGCTTCAGCAGTTCCACAAATTTCTTGTGCTCCGGATGGGGCAGGTATTCCTCGCGGCCCTGTTCATCGGCAAAGGTCACCACGAAACAATGCGTGAATCCCTTATCCAGTCCCTCAGGGCTGTTGTTCGTGCCCATCTCGAGATCCTTAATGGCCGTAATCTTTTTTTCCAGAGCGGCAAACGCCTTCACGACCGCATTTACTTCGGAAGATTTCGCGGTATCTTTGAATTTGAAACAAACCACATGACGTAACACGCCGTTCTTTTTCTCTTTAGCTTCCATGGGTTGCGGGTTAAGCCCAAAAGCAATGATCGCCATCAGGCAAAAGGCAAGTCGTTGGGTACAATGAATCATGACGCTCGGAGGCTACCGATTCAAGCTCCGGGCCGCAATGAGTTTCAATTATTCGATGCGGCCCTTCTCCAGGAACTGCTTCAACATCTCCGCCTTGGAGGCCCGCGGACGATGGCGCACAGGCAGCGGCAAGCAGGTCTCGCGATCAAATTCATCCGGAGCCTCGAACTCTGGTTCGTGATCGTCTGTGCGTTTTTGCCAGCCCTTCAATTCCGCACGTAAACGCTTCAAGTGCGTGGCGTATTGCGGCTTGCCGGCCAGATTATTGAGTTCATACGGGTCGTTTTCCAGATCGTACAATTCCTCCTTCGGACGCGGCTTGATGAAACAATTCATTTGGGCCGCGTTCAGTTTCCCAGCGTCGCGCAGCTTTTGCATGGTGCGAAAGACCGGGCTGCGCAACGCATCGGCAGAGGGCGTGTTTGGATAGTGCGGATAAAAGTTGCGAATGTATTTGAACCGCTCACCGCGCACATATCGGCAACGGTCGGAGAAATCATGCCAGTTCTTTTCCCCAAAGGCATAATCGCGAATGCTGGCCTTAGGATTCTCCAGCATCGGCGCAAAGCTTTTGCCCACGAAAGTGTTCCCGTATTTGGCCCCCGCAAAATCCATAAAGGTTCGCGCAATGTCCACGGAACTCACAAGATTCGGATTCACCGTGCCGGCCTTGACTTTGGCGGGCCAGCGAACAATCCATGGCGTGCGCACGCCGCTGTCGTACAGAGTCGTCTTATCCCGCGGCATCGGCCGACCATTGTCGCTGATAAACATCACCAGCGTATTGTCATCGACCTTCTGCCGCTTCAGCTCGGCCAACACCTCGCCAACAAACCGATCCAATCGGCGAATCTCATCGTAGTACAGCGCGTAATCACCACGCACTTCCGGAGTATCCGGCACATAGGGCGGCAAGGTTACGTGCTCAGGTTTCGTGGGATTCTTCAGAATCTTTTGATCATATGGCCGGTGCGGATCCAATGCAGCCAACCACAGGAAGAACGGCTTATTCTTAGGGCGTTCCTTGAGCGTCCGCACCCATTCACTGGCGCCGCTCTTGGCATCGCCTTTGGCGGATTCCTGAAACGTGCCCTTGGCGCTCGCGATGAACCCACTCATGTCTGCCTCGATCACTTTATTGAACCGATTTTTCATCGCTTCACCCATGTGAAATTTCCCGACCGAAGCGGTCCAATAGCCCGCCTTCATGAGACGTTCAGAAAAGGTGATCTGCTCCTTGGGGATCGGCCAATGCAACTGCTCGGCATCAGTTTGGTGCGGATATCGACCGGTGATAATGCTAGCGCGACTGGGGCTGCAGGAGCTGATGGTCAGAAAAGCCCGATCAAACCGCATCCCTTCAACAGCCATCCGGTCGATATTCGGTGTCGGCAAGCCCTTGTTTCCGTACAGGCTACAGTCATCCCACGCCATGTCATCGGCGATGATTAGCACCAGATTAGGTCGACTCCCGGCCAATTCCGCACGAGCGGCGATCACACAGAAACAAAACGCAACAAAAGTGGAAACAAATCGCATCCCCGATTCTTCAGGGGGATTGGGCCAAGTTTCAACCACAAAGGGTTGCACTTTCGCGCGCAATCCGTATTGATTTGCCCCCCGTGGAAGACACGAATCAACTCATCGAACAACGCCGCGCCAACCTCGCCGCTCTGGCGGTGGCCGGTATTGATCCGTTTGCCAACAAGTTTACCCCCAGCGAAACCTGCGGAGCGGCCAGGGCAAACTACGAGGAGGAACGCCTTGTGGCTGTCGCCGGCCGGCTGGTTTCCAAACGGGAAATGGGCAAAACCATTTTCGCCCACATCAAGGACACCAGCGGCAGTATCCAGTTGTTCATCCGAAAAAACGATGTTGGCGAAGAGGCGTTCAAGATTTTCAAGGGGCTCGATCTGGCGGATTTCGTAGGCGCCAACGGCGCGCTTTTTACCACCAAGACCGGCGAGATCAGCGTGAAGGTGACCGATTATGTGGTGCTTGCCAAATCCTTGCGCCCGCCGCCCGATAAATGGCACGGCCTCGCCGATCAGGAACTGCGCTATCGTCAGCGCTATCTCGATCTGATTGCCAACGATGAAGTGCGTGATACGTTTTTGAAGCGCAGTGCGATCATTCGCGAGATTCGAAATTTCCTCTCCGAACGGGGTTATGTGGAGGTGGAGACGCCCATAATGCAGGCCATCCCTGGCGGTGCCGCCGCGCGACCTTTCGTCACGCATCACAACACCTTTGGCCGCGACTTCTTCCTGCGCATTGCTCTGGAGCTGTACCTCAAGCGTCTACTGGTTGGCGGCATTGATCGAGTATTTGAGATCGGCCGCAACTTCCGCAACGAAGGCATCTCGCGCCGGCATAACCCGGAGTTCACCATGCTCGAGGCCTACGAGGCTTACGGCGATTACGAAACCATGATGGAGCTGCTGCAATCGATGATCTGTCACGTGTCCGAGAAAGTGCTCGGCACACTGGTCATTGAGCAAAAGGACGAGGAAGGCAATGTCACCAAGACGATTGACCTCACGCCCGACTGGCGGCGCGCAAAGTATAAGGATCTCGTCCGAGAAAAGGCCGGAAACGATTGGTTCGAGCTCACGCCCGAACAACGCCGCACTCGCGCCACGGAGGAATTGAAGATTGAGGTCGACCCAGAAGAGGCGGATTTCGAGGTGACCAATGCGGTGTTCGAAAAACTTATCGAACCCACGCTCATTCAACCGACATTCGTCACGCACCTCCCCAAGGAACTCGTTCCGCTCGCCAAGCTATCGCCCGAGGATCCCGATTGCGTGGAGGTCTTCGAATGCTGCATCAATGGCCAGGAAATTGCCCCGGCCTACACGGAGCAAAACAACCCCATCGAACAACGCGAACGCCTTGAGCAACAGGCCGGCGGTGAACAGCAGAAGTTGGATGAAGATTTTCTCGTGGCACTGGAGCACGGCATGCCGCCCGCCGGCGGCATCGGCATTGGGATCGATCGACTCTGCATCATGCTGCTCGGCCAGGAAAGTATCCGCGACGTGATCCTCTTTCCGCAACTAAAGCCGCGCGAAGAATAGTTATCCTGCTAAATTGCCCCAGTCGATCGGCTGGTGCATATCAATCCGCGGCAACTCCGCAGTCACGCTTTCCGGGTATTTCTGTGCCGCGCCGGTATTAAACACCAGCACACGATCCTTGGATTTGATCTTCCCCTGCCCCATCAATTGATCCAGCACGCCGAGGCATACGGCCGTTTCCGGGCACACGGCGATGCCTTCCTTAGAATTGGCCAACTGCATCCATTTCGGAATATCACCTTCAGGCGCGCTCATGGCCACACCGCCGCTATCGCGCACGGCTTCGATAATCATGAAATCCCCCACTGCTTGCGGCACACGCAGCCCACTCGCCACGGTGGCGGCGTTATCGACCCGTTTTGCGTGACGCGCGCCGCTCTCAAAAGCCTTCACAATCGGTGCGCACCCATCGCTTTGGCAGGAAACCATCTTCGGTCGTTTGCCGCTCTTGAGCCATCCCAATGCCTCCAATTCGCCGAATGCCTTCCACATGCCGATCAAACCCGTGCCGCCGCCGGTCGGATACAGAATCCAATCGGGCAACTCCCACTCAAACTGTTCAGCCAATTCCAGCCCCATTGTTTTCTTGCCCTCGATCCGATACGGCTCCTTGAGAGTCGACACATCAAACCACCCCATCTCCTTCATGCCTTCGCGAATCAATCGACCGCAATCATCAATCAAGCCGTTCACCGCAAAGACATTAGCGCCGTGCAACAAGCATTCCTTCTGATTGATCACCGGCGTGTCTTCGGGCATAAACACCCATGATTCCATCCCGGCCCGAGCTGCATACGCCGCCAGCGCGCCGCCGGCATTACCGGCTGTGGGCGCCGCCAAACGCTTCAGGCCCAGTTCGTTCGCCATGGTGACCGCCATAGCCATCCCGCGCGCCTTAAAGCTGCCAGTTGGTAAACGGCTTTCGTCTTTGATCAATAAATCCTCCAGCCCGAATTCCGCCCCCAAACGTTTGGCAGACAGGATGGGCGTGATGGTTTCGGTCAGGGAAACGATATTGGCCGGATCTTCAAACGGAAGCAGCTCAAGATAACGCCAAAAGGTAGGGGGGCGGCCAAAGAGCGCTTTCTTCGGAAACTCGCGCTTCACCAGATCCAGATCGTACCGCACCCAAAGCGGTCGATTACAACTGGTACAGAGACCGTGCACTTCGCCAGCAGGATAATCCTGCCCGCAATTGGCACATTCCAGATGCGTCACGAAAGGCATGCGCGATGAAACGGGTTTCGCGATCCCGAGTCAATCGTCGTCCATACACGCAAACCGACTGATAACACACTCATGCTTGCCGACACGGCATGCCCTCAGGCAGAATCAGGGTATGGCGCGCAAGATTCGCATGGGCTTTATTGGAGTAGGCTCAATGGGCTACAGCCACCTGCAGCTCTTCCATCAGGAATGTCGCGGACAAGCCGAGGCCGTCGCCCTATGCGCCAGTAATCAGGAGCGCATCCAGCGCGCACTGGAGGTAGCGCCGGATATGGCGCTCCACAAAAAGGAATCAGATCTCATACAAAGTGATCTGGACGCCGTTGTCATTTCCTCTCCGAATTTCACGCATGTACCGTTGGCGTTGGAGGCTTTGAAAGCCGGAAAACATGTCTTCCTCGAAAAACCTGTGGGCATCACGGCCACCGAATGCCGGAAACTGCTCCGGGCCACACAGAAGAGCGACCGAGTGTTGATGATTGGACATGAGCTTCGCTACTCGGCGTATTTCGCGAAGATCAAACACTTGATTGACCGCAACGCCGTCGGCATGCCCCACATGACCTGGTGCAAGGAATTCCGAGGCCCCTTCCAGCCGAAAAGCCGTGACTGGATTCAGGACCGCCGCAAGAGCGGAGGTTGCCTCGTGGACAAGAATTGTCATCACTTTGATTTAATGAACTGGTGGCTCGGAGCCCGCCCCAAGCGCGTCAGTGCCTTCGGCAGCAACGCCGTGAACCGCGTCATTTCTGGCCCCAATCAGGTGCACGACCACGCCACCGCCAGTTGGGAATACGCCAATGGCGCTAAGGGCACGCTACATCTCAGCCTGTTCGCGCACGAACCGCCCAAAGAGACACTCGAGATGGGCGTGGTGGGCGAAACCGGCGTGCTGCAAACCGATCTGGATAACCTGCAAATCCTCCATTGGGAAAACGGCAAACGCAAAGGTGCGCCGCGAGTGATCCGCGTGAAAGCTAAACGCGGCGTCGGTTGGGGCGGACATTTGGGCTTTGCGGAAATGCATCCGGCGTTTATTAAAGCCGTCCGCACGGGCCAAGCGCCGTTAACCTCCGTGGCCAACACGATCGACGGCACGTTGCTGGCCATAGCTGCCGAGGAATCCATCCGCAAACGAAAAATAATTACAATCCAATGAGCAAGCATCCGATTAACGACACCCTCCTCAACGGCGACCTCGTCCGCGAACCCGTGGGCGACGAACAAGGCTATTGGGCTGGCGCGCCCGGTTGGGTCTGGGATGACACCGATCAAGCTGGTTACATTTGCTACCGCATTCGACGACCACGCGGCGTAGAGCCGGATCGCGGTGGTGAATCGCGAATCGCCAAAACCACCGATTTTAAGACCTTTGAGGATATTTGGAGCGTGCACAAGGACGCTTACGAATCCGCGTCCATCGAGAAGAGCACCCTCCGGCGTGGTACCGATGGTCGCTTCCGCTATTTCACCAGTTACGTGGCGCCCGAGGATGGTCGTTGGTGCACTACTGTCAACACCGCCGACACCGTCGGCGATCTGGACCCCGCCAATACTCAACGCCTCTTCAACGCTTCCGATCTGGGCCTGGAAGGCGTGAAGGATCCGTGGATCCTCGAAGAGAACGGCCGCTACTCCATGTTTCTCAGCGTGGCCATCAACACCGCCACCACCAGCAACAGTTCGCATGATACCCTAGATATTTTCAATACCGGCGAATGCGTTAGCGCCACCGCCCTAGCCACTTCGAGCGATCTCGATGAATGGGAATGGCAAGGGATCGTCCTCCAACCTGAAGGCGACACGGCTTGGGACAAATACTGCCGTCGCATCAACAGCGTGCTGCCCCTCAACGGCAAATACTACGCTTTCTACGACGGTAGCGAAGGTCATCACCAAAACTACGAGGAGCGCACAGGCCTAGCTGTTTCTGAAGATTTGAAAAACTGGACTGTGCTCACCCCGGAAGGACCGTGCATCACCAGCCCACACACCACAGGTTCGCTGCGTTACATCGATGCCCAACCCCACGGCGACGACATCCGATTTCTTTACGAACTCACCCGTGCCAACGGCTCCCACGAAATGCGCATGACGACCTTTCCCATCGCCGGCTTTACCCTCGAATAATCACTCCGGCAAATCCTGACCTTTTGTTTCCGGCAGAAACGCCACGACCACCAAGCCTAACAAGAACGTCGTCGCCAATAGGCTCAGGGCCAGCTGTGTGTTAATGCCTTCCATAGCCTTAACCATTCCCGAGAGGATCAACATTGGGGCCGCCACAATACGCCCAACATTGAAACAGAAACTGGTCCCCGTCGCCCGGAGATGGTTGGGAAATAGTTCCGGAAAATAAACAGCGTACCCCGCGTGCATACATAATGTGAAAAACCCGAACACCGGCAAGATGAACAACAACTGATCATACGTTTGCGGCAAATAACAGGTAATGGGCACAATCAAGAAAGCGCCGATGTGCCCAAAGACAAATGCCCGGCGTCGCCCCAGCCACGCACATAACGGCCCAAACGAAAGCAGGCCCACTCCAGCTCCTACCGTTTGCACAATGCCATACGCGAATTTTGCCTTTGAAGCTGCCGCGGCCTCAGTCACACCCTCAGCAAGCAGCATATTTTTTGCAAGACCCTGAGTAGCAACACCCACAGCCCAAAAACTAGCCAAGCCTACCGCTGCTAGGGCCATGCCGAGCAATGCGTGTTTCCGCCAACGGGCGTCGCCGAATAAATCTAAGTAACTTCCCGCCTGTTCGTTCTTGTTCTTTTGGGCATCTTTCCAGCCCTCTGGTTCTTTTACCTTCGCGCGCACCCACACCACCAATAACGCCGGGATGACGCCAATCAGATACGCTAGGCGCCACTGCGTGCCCACAGCGATTCCCGCGATCGCAGCCATCCAAGTACCTACCACACTTGAAGCATGGAAAATCCCAGAAGCATGTGTCCGAGCATGTTTTGGGAACACCTCGGCCACCAAGGCTGCTGCCACGGCCCATTCTCCACCAACCCCCATAGCCACAAAAAAACGTAACGTCGCCACCTGCCACAATTCAGTTGCGAAATATGTGAGGCCAGCAAAGACCGAGTAAGTCAAGATGGTGGCGATCATTATCGGACGGCGACCGTAGCGATCAGCCAACGAACCAAACAACAAACCACCGGCCGTCCCGCCGAGGAGAAAAGCAGCCAAAAACCAGTCACCCCACTTATCAATCGCCGCCTTTTTGGCCGCTTCATCCTTAATACCAGAGAGCAGATCATTGAGCATGTCACCCCGGGTGATATTAAAAATCTGCCCCTCATAAACATCAAAGATCCAGCCTGCGCAGGCGATGGCAAGAATCAGCCACTGATATTTAGTGATGCCGTGATACCACTTGGTCGGCGTCTCCTTAGTGTCATCACTCATTATTCAGAGTCCTCAGGGCGTTCGAGCTTGAAGGTGCCGTGATCTTTATCGGCGCGGTAGTTGATATCGATTCGATTGGTCGTTCCGGCGCCATCGTATTGATAAACCCCACCGGCGAGCTTGCCGAGGTCAGCCTCGCCTGTGAATTTATATTTGGCGCCATTTTGCGTAATGGTCATTTCCATGTCGTACGGATAACTAATCGTCAGCAGCCCCCATTTATATTTGGCGTGGAACCGTGTGAAATAGGTGCTGTCTTCCTTTTTCATCAAGAGACAGCGTAGAACTCCATTGTGCTGATTGTAATCGCTGTGCCATCGACCAATCCAGCGACCCTCCATACCGTTAAATTCCTGACTGGCCGCTTGTTTCCAGTCGCGATCAAATGAGGAACAGCCTGCTGCGACGAACAGCGTCATGCAGGCCAAGAGAATTGTGCGCACTTGCATTAGGGAAACCTAGTGGAGCAGCCGCACGCTGGCAACATTCAGCTGAGTGCCGCGCCACAATGCGGGCATGGAGCCGGTTTATCGTTTTTCAGTTTTTCATCACATTCGCTGCAGAAAAAGCGCTTGGGCTTCAATAAATATTTCCCGATCGCCGACAGAATCGCCCACAAAATAAGAATCTTCACAACGCTGGGAACAATCTCGTGTCGAGGAGTACCTTTTAAACCCACCACGAGCAGCAACGTAAACAAAGCCGCCACGGCCATAAACCCTTGATACCAAGGATTATCGCGCGTTTCGATTCCGGCCCAACCAGCAGCAACACGTTGATGAACCGTGGATGGTGATGCCGGTGCCGGCACCGCAACGGGAGGCGGCGGCAAATCCGATGGTTCCTGTCCCAGAGTCGCGGGGACCGAAGGCAGTGTGGGCGGAGCCAATACCGGTGGCATTTCAGTCGCTCCGCTGGAGATCCATTCTTCAACCGCCACCGCGCTAGGCGGCCGATGCGCCGAATCTTTGGCCAGACAAGCCATAATCATGGCACAGACCGCATCAGGCACTTGATTTTGAAGGCCCAACTCCCGGACACGTTCCGCGAGCGGTTTGGGCATTTCATTGAGCACTTGATAAGTGATATCGCCGCTGTAAAAGGGCGTGCGACTGGTGAGCAACTCGTAAAAGGTGGAGCCCAACGCGTATAGGTCATCACTGGCTCGCGGCAATTCCCCGCGCATTTGTTGCGGGCTCATAAACACAGAGGTGCCACTCACACTGCCCTGCATGGAGGATCGGCTCAGGCTTTCAGCCATGGTCGCGGCGATCCCGAAATCCGCCAACTTCAAATTGCCGTGCCGATCCACCAACATGTTGGCGGGCTTGAGGTCGCGATGCACAATCTTATGCTGATGCGCATACTCAAGGGCATCACACAGCTGAGTCATCAATGGCCGCAAGTTTTCCCATGCAAACAAATGGCCGGGCTGCTGCAAACGAAGGGAGGCGAGGTCTTGTCCGTCCACATATTCTAACGTTACAAAAGCTGGCTCACCCTCGGGTTGCACCAGTTCGTGAATGCGGATGATATTGGGGTGATCCAGGTTGCGGCTCTTTTGCACTTCCCTTGTGAGATCATTCAGGGCGGCCGTATCGCCGGCCAGTTCAGCGGGCAACCGCTTAATGGCCAGCTCATCACCGGTCTGTTCATCCACAGCCAACCACACTTCACCGCGACCGCCACGACCAAGTTGCTTTATCAGCTTGTAACGGGCGGCGAGAATCTGTGATGAACCCGATTCCGGTTGATTCGACTGAAGCTGAATCCAGCAATCTCCGGCCTGAATAGTTTGTCCCGGATAAGCCCGCACTCGCCCGAGCACGGCGGCCCCATCAAGAAACGTCCCGCCGCCGGGCCCCGAAGTATCTTCAATGAAAAAATCTCCGGCGTGCACCTCTAGACGGGCATGTAATTCCGTGGCCGTCTCCACTTTTAATTGTGCCCCTGCACCGGAGCCAATCATATAAATACCCTCCCCTAACAGGTAATCAGCAATCACCAGCCCATCAGAACGGGCCAACAGCACCTTGAGCGGAGCATCAGACATGGGAAGAATGGCGGAGAGGGGGGGATTCGAACCCCCGGTAGAAGGAATACCCCCTACGCCGGTTTAGCAAACCAGTGCATTCGACCACTCTGCCACCTCTCCGGCCTATTAGGTCGCGGGGAACATAGACATTTCGCTGCCGCGAGTCAAAGCCAATGCTGCGCCATCCAACCGTGGGTCGAGTCCAGTGATGCGCTCCGGCTGAATGCCTCCAGTTCGTCCATTTGACCAACGGCATCCATGGGAATGTGGGTTCCTTCTGGGAAAACAACGTCCATTCGATGGTAGCGTTCGCGGAGGAATTGTTTGAGTTGGTAATCGGTCGTATCCATATCCGCCTGAAACATCAGCTGCAGTAATGGCCGAGCCCATTGCCGGATACCCCAATCCGGGTTCGCCTCCTCTATCCGGTTCAGCGAGCGGCCGGTACCCAGCGCCAGTAGACGAATTTCATTTAGAGCCGGAATCTTCCCAGTATTTCGAGAATCCTGCGTTTGACCGAGCGCGATCATGCCGGGGCTATTAGCAAACACACCGCCATCAATGTAGCCGTCCATTGCAGGGAAAAACGTTGGGGCCAAGCTGGTATAGAGGGCGACTTTCCAACATGGAAAAGTCGAATCGCTATCCGCCCCAGGAAAATTATGAAAAATTTTAGGCTTCCACTGACGTTCCTGCGGTTCCACGGAGCCATTGTCCAAATCGAACGCCGGCACAACCACGCGTTGCTTCAAATCCCCGAGTGTCAGGTCTCCGAAGATATCCTGCAGCACGGTCTTCAGAGGTTCCGCCGAATATTCGGCCCCGTTCCAGTTCCCCACATCCGTGATATCATCCCACAAGCTATCACCAAAGATAACTGGGCCACGTTTGAGATAGAGATCGCGCAAATCTGCAATTGAAACACCCGCAGCCAAGGCCAGACTCAAAATACCGCCGGTAGAGGTGCCGGACAGCAGATCTGCAGAAGAGAGCCAACCGGGATGCCGTACGGAGAGGCGCTCGAGCCAGCTCAGGGTGACTAGGCCCCGAATCCCTCCCCCATCCAACCCAACGATCCGATAATCCATCTCCAAACCTACTCCGCCCGCGACGGCCACACAAGAAGGGAGCCTGAACCATTTCACTTGCCTTTTGATAGCCTGCGCCGGATTCTTTGGACATGGAGGTGGCGTTGCCCATCATTTTGTTCATTGCCGGATTTTCCGTGGGCGGATTTGTCGTTTGGAAAATGAAACAACGCGAGCTGGACGATCGCAGGCGTTCGGAAGATGAACTCGAAACGGCCTTCGGCAATCTTTCCCGGCAAGCACTAACCGAAAATCAAACGCAGTTTCTGGAGCTGGCCCGAGGTGAATTCCAAAAACTGGAGAAGCATTCTGGCGAGCAGTTAAGCCAGAAAAAGGAACTGATCGACACCAGCCTGCAAAACATCACCACCTCCATTCAGCAACTCAATCAAGGCACGGCTCGTCTGCACGGTCAGGTGGAGAACTCCGCCAAACGCATTGAAAACCTGACCGAAACCACCAATCAACTACGTCAGATTCTTTCCAGCAGCCAGGCTCGTGGCCAATGGGGCGAGCGTATGGTTGAGGACATCCTCAATTTGCTCGGCATGTTGGAGGGGAAAAATTACGACAAACAAACCACTGAAGGCACCGACCGACCGGACTTCACGTTCCACCTCCCCAAAGGCAAACGCCTGAACATGGACGTGAAATTCCCGATCACCCATTACGAACAATTTCTCTCGGCAGAAGATGACTCCACGCGCGCCGCCGAGAAGAAGAAATTTCTTACCGACATCCGTGGCCACGTAAAAGCCGTGAATGGTCGTTCCTACATCGACCCCGCCGGAGGTACGGTAGACTACGTACTGCTCTTTATCCCGAACGAAGGCATTTATAGCTTCATTAATCAGGAGGATCATGAGCTGATGGATTTCGCGCTGGAAAAACGCATCGTGCTTTGCTCCCCACTTACCCTCTACGCGATCCTGTCATTGATCCGCCAATCCGTTGCTAGCTTTGCTGTTGAACAACGCGCAGGCGATTTGCAAAAGCTCGTCCAACAGTTCAGCGAGCAATGGGTCAAGTACAGCGATAAAGTGGTGGGTATGGGCAAATCGTTGACGACGGTTCAGAACCATTATGATGATCTGAGCGGCACGCGTACACGAGCGCTGGAGAAGCCCATGGAGAAGATCATCAGCCTGAATCTGGACGATCCGGCCACATTGGAGCACACTGATACCGAATAACCTTCGATTTGCTCGAATACGGCAAATTTGCTATCGTCTTTGTCTCATGATGACTTGGCGTTTCATGCTTATGGCGGGAATTCTATCCGCTCATCTGCCGGTGTGCGGCGAAGAATTACTGCCCGAGACCGTGCAGTTCAATCGCGATATCCGGCCACTTTTATCCAATAACTGCTTCCTCTGCCACGGCCCGGATCAAGGCCGCCGCAAAGGGAAACTACGCCTGGATGTGGAGGCTGACGCCAAGAAAGACGTCATCGTGCCCGGCAACGTGGCCGACAGCGAATTCTGGGCACGCATCAGTTCAACGGATCCTGATGAAATGATGCCTCCAGCCAAGTCCAAGAAAACCCTTACGCCACACCAAAAATCCCTATTGAAACGCTGGATCGAGCAAGGCGCCAAATACGAAGGCCATTGGGCATTCATTAGCCCCACCCCCCCGACTCCACCCAAGGGAAATTTGAAGTGGGGTCATAGCCCCATCGATCATTTTGTCCTGAAACAACTCGAGGCCAACGGCCTGAAACCTTCGCCGGAAGCAAGCCGTGAACTACTCATCCGCCGTGTGACATTCGACCTAACCGGCCTCCCACCCACATTGACGGACGTGGATGCGTTCGTAAATGACAAGAGCCCGAATGCCTACGAAAAGGTTATCGACCGCCTACTGGCTTCCAAGTCTTATGCCGAGCGGATGACTCTTCACTGGATGGATGTCGCGCGTTACGGCGACAGCAGCGTGCACCACGCGGACGGCCCGCGCACCATGTGGCCTTGGCGTGATTGGGTTATCAACGCCTATCACACCAATAAATCTTTTAAAGAATTCGCCACCGAACAGCTCGCCGGCGATCTCATGCCCAATGCAACGGTGGCCCAGAAAATCGCCACCGGATTCAACCGTAACCACGGCACCACCGATGAGGGCGGCTTGATCATAGAGGAATACCGTGTGGAATACGTGGTCGATCGCGTGAAAACCTCTGGCAATGTCTTCCTCGGTCTCAGCATCGAATGCGCTCAATGCCACAGCCACAAATATGATCCCATCTCGCACAAGGAATACTACGAATTTTTCGCGTTCTTCAACAACAACGCCGACAGCGGCAAACAAACTCGTGGCGGCAACGCCCCGCCAATGGTCGATGTCATCAGCAAGGAAAGCCAAGCCAAGCGCCAAGCCGCCGAGGCCAAGCTGAAAGCTGTCAATGAGAAGATCGCCGCCCACCGCAAAGGCGTGCAGGCCACGTTCGAGAAATGGACAGTCGAAGCAGCAAAAAATGTGGACGCCCAACCAAATGAACCAGCAGGGTTGCTGGCTCATTTTCCGCTCGATGAATTCAAGGACCGCAAGGGTGCTGACTTTGTGAATGAGAAGAACGAGGTCAAATGGGAAGGCGGCGGACGCACGGTAGCTGGCCAGTCTGGCCAGGCCTTTCGCGTGGAAGGCAACGGCTTCATCAACGTAAAGGGCGTACAACCGCCGGAATGGAATCAGCCCTTCAGTTTCGGTTGCTGGGTAAAACCAGATGCTGGTAACGCCAACGGCGCGCTCTTTAGTAAAATGAATGAAGGAAATGCATTCCGCGGATTCGACCTGTGGCTGCAGCAAGGCTCTGTGGGCACACACCTCATTTCTAAATGGCAGGACAACGCCATTAAGGTTGTCAGTAAAGCCAAAGTGCCCTCCAAAAAGTGGACGCATGTGTTCGTCACTTATGACGGCAAGGGCAAGGCCGCCGGCACCAAAATTTACATCAACGGCAAAGTGCAGGAACACAACATCGAAGCTGATGGACTAAACGGCACCATTCAAACGCCAAAAGAATTCCGTATTGGCCGCCGCTTCAATTCAGCGCAAGCCAACAACATTGAGATCGACGACGTGCGCCTGTACGGCCGGGAATTGATCGTGGCTGATATCAACGCTGTCAGCGGCAGTAATCCCATTGCCCCCCTGCTCGCCATCGCTTCAGATAAACGCACCCCGAAGCAAACGGAGACGTTGTTCAACCATTATCTAAATAATATCAATCAACCCCACCAAAAGCTGGTGGCCGAAAAACGCGCTGCCGAAGCAGAGATCGCTGCAGCAAACAAAAGCAAGGTCAACACCATGATCATGGGCGATCTTGGAAACATGCGTAAAACTTTCGTGCTGGAGCGCGGTCATTACGAGCACCCGCTTAAGGAGGAAGAGATCAAACCCGGCGTGCCGGCTTTTCTGCCGCCCATGCCCGAGGGCTCCCCGGCCAATCGACTTGGCTTGGCTCAGTGGCTCACACGTCCCGATCATCCGCTTACTGCACGCGTGGCTGTAAACCGTTACTGGTCTCTACTCTTCGGGCAGGGCATTGTGAAATCTGTTTCCGATTTTGGCACGCAAGGCGCCTGGCCCACGCACCCTGCCCTGCTCGACTGGTTGGCCATGGACTTCGTAAACAACGACTGGAATATAAAACGAACATTCAAACAAATCGTTATGAGCGCCACCTACCGGCAATCTTCCAAACTGGATCGTGAGCTCTACAATCGGGATCCGGAAAACAAACTAATCGCCCGCGGCCCGCGCTTTCGTTTACAGGGCGAATTTGTGCGCGACAATGCCCTCGCAGTCAGCGGTTTGCTGGTGGATCAAGCCGGCGGTCCCGGAGTGAAGCCTTACCAACCACCCGGCCTCTGGAACGAGGTTAGTCTCGGCGGCAATGTCCGGTTCCGGCAAGACACTGGCGAGAACCTCTACCGAAAGAGTATGTACACCTACTGGAAACGCTCTGCGCCCGCGCCTTCAATGACAATTTTTGATGCACCCACACGCGAGAAATGCATGGTAGAACGGCCGCGCACCAACACGCCTTTGCAGGCGTTGGTAACCCTGAACGATCCCCAGTTCACCGAGGCCGCCCGTAATCTCGCCCAGCGCATGATAAAAGAAGGCGGCCAAACCGCGCAGAACCGCGTTACTTACGGCTATCGGCTCGTGGCCGCCCGCAAACCGAAGCCCATCGTGGCCAACATACTGGTAGCTGCCTATAATGAGGAATTGGAGAATTTCAAGAAGAACACGGAAGCCGCCGACAAGCTCCTTAATGTGGGCGAATCTAAGCGTGACGAAACCATCAACAATGCTGAGCACGCGGCTTGGACCATTGTGGCCAGCATGCTCCTGAACCTCGACGAAGTAATCACCCGACTGTAACCGCCATGAACCTCACCGATCCCGCATACCAAAACGGCCTACTGCAAACGCGGCGCGAACTAATCTTCAACACCGCCAAATGCCTTGGCGGCGCCGCCCTTGGCTCACTGATGGCACCAGATCTGATCGCCGCCCCCAAAGCCAACTCACGCGGCGGTCTACCCGGCGTGCCCCACTTTGCCCCGAAAGCCAAGCGTATCATTATGCTGTTTAACTCGGGCGGCCCAAGCCATATCGACATGTTCGATTACAAACCGGCAATGCGCGATTTCCATGGCGAAGAACTCCCGGAATCCGTCCGCAACGGCCAACGGCTGACCACCATGACCAGCGGCCAAAAATCGTTCCCCTGTGTCGCTCCGATGTTTGAATTCAAGCGCATGGGCCAACACGGCACATGGGTGAACGAGACTCTGCCGCACATTGGCAGCGTGGCCGACGACATCACCATCATTAAGTCGATGCACTCCGAGGCCATCAATCATGACCCGGCCATCACCTATATTCTCACCGGTACGCAGCAGCTCGGCAAACCCAGCTTCGGCTCATGGATTAGTTATGGTTTGGGCAGCCCGAATAAGAATCTGCCGTCATACATTGTGATGATCTCACGTGGCTCCGGAGCATCGAATCAGGCCCTTTACTCTCGCTTGTGGAGCAGCGGCTTCCTACCCAGCAAACATCAGGGAGTAAATCTCCGTAGCGGCAAAGAACCCGTGTTGTACCTCAAGGACCCGGAGGGAATCGACCGCGATCTGCGCCGCCGCATGCTTGACGGAATCTCCAAGATCAATCAGGAACAGTTTGAGGAATTCGGCGACCCCGAAACTCAAACCCGCATTTCTCAGTACGAGATGGCCTTCCGCATGCAGTCTAGCGTGCCGGAGTTGATGGATGTTACTAAGGAACCCAAGAGCGTGACGGACCTGTACGGCCCCGACGCCCAACGGCCCGGCTCATTTGCCCGCAACTGCATCCTCGCCCGCCGCATGGCCGAGCGCGGCGTACCGTTTATCCATCTCTTCCACCGCGGCTGGGATCATCATGGCGGATTACCCGGTAAATTCCCGAAACAGTGCAAGGATATCGATCAACCAGCCGCTGCCCTGATCAAAGATCTCAAACAGCGTGGAATGCTAGATGAGACGCTGGTCATTTGTGGCGGAGAATTTGGCCGCACGATCTACTCACAAGGGAAACTCACCGAGACCAATCACGGGCGCGACCACCATAGCCGGTGCTTCACCACCTGGGTTGCCGGCGGCGGATTCAAGGCCGGTTATGAACACGGGCAAACCGATGATCATAGCTACAACATCGTGAAGGATCCTGTGCACATCAACGACCTGAACGCTACACTTCTACAGCAGATGGGCATTGATCACGAGCGCCTCACCTACCGATTCCTCGGACTGGATCAACGCCTCACCGGCGTGGAAGGCGCCAAAGTGATCCCGCAATTGGTGGCCTAAGACCTTACGCGCCGGCACCTTCAGGCTCTAGATCTACGGAACTCACGGAATCGTCCTCCATGTACCCGTCCACGATGGCGGCTCCCACGGAGTCACCGAAGCAGTTCACGGCCGTCCGGAACCGATCCAGCAACCAATCCACCATCAGGATCAAGCCAATCGCTTCTACCGGCAATCCGGCGGCGTTTAGCACAACCAACATAGTCACCAATCCGGCCTCCGGTATTCCGGCGGCTCCAATGGCCGCCAACGTGGCGGTCACGGCGATAATCACCTGTGTCTGCATCGTTAGGTCCTGTCCCGTGATCGGGAAATAAATCTGCGCGATGAAGATCGCTGCGGCCGCCTCATACAAAGCCGTTCCATCCATATTGATCGTAGCGCCAAGCGGCAGTACAAATTTTGTGGATTTTTCAGAGATCCCCGCCTTGTCCACTGCGCACTCCATGGTGACAGGCAGCGTGGCCGAGGAGCTTGCGGTCGAGAACGCCGTCAACACAGCCTGCGACATATTCTTGAAAAACGTGATCGGATTCTTGCGTGTGAAAAACCAGTAGGCAAAAAACAACGTCACGAACATGTGAAAGCCGAGCCCCACTAAAATGGTGATAATGTAGAACCCCTGTTGCCCGGCCATCTCGGCCAGCTTACCTTCTAGATTAGCCTCGCCAAACTTGGATGCCACGAGACAAAAAATACCAATCGGCGCGATGTTCATCAACAGCATAACGAAAGACATCAGGGCAGCGTTTGCCTGGTTGATCATGCGTGTGATGGCAAAAACCTTGTCGCCCATCGTGGTGAGCATCGCCGCAAAAATGATGCTGAAGACAATTAGCGGCAATAGACTCATTTCGGCCGCAGACTTAAACAAATTATCCGTTACCAACATCAAAAGGATATTTTCCAAAATATCCCAGATCGTTTTCTCTTCCCCTGCGGCATTACGTTGAGCCAAGCCTTGGCGTAAGCTTTGTCAGCACTGTCCTTGTTGGCCTCAGCCTCCATGACCTGTTGTTGCAAGGATTCCTTCTCAGGATCTTTCGCCAAAGCCTCCTTAGCTTTGACTAGAGCGGCCTGTGCCTCTTGTTTACGCTCCTGTGCCGCTTCCTCGTTTTTGGCCGCGTCCTTGCGCTTATTCTCCGCCTCAACCGCATGAGCAGCTTCCTCGTTACTGGAAGCAGAATCATCGAGATTTTTCTGGATACTAGCCTTTAAGGCATTGAGCTCCTCCTCGGCCTTTACCTTTTCGTCGCCACTTGCATCTTCCCACTTCTCTTTAGCCGCAGCCAATTCCTTGTTCACCCCGGGCTTAAGAATATTGACGGCAATCAATCCCACCGTCACAGCCAGCACGGTGGTGCACATGTAATACCCGACCGCGACGCCGCCTGGTTTGCCGAGCTTACGCACATCGCCCAAACCGAGAATACCGCTCATCACGGAGGAGATCACCAAAGGCACCACCATCATCATGAGCAAACTCAGAAAGACTTCGCCGCCAACCTTGAATTTGACGGCAATTTCAGGAATGAAGAACCCTGCGCCAATCGCTGCTACGATGGCACCAATGATATAGTAGGTCAGATTACCGTGACCGTCGGATTGTTTGTCGCTCATGAATTTCTCCAAGGCGCGTTGAGAAGCACACTTTAGGGAGACTTGATGTGTGAATCAATGTTTATTCACGTTCTTGACACCATTCAGTTTCTCGAACTTCGAAACCAACAATGTATCCACGATCAACTGAAACAAATGATATAGCACCAACGGTACGGCCCCGTACGGATTGGCGGGAAAGAAATGACTCCAAATGTAAATCCCGTTGGGCAATGTCTTTTGCGATCCACAAAGAATCACTGCCGTACGATCGGGCCACGAAAGCTTAAGCATCCCGGATACGAGCACCATCACTCCCAAGAGAAAGGTATGCAACGTAAAGCAAGCCACCAAAAATCGAAGCAAAAATCCCCCGCCCTGCCCCAATTTATCCGCTCCCGAGGAAAAGCCGACATACACAAATAATAAAATGATCAGTTGCGGCACAACCTTCAAGACCGGCCGAAAGGACTCCGCGCGCGCCCACAATTTAAGGCGCAATAATTGGCCAATCAGGATTGGTAATAGCACAATCAGAAGCATCCGTAACACCATGGCCATCGTGTCGAATTGCACTGTGGCCCCCACCGCTCTTTCCAAAATTAGTGGCGTCAAGAAGACGGTCAGCGAATTGGATAACACGGTTACCACCAGAGCCAATTCTCGGTTCCCTCCAGCCATCATAGTCAACGCCAGTGCGGAGGCCAATGAACCGGCTTGCGCCGCCATGATCATCATGGCTGGTAGAAAGTGTGGGTCTCCTTCCGGCCGCAACCAAAGTGCCAACCCGTATGCCGCGGCAGGCGCCAGCGCGAAGGTTGACAAAAACACGGGTAAAATTGCCCGCCAATTAAACGCCTGCCGCACTAGACTGGAGGCATCCATTGAAAACCCCGATATCCCCAACATGAGGCCCACAAACACAGGAATGATGTGGCCCTGCTCCTTAACATACAGACCCGGCTCGGGCGCCCATAGCCCCACAGGAATCAAACAGAGCAGCGCTACCAAAAACCAGTATCGCTTTAAAAACCCACCGCTCATCGAACCCCCAACACGCGGTTCAGATCGCGCACTAACAGGGTCATGTTGGGAGGCCGCTTCTCGGGAATGTAATTAATACATTTCAGAATCAGCTCCTCCAATTTGATCGGAATATTTTCGTTAAACTCTCGCGGCTTACGAATGCGATACCGCGGGTTTAGCTGATTGGCGAGCATGGCCTTTTGCGTCTGCCCCTCAAACGGTTTCACGCCAGTGAGTAATTCATACAGCGTCACGCCGTAGGCATAGATATCCGCTCGTTGATCAAATTTCCAACCGTTCGTGAGCTCTGGCGACATGTAAAATGGGGTGCCGGATTTCTTCTCAATCTTCATCGGCTTATTTGGGATCACTTGCGCGGTGTCAAAATCACATAAATAGGTCATCCCCCCTCGACTGATGATCACATTCTCCGGCTTCACATCCAGATGCATGTAGCCTGAATCATGCACATGCTCAAGCGCGGCAGCCAACTCCACCAGAATATCGCTGAGAATTTCACCCAGCCGCGCATCATCCCGTACCATTAATTCACGCAGACACTGGCCTTCCACATATTGCAGCACCTCAAACTCGCGCCCCTTTACCACACCCTGACCCAGATATCCGACCACATTGGGGTGTGGCGGCATACTCTCCATAACCTGGCAGCCGCGCCGAAACAATTTGGGTCCCGAGGAACCAACCCGAAATGTATCGTGCATCACGCGCAACGCCACCGGCCTGCCCTCCGCATTATTCGCCAACCAAATGGTCGCCAAACCGCCCTTGGCTATGCGCTCTAACAACCGGTAGTCACCGAATTTTCTGTTCTCAATGAGTTCGATATTCGTCCCTCTTGAACTGTCCGGCGCCAATCGAACAATCCGAACGCTCTTCGTTCAACAAAAATCGCTTGGCTCCAACCTAACCAAAGTGTACTGCCCCTTCGTGCGCAACACTGCTGCCATCGCCGTCTACCTGTTAATTGTGTTTATCGGAGCCGCTATTATGGCCCCTGTGGCTTGGATGGCCGTGTTTTCTGATGCACCCGCTCTAAGCTTCCTGAATTTCTTAGAATCCCACGACGATTTCCATCGCTACTTCAACCGCTGTCTAATGCTGTTAGCCCTGCTCGGCCTTAGCATACTGTGGCGAGTCACCAAAATCGGATCTTGGACGGAACTCGGCTGGGCAGATTTTCCTAATGCCAAAAAAAATATCGGCATGGGGCTTCTCATCGGCCTGGCTTCCCTGATGGCCGTGGCGGCCCTAGGATTGATATTCGAAGCTCGCGAATTCCGCCCGGCTCATCCGCTCGGTGAATGGGGAAAGCACTGGCTCAATACGCTGGGCGCCGCCATCGTCGTGGGAATTCTGGAAGAAACCCTGTTCCGTGGAATGCTCTTCGGACTCTTGCGCCGCGACATGAATTGGCGTTGGGCTGCTGTATTAAGCGCCCTGCTCTTTGCCTGCGTCCATTTCATTGATCAGAGGCCTACCATTTCCGAGATTACTTGGAATACAGGTTTCACGGCGTTCCCCCAATTCATCCATGACTTTGCCAATGATCCCCACTGGCCAGCGTACGCAGTAAACCTTTTCCTAGCCGGACTCATTCTGGCGGGCGCCTTTCAGCGAGCCGGAAACCTCTTTGTTGCCATCGGAATCCACGCAGGCTGGATTATAGCCCTGAAAACCAACAGCTTCATTAGCTCTCCCGTAAACACCCACGTCTTCTGGGGAGACAACAAACCCAGCGATGGATGGGTAGCGACACCCTTGCTTGCTGCAATGGCATGGTATATCTTACGCCATGATCCACAGTCCGCTGAGCCAGTGGATTAATTCCTCGCTGGCGATCGCTTATCCAGAGCGATGCCAACTGTGCGAGCAACATTTCGCTTCCGCCTCGCAGGGTTATGTGTGTCGGGCGTGCCAAAAATTACTTCGACGGACAAAGCCGCCTTGGTGCCCCCAGTGCGGCCTTCCTGTTGACTCAAGTCAGTCTCCCAATTCTGCGTGCCTTAATTGCCGGGAAGCAAATTGGCAGTTTCATCAGGCGCGTTCAGTCTTCACCGCACAGGGGCCCATGCGCGAAATTATTCACCGCTACAAGTATGATCAGCATGAGTTTTTTGAACCGTTCCTGAGACATTGTTGCCGACAAGGCACGGCGCTCACGCAAACAACGTACACAGCCTTGATCCCCATTCCGCTTCACCCAACAAAAGAACGCGAACGCGGATTTAATCAAGCAAACCGGCTTGCTGAATTTTTCGGTGAATTATTCGAATTACCGATCAAAACAAACCTGCTGAAGCGTGTCCGTTTTACAGAAACCCAAACTCACCTCCCCCGCAACCAGAGGCTTCGCAACGTAATTGGATCATTCCATTGTCCCACTAGCATCAGTCGAAACCGATTTTTGCTGGTTGATGATGTGATGACCACCGGCGCCACGGCCAGTGCCGCGGCGCACGCGTTGAGAAAATCCGGCGCCCGACTGGTGGATGTACTCACATTGGCCCGTGCATTACCTTTTTAATTTTAGCTTGTGACCTACCCCTGAATCTCAGCATCATGCTCTCGGCGCGCTTAACGCCCACTATGGCAGATACACCCAAAAAAACGCTTGGCTTGGAAACGGTGGAACCGGCTGTCACGCCGGCCACTGATGTGGAGCCGGCCATTCAGAAAACCCCCGTCAGCCTCGGCACATCCAGAAAGCGGGAGATTCCACAAGGTCTCTGGACCAAATGCCCAGAGTGCGAAGAGATGATCTTCGACAAGGAACTGGAGGAAAACCTTAAAGTCTGCCCGCACTGCAATCATCATTTTCCAACAACCGCTTGGGGCCGCATCAATGCACTAACAGAGCCGGATTCGTTTCAGGAGACTGAGGCGAATATGATCAGCGTGGATACGCTGGAATTCACTGGCACTGCGGCATATGCCGATAAGCTGGAAAAGCATAAAGAGAAAACCGGCCTCAAGGACGCCGTCATTACCGGAATCGGTCGCATGGGCGATCATGACGTTGCCTTGGGTGTGATGGACTTTAATTTTCTGGGCGGCTCCATGGGCTCAGTGGTCGGCGAAAAGATCACACGGATCATTGAACTAGCCACCGAACGCCGCCTGCCCGCAATCGTGATCAGCAGCAGTGGCGGCGCCCGCATGTACGAAGGCATGTTCAGCCTCATGCAGCTTGCCAAAACCAGTGCAGCGATCGCCTACCATGGTCGGCAAGGCCTGCCGTATCTGAGTGTCCTAACCCACCCCACAACCGCAGGGGTCATGGCCAGCTATGCCAGCTTGGGCGATTTAATTATTTCAGAACCCAAAGCAATGATCGGCTTTGCGGGGCCGCGAGTTATTAAAGATACCACGCAAAGCGAGTTACCCGAAGGGTTCCAAACAGCAGAATTCCTAATGGAACGCGGCCTGATCGATTCTATTATCGACCGAACCGATCTGAAGGCCAAGATCACCGAGTACCTTGATTATCTCTGCCTGAATTTGAAGAAGGACTAAAGCTTCGGCTTAAGCTTCTCGTAAATCAACTCCGAGGCGCCTTTGTCGCCGAACGGCCCCACCCGAATAGAAATTTCCGTCTTCTCAGGGCTTTTCGCTTTAGCCTTAAAGACCACTCGACCAAAATCGCCATCCGCCACCATTGTGCCGGTAAACGCCTTGGTTTCCTTCTTGTCGATATTGAAATTTAATTCTGTGCAAGTTTGCTCAATCGCCGCTAGCACTTGCTCAACCGGCTTGGTTGATTCCACCTCCAAGTCGCCGCGGATGTAAGCCATCGTCCCGGCCCCGGCCCCGACCGCCACCAAACCCACGCAGCCTGATTGCAGCCACAACATTACCCCCGCCACAACAGCGCCCAATATACCATTGAATTTCATGTTTCCTCCTTGATCGCGTATGCGATAATCCAAAACTAGGCGGTGCGACTGCACGGGTCAAGCGGCGCACCTCCAACTTATTCACACCAGACTACGCTTGCCACCAACTGGCCCCAGTGCGACATTGGAACGCCGGTGGCGGACGACAAATCCAAATCATTGCCCTCGGAGAAAGCACGGCAAAAAACGCTGAATGCCCTCCAGATACTGCACACCGACCCCGAGCCTGTCTTCGACAAACTGGCCCAATTAGCTTCTCATGTGGCTCAGGTGCCCTTCGCCACCATCAGTTTCACAGGCCCAAACGAGCAGTGGTGCAAGGCCCAATATGGTTGGGCACCCGGCTCCACCCCACGGGATCAATCGCCCTGCGCCATCAGCGTCGAACGCGGCACCCCGATCATCGCTGAAAACGCCCTAGAACACGAAGCCATCCGCCACTTGACGCCCGTTACCGAAGGTGACATTCGGTTTTACGCCGGATTCCCCTTCTCTGCGAATAACCAAACGGTCGGGGCTTTATGTGTCGCCAGCCCAGATACCCACTCACTGAACGATTCACAAATTTCATTACTCGAAGGCTTGGCCATCCAAGCTGGCGCGCTTGCAGAAAACCGCCACCAAATCAATCTTCTGAAAGAGGAGAACGCTGAACTCCTCATCCAGGAACTCGGTGCGGAAATGGCTGAGGAAAAATACCGCAGCATTTTCGACCACGTTCAGGAAGGTATTTTCCAAACCACTGCGGATGGCAAATTCATCTCGGCCAATCCAATGCTAGCACGAATTTATGGATTCGATTCTCCGGATGAACTCATCAACCAAATGGAGGATGTCTCACGGGAATTATATGTGGATACTCAACGCCGCGAAGAATTTATTAAGATCATGACCGAACGGGATGTGATCCATAATTTCGTTTCACAAGTCAAAAAAAATGACGGCTCACTAATCTGGATTGCAGAAAATGTTAGGGCCGTACGAAACAAGGACGACCAGCTCCTGTATTACGAAGGCACCGTGGTGGATATCACGGAGAAACAGGAAACAGAAAAAGCCCTGCGCGATTCTGAACTGCTCTACCATTCACTGGTAGAAACCATCCCGCAAAACATAGTCCGCAAAAACCTCGAAGGTGTCTTTATTTTTGCCAACCAAAAATTCTGCCAAACTGTCGGCAAGCCACTAGAGGATATCCTCGGGAAAAATGATTACGACCTTTCCCCCAAACATCTTGCCGACAAGTACCGTCGTGACGATATGCGCGTAATGGAAACCGGTGAGATCTATGATACCACCGAGATTCACGGAAGCGGCGATGAAGACATCTATATAGAAACGGTCAAAACCCCCTTACTCGATTCCCAAGGAAACATCAATGGCATCCAGTGCATGTTTTGGGATGTAACCGAACGGCATGAAATGGAGGAGCAGCTTGCGTATGAGCGAGACCTACTCAACGCACTGTTGGAAAATGTTCCTGACCGGATTTACATCAAGGACACTGAGTCTCGTTTCATCAAAGGCAGCGCGGCGCTGGCCAAGCGGCTTGGACTGAAGATGCCCGGGGATATTGTTGGCAAAACTGATTATGACTTCCACCCCGACGGCTTGGCCAAGTCATTCCATGAGGACGAACAACGCGTCATCCTCACCGGCAATCCGATCATCAACAAAGTGGAGCAACAAACCGACACCGATGGACGAGACATTTGGGCCTCGGTCACCAAGGTACCCTTCACCAATCGTTCGGGTATTACCACGGGTGTGATCGGAATCTCCCGTGATATCACAGCGTTAAAACTGGCTGAACGTGAAACCGCGCGTGCGCGCGACATGGCATTGGAAGCGGCCCAGATGAAGGCTCAGTTCCTTGCCGTGATGAGCCATGAAATCCGCACCCCGATGAATGGTATCATCGGCATGATCGATCTGCTGCTCGATTCTGAACTCTCGAAGGAACAGCAGGAATATGCCGATACAGTCCGGACCAGTGCCGACGCCTTGCTGGAAATTCTGAACGACATCCTCGACCTTTCCAAGATCGAGGCAGGACGCTTGGAACTTGAAAAAGCTGAGTTTCCCCTCCGCCAAGTGATCGAGGAAGCGGTCGAACTGCACGCTCTCCGAGCTGAGGCAAACCACGTTGAATTGCACTGCCATATTCCGCCATTACTTGATGGACAATATCGCGGTGACGCTGGGAGACTTCGGCAGATTCTTCTGAATCTGATCAGCAATGCAGTAAAATTCACCGAGGAAGGCGAAGTCCAAACTTCAGTTCGGGCCATTAACGAAACCAGTGGCGACGTGAAACTTCAGTTCACCGTCGCCGATACTGGCATCGGAATCAGCCCGGAAATGCGTGATAAAATCTTCGATGCTTTCCGGCAAGCCGACGGTTCCACCACACGCCGTTACGGTGGCACAGGCCTTGGCCTCTCCATATCCCGCCAACTCACCGAAATGATGAATGGCGATATGTGGACGGAGAGCACTCCGAACGAAGGCTCCCAATTTCACTTCACAGCCGTATTGGAAAAAGAAGAAGGCGAGCTTCAGCAATATGCAGAGGAATTATCCGGCTGTTCACTCCTGATCATTGTCCCCAACGATTTTGCTCGCAACGCCATCGAGGAATATGCCGCCCAAATGCAGATTAATGTGACGCCTGTTAACTCCGAAAAGGAGGCCCAATCCGCTTTGGCGAAACTGGGCCCATTCGATTTGATTCTGCTCGATCTCAATCTCAAGGACGGGGATGCGCTGGATCTTGTTCAGGAAATTCATTCCTCCACTGAAAACGCGAACACCAAAATCGTCCTACTCACCACGCGCCGAATGAAAGTGGATCCCGGCATGCTGCGCACCTTGGGCGTTTCCGGCACCTTGCTTAAGCCCGTCCGTTTAAACCGACTCCATCAAGCTCTTTTAAACGCCCTGACCGGAAAGACTCATAAACCTAAGTCCTCCACTAGCAACTCCGGCAACCAGCACAATTCTTTGCGCATTTTGGTCGCCGAAGACAATCCCATCAACCAGCGCGTGGCCACCCTGCAACTGACTAAGCTCGGCCATCAAGTCGAGATTTGCGAACACGGCCAAGCCGTATTGGATGCAAACCTAGACCAGTTCGACATCGTGCTGATGGATTGCCAAATGCCCGTTCTCGACGGACTCGAAGCAACTCGACGGATTCGCAAACTGGAGTTGGAAGACAAAACCCGCGAGCCGGTTTACATCATCGCGATGACCGCAAACACCCAGGAAGACGACCGCGCCGCCTGCATTGAGGCCGGCATGGATGATTTTGTTTCCAAACCCGTTCAACTGAAGGAACTGCAAATCGCCCTGCAAAAATCGTTAGGGATTGAAATCAAAGAGGAAGAGACCTCCGAATCAGAAATCCCCCTGCTGGACACCACGCAACTGGATCAATTACGAGCCGCCGACCAGGCTGATACGTTTCGTGAAATAATCTTGATGTATCTGGACCAAACCCATTCACAATTAACCGAGCTGCATACTGCGTTAGCGGATCAAAACCACGAACAGACCGCCAATATCGCTCATCAAATCAAGGGCAGCAGCGCCAATCTGGGTGCCAGCCAATTGGCCGACGCTTGTTCTCGACTTGAGATCAGCATCAAATCAGGTGAACTCGAAGTGGGCCACACGCTCCTACAGGAAATCCAAGGCACCTTTGATCGCACGAGGGTGCAATTTCAATCGCTGCTGGACGAATAACCACCTTTGACAAGCGCCCCGCCCCGGGCATAGTTTACGTCCAATGGAAGCACTGCACGCGCCCTGGCGCATTGATTACATTCTCGGCCCGAAGAATCCATCAGACGATGCTTCAGTGTTCACCCAAATCGGCCAATCTGAGGACGATGTGGGAAACTACGTGATCCGTCGATCCCGCCACGGTTATGCGGTCCTCAACACCTATCCCTACAATGGCGGCCATGTGTTGATTGTGCCCTACAAACAGGTGCGCGACTTAGACGAATTGAACGACGAAGAGAATCTCGAATTACTTCAGCTCGTCCAATCCTCCAAGCGCGCGATTCAATCCACCATGAATCCGGATGGCTTTAACATTGGCCTTAATCTCGGACGCGTTGCCGGAGCCGGCATTGAAGAGCACCTCCACTGGCACATCGTCCCGCGCTGGTCTGGGGATACAAATTTTATGCCCACAATCGGCCAAACCACTGTGCTGCCTGAGGCACTCACCGAAACCGCTGCTAAACTTCGAAAGGCTTTGGCCGAGCAATAAGATGCCCACCGTCACCCTTCAGTACGAAAGCGCCCGCCAAGCCCAACAGTTATTTGATAACAACCCGGCCAACCTTCGCTTACTCCAAGAAGAATTGGAAATCCAAGCCACCTCCCGGGATGGTTGGATTAAGCTAGAAGGAAATGACGAAAACTTGACGCATGCTAAGGATGTATTCGCCTCTCTCAAAGATCAACTAGACTCCGGCCAGCGGCCCCGCCAACGTGATCTGGTGAAAGCCATCCAAACCGTCAAAGAGGACGGGGGCGAGGCCCTCAAGGGATTAAAGAATCAAACCATAACGACTTCCCCGAGAAAGCCTTCGGTCATTCCGAAAACAGTTGGCCAAAAGGAGTACATTCAGGCGATCACAGCCCACGATGTCACCTTTGGCGTAGGCCCCGCGGGCACGGGCAAAACCTATCTCGCCATGGCCATGGCTGTGAGCGCCCTCCAGCGCGGCGATGTATCCCGCATCATCCTAACCCGCCCCGCGGTTGAGGCAGGCGAGGCACTGGGCTTTCTCCCCGGCGACTTACGCGAAAAACTCAGTCCTTATCTACGCCCTTTGCACGATGCCCTGCTCGACATGGTTCCGGCCGAGGAAGTGCAACGACACATGGAACGCGAGACCATCGAAATCGCTCCGCTTGCCTATATGCGCGGCCGCACGCTAAACAATGCGTTTGTGATTCTGGATGAATCGCAAAACACGACCAATGAACAGATGTTTATGTTCCTAACCCGCCTCGGCTATCACTCCAAAGCTGTTGTCACAGGCGACCCCACACAAATCGATCTTCCGCCATCGAAACAGTCTGGTCTTATTGAGGCGCTGCTGACGTTGCGCCAGACTGAAGGTGTCGTCATCAAAGAGTTTGGCCAACATGATGTGGTACGGCATCCGTTGGTACAGAAAATCATCAACGCCTACGAAACGCGACGGAACCGGGAATGAAGATCCTCAGTGTCCGCAACCAGCAACGCGTGCACCGAATCGCTTCCCGTGAATTCAAAAAGGCCGCAACGATCACTCTAGAGCAACTATTCCAAATCCCTTCCTACCACCTGTCTGTCGCCTTTGTTACCGCAAAGCGCATGACTGAAGTTAATGAATCGCATTTGCAACATAAAGGTCCGACGGACATTATCACCTTCGATTATTCGGAAGCCGATGTGCTTGATGGTGAACTCCTAATCTGCCCGGCCGTGGCCGCCGAATACAGCCAACGGTACAATGTCTCCCTTGGCCGCGAACTCGCCCGTTATTTCATCCACGGCGTCCTCCATCTTCATGGCCATGATGATCATGCCCCGGACGATCGACAACGAATGAAACGGGAGGAAAATCGCCTCTTAACCCAACTATCCAAACGCTTTCCTGTTGATACTCTGGCTCATGGATGAAAAAGCCAATGGTATCATTTTGCGTGTCCGCCCTTTGACGGACAGCAGCTTGATCGTCCACTGGCTAACTCGAGAGCACGGCCGACTCAGCACAGTGGCCAAAGGCGCTCGGCGAGCGAAGAGCCCCATGCGAGGCAAACTCGACTTGCTATTTGAAGCCGATTTCTCATATCGCCGCAGCCGCCAATCTGATCTCCACGCACTGCGTGAGGTGCAACCGCTAGCCAATCACCCGAATCTCCGTCTGGACATAAAGCGTCTTCAACTATTCGCCTATGCCACTCGGTTGATTGAACGAGCCACCGAACCGGAACACGCCTTGCCCGGCATTCACGCGATTTTCACGACGCTACTGAAACATTTGGAAAACAACCCAGCTCGGCCAGCTTTGACCTATGCCCTGGAAATCAAGACGCTCAACGAACTAGGGCTGGCTCCACCTTTAGACGACAATCTAGATAAGGGGACTTGCCTGCTCATGGAACAGATGGCGGTGCTGAATTGGGACGCGATCATCACACTCACACCCACGCGCGAACAAGCCATGACCGCTGGCCGTTTTTTAGGGAACTTTATCCAGCATCATTTGGAGTTCATCCCCAAGGGACGCGACCAATTACTGGTCTGATGAATCCGCCTCGATCGGTTCCACCCATTTATCGTGCTCCTTAATCAGGTCCACGAGGGATTCCACCGCTTCCTTTTCCGGGATATTGAACCGCACGGGCGATTTCCCAACATACAGATTGATCTTCCCGGGTGCCCCGCCCACATAGCCAAAGTCCGCATCGGCCATTTCCCCTGGCCCATTCACAATGCATCCCATGATGGCGATCTTTACACCCTTGAGATGTTCTGTGCGGACCTTGATTCGAGCTGTCACTTCCTGCAAATCGAATAACGTGCGCCCACAACTCGGGCACGCCACATAATCCGTCTTGAACGAACGGCACCCGGCTGCCTGTAACACATTGTAAGCCAACCGCAGCGATTGCCCCGCCCCGCTTTCGCCGCGCACTAAAATTGCATCGCCAATGCCGTCACACAGCAAGGCTCCAATCACGACAGACGCACGAAGCAATGCCACATTGGGTTCCAGTGGCATCTCATCGAAATCCAGACAATCCTTGAGCAGAATCGGATTATTCTTCCCGAGGGCCTTCAAACGCGCCGCCAGTAAACGGAACGCCGTGATCGCGGGGAGATCCACACCATCGGCCACCGTGATCATCTGCCCCTCTTTATCAGGGGTGAATTCCTCCCGCGGATCTACTTCAAGCAGATCAAGATTTTCATAAACCCCCTCAGGCCGCACATCATCGCCCGGCCGAATTTTCGGGGCTAATTTATCCCATGCACTTTGGCCAACAATAACGCGAATCGTCTGCTCACCCCCGCAACGGATTCCTTCATCCAATTCAATCTCAATTGAGCTTCGGCGAGCATAGTCGAACGGATCATACGACAACTTCACTCCATCGACTCCCGTCTCGGGCGATATCAGTTCCGGAATCTGTGCAAGCAGATCGTTACAAACGGCAATTTCGTTGGGGGAATCTTCCGTCAGCGATACGCGAATTGTATCGCCCAACCCATCACATAACAACGACCCGATCCCGATCGCGCTCTTGATCCGACCATCCTCGCCCTCCCCAGCTTCCGTCACGCCAAGGTGCAATGGATAATTCCAATCCGGTCCTAGCTCATCCAATCGGGCCACCAACAGGCGATAACATTCGATCATCACCTTTGGGTTGCTGGATTTCATGGAGAACTTAAAGTTGTGAAAATCCCGATCCCGGGCGATCCGCGCGAACTCCAGCGCGCTCTCAACCATCCCCAACGGCGTATCGCCGTATCGATTCATGATGCGGTCACTCAGCGAGCCGTGATTGGTACCTATTCGCATCGCGCGGTTGAGGCGTTTACACTCGTCAACCAACGGGCCAAACTCTTCCTCAATCCGAAGCAATTCCTCGGCGTACTCCTCTTCGGTGTATTCGTGCGCAGCAAATTTCTTGGAGTCGGCGTAATTCCCCGGATTGACTCGGACCATCTCCACCCATTTCACCGCCTCCAATGCCGCGTCGGGTTTGAAATGGATATCCGCCACCACCGGCACATTGGAACCACGCTCTCGAATGCCCGCAACAATCTGCTCGAGATTGGCGGCGTACCTTTTGGTCTGGGCTGTGATTCGAACGATTTGGCAACCAACCTCTACCAAGGCCATCGATTGCTCGACGCACGCTTCGGTGTCCAGCGTGCTGCTGGTAAGCATGGATTGGCGCACCACCGGATAATCGCCCCCCACCACCACACCACCCTGTTCGGGATCACCGACCACCACAGGCCGGGACGCACGCCGTTGATAGCGATACGGTGAGGCGCAATATTGCATACTACTCGCCGGAACCGACCGGTTGCTCCACCTTTTCAGTGTCGCGATTGAAGATATCATGCAACAACGGTACGCGTTTCACGTCCGCAAACGTCACATACACGAAGAAACACAGCAGCAGCGCTGCAAACGCAGTGGTGGCCCATTCCTGAATTTTCACACTGACCGGCTCTTTGCGAATCCACTCAATGATGGAGAGCAGGATATGCCCGCCATCGAGCACTGGCACCGGCAACAGGTTTAGAATAGCCAAGTTGATGTTCAATAGCACCAGAAAGCTCAGAGCCAACCGCAGGTCATGATTCACCTGAATGGCAAGCATTCCAAAAATCCCAACGGGCCCGCTCAAATCTTTCGCCCCCACGCCCGATTCCTTGCCGCGCCCAAGCGCCTTAAACGTGATGGCGATCTTATCAAGCACATCCCCGATCTGCGCCGCTGGAGACGGATGAGCTAGTTCTTTGCTGTAACGAATGGGCTCGGGCTTGAAGACCAGCCCAATATCCTGTTTCAACGCCACCCCCAAGCGATTGTCTTTCGGGGTGATGGGAACTTGGATTCCTTTGTCACCACGCAGCAGGTCCAGTTCAAATTCTTTATTATCCTGAGCCTGGATGATATCCACCAACTGGCGCGTGCTAGTCACCCTAACACCCGCGGCGCTTTTGATTACATCCCCCGCTTGCACATCAGCCTTGGAGGCCGGGGTCGCCAAGCCGTCTTCGTCCTCTGTAACCACCTGTTCAACGGCAACCCCGGCGACATCCGGCGTTTCAAAAGGCAGCTCCACCTTTTGATCACCCCGAGTCACATGAACGGTTTTCATCTGCCCAGCATCTGCCATCAATAAATCCAGCAGTTGATACTGACTGTAGGCTTTCTGTCCATTAACACTCAGCACCACATCTCCCGGCTTGAAGCCCACATCCCCCAAGAGACTAGGCGTCTCAAAACTCATCACCTCAAGTAGATCTTGATTATCCAGACGAATCCGCCGGATCCCTCCGCTCCATGTGCCTGCCGGCAAATCAAACTGACGTTGCTCCTCGCCTCTCTGCACCTGAACCGCCACCGTTTCCCCTTCACTGTCCAGCACGGCATAAACGACATCTTGCCAAGTTTCAATCGGCTCATCGTTCACATTCATAATCCGATCACCCGGCCGCGCGCCAATAGTGTACTCCTCGGACTGTTCGCCCACATAACCCACCACAGGCTCATTGATGGGTTTTGGAATTCCAACGAGCCAAATAAACACCGCGATCAAAATTGCAAAAATGACGTTCATCAACGGCCCCGCAAATGCCACGAGAATCTTGGATAATGGAGAAACCGGCGGCAACTCCTCCACCGGTTCCGGCGGCTCACCCTCGCTATTCTCTGAATCTTCATCAGCTGGACCTTCAGGTTTCCCTTCAATCGCTTCGCTGGTGAGCATCTGCGGCAGTTTAACAAAGCCGCCCGCGGGTATGGCACGGATGGAATAGAGAATCCCTTCGTGTGTTTTGCTCCATATGATCGGCCCAAAGCCAATGGCGAATTCCTCGACCTTCAAGCCGCGCTTCAGAGCGACCCAAAAGTGACCGAATTCATGAACGAAAATGGCCGCACCAAAGAGCAGGAACACGACCGCCACCACGTAAATTATGTTTAGAATATCAGCCATCCCTCAGATGTGGGCGGGAATATGTCAGAAAAGTGGCCTGTTCGCAATGCGCAATCACGCATCCAAAACCAAGTTTTTCGCGGCCTTTCGAGCCCAAGAATCTGCCTCAAGGATTTCCTCTAGAGACGGTTGGGTCACCACCTCATGGGACTTCATCACAGCAGCCACCGTTTCCGTGATGCCCAAATAGCTAAGTTGCCGCCCACAAAATGCCTCCACCGCGACTTCATTAGCCGCATTAAGTACCGCTGGTAATGTCCCCCCCGCCTCGCCGGCACGTCGAGCGAGGCCCAGAGCCGGGAAGCGGTCGGTATCCGGCTCCTCAAAATCCAGCCGCCCAATCTCAGCCAAACTGGTTTGAACACGGTCACTGGCCGTCCTGGCAGGATACGTCAGCGCATATTGGATAGGCAGACACATATCAGGCGTAGAGAGTTGCGCCAGCATGGAGCCATCTACAAATTCCACCATCGAATGAATCACGCTCTGCGGATGCACGACAACTTTGACGCGCGGCATTTCGATATCGAATAGCCACCGCGCCTCAATCATTTCGAGCCCCTTGTTAAACAGCGTCGATGAATCGATGGTGATCTTGCGACCCATTTCCCACGAAGGATGTTTCAGAGCCTCTTCGACGGTGATCCCAGCAAATTCGTCGGCGGGCTTTTCCCGAAACGGACCGCCAGATGCGGTCAGCCAAATTTGCCGAATACTATTGGCCGGCTTTCCATCGAGGCATTGAAAAATCGCCGAGTGTTCGCTGTCGACCGCCAACACCTTCACGCCGTGTTTGCGGGCTTCGGCCATCACTATTTCACCAGCCATCACCAAAATTTCTTTTGAAGCGACCGCAATATCTTTACCCGCACGAATCGCCGCCAGCGCCGGCTGCAGTCCAGCGGTGCCCACAATGGCGATCAACACAACATCAGCCTCCGACAAAGTCGCCAAGGCCAACAAACCTTCATCGCCGCACTCAACGGCTGGGGCACCGTTATATTCGTTGGCCAGCTCCTTGGCCGCGACCGGGTCTGTGACTGACACCATTTGTGGTTTGAACTGTGCTACCTGTTCCCGAAGCAAATCCACATTCCGTCCAGCAGCTAAGCCAATCAATTCAAGGTCATCCGGCAAATCTTCCACCACTTTGCAGGTGCTGGTGCCAATCGAACCGGTGCTCCCTAGTAAGACGACCTTTTTCATGACGGCAAAATGTACTTGAGATACAGGTACATGAGCGGCGCATTGAACAGCAGACTGTCGAGGATGTCCAGAATGCCTCCAACGCCCGGGAAGAAACTCCCTGAATCTTTCATGTCTGATTCACGCTTGAAAAGTGATTCAACCAAATCCCCCAAAACCGACCCCACCCCCAGCACTACGCCAAGGATCAGCGCATGCATTAAAGGCATTGCCCCAAAACGTTCCCCGGCAAAATGGAGAAACATCCACGCGGCCACGACTGAAAAGGTAATCCCCCCAGCAAATCCCTCCCAAGTTTTCCCAGGACTTACTCGCGGTATCATTTTAGTGCGCCCGATCAATTGCCCAGTGCAATAGGCCCCAGTATCGCTCATTTTACTGACCACGATAAAAAACATCAGCCACCAATGCCCTTCCAAGTCTGGAAAATACCGAATCTTCTGCAGCACATTCAACAGCATTGCCACATAGATGATACCGAATACAGTCGCGGCCAGTGGAGCTAGGCTACTTTTATCCTCATTCGTGTACCTTCGAATTTGTGCAACGCCCAGCACCGGAACCGCACACAACAGAATTGCGATTTCGATGTCCAAGGCCAAATCCGGTTGACCGTGTATACCAAGAGCCCAAAACGCAGAACCAGTTAAGGCCACTCCAATGGCAATGCCCAATCCACGAAACGGTTTGAGCCCCCGTTTCTCAGCCATACCATAAAGCTCCATCAACGCTAATACCCCCAGCAAAGTGATGATACCGCCGAAGGCGATGAGAGAAAGTTGTCTGCTCGAGCTGAAAAGTCCGATCATCAACACCCCGTAGAGGAACGAGGTGCTCCCCAATCGCTGCGCAAAAACTTTGCCTTTGCTCGGACTGGCTTCTTCCGGGGCGACCATGAAGTTCCGACGTTACGGGCCGACCCAATGAAGGTCGAGCCCAAGCGGTGAAAGTTGTCTACAGCTTACCGAATCGGCGGTGTCGCTTGGCGAATTCCTCCAAGGTTGCGTAAAACGCCGCCTTACGAAATTCCGGCCAGAGTGTCTCGGTCACCACCATCTCTGCATAGGAAACCTGCCACAGCAGAAAATTGCTCAACCGCATTTCTCCGCTGGTTCGAATCAGAAGGTCAGGATCCGGAATCTGGCTGGTGTACAGGTGCATGCCGAACATGGTCTCTGTAACCTCTTCCGGCACCAAATCCCCCGACTGAACTTTTTCTGCAATGGCCCGCGAAGCATCTACAATTTCCGCACGTGCGCCGTAGCTCAAGGCGAGTACCAGTGTCAGACCAGTGTTTTTGGATAATTGTTGCCGGGATATTTCCAGCTGTTTTTGAACCGGTTCTGGCAATCGATGGATCTGCCCGATTGCATCCAACCGCACGTTGCTTCGATTCAGTTCCGGCGTCTCCTTTTTCAGATAGTACGCGAGATATTTCATGATCGCGTCCACCTCAGATTTGGGCCGATTCCAGTTTTCGACCGAGAACGTGTAAAGAGTCAGATACCGAACCCCCACTTCCGAGGCGGCCTTAATAATCGCGCGGGCAGATTCCGCTCCGCGCCGATGCCCCTCAATACGAGGCAACCCGCGTTCCTTGGCCCAGCGCCCATTGCCATCCATGATCACCGCCACATGCAGCGGCAGCAATTCCTGCGCGGCGGCGCTTAGCTTGGCCGCGCGTGCGCTCATACGAAGATGGTTTGATTACGGGCAGGCCCGATCGACGCGATGACAATCTTGGCATCGATCATCTTAGCGATCGCCTGAAGATAACGCCGCGCCTTGGGCGGCAAATCCTTCCATGTCTTGGCTTTGGTCGTATCCGTTTGCCAACCGGGGAATGTTTCATAAACGGGCTTCACTTGCTCGATTTCCTCGGAAATGGTCGGCACATAATCAATTATTTTTCCACGCAACTTATAGGCCACGCACACGCGAATCTCCGGCAACTTGTCCAAACCGTCTATGTTAGTGATGGCCAATTGATCTATGCCATTCACCTGCGCAGCCTGACGGGTTGCCACGGCATCAAACCACCCACAACGCCGCGGCCGACCGGTTGTGGCACCAAATTCACGACCCATGTTATGAAGCATATCGCCAATATCATCATCCTCTGTCGGGAACGGACCACCACCCACGCGTGTAGTATAAGCCTTAATCACTCCCAGCACGTGATCCACCTTGTTCGGCGGCATCCCTGAACCAGTGCAGGCGCCACCCGAGGTGGTGTTGGAGGATGTCACAAACGGGTATGTTCCCTGATCGATATCCAGGTAGGTCCCCTGCGCACCCTCAAAGAGTACCTCTTTCTTCGCAGCCAAAGCATCGTGCAGCATCTTAGTGGTGTTCGCCACAAACGGTTTTAACCGCCGGGCAGCCTTGCTGTATTCCCCATAAACCGCTTTGAAGGAAACGGGCTTGCCGCCAAAGGCCTTGATCAGGCGATTCGCCTCACGCACTCGCGTACGCAATAGAGATTCAAGGTTTTTGGTGTCCACCAAATCCGCCATTCGCAATCCGGTGCGGGCGATCTTGTCGCCATAAGCCGGCCCAATACCGCGCAAGGTCGTGCCGATTTTATTCTTACCCTTGATGCGTTCGGCGCAAGCTTCCAACTCGCAATGGTACGGCATCACAAGATGCGCCTTATCACTGATGTACAGTCTCCCTTTGACGTTCACCTTCTTTTGCTTGAGGCCATCCAATTCGCCCACGAGCGACGTGGGATTGATTACCACTCCGTTCCCAATCAAGCACACCTTGCCTCGTCGCAAAATGCCCGAGGGGATCAAATGCAAAATGTATTCCTTGGCCCCCACGCGAACGGTGTGACCAGCATTGGCGCCGCCTTGGCTCCGCACCACCACATCCGCCTGCTCGGTGAGCACGTCGATGATCTTTCCCTTACCTTCGTCGCCCCATTGGGCTCCCACGAGAATTGTATTAGCCATAAAACAAAAAACCCCGACAAGCGGGGCAAATACCGGTTGGATTTGCTGTTGGAGGATGGGAGGCGACCCGCCGACTGTCAATCAAATCCCTTCCCGCCACGCCTGCCGATGGTTATGCTGTGCGCATGCCGTTACCGGCCGATTACCATATGCACACGCCACTCTGCCGCCACGCCAAAGGCGAGCCGACGGAGTATGCCGCACGTGCAATTGAGGTCGGCTTGCCTGAGATTGGCCTCAGCGATCACTCCCCCATGCGCGAGGATGATTTCGATGATTGGCGTATGCGCGCTAGTGAATTGACCGAATACGCCTCGAAAGTTGACCAGGCTAGACTGGATCACCCCACCCTGCCAATCCGCTTTGGATTAGAGGTCGATTACCTGCCCGGACAGGAACCGTGGATCCGGGAAATGGCCGACCTGCATGACTGGGATTATTTCATCGGCTCAGTCCATTATTTGGGCGATTGGGCAATTGATGATCCGGCTACCCTAAACCAATGGCGTGACCGAGACACCATGGAGGTGTGGACCGCCTATTTTAAAAATCTAACCGACGCTGCTGCGACCGACTTATTCCAAATCATCGGGCACACGGATCTGCCCAAGAAGTTTGGCTTTGTGCCCGAGGGCGATTGTGTACCGTTATATCGAGATTTCCTGACCGCTTGCGCCGACACCAAAACTTGCATTGAGCTGAACACCGCCGGTCTGCGAAAAGATTGCGCAGAGATTTACCCGCATCCTGATATCTTGAAACTGGCCCGCCAACTCGGTGTCCAAATTACATTCGGATCTGATGCTCATGCGCCAAATGAAGTCGGGATGCATTTGGATCGCGCCGTAACACTCGCGCATGAATGCGGCTACGAAGAATGTTGCCGCTTTGAGAAAATGAAAAAGTCCATGATTGCTATTTAGCAATCCCGCGTTCGCTGGATTCAATGAAAGCCAGTAAGTGTTCCAGCTCAGGGCTTGTCGCCAAATCGGCTCGCACCTGTTTCACAGCGTTGGTAAACGTCTGTTCACTACGAAACAAGATCCGGTATACCTGACGCATAGATTTCTGCGTATCCTCATTCACGCCGTTTCGCTTGAGTCCCTCCTTATTCAGCGTGCGCGTCGCCGCCGGATTGCCATCCACCATCATGTAAGGCGGCACATCCTGAACCACTTTGGAACACCCCCCAATAATCGACATAGTGCCGATGCGGCAAAATTGGTGCACTGCAGCCAGACCACCCACAATGGCGCGGTCCTCCACTATCACATGCCCGGCCAAGGTGCCGACATTCGACATGATGATGTGATCTCCTAGCTGACAATCATGCGCGACATGCGTATAGGCCAACAGATTGTTGTGAGAGCCAATGACGGTAGCGTCCCCGTCGGCGGTCGCACTGTGGACGGTGACATATTCTCGGAAGGTGTTGTTGGAGCCGACCCGCGTCCAAGTGGTGCCCCCGTCCCATTTTAAATCCTGTGTTCTCAATCCAATCGAGGCAAACGGATAAAAGGTATTCTCTGAACCAATCTCGGTATGGCCATCAATCACCACGTGCGAGTGCAACTCGCACCCAATCCCCAAAATAACATTGGGCCCAATCACGCAATAGGGACCGATGCGGCAGCCCTCGCCGATTCGCGCGCCTTCCTCGATCACGGCAGTGGGGTGGATCTCGCTCATCACACCTCGCTATCGATGAGCATGAAGGTCACCGACGCTTCACTCACTTCCTCTCCGTTCACCGAACATTTACCGACCGCCTTGCCGATCTTGCCACGGGATTTGGTCAGCTCCACATCAATGGTCAGAATATCGCCGGGCAACACGGGTTTGCGCCATTTCACGTTTTCAGCGGCCATAAAATAAGCCAGTTTGCCGATGTTTTCCGCCTTCTTTAGCATCAGAATGCCGGCCACTTGCGCGATGGCTTCCAGCTGAAGTACGCCGGGCATGATCGGGTGGTTCGGGAAATGTCCTTCGAAAAACGGCTCGTTAATGCTAACGTTTTTCTGGGCGACAATGTGATTGCCGTCGATGGTGGTCACGCGATCGACCATCAGGAAGGGGTACCGGTGCGGTAAGACCTTCATGATTTGGCTTACGTCGAGAATCGCGCCGTCCTGCACAATAGATTCGCGGGCTTTTTCTTCCACAGCCACGGTAGCTTGCCGTTCCTTTTCCGGCGGCGGCGCAAAAGTTTCGGCCGTTTGCTTGGGCTTACGCATTTGAGAAAGAATCCTCCGGGCCATTTCACAGTTGGCCGCGTGGCTAGGCTTCACGGCAACGATGTGCGCACCGATGGGTTTTCCGGCCAGCGAAAGATCCCCGATGATGTCGAGAATCTTGTGCCGGACAAATTCATTACTGTAACGCAACGGTTCATTAGTGAGCACCGCATCGTCCCGAATGACGACGGCGTTCTCCAAACTACCGCCTTTGATCAGGCCGTTTTTAAACAGGTGCTCAATCTCTTCGTAATAACAAAACGTCCGGGCGCGGGATATGTCATTGCGCCATGTGTCGGGATTCACCTCGACGCTGAAAAGCTGCGTGAAGCGGCCATTATCTCCTGCGCTGGTGCAGGTGATCTTAAGGCGGTCATACGGAAATGCGGTCATCTGCGTTTCACCGCTTTGCAATTCAATGGGGGCCTCGAGCTGATAAATATCTCGCTGCGCATCCTGTGCCACAATGCCCGCCTCCTCGATCATCTGGCAGTACTGCGTGGAACTGCCGTCAGCTATGGGCGGCTCATTGGCATCGAGCTCGACCATGGCGTTATCGATACCATAACCGGAAAACGCAGCGAGCACGTGCTCCACGGTATGCAGCTTGACGTTGCCCTTGGAAAGCGTGGTGGAGCGATTCGTTTCCGAAACATTCTCCACCAAAGCATCGATCTCCGGTTGACCTTCGAGATCCACCCGACGAAAGCGGATGCCATGATTGGGGGGCGCGGGCAAAAAGGTCATGTTGACCTTGTTGCCGCTGTGCAAGCCAATGCCGCTAAAGCTGGCTTGGCCGGCCAGTGTTTGCTGGTTGAGCACGTCGGGATTTAACCGAATGAATGGGGCGGACGCAAGCCGCGAGAGGAGGCTTACGCCTCCTCCTCGGCAGCTTCACGCTCCTCAAGGGCGGCTTTGCGCGAGAGACGCACCTTGCCGCGCTCGTCGATCTCGAGCAATTTCACCCAGATCTTGTCACCCACTTTGGCGATATCTTCCACGTTTTTCACGCGGGCACTGGCCAATTCGCTGACGTGACAGAGTCCGTCACGGCCCGGGAGGAATTCGACGAATGCGCCGTACTCCTTAACGGTCACGACGGTGCCCTGGTAGAGCTTACCCACCTCGGGTTCCTCATCGCTCACCTCACGCTCAGGTTTGCTGTTGTTGCTGCCTTCGTCTTCAGCGGGGGCTTCAATCTCACCGCTGTCGACCATGGCTGCTTTGCGGGAGAGGCGCACCTTGCCACGCTCGTCCACGCCGATGAGTTTCACAGGAATGCGATCGCCTTCCTTGACCACATCAGTAGCCTTGTCGACGCGCTTATCAGAAAGCTCACTGATATGGCAGAGACCGTCCTTGCCAGGCAGGAATTCCACGAAGCAACCGAAGTCCTTGATCGACACCACAGTACCTTCGTACACGCGGCCCACTTCGGGCTCAGCGGTCATGCCCTCGATTTCCTCCACGGCCACCTGCATGCCCTCAGGGTTGAGGGAGTAGATATTCACGGTGCCGTCGTCTTCAATATTGATTTCACAACCGGACTCTTCGACGATGCGTTTGATGTTCTTGCCTCCCGGCCCAATGATCAGGCCGATCTTGTCCGGGTCTACCTTCAGCTGCGTAATGCGCGGGGCATACGGGCTCATCTCACCCGCTTCACTGATGGTTTCGTTCATCGTATCGATGATGTTATGACGCGCTACACGGGCGGCTTCGATTGCCTCTTCCATGATGCTCATGGGCAGGCCCTTGAGTTTCAGGTCCAATTGGAAGCCGGTGATACCTTCCTTCGAGCCGGCGATTTTGCAATCCATGTCACAGAAGGCGTCTTCCCAACCCATGATGTCAGTCAGGATTCGGTGATCGGTGATCTTGCCGTCGTCATCAAGATCGGTGCAAATACCAATGCTGATACCAGCACACGCGCCTTTCATTTCCACGCCCGCGTTCATTAGGGCCAAGCTACCGCCACAAACACTGGCCATCGAGCTGGAGCCGTTGGATTCAAGGATCTCAGCGATCAACCGCACGGCGTACGGATAGTTGTCATCCATCGGAAGCATGGGGAGCAGTGAGCGCTCCGCGAGCGCGCCGTGGCCCACTTCGCGGCGACCAGGGCCCATAATGCGACCCGTTTCACCAACCGAATAGTTGGGGAAGTTGTAATGGAGAAGGAACTGCTTGCGATCCGGTCCGCCGGTGTAGCTATCGAACCGTTGGGCATCATCAGTAGTACCGAGAGTAGTGGTCACTAGCGCTTGTGTTTCACCGCGGGTGAAGAGCGCTGAGCCGTGAGTCCGGGGTAACACGCCCACTTCACATTGGACGGGGCGCAGTGCATCGAGGGAACGACCGTCAAGACGTTTACCCTTCTCCAGAATCAGGCCACGCAGGGCGGTCTTTTGGATGTGGTAAAAGGCTTGATCCACCACAGGGCCGGTGACCTCGTCTTCGCCAAACTCCTCGCGGAGTTTGGTAGCCACTTCATCTTTGATGGCGCTTACTTTCTTTTCGCGCTCGAGCTTGGCCACGGTGAGCAACGCTTCCACAATGCGATCGCCGCCGCCGAGCTCCTCGGCTTTCTCAAAGATAGCGGGAGGCACCACGAACAGTTGATCGCTGATGTCTCGCTTTTCTTTGCCGCATTTTTTGGCGAGTTCTTTCTGAGCCTCGATCTGCGGAACACAACATTCCTGGCCAAACTTTAGAGCCTTAATGAAGTCGGCCTCGGTGATTTGATCCGCCGAGCCTTCGTACATCACCACGTCGGTTTCATTACCAACATAAAGCAAGTCCAGATCGCTCTCAGCCATTTCGTCGTTCGTTGGATTAGCGACGAACTTGCCGTCAATACGAGCCACGCGCACCGCGCCCAACGGGCCGGCCCACGGAATGTCGCTCACCATTAAGGCAGCGGATGCGCCGAGAATACTCAACACATCCGGCTCATTTTCGCCATCAGCGCTGAGCAACAAGCCATACACCTGACACTCATTGAACCAACCCTTGTTGAAGAGCGGGCGGATGGGGCGATCGGTGAGGCGGCAAGTGAGAATCTCCTTATCGCTCGGGCGGCCTTCGCGGCGGAAATAATTGCCGGGAATTACACCACACGCCGAAGCGCGTTCGCGGTAATCCACTTGCAACGGGAACCAATCTTGGCCGTCACGGCCTTTGGTGGCGGCGACGACGGCTGTCATTACAATCGTCTCGCCCATTTGTACGGTCACAGTGCCATCAGCCTGTTTGGTGATGTGGCCACTGCCGATCGTGATTTCTTTATCGCCAACTTTGGCGGTTACTTGGTCATTAGTCATTTTCGTCTTTGGCTGGTTGCGGGAGAAACTTCAGTCAAACACCTCGTAAGGTGGCTGAATGAAATTGCTCCGCTCACAGCGATTGTATCGCGATGGTTTTTGAGTACGGGCGCAGACGTCGCGTCGCCCTGCCCGGGAAAGTTGGGAACTGAACTAGCGAATACCGAGCTGTTTTTTCAGCTCAGTCATATGGTTAACATCCTTCCCTTGAAGATAGCGCAACAGGCGCTTGCGGCGGCTGACCATAATGAGCAAACCGCGGCGGGAGTGATGATCCTTCTTATTGGCCTTGAGATGGCCTTCCAAATGCTTAATCCGGCGGCTCAAGACCGCAATTTGTACATCAGCAGAACCGGTATCCTTCTCATGTGTACCGAATTCCGAAATCGTCTCAGCTTTGACTTTCCTATCCATTTCCTTTGCAGCGGCGGAAACTAGAGCAAGCGCTCAACCTTGGCAAGCGATATTCTGGCAAAAAGCGCCCCAAAACGCAAAAGCCATTGACAGAAGCGCCCTTTTTGGCCAGATAATGCGCCTCTGACGGCTGCCAGAGTAGCTCAGTGGTAGAGCAGGAGACTCATAAGCTCTTGGTCGGTGGTTCAAATCCGCCCTCTGGCACCATTTTATACCCATTTTCGGGGAAAACTCCTGAATAACCTTTGCTTGTTCGCATTCTTGTCGAACCGCATTGTCACGCCCGAGTCACACTTTTTAAATGTTTGAGGGAATAAAAGGCCTGTTTTCCAACGATATTGGAATTGATTTGGGCACGGCCAATTCATTGGTTTTTTTGAAAGACCGCGGCATCGTCATGCGCGAACCCTCCGTGGTCGCCATCCAGTCCGGCACCAAGAACGTGCTCGCCGTGGGCAGCGAAGCCAAGGCGATGCTCGCCCGTACCCCGCCCAACATCGAAGCCATTCGCCCAATGAAAGATGGCGTCATTGCCGACTTTGATGTCACCGAGGCAATGCTCCGCTATTTCATCCAAAAAGTGCATCACCGCAAGCTCGTCCAGCCACGCGTGGTGGTTGCCGTGCCCTCGGGCATCACCGAGGTGGAGCGGCGCGCGGTCGAGGATTCTGTGACCCGTGCCGGTGCCAGTGAATTTTACCCCATCAAACAACCCCTCGCGGCCGCCATTGGCGCCGGGCTGCCCGTGGCCGAACCAGCCGGTAACATGGTTGTGGATATCGGCGGCGGCACAGCCGAGATTGCCGTGATCTCACTAGCCAACATTGTGCAGGCCACCAGCCTGCGCGTCGGGGGCGACCAATTTGACAGCGCGATCATCAACCACATGAAACGCGCTCATAACCTTTTGATCGGCGAACGAACCGCTGAGGAAATCAAACTGAAAATCGGCTCTGCCTTTCCCTTGGAGGACGAACTCACCATGGAAGTGAAAGGCCGCGACCTAAGCCAAGGGCTGCCCCGCACCCTCTCCGTACGGTCCGAGGAAATCCGGGACGCCCTCCGGGAACCGCTCACCGCCATCCTCGAATCCATCCGCCAAATCCTCGAGCAATGCCCGCCGGAACTTTCCGGCGATCTTGTGGATCGCGGCATTGTGATGGCTGGCGGCGGCGGACTCCTGCGCGGCATCGACCGATTGGTGGCCAAAGAAACCCAGTTACCTGTGACCATTGCGGATGATCCCCTGATCTCCGTGGCCAACGGCACTGGCAAGGTGTTGCAAAATATCGATTACTGGCGCAACGCCGCCGCCACCGCCTGATTGATTTCCCCGTCGTTCGTTTGCCCTACTGTTAGGGGAAATGAACAACCGGCCATACATCATTGCAACCGGCCTCGTGCTGCTGCTGGCAATAGTGTTTTTCAACCTATCGCCGGGCAGTTCCGCACGCTTTAAACGCGTGCTCGCCAGCTTTCACATCCCGCTTTTTTCCGCTCAAAAAACTATGGAAGCCACCGGCGATATTCTCGTCGATCAAACCGCTCCCCGCAAAGTGCTCCTGCAGGAAATCCGTGAACTGAAACGCCAAAACCAAATTCTCGAACTGCGCCTTGGCCAAACCCAATCCTTAGAACGCGAAAATCGTTCCCTTCGCGACCAACTCCAACTCCGTCCCAAACCTGAGTGGAACCCGCGCCTCACCCGTATCATCGGCCGCGACCCCGCCAATTGGTGGCGCTCTGTACTGATCGATCTCGGCACTAAAGACGGCGTCAGTGTGGACATGCCTGTGATGTCCAGCCAAGGTCTCGTTGGCCGCGTTCAGGAAGTGCATGATCACCGTTCCCGTGTGGCACTACTCGGCGATCCGGCTTGCCGCATTTCAGTAACCATCGAAGCCACCGGCGAGAGCGGCATCATCAGTGCCAGCGGGGGCACCGTGTTTGACCCCACCTTGGTCAAGCTGCTCTATCTCCCCGCTAACACCGAAGCCCGCGCAGGAGACCAACTTTACACCAGCGGTCTGGGCGAGATTTTCCCACGCGGCATTCCCGTTGGTAAACTAACGGCCGTCGCCACCGCTCCGGGTGCGCTCACCACGCAGGCCAGCGTGAAACTCGCTGTGAACTCCTCCAAACTTAACGAAGTCTGGGTGCTCATGCCATGAAAGGTTTTTTTACCCTCACCATTTTGCTGACTGCCCTGGCTTCGATTTATGCGGCATCGGCTTGGCATTTGCCCAGGCAACTCACGGGTGCTCAACTGGATCCCTTGCCTGCGCTCATGCTTGTCGTGGCCCTGCGCGCCCCCATCTCCGCTGTTACCGCATTGGCCATTGGCGGCTCACTTTTTCAGAGCGCCTTGTCTTCCGGGCCGGTAGGAGCGTCGCTCGCCCCCCTTTACATCCTAGGCTTGGTGGTGCATCTCAATGTCCACAGCCTATCGCAACACCACATCGGCCCACGCTTCGCGCTCGGCGCCATTGCCGGCGGACTCGTTCCAGCGCTCACCTTGGGGTTACTAATGCTCTCAGGCCATGAACCGTTGGTGGGCTGGTTCACTCTCTGGCAATGGTCTGTTGGGATTTTGGGGAGCGGATTTTTTGCAGTGCTCTTTTTCCCGCTACTCGCATGGCTCGATCGATCCGTGGAGGAGCAACCTCTGGCAGCTCCTTACGACACCACCACCCGTATTGTGCGAGGCACCCGTTTCCATGGATAGCCCAGAAGCCCAACGTGATCGAGATTCCCGCGTGTACCACGTGGGCGCCTGCTTGCTTCTGGGAACGGCCCTGCTCCTTGGCGGTCTCTGGTATGTGCAAGTGGCCACGACCCTCGTATACATGAAGGATCAGGAAACTCAATCCATGCGCACCGTGCGAATACCGGCGGTTCGTGGCAGCATCCTGGATACCCACGGCCGACCGCTGGCCTTTGATCAGCCAACGTTTGTGGTGAACGCTTACCTGGAAGAGCTTCGCCATTATTTCCGAGAGGAATGGCGAGCCAGCCAGCCTAAAGATGATTTATCAGTTGAGGAAAGCGCCCAACTAGAAATCGATGTCCGCCATCGAGTGGTCCACCGGTTCACTCAACAACTTGGTCTGAGCCAATTCATGGATATTTCGCCGGCGGATATGCAAAATCATTTTGTCAATCAACGCGCCCTGCCCTTGCCGGTCATTTCAGGATTATCCTCCACCAATGTCGCCCGCTTCATGGAGAACAACTGGAAAGTGCCCGGCCTCGAATTAGAAGTCACTCCCCAACGCCGTTACTCTTCAGTGAATGTCGCTCATCTTGTCGGTCATCTGCGACGCGACAACCGGAGTGAGCAGGATCAACTGAATTACAACTACCGTTTGCCTGACTATGCTGGCAAACTCGGTCTCGAAAAAACCTTCGACGCCTTTCTCCGGGGCCAACCCGGCACACGCGCCGTAGAAGTCAACAACCGCGGATATCGTCAGGCTGAAAGCACCCCAGTCCCCCCTCAACCTGGAAGCAATGTGGTTCTCACCCTCGATTTTGAAATCCAAAAGGCCGCCATGGAAGCTCTGGAAAACGGGCTTAGGGAGATCGGCATCAAGGCCGGAGCAGCCGTGGTAACCGAGGTGAATTCTGGGGACGTGGTGGCCATGGTTTCCGCCCCAGTATTCGACCCCAATGAATTTACACCGGGCATCAGTCACGTGCTTTGGAACCATTACCTTACAAACCGGCCTTCGCCCCTGTTGTTCCGAGCCACACAGGAACGCTATCCCCCTGGTTCTATTTTCAAGATCATCTCCGGCTTGGCTGCTTTGGAAAACGGCTTGGACCCCGCCGAACACGTCCAATGCCGGGGAAGCTATCGGATTGGCCGCCGCCGTATCAAAGATACCGCCAGCCCGGGGCTCTACGACTTCAAGCGGGCATTTAAAAAATCCAGCAATTATTATTTCATCCACCAAGCCGTGGCGGAAAACCATGGAGCCGATCATATCATCAGAATGGCACGCCAGTTCCATCTCGGCGATCGCACGGGCTTACTGCCTGAACAGGAAGTCGCCGGACAGGTCCCTTCACCGGAACGTATTCGCAACGGTTGGGTTGATGGTGACACGGCAAACATCTGCATTGGCCAAGGCGAGATTACGGTGACGCCTTTGCAAATGGCGCTCATGGTTTCCACGGTGGCCAATGGTGGCACGTGTTATTATCCGCGCTTGGTGGATCGAATCGAATCGCCGGACCCCAATGAACGCCAAGCCGTCCGACAATTCCCTCGAGCGAGAGTACGGAGCAACTTGTTTGTGAAACAGAAAAGCCTCGCGGTGGTGCAGGAGGCCATGTACGCGGATGTCGCCGAAGAGGAAGGCACGGGGCGAGCCGCAGCAATTGAAGGCTATAACGTATGCGGCAAGACCGGCACGGCGGAGGTGCGAGGAGGCGGCAAGATCACTTGGTTTGCCTCCTATGCCCCGTACGAAAACCCCCGCTACGCAGTGGTGGTGATGGCCGAAAACGGGGCCTCCGGCGGCAAAACCTGTGCGCCTATCGCCAAAGAAATTTTTGAGGCACTCAAGGCCCGCGACGAACGCAACGATATCGCTGGTAATTAAATGAACTTTATCACCCAACTCATTCCCTGGCATCGGCTCGACCGAGTGCTGCTGGTGGCTTTGGCGGGGTTGATGACCTTTGGTCTGCTGTTCGTTTATAGTGCCACCTATAACAATGAGCTGTTTGCCACGGCCTCAACCCTCCGCCAGCCATTTGTGAAGCAGGCCATTTTTTACACCGCGGGCATCGGGATCGCCTTTGTCTTATGCCTGAAAGATTATAACACCCTCGGCCGCTGGGCATATGTGTTTTACTGGCTGAATATCCTGATGCTGACGCTCGTGCTGATCCCCGGTATCGGCTCCATCCGTTACGGAGCGCGGCGTTGGTTTGATTTTGGCATTACTCAGTTTCAACCCTCAGAAATGGCCAAAATTGCGTTTGTTATGGCAATGGCGGCGTTTTTGAGCCGTCCGCGGGGTGAATTGAGCGATTATCGCATTCTTTTAAAGGGAATCGGGCTGGCCGCGCTGCCTTTTTTACTGATTTTGCTGGAACCGGACCTCGGTTCTTCGTTAATGATTCTCCCCACGGGGCTGGCCATGATGTATGTGGCTGGCGCACCGGCGAGTTTTGTCCGAAAACTCATCGGGGGCTTTGTCCTCATTGTAGGACTGGCTTTGGCGTACGTTTTTTTCGTGCCCAATGACTGGAAACCAATCCAGCTCCCCGACTACCAGAAACGCCGACTGATGGTGTATTTTGGCGTGGATTACGCCAAACATTACGCAGGCCCGGGAGCGACGGATGCGGAGATCCGGCGAGCCCATGCTTTGCAGCGGCAAGATTCATACAACGTGGCGCAAGCCATGATCTCCGTGGGTTCGGGCGGACTTACCGGCAAGGGCTGGAAAAAGGGAATCCAGAACACCTACGGCTATTTGCCGCGGGGTGTGGCCCACAATGACTTTATTTTCTCGGTCATAGCCGAGGAAAGCGGATTCGCGGGGAGTACACTCGTTGTGCTGCTCTACGGAACGATCATCGTGGTCGGCATCCGGACAGCCAGTCGCTGTCGGGATCGCCTAGGGCGCATCATCGCCACGGGAGTGGTGACGCTGCTGTTCTGCCATGTTTTTGTAAACATTGGCATGAACATCCGCATGGTGCCCGTCACTGGACTTCCATTGCCACTGCTTAGCTCCGGTGGTTCATCAGTGGTATGTTCACTGATGGCCTTGGGCCTGTTGCAAAACGTGCGGCTCTATCAAAAAGACAACTAAGGACTTTTACTCATGAGTAACAAAAATTTTGGAAAAAGAAAAAAAAGCCAAAGCTTCCGCCCCTCAGGCGGCATGCGCAACAAGGTGTTAAAAAAGGAATCCGAACAAGGTCGTGAAGATATGGAAAACGGCCGAATCCTCGATGAGCCCGTGTTCGATCACACTCACGAGGCCGAGATCCTCAAGGCCGAAAACAAGGCCTTCGGCGTAAAAGAAGAAGCGGAAAAGCCCGCCCAAAAAACCCACGACGCCGCCCCGAAAAAGAAGGAGCAGGAAGAAACCGGCATCATCGCCTCAGTCAAACGCTTCGTTCGCAAGCTCATCCCCAAGAAACCTTCCGGACGGGAAATCATAATCAGCGCCGAGAGCCTCGAAACCCGCATTGGCATCATGAAGTCCAATCGCCTCGAGGACTTCACCATGGAGCGCAACAACGATGAGCGTATTGTAGCCAGCATTTACAAAGGTAAGGTCCGCAATCTGGAAGATCGCCTTGAGGCCGCCTTTGTGGACATCGGCATCGAGAAAAACGCCTTCCTCCATTACTGGGACATCCTACCCGCCAACCTTGAGAAGCAATACGAGGTCATCGAACGCAAAGGCAAACGCCGTAAAACCCCTCGGATTTCCAAGAAGGACATCCCTAAGAAATATCCCGCCGGCAGCGAAATTATCCTGCAAATCCAGAAAGGCCCCATCGGCACCAAAGGTCCCCGTGCCACCACCCACCTGTCAATCCCTGGCCGTTTTCTAGTACTACTCCCCTGCTCTGACCAGCTCGGCATCTCCAAAAAAATCTCCGATTCCAAGGAACGCAAGCGCCTCAAATCCATTCTGCAGGACCTTGATATTCCGGACAACATGGGCGCTATCCTGCGCACAGCCGGCGAGGGCCGCCGCAAAGCCTACTTTGTTCGCGACCTCAAGATCCTCATGGATCAATGGAAAGAAGTAAAAGACCGTATCGACAATGAACCGGCCCCCAACTGCGTTTTCCGGGAACCGGACCTCATCGAGCGTACCGTGCGCGACTTTCTCACCGACGATATTGACCGTATTCTCATCGACAGCAAAAGCGGTTATGAGCGCATGCAAAATCTCGTCGAAAAAGTTTCCCCTCAGTCCAAGAAAAAACTGGAACATTACACCGAGGTCCAGCCAATCTTTGACAAGTACGGCATCACGAAACAGCTCGAAGCCGCCTTCTCCCGCAAGGTTAACCTCAAAAGCGGGGGCGCCCTTGTTATCGACGAAACTGAAGCTTTGGTCGCCATTGACGTGAACACCGGCAGCCACAAAGGCGGCGGCAAAGATCAAAGTAGCACCATCCTGCGCGTGAACATGGAAGCCGCTGAGGAAGTGTGCCGACAACTTAAGCTCCGCAACATGGGTGGATTGATCGTTATTGATTTCATCGACATGAAGCAAAGGCGTGACCGCGACAAGGTCATGAACAAGGTCAAGGAATGCCTACGCAAAGACAAAGCCAAGACCCACGTGCTCCCCATCTCCCAGCTCGGCCTGATGGAAATGACACGCCAACGCCATTCCGAAAGCGTGCAATCCACCTTCCATGACGAATGCCATTACTGCAATGGCCGCGGCAACATAAAGAGCCCAATCACCATGAGCGTGGAAATCCAGCGCAAACTCACCGAGATCCTCAAAGCCCGTGGTAAGGATGAATCCGACTTCATTCTGCGCGTCGCCGTAAACCCCAATGTGCTCGATCGGCTACGCCGCGAAGACGAAGATCTCATTATCAATTTCGAGAAAAAATACCTGGTGAAGCTCGAGTTCCGGGCCGACACTTCGTTCCACGCCGAGCAATTCAAGATTTTCGACGCCACCAACAACCGGCAGCTGGCCAGTGTCGGCGAACATCACTAGGCCTTTTCATTGACAGAATCAGCACGGAGCGTTGCCATCAGGCATGCGCTCCGTTTTTCTTGGCGTCCTCGGCATCAGCGCCCTTTGCCATGACGCCGTCGCCGCTCTGCCCGGCACCCGTCCGCTCACCGTAGATGGCGATCGATCCGCCCAAATGATCACAGGGATTAGCCGTTTTCTGGATCGGCAAATTGAATCCGCCGCCCAACAGCGTTCGCAGCAGGAACTCGATCCAATCACCGCCCGAAAACAACTGCGAAAGGCTATTGGCGCCGTGGATCCACTCCTTTCCTTTGAGGGACTCCAATTCATCTCCAACACCACGCGTGATTCCCTTCGTTACCGTGATGCCCACATGGAAATCCAAGCCGTCCGCTGGCCGGTTTTTAAAAATGTCCATGGTGAAGGATTGCTGATCACGCCGACAGGTTCCATTCGTGCCCGCGTGGTGGCCATCCCAGATGCCGACCAGACCCCGGAGCAAGTAGCCGGTATTGCCCCCGGCATTAAGCCCGAATCCCAATTCGGCCGTCGACTGGCGGCCGCAGGATGTCAGGTCGTCATCCCCACGCTAATCAACCGCAGCGATGAATTCTCCGGATCCGATCGCGTCACCTACACCAATCAAACTCACCGCGAATGGATTTACCGACAAGCCTTCGAAATGGGCCGTCATGTAATTGGTTATGAAGTTCGAAAAATTGAAGCTGTCCTCAATTGGTTTGAAACTGAGAATGCAAAGTTACCCGATCCGGCACCGATTGGGCTGATTGGCTATCACGAAGGAGGCCTCCTGGCCCTACATACGGCCGCGCTGGACCCTCGTGTCAATTCAACCTTGGTGAGCGGATATTTCAATGCCCGTAACCAAGTGTGGAACGAACCGATATACCGCAACATTTTCGGCCAACTTAATCAACTGGGAGACGCGGAGCTGGCCGCCCTCATCTCCCCTCGCCTCTTGGTCATTGAGCACGCGGCAATCCCGACAATCTCCGGCCCACCAACTGCACGTCCCGGACGCAGAAGTGGCGCTGCTCCCGGCGCCTTGAAGACTCCCCCGCTTGTATCTGTATCCAATGAATTTCAGGAGGCCACCAAACGCACCAGCCTTCCTCCGAAACATTTTTTCATAACGGCAGACAGAAAACTTCATGGAAATTTTGCTGATAAAAAATCATTAGAGATATTCTTGAAAGGCCTTCAAGTCACACCGTCTGCCAACTGGCATTCAACGAAAGCTCCCACCAAGGCACTTCATAGCCCCATCCCTCAAGATCGGCAAAAACGTATGGTTCGCGAATTGGAAGAACACACCCAGCATCTCCTTCGCTTCTCCGAATATCACCGAAAAGAACAGTTTTGGAAGAGCCTCGATTACAAAAAAGCCGAAAACTGGCACAGCCACACCCAACCCCACCGTAAACACTTCAGCCTTGAAGTAATCGGGAAATTCCAGACACCGGATGTTCCCCTCAATCCGCGTTCACGAAAAATCCTGGAAAGCGAAAAATGGACTGGCTATGAGGTCACGCTCGACGTTTGGAAAGATGTATTCGCATGGGGTTACTTACTTCTCCCCAAAGACATAAAGCCCAACGAACGTCGCCCTGTCGTGGTCTGCCAGCATGGCCTTGAAGGTTTACCTATGGACACCATCACGCGCGACCAACAATCGCGCGCCTTCCGGGCTTACAAAGGGTTCGCCGCCGAATTGGCTGACCGCGGCTTTGTTGTGTTCTCGCCGCACAACCCTTACCGCGGTCGGGACGCCTTTCGATTGTTGCAACGTAAGGCCAACCCACTGGGCAAGTCACTGTTTTCCATTATTGTCCCACAGCACAATCGAATTCTTGATTGGCTGGAAACTCAGCCTTATATAGACAAAAAACGCATCGGTTTTTATGGCCTGTCTTACGGAGGTAAATCCGCCATGCGTATTCCGGCACTTGAGCCGCGATATTGCCTTTCCATTTGCTCAGCAGATTTTAATGAGTGGATTCGTAAGAACACGACCGTGGACGCCCGCTACAGCTACATCTTTACCGGCGAATACGAGATCTTTGAATATGATCTAGGCCACACATTTAACTACGCTGAAATGGCTGCCCTTATTGCGCCACGGCCATTCATGGTCGAGCGCGGTCATCACGACGGAGTGGCTCCCGATGAATGGGTGGCCTATGAATTCGCCAAAGTTCGCCGACTGTACGCGCAATTAAAGATTCCAGAACGCACTGAAATCGAGTACTTCAACGGTCCGCACACCATCAACGGCCAAGCCACCTACGCATTTTTGCATCGCCACTTAAATTGGCCTGAACCAAAAAAATGATCGAATACCTCATTGGAGCGGGAACCATCGGAGCCGCTGCTCTTGTTTCCAAGCTACTTCAGCTGGAACAAACCCAACCGACCCTCGAAATCCACCACCGTCCTTTCCCGCTGGAATGGCGTGAAATACTCGAGAAAGAATGGCCGATTTATTGCCGTCTCCCAGAGAATCTACGGGATCAGCTCGAGCAATTGACATTGGTGTTTCTCGAGCGCATTGAGATTCGCGGCATTGATGGGCTTGAAATAACTGATGAGATTCGTGTCCTCACTGCTAGTCAGGCTTGCTTGCTGTTGGTAAATCAAAACACCTTCTTTCCCGCCAAACTCAAATCTGTCGTCATGCGTCCAAGTGCCTATACTGCCACGCAATATGATTCTGTTGGAGGGGTACAAAGCGAACGCGAGATTCATGTACTAGGCCAATCATGGGAAAGCGGCTTGGTCGTGCTGTCCTGGGACAACACTCGCACCGGCGCAACCAACGCTAAGGACGGACGCAACCTAGCGCTGCATGAATTCGCCCATCAGCTGGATCAAGCAGACGGCCAGGCTGACGGGGCCCCCATTCTAGGGTCTCCCGAACAATATAGTCGATGGCAGTCAGTCTGCTCCAAGGTTTTCACTGATCTACAGGCAAAAGTAAACGAAGGAGACAAGACACTGATCGATGAATACGGTGCCACCAACCCGGCCGAATTTTTCAGCGTAGTCACTGAAACTTTTTTTGAGAAACCGTATTACCTCAAAAAGAAGCGCCCCGAACTTTACAAGCTTTTTGCCGAGTACTACCAAGTTGACCCACTCACTTGGACTTAAAAAACTTCACCCGCCAACCGGGAGATTGGCGGGTGAAGACCTGTCAGTAGCCTTACTTGCCCTGTTACTCACTCAACGCCCAGAGGTCTGTGAACATCTGGATGTGTTGCGAGAGATTTAAACGATTCCGATCACGCCGAATTTCAGTATTGAAAAGGGGAACGTTGAAATACATACGCGGGGTTAATTCTGCTCGGGATCAAACCGGTGCAGGCCCACATCGTGGGCGATGTCGTTGAACTCTTCCCGACTGACATTGTCAAGCCGCTTGCCACGTTCATTCAACTTTTCGTTGATCTTCACAGCTTTCTCGGTCATCTCCTCGTGAGTTTCCTTTGAGCCCCCCACAAGCGCAAAGTTATCTCCCTTGGTAACTCTTTTATGACCGTCTGAGTCCAAACCCACTCCAAGCATCATGGCTTTGGAGGAATCTTTTTTCCGTGGCGAATTTGCCATTTCCAAGACGCTAACAAATTCACAGGCTGTGAACAAGTCGAAACTAGCTCACCGTCAGGGATTGCCCGTTATGCCCCGGCCCCAGCTCCAATAGAAAAGGAACCGCCATCTCCGCCCATTCCTCGGCGGAAACAAAATCCGCTGCGGAAGGCCCAAAACAACTGCGCAACATATCCGTATTGATCACCCCTGGGTTGAGTGGCACCGCTGCCATTCCTTCTGGCAATTCCTGAGCCAATGATTGTGTGAGGCCCTCAATAGCCCATTTGGTTGCGCAATAAGGCGCCACTTCCGGCGAAGTGCTTCGCCCCCAACCTGAGCTAAAGTTCACAATCACGCCGCGCCCGGCCTTCGCCATGGGCTTAAAAAAATGTCTAATCACATTCGTAACACCCTTAATGTTGATATCAATCACCTCATCAAATTCCGCCGCACCTAAGTCCCAGAGAAAACGATTCCGATTAATCACTGCCGCATTGTTGATCAATAAATCCGGCGCCCCCATTTCGCTCAACACCGACTCAGCCCAATCGGAAACCGCCTGATCGTCTGTGACATCCACTGCTTGAAACATATGCGGATCGCCCAATTCATCACCAAGATTTTGCAGCTTTTTCTCGTTCCGACTACAGCCGGCCACGCGATGTCCTTGAGCGGCAAATTCGAGTGCCATGGCTCGGCCCAGTCCCCTTGCTGCTCCGGTAATTACCACCAACTTGCCTTCGTTCCTTTGCGCCGCCATGATCATGGCCAAATCATTATGGCGTTTCTTTGATGCGTCCATCTTATATATTGGGCCGAGGTGAATCGCTTTGAACAACAACTGCAAACCCAGGAAGCAACGCTAAGGCGCGGAGCCCTCCTGACTTTGCAACTCAACATCGGCCGCCGGTGTAACCAAGCCTGTCGCCACTGCCACGTGGATGCCGCCCCGTGGCGCACTGAAACGCTTTCTTCGGAAACTTCAGACCGCATTCAAGACTGGATTCGCGTGCATCGCCCACAGACCGTCGATATCACCGGTGGCGCCCCCGAATTATGCTCGGAATTTAAGAACCTTGTTCAAACGGCAGCCCAAGCCGACTGCGAAGTAATTGATCGATGCAATCTTACCATATTGCTGGAGGCCAATTTTGAATGGCTGCCGGAATTTCTGAGCGAAAACGACGTCACTATTATCGCCTCTCTTCCCTGTTATCAGCCGGAAAATGTAAATCGCCAACGCGGCGACGGCGTGTTCGATAAAAGTATTCGCGCCCTGCAACTTCTCAATCAACACGGTTATGGTGATTCCCATTCGTTACACCTCGTATACAATCCGGTCGGCACCAACCTGCCACCGCCTCAACCGGAACTGGAAGCAGAATTTCAGGAAGCGTTGGATCGGGATTTTGGAATCCGTTTCCATCGACTGTTCACCATCACTAACCAACCGATCGCGCGATTTGCAGAAGATCTTCGCCAAAAAAACAAGTGGGATGAATACCTTGAGCTCCTCACCAACAGCTTTAATCCCGAATCGCTTCAGAGCTTGATGTGCCGCTCAACTCTTAGCGTGAACCATGAGGGCGACTTGTTTGATTGCGATTTCAATCAGATGCTCGAGCTCAACATCCGCAGCGACAGACCGCTGAAGCTTTGGGAGATAACTCCTGCCGATCTTGAGGGTCGCCCAATTCTCAATGGCGATCATTGCCTAGCCTGCACCGCCGGAGCGGGCAGCAGCTGCACCGGTGCCTTGGCTTAGGTTTCCGAATAAACTTCCGCACCGCTTTCGGTAAACTCACGGGCTTTCGCTTCCATCCCCGCTGATAACGCCTCCTCGTCATTTAACCCATTTTCCTCTGCATAACGGCGAACGTCATCAGTAATTTTCATGCTGCAAAAATTCGGGCCGCACATGCTGCAAAAATGCGCAGTCTTAGCCCCGTCTGCAGGCAGGGTTTCATCGTGAAACTCACGCGCCCGCTCAGGATCTAGGCTCAGGTTGAATTGATCTTCCCAGCGAAATTCAAAACGCGCCTTGCTCAGCGCATTATCTCGATACTGAGCCCCCGGGTGCCCCTTGGCCAAATCCGCCGCGTGCGCCGCGATTTTATAAGTAATCACGCCTTCCTTCACATCATCGCGATTCGGCAATCCCAAGTGCTCCTTGGGCGTCACATAACAGAGCATTGCCGTGCCATACCATCCAATCATAGCCGCGCCAATCCCACTGGTAATGTGATCGTAACCCGGCGCAATGTCGGTGGTTAAAGGGCCCAGCGTGTAGAATGGCGCCTCATGGCACCACTCCAACTGCTTCTCCATATTCTCCTTAATCATGTGCATCGGCACGTGCCCGGGGCCTTCACACATGGCCTGCACCCCACGGGCCCAAGCACGCTCCACCAACTCACCCTGAACCTTAAGTTCGCCAAACTGCGCATCATCGTTGGCATCCGCAATTGAACCAGGCCTCAGTCCGTCGCCGATCGAGAAGCTCACATCATAGCGCGCCATGATCTCGCAGATTTCATCCCAATGCGTGTATAGGAAGTTTTCTTTGTGATGCGACAAACACCACTTGGCCATAATACTGCCGCCGCGGCTCACAATACCCGTGGCACGCCTCGCTGTTACAGGGATGAACCGCAACAACACGCCGGCATGAATCGTGAAATAATCCACGCCCTGTTCGGCTTGTTCGATCAGCGTATCACGGAAAATCTCCCACGTAAGATCCTCGGCCCGGCCATTTACTTTTTCGAGTGCTTGATAAATGGGCACCGTACCTATGGGCACAGGGCTATTGCGAATAATCCATTCGCGGGTGGCGTGGATATTTTTCCCAGTGGAAAGGTCCATCACGGTATCCGCGCCCCATTGCGTCGACCAACGCATTTTTTCAACCTCTTCCTCAATACTGGAGGCCACTGCACTGTTGCCAATATTCGCGTTGATTTTTACAAGGAAATTCCGGCCAATGATCATTGGCTCCAGCTCCGGATGATTGATATTGGCGGGAATAATCGCTCGCCCGGCTGCCACTTCATCCCGCACGAATTCTGGCGTGATATAATCCGGAATCTTGGAGCCAAACGCTTGGCCAGGGTGCTGCTGGTTTAAGACATTACGGGCGCCCTGTTTGTTTTCCACCGAACGCACAGCTTCTTCCCGTCCCAGATTTTCACGAATGGCGATGTACTCCATCTCCGGGGTCACGATTCCCTGCTGAGCATACCAAAGCTGGGTCACCGGATGGTCCTTGCCCCTCAACGGGCTACGCTTCAGCCCCGGAAATATGCGGTGTTGATTGCGACCGTTGGTTGACTCCACATGTCGTTCGGAGAGATAGCCATCATCCTCCGGCTTGGTTTCACGGCCGGAATACTCCTCCACATCTCCGCGCGCACGCACCCACGCATCGCGCAATGCCGGCAATCCTTCCTCAACTTGGCAATTCATGCCCGGATCACCCCAAGGCCCACTGCAATCGTACACACGCACCGGCTCGTTTTGTTCATCCGCACCGGCCAATGTCCGGGTTGGGCCCTGTTCGATTTCGCGCATGGGCACGCAAAGATCCGGATGAATCCTGCCGTTTACATAAATTCGCCTCGAGCGCGAGGGTTGACCGTCAAATGTATCGCTGGTTGCTACCATGAGAAAAAACTAAGCCTCAAAAGACTTGCCGCAACCACAGGTGGTCTTGGCCTTTGGATTGGTGACCTTAAATCCGCTGTCGTTTAGGTCGTCCGAAAAATCCACCACGGATCCCTTCAAATATTCAGCACTGATCGCATCCACCACCACCGGCAGCGCATCCCAATGCATCACCTGATCCCCATCCCGCTGCTCGTCAAAAACCAGTCCATACTGCATCCCGGAACAGCCACCCTTTTCCACATAAATCCGCAGCGAATTGTTATTGGGATCATTCTCAGCCGCCAACAAGCGGTTTGCCTCCGCCACTGCAGCGGGAGTTAAATCAATATACTGGGATGATACAGCCTCCATCGGTAGTCAATTATATCGGATTTCTATGATGCAGGCAAGAGACCTCGCTCATTCCTGCAATTCCTCAAACCGTTTGCGCCTGATAGCCAAGCCGTTTTTCAATCCGGGATACTGCCGGGCCAATTCATCACACAAACCAATCGCCTCACGATACCGTTTTAAGCGCTCCAAAATTCGGATCGCCACAAAGCCGCTTTGGGTCTGCCAATAGGCATCCACTTTTTCACCTTCCTCCAAATGGCGTCCATAGAAAACAGCCATGGCGTGATCGGCCGCACTATTCCATCTCGTCTCCGCATCCAATCCCGCAACGCTCCGCTCCAGTGCGTAAGCCAAACCGAGGTGCGCCTGGCTCCGCACCTCCGCCGGAGCCACCGTAGCCAATGTCAGCGATTTCCGATAAGCCTCTTCCGCGTGCGCCAAATAGCCCGGTTGATCACGGGAAATCAGAAGGCACCCATCGCCAATTCTGCCCCAAGCCCGCGCCGCCACCGCGTTGGTCGGCGATTCCTGAATGATCTCATGAAATGCATTGGTGGCTTGAGTTAGTTTCCCAAGGGTCTCATCTCCACCAGCGCCCAACTCTGTCAGCGTTAGATCACCCAACGCAAAGGTTGCCTCAACGCGGCTCGGCATGGTCAATCCTTCATCGTTCAAAAGGTCCTGAAAAATTTTTCGCGCATCCTCAAACCCCTGCCGCCCCATTGCAGACCGGCCCGCCATAAACAACGCCCGCTGCCGCAATTCCGGCGGGCTGTTGGTGGCACCCGCAATTTCCAGATAACCTTTCTCCGCCTTCAGCCGGTTGGCCTTAGAATGAAACTCTTGATCTGCTAACCACATTCGAGCGGCAAACGATTCCCGGCTGCCCGAATTTCCATTTGCCAGTTCGCGATACGCGGCCCGCGCATTCAACATTTGACCTGATTGCATAAGGGCCCAAGCCCGATCCAGCTTCACTGCCAACGCCAGCTCATTGCTCGGATGATCCTCGAGCCACTTGTTGTACAACGCCACCGCTTCAGTCCAGCGCCCCAGAGTCGCCGTCAGCCGAATATTTTCCAATTCGGCAGCCGCCAACAACTGGGTACTGGGATTCTGCTGACGAAACTCAACGAGTAATTGGCCGGCCTCATTGCCATCCCCCAAGGCCGATTGCATTTGTGCAGCAGTCAACAAGGAGTAATCAAGCAAACCCGAATTAACTGAACGCGCCTGTTCCAGCAAAACCCGAGTCCGCGGCACATCATTTTGGACCGCAGCAGATTTTAGCTGCAGAAAACCCGCCGCATCGCGAAGTTCCGGTGTAACGCCAATACCAATTTGCTCCAGTACTTGGCGAGCCTCATCTCGCTTTCCATCTGCCAATAAGGACAAGGCATCCGAATAGCGAACTCTCGCCACCCAATTGGATGTTCCACCGAATTCCAGCACCTTATAAAAAGCCTCATGCGCGCCTTGAGCATTGCCTGCCGCCATCAGGCATCGCCCTACCCCGAACTGGGCGCGGGCGGATATCGCATTCGAATTCGAGGTCCCTATCGCCTTGATAAAATATTCCTGCGCCACGGCTGTATTTCCAGAAGAAGCCAGCTCAAATTCCCCGCGGAGGCAGTAACTCGTCGCATGCAATTCCTTCAAATTGGAATCCGACTCCACTTCACCCAATACCTCATTACCCATTTCGAACTTGTCGGCATGTTGATATAAACGCACGGCGTTCAGTGCTGACTGGGCCCGCATTGCTGGGGTTCTCTCCTTGTCGCTCACAATTTGCCGGTAAATTCTCGCTGCCTGCTCCCACTGCCCCCCGGATTCCAAAAATGACGCGTGCACCACATCCACCCGGGCACGAAGCTGGGGAGAAGCATCGCGTTCCGAAAGCTCGCGTTTCAAGGCGTTCAATGTTGCGAAGGCGGCCGTTGATTGATCGGATTCCATCTCAATACGAGCCTGGAGCAATTGGCGACGCCAATTCCGCCCAGGTTCCATCACGCGAGGCAACCGCTTAACCCAAACCATCGCGGCCTCCACATCGCTTTGTTGCAACAATGCTTCAGCCAACAACAAACCGCCTTCCTGAAGTTCCGCCGTCTCGAGCCCTTCCCCTCCAGCTTTTTGAAAGATGCTTTCGGCCGGTAGCAGCAACGAGATAATACGCGCCCAATCTTCATTTTGCGCGGACACAAATCCCATTCCAACCGAAGCTTCCAAGGCGCGTGCCGACTCAGGGTGTTCCCGAACCAACTCCGCATAAATTTGATCCGCTGCCTCCAAGTTGCCTTGCCCTACCCGACATTCGGCCATCCAGTAAAGATACTCATCGACTAAATCCCCGGCGGCCAACCGGTTGTTAGAAAGCACCCCATAGCCTTCACGAAACGCGCCCATTTGGTAGTGGGCCTGAGCCATCAGGGAGACCGCCTGCGAACGACGCGGCGAATCCGGATAGCGCTCATTCAGTTCCCCCAACCAGCGCACGGCAGTCGCCCAATGCCCTCCCTGAAACGATCGGGCTGCCGCTAAATAAGTTCGTTCATCTGGGTCCGAGGCCGGCCTGGAGAGGCTCACATCCCCCATCACGACCGACTGAGCTACCAGAGCCAAAGCAATGAAAATGATGTAACCCGTTTTCATGCAGCCTTTTTCTTTCGAGCGCGTTTTTTTGGTTTAGCAGCAGGTAGATAGCGCTTGAGGAATTCCCCCGTAAAACTCCCCTTACATTGGGCGACATATTCCGGCGGCCCCTCGGCCACCAAACATCCTCCACCGGAGCCTCCTTCCGGCCCAAGGTCCACCAGCCAATCGGCACTCTTGATCACATCTAAATTGTGCTCAATCACGACCAGAGTATTCCCCGCATCCCGCAACTTGGCAAATACATCCAATAACCTGGCTACGTCATGGAAATGAAGTCCCGTAGTCGGTTCATCCAATAAATACAGGGTGCGGCCAGTCGAGCGTTTACAGAGTTCGGAAGCCAGCTTCACGCGCTGAGCCTCACCGCCGCTCAGGGTCGTGGCCGATTGGCCCAACTGTAAATAGCCCAGCCCCACTTCCGAAAGCGTCAGGCAAACATCATACACCTGTGGAACAGCTCGAAAAAATGCGCAGGCCTCATCAACCGTCATCTCCAGCACATCGGCGATGTTCAATCCTTTGTAGTGGATTTCCAGCGTCTCGCGGTTATAGCGGCGACCAGAGCACTCCTCACAGGCAACATAAACCGCCGGCAAAAAATGCATCTCAATTTTGAGCATACCATCCCCTTGGCATTTCTCGCAGCGCCCCCCTTTCACGTTGAAACTAAATCGCCCGGGACCATACCCACGCACCTTCGCCGCCGGCAGTTTGGCAAAGAGATCACGAATATGCGTAAACATGTTGGTGTACGTGGCAGGATTACTGCGCGGCGTGCGGCCGATGGGCGATTGATCAATGATAATCGCCTTATCAAGCAGATCCGCTCCCTCAATCGAATCGTGCGCGCCGGGCTTTTCCTTCGATCCATGCCATTTGCGATAGAGCGCCCGCCGTAACACATCATCCACTAGCGTACTTTTTCCGGAGCCACTGACGCCTGTGACACAGGTCAACGTTCCCAAAGGCATGCGCACATCAATATTTTGAAGATTATTTTCAGACGCGCCCCGGATTTCCAGCCACCCTTTTTCCGGGCGACCTTGCACTCGTTCTCTGGGCACCTCTACCTTGAATTCGCCTGTGAGATACTTCCCCGTAATGGACCGGCTCGTTTTACACACGTCTTCTACTGTGCCGACTGCGACGAGCTCGCCGCCATGCACCCCCGCCCCGGGCCCAATATCGAGCACGTAATCCGCCGCACGGATCGTATCTTCATCATGCTCCACCACCAGCACGGTATTTCCAAGGTCGCGTAATCCTTTCAGCGTCTCGAGCAGTCGATCATTGTCACGTTGGTGCAACCCGATACTCGGCTCGTCCAAAATATAAATTACCCCAACCAACCCGGCTCCTATTTGGGTTGCCAACCGAATCCGCTGAGCCTCACCACCACTCAAGGTGCTGCTCTCCCGATTCAGTGACAGATAACCCAAACCCACATTATCCAGAAACCCCAAACGCGCTTGGATTTCCTTTAGCACTTCGCCCGCAATCTTTTCCTCCAGTTCAGAAAATTCCAATTGACCGAAAAACGCAACTGCATCCTCCACCGACAACCGGCAAACCTCCATGATGGACAGGCCCGGAATGGCCGCCTTGCGCCGAGATCCGCTCGCCGATGGCGGCCGAAGCCGCTTGGCCTTCGCACCACCCAACGTGCACGCCAACACTTCCGGGCGCAGACGTTCTCCATGGCAGGCATCACAGGGCTGACTGCTCATGCAGCTTTTCACCCGCTTCTTGGTAAACTCACTGTCCGTCTCCTGCATGAGTCGCTCAAGATTTGGCACTACGCCCTCAAACGGCTTCGAAGTGGGCTTACCGTTCCGACGAAAGTTAAACTCAATCTCCTCGTCGCCCGAGCCCATCAACAGCACTTCACGAAAAGATTCAGGCAATTTCTCCCAAGGCGTATCGAGTGATTGCTCGTAATGCGCGGCCACCGTGCGGATCACATGATTGTAATAAATGATCATTCGCCGCCCGCCTCGCCGCCAGGGAGCAATGGCCCCGTCGGCTAAGGATTTCTCAGGATTCGGCACCACCAGGTCCGGATCAAACACGAGCTTTTGACCCAACCCATGACACACCGTGCAGGCACCAAAAGGTGCGTTGAATGAAAAATGCTTGGGCGTCAAGGTATCGTAGCTTCGGCCTGTTTTGGGTGACACCATCTGCGTGGACTGCAGCTGCTCCTCCCAATTATCTCCGCGCACTCCCGGAGGCTGCGTCAAGGCAAGCAACCGCCCATCGCCCCATTTCAAGGCCGTCTCAACCGAATCCGCCAAACGTTGCCGCATTCCCTCGCCCACCACCAGTCGGTCCACTACCGCTTCGATATCGTGTTTCTTTTTTGGGTCAATTTTCACGCGCGTTTCCACGGCCAACTCCACCAGCTTCCCATCAACACGCGCCCGTACAAACCCTTCCCGAGCCAGCTTCTCAATCACATCACGAAACTCTCCCTTCTGATGCTGCACCACCGGCGCCAACAACATCAGTCGTGTGCCCTCTGGCAAAGCCATGAGTCGATCAATAATTTCGGTCGGTGTTTGCGACGCCATCGGCTTGCCGCTCTCCGGACAATGCGGCTGGCCGACATGAGCATACAAGAGCCGCAGATAATCGTAGATTTCCGTCGTGGTCGCGATGATCGATCGCATACTGCCTCCGGCACTCCGCTGCTCAATCGCAATGGTCGGCGAAAGGCCCTCAATGAAATCCACCTCCGGCTTCTGCATTTGATCCAGAAACTGCCGGGCATAAGCCGAAAGCGATTCCACATACTTGCGCTGTCCCTCGGCGTAGATGGTATCAAAAGCAAGTGAGGATTTCCCCGACCCACTCAAGCCGGTCACCACCACCAGTTGATCCCGAGGTATCGACAGCGAAAGATTCTTGAGATTATGCTCCCGTGCCCCCCCAATCCTAATCTCATTCACTGCCATGCGGGCCGAATGTACTTGAAAGCTCTTGTTCCCTCAACCAGCCAAATCTTAATTTAACTTTATTTTGATCGGCTCGCTATCGATGACTTTTGTTGCCCTATACCCGCCATCATCAACCAATGTGCCGCCAGCTTCCAGAATCTTACCAATCGGCACCAACTTTCCATCTTGGTTCCGGTAAAAGCCCAAGTGCCCATTTTTCCTAGATTCCAACAACTCCTCAGCCTCAAAAAATCTCACTAATTGCCGGGTAGCCATTTGTTTAGTTGTCTCATAATTCAAGACATTACCCTGAGCATCAATCCCTGAACGCTCATTATCTTTAGCCAACTTCAATGTGCGGGAAGGCTTTATATTCTCCACAAAAACATAAAGCTGATAATAGCTGGGACCGCCCGTTTTAAGCATGGATAATATTTGGTTCGGCAACCGTTCTAAATCGAGCTCATCCACTCCTGTCACCCCCTGCACAGAATACGGTGATAGATCACTCAATTCCGAGACCCCGAGAATATCTGTTGTCCGAGTAAACATTCCTTCCCCTCTTAGCTCGTTAATGGCTTTGACCAAACCCACCCACTTCCCATCATTAAAATCCACTCTCCAATTCGCAGGTTCGCTCGCCCCTTCGTTTGCGCCCGGAATCCTTTGGATTCCATCTTGATTCGATGGATGCGCCCATTGTGGCACAGATAAGCCACACAAGATTCCGGCCCAAACTGCCCTCTTATCACTATTAACATCAACTCGCCCCCATTTATTGTTAGCCCCCGGCTCACCAAAAACCTCAATAAGCCTCCGGTCATTCGCCGGCAATGTCTCCATACTACCTGCCCAGTCCTGCCAACTTTGTAAATCTTGGATCTCTAAGCCTGCTGTGATCGGAGCTGCGTTGTAACCGGATAAAACACTTTGCCCTGCGTTCCAATTCAATGGATCTCCACTAAATTGCAGGCGAATCCTATTTGGATCCAACACTTCGACAAAACCAGCGATATCACCTGCAATAATGTAGCCATTATTATCCACATTGACAGGGTTAATATTGGTTGGAACAGCCCATGTTTGTGGACACTTGCCGCCCAATTGCACGCGATCACCGTTCTTCAACCCATGTGCCATTATTGTCAGAAAGCCATCCACCTGATCGAAGCCCGACACCTGTAAGATCCCTGGACGCTTGGCTTTCATATACAATGTCTGCCACGGAGTGCCTCGATGAACCAATCCGAGCCAACCCGAATTTTTGAGACCTCCTCGTGCCATATCTGGAAATCTCCACTCCCGATGATTCACCACTCCTGGGTCTTTGAGGGCCGAGTCCATTTTTCCAACACCCCAAGGTTGCGTGGCTGCATTTTGCCTTCCCAAGTTCACGCCTAATTTCCATGCATGTCCCGTGTAGACAGTCGGTCGACTCCAAAATGGCGAATTCCCTGAATCATTAGGCATCCACACAGGGCCGTTTTGAGTCGGACTTCCCTGATCATTTAATCGAGGAGGGTAATTGGAATACATTTTAAAATCATCTGCCATCGAGTTAACCAGCGGATCATTCACTTGCCAACTAACCTCCACTTTTCGAAAATCCTGGGCCAAGCGAAACCATCGCGCATTTTGACTTGGAGCGTCCTCTGAGGCCGGATCAGCACTCCCTTGACGAAGGGAGTAAACCGCATTTGCCCCGGGATCAATTACCACCGCCGGAAATTGCCGGTTCCCAATCGAACCGTAATTTTGCCCCGCCTTCCATACCGGCAAACTATTCCAATCGCCTCCACCGAGTGATAAATTGGGGAGCTCCAACGAATCGTTGAAATAATCAACCACCTGTCCCCCAAGAGATATTTCCACCTCAATATCCAGCACAGCGTCTTTTTTAATCCCAACATCAATCAACCCGTTATCACCGGACGCCATAGATAGACCCGCCCCCACTGCAATCGGCTGAGGCCCGCCTAGCGGGATTACATGATAACCCGGAGAACTGAGCCGCGCCCCAAACGGATTGGCAGTGGAGATGTTTGTATAGCTCGCCTGAAGCAGCTGTCCGCCACCAGAAACTCCACCACCTCCCACTGGCGCATGGCGAAACGTATACTCTCCTCCAGCAACCTTCGCCCGCACCCGAACATGACAATTTCCGTTCGCCCCATTCCCATTTGGAGAAAATACTTCGACAGCAAGTCCCCCGAGGATTCGTCTCCCATTTCGGTCAAAAATAATTCTCCAATTGATCTCCGATAAAGCCGGCGTCAATCCATCTCCTGAATTTGATGCGCGATCCTTAACTCCCGTGATTACCGGGCCATCACGTAAATACCAAGATTCCAACCCACCACGCTGGAACATAGTACCATTAACCACATGAAATCCTGACAGGTACAAATTGTTCATATTGTCGCGACTAAACACACCTTGGTAAGTCGTAGGCAATGTACCTGAAGAATAAATATCGCCGATGTTAGCCGCCACCTGACATATCCGAGCCAACTCTTTAGTATAGTTACCAATATAAGCTTCCTCCGAAGAGGAATCAGGCCTCACCCGTGCCCAAGCAACACCACTTGAGTTTTCGTGCCACTTCCCCTTTGGATCTGCCTGGCCAAACCCAAATCTTAATGGAATTGTCGGCTTCAGCGTCGGGACATTTAGGCTAGGAGCCATTTCCAACCGAGTTCCATTTAAATGATGCGTTACAGGCACCTGCGTTTTCGTGCCATCCAGATCTGTCTTTTCGCCACCCAATGTATCCAAAGATTCAAACATCATATGCTCGGCCATTTCCTCCATTGCCGGGGCCATTCCTCCCGAGTAAACCCTCAGCACAGGATAG
>JAYOSV010000012.1:0-78465 GCA_038139415.1 Verrucomicrobiales bacterium | reverse complement strand
CCATCACAACGCCACCCAACTCCCCGTGGTAATGCTCGGTGGCGGCGGTGGCCGAATCCAAGGCGGCCGTAATCTCGATTATCTCAATAACCCCAACCGCCAAATGAGCCGCCTGTTCCTTAGCATGATGGACAAAATGAACGTGCGCCCCAAGACGTTTGGCGACGCGACAGCGCCATTGGAGGAGGTTTAGGACGGGGTTTTCATTTGCCCAAACGGGGATGTGTCCCTAGCTTTGTGGCATGAACCGACGTGATTTCTGCAAGACTGCGGGGGCTGTTACTGCGGTGGCCGCCACATCGACTATCCAGGCTGAGGCTCCGCGCGCGCGCGCCAACCAGGGGCTCATTTACAAATCTGTGAAGTGGGGAGGGAAACCGAACCTGCCGCGGATGAAAAAGCTCAAGGAGCTGGGCTTTGACGGGATCGAGGGCAGTGCGCCTGGGATGGATGTTGGCGGGATACGCAAGGCGTGCGAAGAGGTTGGCCTGCCGATGCATGGCGTGGTGTACAACAAGCATTGGAATAAGCGATTGTCTTCGCCGGACAAGGCGGTGCGCGATGAAGGGCGCACGGGGTTGGAGGCGGCCATTCGCGAGTCGAAGGCGGTGGGTGGCTCGTCGGTGCTGCTGGTGCCGGGCGCGGTGAGAGGCCCAAACGAGACGCATGAGCAAGTTTGGGAACGCTCCATCACAGAAATCCGTAAGGTGATCCCGCTCGCCAGCAAGCTGGGTATTCATGTACTCATCGAGACAGTGTGGAACGGGTTCTGTTATAAGCCCGAGCAGTTTCGTGATTACCTCGACGAAATTAACAACCCATGGGTACAGGCGTATTACGACATCGGCAACATGCAGAAATTCGCGCCTAGCCACGAGTGGATTCGCATCCTCGGCAACCGCAACGTGAAGCTGGACGTGAAGGATTGGGGTGTGAAAAACGGTTTCTGTCCGCTAGGTCAGGGCGATGTGGAATGGGACAAGGTCCGCGCCGAGCTGAAGAAAATCGGCTTCAACGGCTGGGTCACCCGCGAAGGCGGCGACGGCGGCGACGAAAAGACCGCGGCATTGATGGACGAGCTGCTCGACCTGTAACTTCATGAACTTCCTGCGACTGGTTGCGGTGGTGGGGCTGGCTTGTCAGCCGGTGTCCGTGACGGCCGCGGTGTTGCAGGCCGGCGCGGCTAAGGTGGATATCACCGATGAACGCGGGCTAGTGAACGATCGTTTGTACGCCCGCGCGCTGGCGTTACGCAGCGGGGAAACCACAGCGGTGTTGGTGAGTATTGACGCCGTGGCGATTGGAGGAATCGGCCGGATCAAGGATGACTTTCTCCCGCGGGTTCGTGAAACACTGAAAAAGGAATTGGGCATTTCGCCCGAGCACACGCTCTTTAATGCGAGCCATTGTCACGGAGCGGTGCATCCCGAGACCGATGGGCGCACCATTCAGGCCGTGCGGCAGGCGGTCAAGAATCTCGTTCCCGTGAGGGCCGGCGCTGGGGTGGGGCGGGAGACACGGATCATGGAAAATCGTCGCCTAATTCTGAGGGACGGGAGCACGGTGGATGTGCGGCATGCCTATTCTCTGCCGCCCAACGATCAAGTGACGGCGGTGGGGCCGGTGGATCCACAGATCGGCGTGTTGCGACTGGATCGACTGGATGGAACGCCGGTGGCGGTAGTGTACAATTTTGCCTGTCACCCGATTGCCAATACGCCCGATCGCGGCAATTCCGCGGACATCACCGGGTTTGCGTCCAGAACCATTGAGGAAACGCTGGGGAAAGGGGCCGTGGCATTGTTTGTGCAAGGGGCTGGCGGTGATATCAATCCGATCGATTACAAGGCGGTGAATCATATTCGCAGCGCCGAACCGCTGGGCTTGATGCTTGGCCTCAGCACACTACGGGCAGTGCGGCAGATTCGTTGCCAGCCGAATGCGGATTTGAACGTGCACAGTGAGAAGTTGGAATTGCCTCGAGCGGATTTGGCGCCGCGCATTCGTGAGATGGAATCCGAACGCGGGCGTCTGGCCGAATCCCTGAAGGGCACGTTCCTGAATCTCGATGAATTTCTGCCGTTGATGATGAAGTACCGGCTCTCCACCAACTCCCCCTCGCTCAGTTCCTACCGTTACCTGCATGAGCTGAAGCTGGAACGACCCAATCTCAGCCGGCTGGATGCAGCCAATCGCCGCCATTTGCAGGCGTACGTCCGCAATGTTCATACCATGGAACAGATCACGCGGCTGAACACCAATTTGCGGCTTCTGAAAATGCATCAAAAAACCGGCCACGCCGCCGGCAACCGGACGGTCACCGTGGAGTTGTCCGGCCTGCGTGTGGGCGATTTTGTGCTGACCACATTTCCCGGCGAACTCACGGTGCCGGTGGGGTTGAACATCAAGCGCGCGGCCAAATATCCGCATGCCTTTGTGGCCGGATACACCAACGGCTATGTTCATTACGCGCCCACGGCCGAGCAGTTGAAAAACATCGGTGGCGCACAGGAAGACAGTGACTGCATGCTCGCGCCCGAATGGCAGCGGCTCTACGAGACGCGCGCGGTGCAGATGATTCGCCGGTTGCTACGATAGGAAGGCACTTAGGCCTACACCATCTTGTAGAATTCCTCCCAACCCTTGCGGGGAGCGGGGCCTTCGAGCAGCGCGTTGGCGCGGTCGTTATTGATGAACTTCTCGCGTTTCCGATCGAAATTCAGTTCCTCATTCAGCGACTGGCAAACAATGCCGAGCATCAGTGTCTTGGTCAGGTCACCGGCAATGCTGAAGGGCGAGAGCGTCTTGTCCTCGCCTTTGCAAGCGGCAGTGAAGCTAGCACCGTGGTTGAACTTCGGCCCGTTGGGCTTCAGGGCCTCGGCGTATTGCTCGCGGTATTTGGGATCGGCCGACACGATGTTGGAACTGCCGCTGTGGGAGCCGCGCGTCAGAGCGTATTTTCCATCCGCCCGATGCAGGAGTGTGCCCGCCCCGCCCAGTCGCGGGGCCTTGCCGCCGGCATGATACTGCTCGGCCACCTTCGGGTGATAGCCGCCGCCATCGCGCCAGGTGAGTTCCACGGCCGGTAATTTTTTGCTGCGCGCGGGGAACTGCATCTTGATATGCGAGCTGAGCGGGAAGATCACGTTGTTGTGGTCTTCCATTAAGAGCGGCGAAATCTGGGTCGGTTGGCCGAGCTTCAGGAAGTCATGCGCGAAATCAATAATGTGCGCGCCCCAATCGCCCAGCATACCATTGCCATAGAGGTAGAAGGCGCGCCAATCGAATGGATGATACAGCTTGTTGAACGGTTTCATCTCCGCCGGCCCGCACCAGAGATCCCAGTTCAACGACTTGGGTTGTTCCTCGGCCTTGGGGAATGCGGAGATGCGGCGGTTTTTATCCATGAAAAATAGGCCCGGCGATTTCCATGCATCGATTTTGTTGATCCCATCCAAGGCGCCGGCATTGAGCAATTGCGCGAACTGAACGGATCCGCCGGAGGTGTGGCCTTGATTGCCCATTTGCGTGATCACGCCGAATTTCTTCTCCGCCTTCATCAGCAGATCCGCCTCGCGATAGGAATGCGTCAGGGGTTTCTCCACGTACACATGTTTGCCCATGGACATCGCCAGCATGGCCGCTGGGAAGTGTGTGTGATCGGGTGTCACCACTGTTACGGCATCGATGTCCTTGCCCATCTTTTCGAGCATCACGCGGAAATCGGCAAATTGCTTCACGCCCGGGTAGCGGTTGAGGTTGGCGTCCACGCGGCGCGCGTTGAAATCCACATCGGCAAACGCCACCGGCGTGGCGGCGCCATTGGCGGACACGCTGGGAATCACTCCGGAGGCCCGCCCCCCCACGCCCACGCACCCGAGATTCACCCGCTTACTCGGCGGCTGTTTGCCCTCGGCCGAGCGGCCGGTGGCCAAGTAGGAGGGCAGGAGGGTGAAGCCGAAAGTGGCGGCCGAAGATTTCTTCAAAAAGTCGCGACGCGGTGTGTTCTGCATGGGCCAAGTATGACGTCACCGGGGCAAGACTGAACAGGATAAATGCATTGCCGCCCACGACCGACGGTTTACAGTGGGGGCATGAAGTTCATCCTCGGAATGATTGCGTCTTGTGCACTGTCTGTTACGGCGGCGGACAAGGACTTTCAACCTCTTTTTAACGGCAAAGACCTCACCGGCTGGCAGGGCATGGGCGGGCCGATGACCAACTGGGAAATCAAGGACGGCGTCCTGTCTTGCACCGGCAAGGCCGGTTCCGCCTGGCTCGCCACCAAGGAGGAGTTTGCTAATTTTGAGTTGCAACTCGAGTACAACATCCCCGAGAACGGCAACAGCGGGGTGTTCATTCGCGCGCCCAAGACCGGTGCACCGTGGGTGGCCGGGCTGGAGATTCAGGTGCTTGATGATTACGGGCCAAAATGGAAAGGCCTCAAGCCGGCACAATTTACCGGTTCCATTTATGCCGTCCAGGCGCCCAGCCAGCGTGCCACCAAGAAGGCCGGCGAATGGCAGACCATGCGCATTCGCTGCAACGGCGGCCAATGCTGCGTCTGGATCAACGGCCAATGCATCATCGACGTTAGTCTCAAAAAGCTGGCGCCTAAGGCAAAGAACGTCACCGGCCTGAAACGCACCCAAGGATTCATCGGCTTGCAAAACCACGCCTCCCCGGTTCATTTCCGAAATATCCAGATCAAGCGGCTGAAGTAACGCATGCGCGGCTGGATCCTTAGTTGTGTTTGCGCAGCGTTGAGTTGTGCGATTGAAGCGGCGCCATCAGGCAATCCCGTTCAAGTCCTGCAAGCCTACTTGAAACAACCGGTGGGCCAGCGTAAGCCGGCCCTTGAAGACTTCAGGAAGTTGACGCTCTCGCTGAAACAGGCAGAGCAAGTTTCCGGTTTGTTATGGGCGGATCACGTGGCGCACTTGCGCAAGGAACGGGCCAAGGAAATGCAGGCCAAGGTCATTCGGCACGGCGAGTTGTCCATGCGGTTTGAGTATGTTGTGTATGGCGATAAACCCAAGGACGGTCGGAGCCTGTACATCTCGATGCATGGAGGGGGGAATGCGCCAGCGCGGGTGAATGATGGCCAGTGGGAAAATCAGAAACGGCTGTATCGTCCCAAAGAGGGCATCTACCTCGCCCCGCGCGCCCCAACGAATACTTGGAACCTCTGGCATCAGGGGCACATCGATCGGATGTTCATGCGGTTGATTGAAAACCTGGTGGCCCTGCAGGATGTGAATCCCAATCGTGTGTATTTGATGGGCTATTCAGCCGGCGGGGATGGGGTCTATCAGGTAGCCCCGCGGATGGCGGATACCTTGGCGGCGGCCGCCATGATGGCTGGGCATCCGAACGAAACATCCCCTGTGGGACTGCGCAATTTGCCCTTTGCCATTCATGTTGGCCAAAATGATCGTGGCTTCAATCGAAATCGGGTAGCAGCCGAATGGGGCGATCAACTGGCCGCCCTGCGCAAGGCCGATCCCAAGGGGTATGTTCATCATGTGCAAATCCATGCCGGCCGCGGGCACTGGATGAACCGGGAGGATGCCGTGGCGGTGGAATGGATGGCCCGGCACACCCGCAACGCCTTGCCTTGGCAGATTGTCTGGCGGCAGGATGATGTGTTGCATTCGGATTTCTACTGGCTGTCGTTGCCGGACGGTCAGGCCAAAGCGCGTGAGGAGATTCGGGCCAAGGCGGAGGGGCAACGCATTGAACTCACCGGGCCGACTGGTCGGCAGGTGACGGTGAACCTCAAGGATGGACTCGTTGATCTGGAGCAACCGATTGTCATCATGGCCAATGGCAAAGAACAGTACCGTGGTCGCGTGCCGCGGACGATCGGGACATTGCTGGAGACCTTGAAGGAACGCCGCGACCGGGAGTATCTGTTTCCGGCCCGGGTGGAGGTGGTTCTTCCATGAGATGGTGGATGCTCTGGTGTCTCAGCGTCGGTTCCGTGGTGGCCGCTCCGGATCTTTCTACTGTTCCGGCGGATCTCGCGTTGCCGGAAATATCGCCCGGCTTGCCGGCGGCGGGGAAACGGGTGAAACAGGTGCATCCGGATTGGATCCAGACTGAGGTATATCATCTGCTGTATCTGCCCAAGGATTGGCAACCGGGCAAACGCTATCCGGTGATCGTGGAATACGCAGGTAACGGGCCGTATCAAAACCGGTTTGGTGATATCAGTACGGGTCACCCGGAAGGGAGCAAGATGGGCTATGGCATTACTGGAGGCCGCGGTTTTATTTGGGTGTGCATTCCATATCTCAATACCGACGGCACCCGGAATGTTACGCAATGGTGGGGCGACAAACCGAAGAATGATCCGCAGCCGACCTTGGCCTATTGCAAAAAGGTCGTCCCATGGATTTGCCGGCAATACGGCGGGGACCCCGGGCGCGTGGTGCTCTGTGGTTTTTCCCGGGGCGCCATTGCCTGTAATTATCTGGGCCTGCACGATGACGAAATCGCCAAGCTATGGCGGGCATTTATTCCATACAGCCACTACGATGGCGTGCGTCGTTGGGGCTATCCGGGTTCGGATAAGGCTGCGGCATTGAAGCGCCTGCAACGATTAGGTGCGCGCCCCCAATTCATATGCCACGAAGGCAAGGGTGTTTCGGCCACGAAACAGTATCTGAAGGAAACTGGGATCGCCGGCAATTTCACGATTCACGCCACCGGCTTTCGGAACCACAACGACGCCTGGCTGCTGCGGCCTTCGCCGGTGCGCAAGACACTCCGGAGCTGGTTGGAAACCGTGCTGGCGGATTGATTGCTGTCAATAGTTCCCCCTTGTTCATTCAGTTTCCGGGCGCGATAAGGAGGGCGGAGGATTTATGAAGGAGGACATTCTCGAGCAGTTTCCCATCTTGTTGCACGTGTGGGGGCCGAAATTATTAATGGCGTTACTGCTGCTGGCGATTTTTTGGTTCGCCTCGCGGATGGTTCGGCAGGCGATCTTTGCCGCAGGGACCAAGGCGGATTTAGAATATCCGGTGGTGCGGTTGATGGCGATGGCGGCGCGGGTGACGTTGCTGGTGACGGGGATTGTCACGGCGCTGGGGACGGTGGGCGTGGATGTCTCCGCGCTGGTGGCGGGTCTGGGACTCACGGGATTTGCATTGGGCTTTGCGATCAAGGACACAATCTCCAATATTCTCGCGGGCGTGTTGCTGCTGGTTTACCGGCCGTTTTCCAAGACCGATTATGTGGCGGTGAAAGGCATGGAAGGCGAGGTGACGGCGATTGATCTGCGCTACACCACGCTTCAGCATGGGGGGCAAACGATTCTGCTGCCCAACTCGTTGCTCTTCACCAATCCGATCACGATCGGTAAGCCGACCGACGACGAGTAGGTCGGCTATTCTTTCCCAGCCTCACCAGCCAGCCGGCGGGCGATGAATTGGCGGACTTTGGGGATCTTGCACTGGGCCACGAGCTTTAGGGCGGCGTTGCGGTTTTCGGTGACCGCCGGGTTGATGCCGTACCAGACAAGCAGAGGAAACACCGGATCCTTGGCGAAGGTGTCCTGAGACACGAGCGCATTGGCCAGAGGCCAGCGGTCTTCCAGCGGCAATTGCTGCAGGGCCGAGGCGAGCTGGAGTTGCACGAGGCCAGCCTTGTCTTGACCACCCATTTCGATGAATCGTTTTTGGGTCTTCTTGGAAAGCGCCTCTTGGTCGCACAGGAGCTTGATTGCCCAAGTGCGGATGTGTTCGCGTTCGTCGTTGGATTGCTCGAGTAACCAGTCTTCATCCGCGGAACCAATGGCATTTAGGGTCCACATGGCGCGCAGGGCGGTGGGGATGGAGGAGGTGAGCCGGTAGGTGTTCATCAGCTTGAGGGCGGCCTTGGTGAGATCCTGTCCGGCAGCGGCCCGTTGTTGGATGAGCTGGCGGGCTTGGCGGCTGTACCATTCGTTTGGGGAGCCGACGCTCTCGGCGAGATCGTCATTGGACCATTCGGTGAGGTCGACTTTGGCCGCTTCGGTTTTGCCATAACTAATGCGGTAGATGCGGCCGCTGGTGCGGTGTATGCCGTCATTGTCATGGCATTCGCCGATATCCGACCAGTCGAGCACGTATACGGAACCGTCGGGCGCGTAGCTGAGCTCGATACCGCGGAACCATTTGTCGGAGGTGGACATGAAATCCGCTGCATGTTTGCCCACGTATCCGGCGCCTTGCCGATGGAGTGATTCCTGATTCATGCGCAGGCCGTGCAGGTTTAAGGTGAACACGTTGCCGCGGTATTCGGCCGGCCAATTATCGCCCAGATAAATCATCATGCCGGTGTGGGCGTGCCCGCCGCCGGCGGCATCGGTGCCGGAGGTCATGCCGGTTTTCTTAAGGTCACTCCATTTTTCCTTTCCAACATCGAAGTGATAATGATCGGCGGTCTGTTGGATCAACTCGTACAGGTGCTTGTCAAAATGATTGCCGTACATGCGCTGATAGCGCGCGCCGGGCACGGCATGCCAGAGGTGGCCGATGACGGTGTTGATGAAAAAGAGTTGGCCGTGTTCGTCCCAGTCGTGTCCCCACGGATTGGTGGTGCCATGGCAGACGACTTCGAAGTTTTTGCGGGTGGGATGATAGCGCCAAATGCCGCATTGGATGTGAGTGCGCTTGGCTTCGGGCGTGCCGGGGCGGCCGACCTTGGAGCCGGGGCCGAGGATGCCGTGCCGTCCGTACAACCAGCCATCGGGGCCCCAGCGCAGGCCGTTGACGATGTTGTGGCGCACCTTGTCGGTGTCGAATCCATCCAGAATCACCTCCGGCTCGCCATCCGGTTGGTCGTCGCCGTTTCGGTCGGCCAGAAATAAAATGTTCGGCGCGCACGCGGCCCACACGCCGCCGAAGCCCAGCTCTATGCTGGTCAACTGGCTGGCGCCGTCCCAAAAGACTTTGCGTTTATCAAACACGCCATCGTGATTGGTGTCCTCCAGGATGATGATGCGGTCCTTGAGTTTCTTCTCAAAATTCGTTTCGCGCTCGGCGTAGGTGTAACACTCGGCAACCCACAAGCGGCCGCGGGTGTCCCATGCCATATCGATGGGCTGCTGCACCATTGGCTCGGCCGCGGCAAGCTGCACACGAAAGCCCTTGGGCACGGCGATCGCCTTGAGTGCCTCGGCAGGCTTTAGGAAGGGGATTGTGATTTCCTGCGTGTTGAAGGGCGCAGGGGCTTGGTCGTCGGCACAAAGGGTGCTGGCGAGAATAATGGCGGGAAGGATACGGAGAATCATGGGGTGCGCTTCTTGGGCTTGTTCTTGTTCGGTTTGTTTCGTGGCGGCTTGTTGCGTTTGCGTTCGCCGGCTTCCTTTTCCAGTTGCTGAACGTAGGCCTCAACGAACTCGCGGTCTTCGCGTTTGCGGAAGGCCTCGAGCATGGGGTCCTTGGATTTCACCAATTCGGCATCAAGTGTGGCGCGGAGTTGTTTTAGCTCGGCCAGATGTTGGGGGGAATCGATCAGGTTATGCAGGCAATCGGGATCCTTGACGACGTCGTATAATTCCTCGGGCACGCGGTGTTTGTAGAGATCCAGGCGGGCGGCTAGTTTATTGTTCGTCTCGGCCAGGGCCGCCAACCGGCGGAAGGTGGCCGTGCCGGTGGTGGCTGTAGCGAACACGCGCTCGCCGTTGGACCACGGGTTGAAGAGGTACAGGAAACGCTTGGTTTGAATGGCGCGCATGGGATCGCGTGAGCGTCCGGAGTTTTCGTTGTACTCCTTGATAACATGCTCGCGGCCGGATTGTGTGTCGCCCTTGAGTAGCGGAAGATAGGAGCGGCCATCGAGGCGCTTGGGGTGTTTGATGCCGGTGATGTCCAACACGGTGGGCAGGAAATCGACCACGGAAATCATGTGCTGCTTGTCCACGCTGCCGGGGTGGGTGACGCCCGGCCAGCGCACCATCCACGGTGTGCGCGTGCTGTGATGGTACAGCTGCGTCTTGGCAAACGGCAGCGGCATGCCGTGGTCGGACATAAACATCACCACGGTGTTCTCCGCCTCGCCGCTGGTTTCGAGCGCCTTTAGCACGGCACCCACGGCATCGTCGGCGCGGCGCACGCTGGTGTAATATAGCGCCAGTTCCTCGCGCACTTGCGGATCATCAAACAGGAAACCGGGAATCGGCACCTCGTCGGCCGTGTAAATGCGGGAAGGTTTATGAGGGTCATTCGGGCCTTTCCAGAACGGTTTGTGCGGATCGGAAATGTTGACCACCAGACAAAACGGTTTCTTCGCTTCCTTGGCCTGCGCGATGCCGGCGGTAGTGGCGGCGCCGTAGGATTGCACGTCTTTAAGATGCGCCTTGGTGCCGTCGGGCAGCGTATCGAGATTGGCGTCCCACGCGTAGGGTTGGTAGGGCGACGAATGGCTGACCTTGCCGCGGATGCCGGTGAAGTAGCCACCGGCTTTCATGAGATCCACGAGGTGCGGCCAGCCGGGGTTTTTCACCTGATAAAAACCCTCAATCTTGTTGTTGTGCGAGTGAAGGCCGGAAAACATTACGTTGCGGCAGGGCATGCAGTTGCCCACGGTGGTGTGCGCGTGGGCAAAGCGCAGCGACTGCGCGGCGAGCCGGTCCATGTGCGGCGTGGTACCGGGCAGTTTGCAGCCGTACACGCCGACGGAATCGCAACTCATGTCGTCGACCGTCAGCAGCAGAATGTTCGGCCTGTCGGCCGCGGCCAACGCCGCGGTCCACAGGACCGCTAGGCTTAGGAGAAGTCGTTTCATGATTGTTTATTGATCGGGTGTTCGCACGCCCACGGTAAGTAGGAGGTTGGCCCAAAGCGCTTGGTCGGCAGTCTGGATGGTGAGAACGAGATCGGTGCTGCGTACCGCTTCGTAGAAATCCCATTTTGGGATTGGCTCAAACTTTACGTCCAAGCCGGCCTCATCGATGAGTTTCTCGTACTCGGCCCAGACCGGTGGCGGTCCGAACTTTGCGTACGGATCGTCCTCGGGAATGCCCATCGTATTGGCCGCCTCGATCGGTACGGCACTGAGCAGCGCCTCCATCACTTGGGCGCAGGTCACCACGCCGGGCATGAGGTTGAGCGAAACGAGTTCGGCATTCGGCCCCAACGTGGAAGAGGCCGGGTAATTGCCGTCGGCAATGAGAATCTTAGAGTGATGACCGGCCGCCCCGATGATGCCGTTGATCTCGGGATGAATGAGTTTCTGGTGAAGCAACATGGTTGGGGGATTGAAAAGGCAAAAGGCGGAAGGAGGAAGGTTAAATTCACTCCCGAATCGCCGTCGGATCGCCTTTCCAGATGAGGCGGACGGCGTCGAGGCGGAGGCGGGCTTGGGCGAGGGTGGTGGTGAGCTCGGCGAGTTGAGCCTGTGTTAGCTCGATTTCCTCGGGGCGCACGTGGTCGTTTACGGCGCGCAGATTGGTGAGTCGGTCAAGTTCGGCCTGCAATTGCGTGGTCATCGCCGCGCTGGCGGTGGCGATGCGTTCCTGCGCCTGCGTGTGGGCAAACGCCTCGGCAGCCTCGAGCATGGCGGGGATGATCTCGCGGCCGATCTTCGGGTTATCCAGCAGCTTGTGCGGCAGGCCTTTTTCCAGCTCGGGCAGTTCGAGTTCGAGATGCTCCTTTTTATGATTTACCAACACGCGCACGGGTGTGGGCGGCAGGAACCGATCGGCATGCAGCCGGGCGGGCGCGAGGGTTTCGAGTACGAAAACGGTTTCGAGTAGGAGCGTCTTGTCTGATTCATCGGCCCACACGCCGAAGCTGCTGTTGCCTTGTTCGCTGCCGAGCAGAAGATCAACCGCGCCGGTGGCCATTGGATGATCGCTACTCAAGAGGCTCACGTCCTCACGACTAAGCGCATGGGTCCGGTTGAAGGTGCCCACAAGGCCGTCATTGGGAATTTCTGGAAACGAATCGGTGGTCACGCCGTGTCCGCGCAGGAGGTAGGTCCGCTCGCCCAGATCCTCCACGGACACGCCGAAGTGATCGAATACGCGCAGCAGAAACGCCTCCAGTTCGGGGGCGACATCGGCCGCGGCAATCGCCTCCACGACAGTGGCGGCTTCGGTGGGGCGGTGGGAATTCAACTCCAGTAATCGGTCGCGGCCTTGCTCCATTTGCACGGCGATTTGGTCCCGCGCGGTGGCGGTGTCGGCAATGAGCTGCTCGAGCGGGGCAGATTCGGAGTAGTTGGCAGCCAGTGCCAGCACGTCTTCGCCAAATTGTTGGAGCAGTTGATTGGCTCCCTGCAGATTGCTCTCGAACGCGTTGAGCCCCTCGTGATACCAGCGGGCCAGGGCCTCCTGTGGGCTGCCTATAAGATAGGGCGTGTGCACGTGGATGGTTTGCGTCTGCCCAATGCGGTCCAGCCGGCCGATGCGTTGCTCAAGCAGTTCCGGATTGAGTGGCAGATCAAAGAGCACGAGGTGATGGGCAAATTGAAAATTGCGACCTTCGCTGCCGATCTCCGAGCAAATGAGCAGGCGAGCGCCGTCTGGTTCGGCAAACCACGCGGCGTTGCGGTCGCGTTGCACAAGCGTGAGATCCTCGTGAAACACCGCCGTCTTCACTGGGACCTGCCGGGCCACGGCCTTCTCGATCGCCAACGCCTTTTCGCGACTGCGACAAATGAGCAGTACCTTTTCCTTACCCAGCTCATGCAGTAACCGACCCAGCCACGCGATGCGCGGATCGTAGTTGAGATTGAATTTCTCAATCGGCTCGCTGGTGCCAGAGTCGCCAGCAAACTCCGCCGCGGCGTGGATCATCCATTCGGCTGCGTCGCGGTCGGGTTCCAACGGCACCAGATGCGCCTGTCGACCGGGAAAGCCGCTCATGGCCGCGCGGGTGTTGCGGAAGATCACGCGGCCCGGCCCATGCCGATCGAGGAGGGCGTCCAGTAGTTTGCTCGGCGGCAGATCAGCCTCCAACCCCTGCATAGCTGCGAGAGCTTCCTGTTGCGAGGGGTTCAGAGGGTTCCCTGCGTGCAAGGCGCCCGCGATGGGGGCGATTTCCGCGTAATGGGCGGACTCCGCCTGGTACGCGGCGAAATCCGAATAGCGATCGGGATCCAGCAGACGCAGGCGGGCGAAGTGACTTTCCGGTCCGAGCTGTTCGGGTGTGGCAGTGAGCAAGAGCAGGCCTTCGGCTTGTTGGCCGAGCGCCTCCACCAGTTCGTATTCCGCGCTGGGCGCGACCTCGCTCCATTTGAGATGATGCGCCTCATCCACCACCAATAAATCCCAACCGGCCTCCTTGGCTTGTTCAGCGCGTTCAGGATGGGCGGCTAGAAAATCGATACTGCATAGGATCACTTGATCATCGAGGAACGGATTCGCCTCCGGTAAGCCCTTCTCGATAGCGGCGCAGCGTTCTTCATCAAAGATATGCACCCACAGGTTAAACTTGCGCAATAGCTCGACGAACCATTGGTGTACCAGCGATTCGGGCACCAGAATCAGCACACGGGCGGCACGACCGGTGACGAGCTGGCGATGCACGATGAGTCCGGCTTCGATGGTTTTGCCGAGCCCCACTTCATCTGCCAACAACACACGCGGCGATAGGCGATTGCCCACCTCGCGCGCGATGTACAGCTGATGCGAGATCAAATCAATGCGGCCGCCCACAAACCCGCGTACCGGCGACTGCCGCCAACGATGCATCTGCTCCAACGTCCGCTGGCGCAGGGCGAACACCTCGGCGTCATCCACGTGCCCTCCGCGCAGGCGATCCATCGGCCCGTGCACGCTCAGGCGATCGTTCAGCTGCGCTTCGGGCAATTCCCAATCCGCGCCGCGATACACGATCGCGCTGTTCGTTTCCGTAACGGACTCGACCGTGCGGGCGTTGCCCTCGTGATCCTCAATACTTTCGCCCACACGAAAGGTCACTCGGCGCAACGGCGCGTTTTCCTCCGTGTACACTCGCACCTCGCCGGTGGCGGGGTAGAGCACCTGTACACGGCCTTCGCCGGTTTCCATTATCGTGCCCAGCCCCAGCTCGGGTTCGGGCTCACTTATCCAGCGTTGGCCAATGGCAAAGGTGCTCATGAATCAGATGAGGCAAACCGGCGCTGCGGATTATCGGCCCACAGGCTCAACAGCGCCAGCACCGTTGGGATAATGCCGCAGGCGATGAGGATCAAACGATAACTGTCCGCAAAATGCTGGCATGCGCCAAAGAGCAGGGGGCCGAGGCCGCTGCCGATTACCATGACAGACATGTTCAGACCGCCAATCGCGCCCAGATGTTCGCGCCCGTAAAAGCGCGGAAATACAATGCCCGAGAGACTCACAAATCCGCCGCTAGCGATGCCGTTGCCGATCACGTATGCCACCACGCCGGCGGACTGATCAAGGTGCAACATGCCAATGGCCGCCGCAATGCAGCCGATGTTCATCACGAGCAATAGAAATTTAAGACGCAGCTTCGCGTTAATGGCGCCGAACAGGAGATTGGTGGTCACGCTGGTAGCGGCGATGGGCACAAAGAGATTGATGATCCGTTCGCGCGTGAAACCGTATTCTTCCCCCAGCGAGGTGGCGTGAAATGTGAACGCCGTGCCGAACAAGGCCCAGAATCCGAACGCGGCGTTGAAGACCCAAAACGAATAATCGCGCACCGCCTCATCGCGCGTGAACTCCCGCTCGATGTGCATGTCCGGATTATTGTGGGCCGCCGGCTTGGCCCCACCGTCCATCAACAGGCCGTCATCCTCCGGGGTATCGCGAAAGAGCAGCCACGCGAGTGGACCCATAATAAAAATCGTGCCGAGGCCCATAATTATCCATGCCCCGTCATATCCGTGGCGTTCCTTCAGCCACTCGATCCATTTGGGAGACATCGAGAAACTGAACGACACGAGGATGCTGCTGATCGCCATCGCCAGGCCGCGCCGGTGATCAAACCATTTGCCGATGGCGTTTCGGCAGGTCATGGACAACACCCCCTGCGCCGCTGCGCGCACAAGGTAAAAGCCAATTCCAATCACCACAAACGCCGCGAACCCCGTCGGCAGGATGCGGCCCAATCCGTGGCTCATCGGCGCGCAGGCCGCGAGGTAAAATAGCACCGCGCCGGTGGCGGCCACCGAGGCCACAGCCATTTTTCGTTCACCCCAACGATCGAGGACGCGCCCCAACCACGGCAGCGTCAGCCCGCTGGCCACCGTGCCAAGGCAGTAGGCTAGGCTAAGCTCCACGCGGGACAGCCCGAGTTCCTCCATGAGCACATCGGTGAAGACCGTGAACCCCATCGTTTGGCCGGGGATGCTGGCGATCGTGCCGAGGGTGGCGGCAAAGACAATGACCCAGCCGTAAAAGAATGGGCATGCGCTCGGGGCGAACGGAGTACGCACGCCCCAGAATCCGGAGGCGTTGGAAGTTAGCTTTTCTTCCGCCACGTTAATCGTCGTCGGGCAACTCCGCCAATTCACGCTTGAGAGAGCCGTCCACCACAAACGGGCCAAACGGAACCAGTGCCGCAATGAAATATTTTGCCGCCCATTTGACCGGGCGTTTATTGGCGGTCATTGCATGCCATAATACTGCACAGTATAATAGGAATAACCCTCCATGGATCGCGCCCACAATTGAAACGGCCAACGGTTTTCCCGCTAAATATTTTAAGGGCATCGCGATAAAAAAAAGGAGCAAAGTGGATGTGCCTTCGCAAAGCCCAACCATGCGCAATCGATGTAGAAGCTTACCTTTCAAGGCGCACAGTCTGTTGAGAATTCGGCATAAAAGCGATCAAAAGAAAGTTTTCTAGGAACTGTTAAAGTAAATCGTCATTTGACACATTGTTGAAAGTGCTTAACTTGTAAGCTTGATCCATAACACACACAGTTCTAGCCTGGGTTCTTGTTCAAAGATGCTAAACAAATTTATAATCATGAGTTTAGTGTTATTCGGAGGTTGTGGAGGGCCGTCTGGTCTGGATGTGGGGGATCTAGCTCCTGATTTTGCATTAACCGGGAGTGATGGGAAAACTCACAGACTTTCTGACCTTAAGGGGAAACAGGCTGTTGTCATTGCCTGGTTTCCAAAAGCTTTTACTGGAGGCTGCACTAAGCAATGCAAGTCGTTCAGTGCTAATGGCACCGAATTGAGAAAGTTTAACGTTGCTTACTTTACCGCAAGTTGTGATCCGCTTGAGGGAAAGAAAGGAAATGCAAATTTCGCCAAGTCATTAGATGCTGATTACCCCATCTTAAGCGATCCAAGTAAGGAGACAGCAAAGAAATATGGTGTGGTTTCGGGTGTTTGGCCATTACCTCGAAGGTGGACCTTTTATATCGGTAAGGATGGGAAAATTCTCAAAATTGATAAAGATGTCAGTCCTTCTGAGGATGGAGCAAATGCTGCCAAGACCCTTAAGGAGTTGGGAATCGAGACCAAAAACTGAATTGTTGCAGGTTTTAGACAATTCTTAAGAGAATGTTGGTGAATGTGCTTTGCCAAACCATCGGCTTTTTCACGGGGAAAACTTAGAATCCACCTGTGAATGTCACCCCTTCCAATTACACCGCTGAAGGGTATTGTGTTTACACAGATGTGCTGAATGCAGAGGAAATCTCTGCTGTGAGAATAGAACTGGATGCGATGTTGGCCAATTTGCCCGCGCGCCAACTGGTCTATAAGGATGGTAAACATCAGGAGCTCGATGCTCGGCCTGAGTATCTCACCGAGCCACATCCCAAGCATCCGTTTTGGCTGGAGCTATGCCGTCATCCGCGCGTGCTTGATGCTGTGCAAAGTGTTCTCGGCCCTGATCTCATTCTCATCATGTCCCACCTGATCGTGAAACGTCCCGGTGACGGCTTGCCCGTGGCATGGCATCAGGACAACACCTATTGGCACAGCGTGCAGGGCACTGACGTGACCACCGTGTGGCTAGCGATTGATGACACCGACCGCGCCAACGGCTGCATGCAGGTAATCCCGTGCACGCACGAGGGCTATCCCGAGATGGACAAGGTGAGCACTGGCGGCGATGACCTGCTTGGACTCACCGTGGAGGTTACGCCTGCAATGGAGTCGGCTGCGGAGTGTCTGGAGATGGCCGCCGGCAGTTTGTCCCTGCACGATTCCTTTGTGCTGCACGGCAGCGACTCCAACACCAGCGGCCGCCGGCGCGCCGCCTACACCATGCGCTACGCCAATGCCCGCACGGTGTTCGTCAACACCGCCGAGCACTGGGTGCCCGTCTACCTGGTGCGCGGAGAGGCGGACAATCCCGATTACATCGATCTTCGCCCCGATCAACCTCCGCCAGACCTCATCTCATGAAACATTTTACTTCTGTTCCTGTTTACCTTCGCCACCGTGGCGGAACATCTCCCGCCCAATTCATTGTCGTGCTGGCTGATGATCTCGGCTATGGCGACATTGGTTGTTACGGAAACCAGATTGTGAAGACGCCGTACCTCGACCGCTTCGCGCGTCAGGACTAGGCATTGCGGGCTTCATCGAGGAGCTTCATCCATGGACCCATATAATGGCCGTGATCCCAGAAGGTGCGGCCGCTGATGAGGTTGCCGTCGATCACGCAGGGTTCATCGACAAATGTGCCGCCACAGATTTCGAGATCAAACTTCGCTTTGGGCACGGTGGCCATGCGCCGGCCTTTCACGCAATCGGCTCGTGCGGGGATTTCCACACCGTGACACACACTGGCGATGGGGGCGTTTTGCTCGAAGAAATAACGCGTGATGCGAAGGAGATCCTCGTCTTCACGAATGTACTCCGGCGCACGGCCGCCACTGAAAAAGATGCCGAGATAGTCCTCGGGCTGGATGTCGGCGAACGCGATGTCGGCGTCCATGGTGTAGCCCTCCCATTCTTTGGTGATGGTCCAGCCGGGTTTGTTCTGGTGCATAACCATCTGGTAGGTGCGTTTCTCCGGCGCGGCAATCACCGGCTCGTAGCCACCCTCGATCAGGCGGAAGTAGGGATACATCGTGTCCACCGTCTCAGCGGCATCGCCGATGATAATCAGGACCTTGGGTTTGGAGGAATCACTCATGGATGGAGGGAGTTAAACTTTTGCGAGGCACTTTTCCAAGTACGATCGGGCGCGGTTGATTTCGGTGTTGCATTGGGCGGCGGTGTCGAGGATGGGGATTGGGATTCCGCGAGGAACACGGCACGTTACTTCAGGGGGTTTTCGTACCACACCACGTTCTTGCTTTGTTGCCCGGCGATGAGCGCATCGAGATCTCGGTCGCCGTCCATGTCCACCAGGCGGATGTCGTACGCAGCCTGATCATCGTGGATGATGTGGGTGGTGAATTTGCCTTTGCCGTCGTTCTCAAACCATGCGGCTTTGCGACTGAGATAGGCGCAGGTGATGGCATCGATGTCGCCGTCGCCGTCGATATCGCCCACCTGCAGGCAATGCGGCGAGGCGAGGTCGGTGTTGATGTTATGAAAATTCCAGCGAGGATTCTCGTACCACAACAACCCCTCCCCATGGCCGCGGCTGGCGATGATGTCTAGTTTACCGTCGCCGTTCACGTCGGCGGGCATGATGTTAGTGGCGCCGGGGTGTTTGCCGGGAAGGCGATGTTTCTTGAACGGCTTGGTGGAGTCTTTGCCGGCTTCCCACCACGCAAACCATTCGCCCTTGCCTGATTTATCCTGCGGGCCGCCCTTGGCGGCGAGGGTGATATCGAGCCGTCCGTCGCCATTGAGATCGCCGGCACCGAGGTAATGGCTCAGGCCCGGGGCGTCTTCCTTGGCGAACACATATCGTTTCCAGCGCTGGGCGGTCTTGGGATTCTTGGGGATATCCAGCCACACGGCGGAGTTGGGGAACTTGCCCATGGGCTGGCCGCTGTTGGCGAGTAGATCTAGTTTGCCGTCTCCGTTGACATCCGCCTTGAGTACGCCGTGGATGCCGATGATTTCATCCTCGGCAATGCGCGCCTTCCACGGGCCGCCGGTGGGGTTTTTATTCGGCTGCTCAAACCACACAATGAGGCCAGGCTTGTACCGGGCGCCGATGAAATCCGCATCTCCATCACCGTCCACATCCATAGTTTCGCCGTGGATAAAGGTGTGGTCCTTGTGGTCCCCGATGATGACCTCTTTCCAATTTGGCGCTATGAACAGTCGCGTTTTGCCGCCAGCGTTGCTGATGATATCGATTTTGCCGTCTCCTGTGAAATCGGCGGCTACGGCGACATTGTTTCGTAGACCTTCCCAAACGACGTGGCGTTTCCAGTTTCCCTTCACTTCAGCGGCGGAGAAGACCGGGAGGAGGCTGAGTAGAAGAGTTAGCGAAACAAGAGATTTCATTTAACGGGTGTGTTTTCGGGTTTGATCGAAAATGGTTTTGAGTTGCTTCACTTTGTCGGTATGCGCTGCGGATCGGGCGAGGTTGGTGATTTCTCTGGGATCGGTCTGGTAATCATACAGTTCCACACCGTATTTGCCATCTGCCCATTCAGTATAACGATAGCGGTCGGTGCGAATGGAGCGGCCGAGGGGTTTGACCTTGCCGGTGAAGCCAGGCAGGCGCGGGCGGATGCGGGTGGTGCTGTAGGCGGCCTGTCGGACGGTAGCCTTGGGGTTGGCAAGCAGAGGCGCGAGGCTGTGGCCTTTGAGATGTTTGGGCTGCGGCAGATTACAGAGATCGGCGAGGGTGGGGTAAAGATCGATGAGTTCGGTGAGTGAGCTGGAGGACTGGCCGGCGGTTTTCATGCCGGGCACCGAAATGATGAACGGTACGCGCGCGCTGCCTTCAAAGAGATCGCTCTTTTGCCAGAGGCCGTGTTGACCGAGATGGTAGCCGTGGTCGCTGAGAAACACGACGATGGTGTCGTCGTCGAGCTTGAGTTTTTTCAGCCCATCCAGTACGCGGCCGAGGCAGGCGTCCATCAATGTCGTTGAGGCGTAATAGGCGCGGATGATCTCCTTGCGTTGCTCGATGGTGAGCTCGCGTTGGTTTGGCCGATCGGGCAGGGCGGCGGGCGGGATGTCGTCGCGGTCGCCGGGCAATTCGAGTACGGGCTTGATTTTATCCAGAGGATAATGCCGTGCGTGATGCAGCGGCGCGACGTATGGCGTGTGCGGGCGATAGAATCCGACGGCAAGGAAGAAGGGTTTGCCGGTTTTGTTCGGATGATGTTCCTCCATCAACTTCACGGCGGCGAGCGCGGCCTGTCCATCGGTATGTTCCTCGTCTTTGCTGTCGAGCAAGAGCCAGCTCATCGTGCCGCCGTACGAGCCGGCGCGCAGGGTGATCACTTCATCCTGCCGCGTGCGGTCGATGCCGATGGGATTGATAACCTTGTTCCAGGAAGCCTTGTCGTCCTCGCCATCGGTGCCGATTTGGGTGGGTACGCCGTAATGGTATATTTTACCTATTCGCGCGGCAAAGTAACCGTGATTGATAAAATGCTGCGAGAGAGAAGCGATGTCCGGTTGTTTATCCCGAAAATGGCCGGCATTGGACAGTACTCCGGTCTGCTCAGGGTAGAGACCGGTCATAAATGATGACCGACTGGGATTACAAACCGGATATTGGCAGTAGGCGCGATCGAATCGAAGGCCGCGTTCAGCTAGTCGGTCAACATTGGGCGATTTCACCAGTGGGTGTCCGTAACAGCCTAAATCTGCATTTAGGTCATCGACAGCAATCAGTAGGACATTCGGTTTATCAGCAAACGAAATAAGTGGAAAAATAAGAACACTTAGGAGCCAGTGAATTTTAGTGTAATTCATAGTTTTTGGGAAGATATAGGTTGAAACAGAGAAAAGGTAGCATGTTTTTGTTTACAATTCTTTGAAGCGTGCGATCTTCCCGCCCTAGGGGCGAAGGAATTAAATATGTCTCAAACAAGAAAGTACGTGTGGAACGGTATCCACTTTGGCAACACTTTTTTCCTGGGTCTGATTCTATTGGGCTCGGTGGTGGGGCTCCCAATGTTCATATGGAAATTTGGTGCTGATATTCAGCATTGGTGGGCACATATTCTCATTGCGCTCGTTTTGTTCATTTATTCGGGGATGGGGATCACTTTCGGCTATCATCGTTTGTTGTCGCATATTTCCTTCAAGGCCAAGTGGCCAGTCAAATTATTCGCTCTGATCGGTGGAGCTACAGCTATGCAGGATTCGGCTCTCGTTTGGAGTGCAGATCATCGCCGTCACCACAAGCATGTGGATCACGAAGATGACCCTTACAATATTACCAAAGGCTTTTGGCATGCCCATATTGGTTGGATCTTATTCAAGAAGAAACTCGCTCCAGCCAAGGATAACGTTAAGGATTTAATGGCCGACAAAATTGTGATGTGGCAACATCGCTGGTGGATCGAGATCGCCCTGTTGGTTGGATTTGTTTTTCCGGCTTATGCGGGTTGGTTAATTGAGGGTTCTTGGCAGGGTGCTCTGCTTGGTCTCCTGCTTGGTGGAATGTTTCGACTCACATGTTGTCACCACAGCACCTTTTTCATTAACAGCCTTTGCCACTACATGGGCACGCAGCCGTATTCTTCCTCACACACCGCGCGCGATTCTTGGTTTATGGCCCTACTGACCTTTGGAGAAGGGTACCACAACTATCATCACGAATTTCAGCATGACTATCGGAATGGCGTGAAGCCGTGGCAGTTTGATCCAACCAAATGGGCGGCCTGGACACTAAGCAAGCTAGGCCTTACCAGCGATCTGCGGCGCGTGCCGGATGAGAAAATCGAGCTGGCTGAAATCCGCCAGAAAGATAAGGAACTGGCCGAGCAGCTTTCCAATACGCCCGAGCCAGTCTGTGAGAAGACGCAGGCCCTCTTCGCTGAGGCCGGGGTTAAGCTGCACTCCGCGGTTGAATCTTGGGAGCACGCCAAAAACGAATACTCCAAGGCCGCTCAGAAAAAACTCAATCTCACCAAGGAACAGCTTGCTGAACTCCGCGCCCGCTTTGACGAAGCCGTGGTCGAACTCCGCGATGCCATCGCTCAATGGCACGCCGCCCACCAGCAATTGGCCGGGCAATTGGCGTAATCTGTCATAAATACTGCTCGCTTTTATCCTGTTTTCAGGTAGTAACTGACTCGTTTGTTTCGTTCATCAATTTGATGAATGAAATTAATATCTGCCCAACGCGCTTGTGGCAGCATCTGGCCATGAAAAAAATCATACCCTGTATCCTGCTAGCCCTGACTTTTGTCGGGGGAACTCTTTGGGCTGACGAAACAGCCGATAATCCAACCACCACCGAAACTACGGCTACGGAGGAAAATACCGCGGGGGATACAAACTCCGACGGCGATGATAGCGGGGCAACCACAGAAGGCGATACGCCGCCCTCGAAGATTGATTCGGGTGATACCGCATGGATCCTGACCGCGAGCGCCTTGGTCCTCTTTATGACCATCCCTGGTCTCTCGTTCTTTTACGCCGGTTTGGTGCGGAAGAAAAACGTGCTCTCAGTGCTGATGCACTGCTTCGTGCTGACTTGTCTCATGACCGTCTTGTGGCTGGTGGTGGGGTATTCGGGGGCATTTTCTGAGACAGGAAAATACTTCGGTGACCTGAAGTATTCGTTGATGAACGGATTGAGTGGTGAACCGCATGGCAATGCGGACACCATTCCTCACGAATTATTTTTTATCTTTCAAATGACCTTTTTCATCATTACTCCGGCACTGATGGTCGGAGCGTTTGTGGAACGGATTCGTTTCTCGGCCATGTTATGGTTCACCGGTTTGTGGGCATTGATTGTCTACGTTCCTGCCTGTCACACCGTTTGGGGCGGCGGTATTTTTGGAGTAGAAGGCGTTCAAGATTTTGCCGGTGGCATCGTGGTTCACATCACTGCCGGTGTGGGAGCTTTGGTAGCCTGTATCGTTTTGGGGCCGCGCAAGGGATATCCCAATGCGCAAATGATGCCGCATAATCTGCCGATGACTGTTGCCGGTACCGGCATGCTTTGGGTGGGTTGGTTTGGTTTCAACGGTGGTAGTGCTGTGGCGGCCAATGGCGATGCGGCCACCGCAATTGTGGTGACGCAGATTTCTGCGGCGACGGCGGCATTGACGTGGATGTTTATTGAGTGGATGAAGAACGGGAAACCCACGGTGCTGGGAATCGTAACTGGCTCGATTGCGGGCTTGGCGGCGATTACGCCGGCATCCGGTGTTGTGGGGCCGCAGGGTGCGTTGATCATTGGCTTGGCCTCCGGCTTCGTCTGCTGGTACGCGAGCACGGCCATCAAGGCGAAATTCGGCTACGATGATTCGTTGGATGTCTTCGGTGTTCACGGTGTGGGCGGCATTATCGGCACGCTGTTGCTGGCGTTCCTCGGTGCGAGCGGCACATTGGATGGGCGCGGGGACTACGAGAGTGGAGCCCAGTTCGCCATACAATTTAAGGCGGCGGCCGCGGTGGGGCTTTACACGCTCGTGGCTACTTGGATCATCCTCAAGGTGGTGAATGCAATGGTTGGCCTGCGGGTGGATGAACAGGATGAGACCAGTGGTCTCGATATCTCCGCCCATGGTGAGGCGGGTTACAACGATTAATCCTAAACTAAGGAATATTTGAATGAAAAAAATTGAAGCAATCATCAAACCCTTCAAGTTGGAGGAAGTGAAAGACGCCTTGGCGGAGATTGGCGTAGTCGGAATGTCCGTGAGCGAAGTGAAAGGCTTTGGCCGCCAGAAGGGACACACGGAAATCTATCGGGGCAGTGAGTACACGGTGGATTTCTTGCCGAAGGTGAAAATCGAAACCGTAGTGGCGGACGGGACTGTGGATGACGCCATCGCAGCAATCACCAAGGCGGCGGCTACCGGCAAGATTGGAGATGGCAAAATCTTTGTCCAACCAATCGAACAGGCCATCCGAATCCGTACGGGCGAGAGCGGCGAAGAAGCGGTTTAATCTGCCGATCCAATCACGACGCCGAATCTCATGGAGAGGTCCGGCGTTTTTTTGTTACATGAACACGTCCTTTTGATGGACAGGATCTTTCGGTAGCCAACCTTTTTCGCTGGCTTCCTGAAGCATGCTTTTGGTCCCTTCGTGAGTGTAGTACCACACGTTTCCAGGACTGACGTGGATATTCCAATTCTTTTGGAAGAGCAGGGCGCGCTCCTTGTTTCGGGCAAGAATTTTTGGGACGGCGTGCACCTTCAGTACTTCGCGTCGGCGTTTAGTAACTTGGGTGCGCTTCTCGATGAATTGGGAAATGAATTCTGGCGTTTTATCCAGTATCCATGTGTCTTTGAAACGACTTTCTGAGTATTCAAAATCAGCTTTGCGCTGGATGACGTAGCGTGCGTCTGCTACTGGCCCAAACACATCGGCCATCGCTTGGGCAAACATGCGGCTGGTATCCTCATCGGCATTTTCAAGAAATATGCGTACATAACCGCCTGCTCGTTCTGCTGCGTGAATATTTTGCTCGGCCTCATTCCAACTCATGTTTTCCAGTAACTCGGCTTCAGCTAGGCCGCCAATAACCGCGCGACCGATGGCTTGGGTGAGAGAGCCTTCAGTCCATTCTTGGCTGAGCGGTGACATTGGCTTAAAGCCGTTGCCACCACCGTATTTTTTTTCAACCGCTAGGATAGGTTCGGGATGGTACGGTTCGCCAATTTTCCACAAGCTGCGAAAGTGCGATCGCTGCTCAACCCGTTCAAGCATGTCGCGGTTGAGCTCTACCATGTTTTCTTCCACGCCCTCTGGCTCAATCTCTGTGAATGCGGCGTGTACGTGTCCTACGCCTTTTTCGATGCAACCATCGTCGGTTACTCCGTATAGGTTATTGTGCTTTTTGCGAAACCGATGGTAATCGTCCAGGCCCTTTTTGAATTCCGGCGCGATGCAAACGACATCCCAGTTATTGGCCAGTTTTTTTGGTACATCCGGGTCGAGACGGAAAGATCTGCCGCGCAATTGATTGATGGTCATTGAGGTGGTTACACAGGTCAGGTCAATGAGTACATTGATCTTATTTGCATCCCATCCTTCGCCAAGTAGCCCGCGGGTGCCCACTAGGCAGCGGATAATGCCCTGCTGAAAAAGTTCGGTGATCATTTCCACGTATACCCGTGGACACCAGTCAGAGCCTTTTCCGGAAAGAACGTGAAAGCCTTCAGACTCCTGCCAAACGAACTCTACAGAAAATTTATTGAGGGATAGCCATTGTAATGCGGCACTCTCCAGCTTTGGCCTCAGGTCATCATCTACTAGCACTGTAGAACCGGTGATGAGTACCGGATCCAGCTTATCCGTGTTCTCGTCTGTAAGTAATTCGCGAAAGGCTGCGATAGCACCTCCGGCTTCATCATCAAGAAGATGGTCCAGCTCGGCACTTACGGCAGAGGTTTTTTCGTAATCACAAATCACAACCGCGCGAATTGTGTCTCCCAATTCGGTTTGTTCGCGCTTAAGAATAGGGATCAGGGCTCGCGCCTTGGCTCGTGAGTAGGCCAAGATACGCGAGACCGGTGAGGCGCATTGTTGAGAGCCCGTCTCGGTGATCTGCGTGCCGAGCAGCCGCAGGCGACTGATTGCGTGTTGAGCCAGATCTTGATCGGCCTTTTTAACGGACCGCCTCAAGCCATGGCGAATGTACCATGAGAGAATAGGAAAAAGACGGTCCAGCGGGTCGGCCCATACAATTTCATCATATGGTGTAAGTTCGAGCTCTGGAACACCTTCAGGAAACGCAACGCCACGGTCATTAAGAAAAATGCGGCCGGCCTCGGAGAACGATCCGGCACGGCCTTCGAAATCATTCCATGAGTCCGCTTTCATGATGATCAGGTCGCGCTCGGCCAGCACACGACTCGTAAAGTCTATCATGCTCTCACGCACAGGGTGCCCGTTGTCATCTAAAGGAGGGTTGCACAAGTCCTCCACCAACTGGTCGAACGTCTCTGAAGTTTGCGTGATGTACTCCAACTCTTTGCCCAGTGGTCGTACGAAATACGCTAGGTCCTGGTACGGCGCAAGAAACCCATCTTTTACCACCGCAGGCACGGGCACCTCGTAATCCACTGGACCGAAATAGGCACGGTAACGTTTGGCATCTACCGTGTCCCTCTCGGCCTGTTCAGGCGGCGTGGCTGTTAGTCCCAGTACAATAGGGTTGCCGAGGAATTCGTTCGTTGCTGCCAGCACGCGGCCCCAATGGCTCATGAGGTGGTGGCACTCATCAAGAATCACTAACCCTAGGCCGTTATCGCGCAACCGCTTCAGTGTGGCTAGTGCGGATGTATGCAGCAATTTCATCGTATCGCCCCCTAACGAAACCTCGTCCCGAACTTTTTTTCGAAAGAAACTAAGCCGATCGTGATAATAATGTGGATTCTTGCTTTGAAGGCTTTCGATCCAAACCTGCGCCTCTGCAGGATCTTTTGCCTCACCTTTCTCGATGAGCTGGTCCACCCAGCTGAAAATAGCCATCGTATCCAGCGTCGAATCATCACGCGACGGTAGCGTAACGGATTGATAGGTTAACGAAGTCAATAGGCTAGGTTGTTCCGTCTCTGTGCTCACCCAATGCTTGGGCAACGCTTTTCCATCTGCCGAAAACAAATCCGTTCGCGCCGCCCATTGACTTTGGATGGCGGAGTTTGGGCAAAGTACCAGTGTAGGTTTCTGGATCACCTCCGCCCAGAGGTACAATCCAGTGACTGTCTTGCCTGATCCAGGTGGGGCCACGATGTGCAACTGGCGTTCGCCTGCTTCGAGCTGCTCGCGCGCAATTCTAACTACATCCGCCTGCGAAGGACGCAACTCACCATTGAATTGTATATCAGGAAACATGCCTAGTCGGCGACGATTTCGGACACTAGGATCAATTTAGGGGGAACACAACGACAATCGAATTTGTAAACTCTTCGTTGATAAATGCGACTGCTATCGATGCATTTGAGGATTGGCTAAAATTGCTTCGGACGGTATCCCCTCTGCGTTCATGAAAATCACGCGCATTAAGGTGTATCAGGTGGATCTGCCGTTGCATGAGGGCAGCTATAAATGGTCTGGCGGCAAATCGGTGGAGGTGTTCGACAGCACGGTGGTGGCGATTGAGACCGATGCCGGGCTTACAGGGCACGGCGAGGTGTGTCCGCTGGGGCCGTTTTATCTGCCGGCCTACGCCGCCGGCGCGCGCGCGGGGGTGGGGGAATTGGGGCCGCACCTGATCGGGCAGAATCCCACTCGACTGGGGCCGATCAATCGTCTGATGGACAAGGCCCTGCAGGGGCATCCGTATGTGAAGAGCGCGTTGGATATGGCGTGCTGGGATCTATTTGGACAAGCTAGCGGTCAGAGTGTGTGTGAATTACTCGGGGGGCGTTATGGGGAGGATTTTCATTTGTACCGCGCCATCTCGCAGGAGGCGCCGGAGGAGATGGCCCGCAAGATTGCCGGGTACCGCGAGGAAGGGTATCGGCGGTTTCAACTCAAAGTGGGCGGCGATCCCAACGAGGATATCGAACGCATCCATGCCGCGCGCGCGATTTTGGAGCCGACCGACAAGCTGGTGGCCGATGCCAATACCGGCTGGCTGATGCACGAGGCTGCCCGCGTGGTGCGGGCCGTGCGCGAGGTGGATGTGTATATCGAGCAACCCTGCGCCAAGTACGAGGAGAACCTCGCCATTCGTCAACGCACGGATCATCCCTTTGTGATTGATGAAAACATCGACAGTCTGGCGCCGCTCCTGCGCGGCCATGCTGATGGCGCGATGGATGTGGTGAATCTAAAGATCAGCAAACTCGGCGGCCTCACTAAGCTCAAGCAGGCGCGGGATCTGTGTATTGATCTCGGTATTGCGATGACGGTCGAGGACAGCTGGGGCGGCGATATTGTCACCGCGGCCATCGCCTCGCTGGCGCATAGTACGCCGCCGGAACTGCTCTTTAGCTCCACGGATTTCAACAGCTATGTGACCCAATCCATCGCCGAAGGCGCGCCTCAACGGCAGGGTGGTCGACTGGCCGCCTCCACGGCACCAGGCTTGGGCGTGACGCCACGCATGGATGTGTTGGGCGAACCGGTCTTGACGGTCGAATAAGCGCAAAATCTTTCCGCCAAACGGGTGAACTTCACGCACCCATCCGGTGCGTGATTTCTGCCCCTTTATTTTTCCCTGAAAACAAGTGGTTTACGTCGTGCCATCCCATGGCACGACCCATGCTGTAGAGATACCAGTGATAGGTTGGACCAGACCTCGCTAACAAAGAAACTTTCGTTGAGGATACAAGGTCTGTGACATGCCTCGGAGGGCGGGTTGCTGCAAGGCGCCCGCCCTCCTTCTTTTTCCGCGTAAAACACTGAATGATCCTCATAAGTTGCCGTCGATTTGAGGCCAAACGGGAATTGCTCAAGCCACCGTTTATGACTTATTTTTCTGTCGGGTGATGATGCAACGAATTGCCTGTGTAGCCCGTAGTCTGCTGTTGCTTGCCGGCTGGTTGATCTTCGTAAATACCGATGAGATGAAAATCACCCGCGAGCTGAAAGCACCCATGCACATCCATGAATTCAACCTCAACGAAGCTGCCGATAAGATCTACGCCGTCGGCCACGGCAAGCTCGTCCGATTCGATCTGCAGGCCTAATCTTGCCGCCCCACACCCGATTGTGTAGCGTGCCCGCATGACTTGGCTGCGCTTTCTGTTTCTCCTCCTTCCCATTTGGGCCGGCTGCGGTTCGCCCTCGGGTGGAGGAAATCATCCCGACAACACTGCGCTGGCCGGTTTGGGAGGGCAATTGGTACCTGATACTGCAGGGAACGTGGTCGAGGCCAACTTCACCGGTCGGCCGTTGGGTGACCCGGATTTGGCGGTCATTGCCCAGCACGGAAGCATTCAGAAGCTCTGGCTCACCAACACCGGCGTGACCGATGCTGGTTTGGTTCATCTCCAATCCATGCCCAACCTCCGGGTGCTCGGTCTGGCGCGGACCAGTGTGACGGATGCCGGTTTGCCGGCCTTGGGGAACATCCGTTCCCTGCGCGAGGTCTATCTTTATCCCAACCGGGTGAGCGATAATGCCGTGGATGCGCTCAAGCAGCGGTTGCCCGGAATCAAGGTCGTTTACTAAATTGCCTTGCGTGCCGAGCGAATCCCGTTATCTTGCCCAGCGCATGGAATTCTTTAAGTCATTCGGTATCACCATTGCCTTGGGCGTGCTGTTTGCGGTGTCCATCCTGATCATGGTGAAAGGCTCCGGCTTGCTGTCCGCCGTGCCGCTCCTTGCGTATCTAGCGGGTTTTATCTACATCTTTGCCCGATACGGTCTCCTGCCACCGGCGGACGACCACCATTAATTCTCGGCCCGCAAAGCCGATTTTTCACGAGTTTCCTCACAGTTTTGTCAGCGCGTTGCCGCGTTCCTTGAGGGGGATGGGCACGGCGCGGCCACCTTGGCGGTGGGATTCAAATACCGCGCAGATCATTTCCACGGTCATGCCGCCTTCGGCCAGATTGCAGAGGGGTTGGCGGTCATCGCGCACGGCACGTATCAAATCTTTGGCGGGGGTGATGTGAGAATGCACATCCTTTACAGCCTGAATATTGGGTTCCTCTTTGCTGGGCCCGGCGGTGGTGAAGGGCGTCCAGGGGCGTGATTCGCGCGACGGGCCGAGGGGATTGCCGGGCACCCAGTAGGCGAAGGGTTGGCGATCGTTGCGGATAGCGAGGATGCCTTTGCTGCCGATGAGGTGCAGACCGAAGCCGTGGTTTTGCGTGCCGTCGTTGGCGATGGAATCGAAGTAGGCGATCATGCCGCGCTCCATTTCGTAGCGTGCGTGCAGTTCGTTGCCGGCCAAGGGCCCGAGGCCTTCGTTGCCGTCTTTCACGTGCGCGCCGACAACGGGTTGACCATCCTGAAACATCCGGGCCGAGCAGGTGAGTGGCTTGCCGCCGAAGTAGTGGATGAGATTCAACACGTGCGAGCCGAGCACCCACAGATCTTCGCCGCCGCCGCGCCGGTCTCCTTTGCCGCGTCCGCGGATTTCGAGAATCTTGCCGATATGTCCGTCAGCAATAAACTGGTCGATCACCGCGAGCATGGGATGCCAGCGATTGCGATGGGCGATGGCGATTTTGGTGCCGTGTTTTTTGCAGGCGGCAGTCAGTGAATCGACCTCGGCCGGTGTTCGCACAAAAGGTTTCTCGATGTAAATTCCGCGTACACCGGCCTCGATGGCGGCGAGGGCCATGTCGTGATGTTGATCGGCGTGACGCGGACAGACGGCCACGATATCGAGCTTCATCTTGCTCAGCATCTCGTGGTAATCGGCGAATCCCTGCGGCACTTGCAGGCGTTTGCGCGCATTGGCCAAGCCGTTGATGTGGGCATCGGCCACGGCCTCGATTTCGGTGTCTGGTAGCTTTAGCCAAACAGTATCCAACCCGTGCCCATAATCGCCGCGGCCGGTGTGGCCGATGACGCCCACGCGCAGTTTGCGGGACGGATTAAGCGCGAGCGCGGAAGTAGCGACACCGGCACTGCCGGCAGCCAGAAATGTGCGGCGATTCATGAACCAAGGGTGAGCGAACCTCGACGATTGTCAACCCGTCACCATTCCGCGTAGCCCCAAAAATAATCCGTGATAATCAGGGTAATCCGTATCTCGATTTGGTATGCCGTTCCGGGTTCGGGATTGCATTTTTTTACGGTACCTCGGGCAGGGACGTTATTTGTCCCATCGGTGGGCTAATTTGGGAGCTCGTTGACAGCGCGCGGTTTTGCGCGGAGAGTGGACGTGTTCCCCGATGGTTTCGAGGCTGCCCAGTCGCATTTTGCATGTGGATGGCGACACCTTTTTCGCGAGTTGCGAGGTGGCGTTGGATGCCTCGTTGTCGGGCCGACCGGTGTGGGTGGGTGGCGGTCGGCGCGGGGACGGCATTGTGATTGCGGCCAATCGCGAGGCAAAACGGTTTGGTATTCACACGGGCATGGCGTGTTTCGAGGCCAAGCGCGTGTGTCCGAACGGGGTGCTGGCCAAACCGCAGTACGACGAGTATCGGCGGTTGTCCAAGGAGATGTTTCAGATCATGGAGGCATACACGCCGACGCTGGTGCCGATGTCGATCGATGAAGGGTTTCTCGATCTTACGAGCATGGATCGGCATGTTTGGCGTGACACCACGGTGCCGACGGCAGTGGATTATGTGAACGGCCTGCGGGATCGCATTCAAACGGAGCTGCGACTGCCGGTCTCGGCGGGGCTCGGGCGCAGCACGTGGATGGCGAAGTTGGCGACCAGCGCGGCCAAGCCAGGCTTTGTGGAGGTGCCGCCGGATCGCGAACAGGAATTTTTGGCCGAACGCCCCGTGAGCGAACTGGCCGGGGTGGGTAAGCGCCGTGAACGTTCGCTGGCGGCGCTGGGCGCTTTGACCTTCGGTGATGTGGCGCGGTTGCCGTCCACGGTAATGCAGCAGCGGTTCGGCATTTGGGGGCAACAGTTGTGGTTGTTTGCCAATGGCCGCTGGAACGAGCCGTTGCTGCTAGAGGTAAAGGATCGTACCACGATCTCCAGCAACACCACGTTGCCGTACGACGAGCCGGACTACACGGCGGCGCTGGTATTTGCCCTGAGCGAAAGCACGCGGATGATCGGCCAGCTGCGACGCGAAGGATTGCAGGCACGGGAGCTGAGTCTGACGGTGCGCTTCACGGATTTCACCGAGAGCGGAGCGATGCATCGCTTTGACCATCCACAGTTTCGCAACTCCGTGATCAACGCGGTACTCGAGGGGCTCTTTGATGAAGTGATGGCGGGGCATGCGCAGCCGGTGCGCCAGATCCGTTTGGGGTTCAATAATCTCAAGCCACTCGACACTCAGCCCACGCTCTGGGGCACCACCGATGCCGAGCGCTGGGGTGCGCTGGATGCGGCCATACAAAAGCTCGAGGGCCAATGGGGCAGCAACACGGTTCTTACTGGCGCGCAGTACGCTCTGCGGCATCAGGACACCACGCACTCGAATCCCAAGCCCAAGTGCCCCTTTGTGCCAGCCCGCGAAATGGCGCAGAAGTTATGGGGCGAAAAACTGGAGCAACTGAGCCAGCATCACGGCGGTATTAGCAAGCGCTAGCATTAATCGAAGAACACCTGTTCGGCGGTGCGGCGGAGGATCCAGTCTTTGTCTTGGGTATTCAGAAACGCCAGCCGATCGCGTACGAAGGCGATGGAGGCGGCGTAGGTGTTGCCGTCATTCAACTGATACGGGCAATCGCTGGCCCACATGAGGCGACGGGGGCCGAAGGCCTTGAAGAGCGCTTTCACCTTGGATTCCTGCTCGTCGTAGGGCGGTTTCTTGGCGCCGAAGGCGTAGAAGGCGGACACTTTCACATGCACCTTGGGGTACTTGGCGAGTGCGCAGAGTTGCTGCAGTCGGTCGTCTTGGCCTAGATCTACCCGAGCGCAATGATCGATCACCACTGGGGTATCTGGAAACTGCCGGCACATGGGCTCCAGCGTCGGGATGTACTCCGGCCGAATCAGTGGGCACATGGCGATGCGATGCTCCGCGCCGGCCCACCACATGGTTTTCATGGTATCGCTTTCCAGCCACTGCGGGTTGTTCTCCGGCTTGATGCGATAGCCGGTGATACCCAGCGACCGGTTGGCACGCAGGCGTTCAGCAATGCCGCCGGCCGCGCGGTCCAGTGCGCCGACCACGGCAAACACCCCCGGATGTGCCGCCACGGCGTGAGTGTAGTAGTCGTTATCAAACCCGTGATAGCGCCGATGCGAAATGAGCACGTGCCGCGTGACACCTTCGGTATGGCCAAGTTTGATAAGATCCTCAGCTGTAAAACTGCGAGGTGCGAGGTCTTCAACCGTCACGCCTTCGCGCAGAGGAAAGCGATCGATCTCGGTGGTCCAGATATGGCTATGCGCGTCGATGTGCCCGCGCGTCAAACGCCCCGGAGAAACGCAACCGGCCAGACCGGCCGCCGCCAATGTGAGGGCTCGTCGTCGGTTCATTTCTGCTCAGGTCAGGTGATTGCGCTGGAGCTGCAAAACTCCAAGGCTACTGTCGGGCGAGTGGTGATCTTTTGGGTAAATGTTTCACCGGTGGCAATGGCACGGGACCTCAAGGTGTTGTATTCCGGAGCTTTTCCAGTAGTTTGGAATAGGCAACTTGGCCTGCCGTGACTTGTTCGGAGCTCATCCGGGCATGGACGCCGCGCTTGGCCTCCAGCGCGGCTTGGTGTTTGCCATCAATCGCAGCGACATGAAACCAAGCATAGGCCTGGATAATATCCTGCTCAATGCCTTCGCCTTGGGCGTAACGGTGGCCGATTTGAAATTGTGCATCAGGAACGCCTTGCTCGGCCGCGCGTAGAAACCATTGAGCGGCTTGTTCGGCGTTGGTTTCCACGCCTTGTCCCACCGCGTACAAGACGCCAAGTTGATATTCGGCCACGGGAAGACCTTGCTGGGCCGCCTTGTCAAACCAACTGAAGGCGGTGGCATGGCTTGCTGGAACGCCGCGGCCTTCGGTATGCAACACGCCGAGCATGTGCTGGGCCTCGGGCAGGTTTTGTTCGGCAGCCTTATTGTACCATTGGACGGCGAGGGTGATATCCTGCTGCAATCCGGCTTGGCCGTGCTCATGGAGGTAGCCGAGATTGTATTGAGCCTGCGGAACGCCCAGATCAGCGGCCTTCGAATATAGGGCGGCTGCTTCTACAGGATGACCGGTTTGATCCTTTTGCAGGGCCAGATTGTACGTCGCCACGCCGTCATCCGTCGCCGGAACCGTGGCCGGCGGTGATTGCGTGAGGTTTGTTTCAAGCGTGGGCAAGGGGAGGGCGGTGTGGTTGGTGGCGGTGGGTGGCCCGGTGAGGATGACTTCCGGAGGCGGTAGGGCATCGCCGCCGGGCATCATGCCGCAACCCAGCCAAAACAACCCCAGTGTACCGGTTATGAAACCAATGATGAATTGCCCTCGCATAACAATGGGAGCCTACCGCGAAGTGCCGGGATGAGCAAGAGTGTTCGGTCGGGCAGGAATTTTAACGAAGCGGTCAGTTTTCCTCCGATTCAAAATTCGCCTCGCCCATCTCGGCGCGGAGAGATTCGAGGTCGGCTTCGGTGAGTTGGCGGGCGACGGCGTCCAGGTTTTTGCCGGCCTTGCGGTCGCCCTGATTGGCGGCTTGGAAGAAGAACCGGTAGGCCTGCTTGTGATCCTGTTCCACGCCATCGCCGGTGTAGTAGCGGGCGCCCATGTTGTTTTGGGCGAGCATATGGCCGGCGGCCGCGGCTTGTTCGAGCCATTCCACGGCGATGTCGTCGTCGAGATCCACCTCCATGCCGAGCGCGTGGCGCCAGCCCATTTCGTATTGGGCCTCCACATCGCCGGTCGTGGCTTTGGTTTCCAATATTTCCAAATCAAACGGAGTGTCTTCGCTGGGTTCGGAATCAAATGTACTCACGGCCAAAGGTTGCGGGGAATGGCTCCGGCTGTCGATCAAGAAGGCGTAGATTGCGAGCAGCCGCAGCAGGATTGACCGTGCTTGGCGAGTCGCCAGTAGTTGTAAGGCCAAGGGGTGAGGAAGCCCGCCAGCCACATGGGCGGCAATACCCACCAAGTCAGCCGTGCGCCGCCGGTGAGGGCCCAATCCATGGCGTTCATCGCGGTTTCCATGCCGATCATGCTGATCAGGCTCATGCCGACGGCAGTGCGAAAGGCGGTCTTCAACGGCTGTGTCCGGCTGAGGATGATGGTTTCCAGAATAATGCTGGTGCAAATACCGGCGGTCATTGCCAGAGCCATCACGTTCATGGGATGCGCCTCGGCGTAGGTGGGGTTGAAGTGCTGGAAGCCGAGGATCACACCGAGGTCGCCAATGCTGCAGCCGATCAGGCACCACATGGTGTTGTAGGCTGATTCCTTCCAGAGCGCGGTTTGTTTCCAGTCCATGCTATCTATCCTGACTGTTCATCACAAAGGTGACGGGGCCGTCGTTGGTGAGTTGTACCTCCATCATGGCGCCGAACTCGCCGGTCTGCACGGGAACCTCTAGTGCTCTGAGTTGGTCGCAAAAATAGTGGTATAATCGCTCGCCTTCCGCGGGCGGCGCGGCGGAGGTAAAGCTGGGTCGCCGGCCTTTTCGCCAATCGCCGGCCAGTGTGAACTGGCTGATCACCAAAGCTGATCCCGCCACATCGCGGATGGAGAGGTTCATTTTTTCTTCGGCATCATTGAAGATTCGGAAACCCGCGATGCGGTCGGCCAGAAATTCAGCATCGGCTTCCGTATCGCCCTGCGCGACGCCCAACAAGATGACCAAGCCAGTGCCAATCTCGCCGATGACGCGGTCTTTCACGGTCACCCGGCCGGCACTAGCGCGTTGGAGGACGGCGATCATCAGCTCCAGCCGAGCCATTGTTTAAGCGTGGCGGAGTCGCGCTTGATGGCGGCGATCTGGTTGGGCACGTTTTCCTTGTTGAACGGTTTCAGGTATTCCACGTGCAGATTGATCGGGCCCGTGTAGCCGCTGGCAATCAATTGCGCGGGATATTTTCGGTCCACAATACCCTCGGCCAAGGGGCAATTGTCGCGCTTGTTTTCGGTCCAACGAAAATCCTTCACGTACAGGGCGCCGATGCGCGGTCGGAGCAAGTTGGCGTGCAGTGGCCAGGCGCGCGTGCCTTCGGCAGTGGCGTGGCTCATGTCGAAGCCTACGGCCAGATGCGCGGGATCGTGTGCCTTGAAAAGTTCATGCAAATCCCACAAGGGTGCGCCCACGTAGTTGCTGCCGGAATGGTTCTGGTAAATCGCTTGCAGACCGAGTTCTTTGTTGAGTGCCACGAGGCTCTTGAGCACCGGCCGCAGTTCGTTCACCTGGTTGAGAACGGGCTTCTTGAGGTCGTACTTGTGGTAGCCCATTCGGTAACGCTTGATGCCGAGTTGGGCGGCGACCTGGAGTTGCTGGATGTTCAGCTTGTCATCGGCGTTGTTGATGCCCGAGGCCATGATGGTCATCTCTAGTCCGCGCTTTTTTAGCGCCGCCATCATCTTGGGTAACTCATCGGGCACCTGCTCGGGGGTGATTTGGCCGCCGGGCCGGATGGTGCCCTCGATACCGTCAAAGCCCAGCTCGGCGATGAGATCGGCCAGATCATCGTAGGACAGCATTTGCAGCGGCTTGGTAAACACGCAGTAAGGATTGCGGCGTTTTTTGCCGCGAGTTTCAGCGGCCAATAACGGCGCGGCCAAAGCAGTAGTGGTGAGGAATTGCCGACGATTCATGCGCACAGTGTGCCGTTGAGGGCGAGGCGCGGCAACGATTAGTTGCTGGCTGGCACGGGTGCGCGCTGGATGTTGAACTGGATGGAGTCGGCGTAATGACCGGCAAATTCCGTTTCTGAGATGGAATCATCTTTCCGGTTTTCCACGGCGTATACGCGCAGGAGGAGGAAGTCGGCTTCGCGCGGGACATTCAGATTGATGCTGGCGGTTTCCCATGTGGCGGGATCGGAATCGGTGTTGATCGCCTTGAAATGGCCAGCTAAACGCAGGCTGTGTTTTTTCCAGCTGGCATGGGCTCCCGATGGGGTTCCGTTGTAGGCATAAACGCCTAGGGCAAAACCGGAATCAATGGAGTCGGCGGCGCGATTGAACCGGGCCTGAGCGCGCACTTGAAATTTTGCGCCGGGAGTTTGTTTCTTGAACTCAGCCAGATCGATCACCTGCCATTGTTCACAGGCCAGGTTGGTGGCTTCCAGATCCGGATCCTCCATGTGGTTGAAGGTGTTAATAAATCGAAGCATACCGGTGCCGGATTCGGGGGTAATATCATTCTCGGCGGACACGAGCCGGGCGACATCACCGCTCCATCGGCCAGCTTGCGAGGGGATGTCGTAAGTGGAGAGTTGCGTGTCCGATTCGAAATCGCCATCCACTAACAGATTGCCCAAGTGTTTATGCGGTAAAGGAAAATGGCCTTGGCTCAAGGTGCGTTTCTCAGGTGCCTTGCCGGGTTGCAATCGTACGCCTTCATTGGCGTTTAGGATAAACTGGTCCTTGCCGGCAAAGACTTCAACTTGCCCGCTAAATACGGCGGCTTCCACGAGGTTTTCCGCCAAGGCGGAGACGCCGAAGTCCGTACCGAGATCCACCAATCGGCCAGCGGACGTGGTGATGGTAAATCCTTTGGCCGGCTCGGGTACATGCGCGTGCAGGCGGCCCTGATGTAGGATGATATTTTCCGGCGAACGCAAATCCAAATGAGCAGGACCTTGTACGGTGAGGGTGACGGCATTAAACAGGCTCAGCTCCACGGTGCCCTGAGCAATGCGCAGGTCGCCGGAAAGGATGATTTCGCCGGTCTCAAACTCGTTGGCTGCCGCCGCATCCCGATAGGTGAGCACGGCCAATTGCTGTGGAGTCTTGGGGGCTGAAGCGGGTTTGTAATTGTACGACCAATAACAAATACCGAGGAAGAGCACGAACAACGCCGCGTAATGTTTCCACATCGGCCAATGCGCGAGGGTCTCCCGGAAACCGGTGTGGTGCTTGGGCTGGGCGGCACTGAGTTGCATGGCCTCGTGCAGTGCACCGTGCAGGCGAGCTTGCGCCCAAAATTGTCGGCGCGCCCCGGCGTGCGCGAGCAGTTCGGTTTCCAGTTCAATCTTCTCGGCGGGCGATAAGGAACCGTCCAGATAGCGGTCTATCAACAGGGTTAATCGGGGATCATTCATGGCCTCAGGCATTGGGTTCATTGGGGGTGAGTTTGGATTCAAGGCAATCACGCAATAGCGCGCGGGCGCGGGAAAGGGCAACGTACACAGAATTGGGCGTCCAGTTCTTCAGGTCAGCAATGGCGCCGGGTTTCAGTTCGCGTTGGTAACGCAGCTCAACCAGCTCCCGCGCGGTGGGTGGCAACTGGCTCAGGCAATCCCCAAGATTGCGGGCAAAGGCGGATTCCTCCGGCTCTTCCTCGGGCGGCTCGGTGGCCAACGTTTCAAGAACCTCTTCGGATAACGCTTCGGGAGCGGATTTCTGGCGGCGCCAATAGTTCATGATCTTGTAGCGTGAAATTGTGCGGGCCCATGCCATGAAGTTGGTTTCCAGTTCGTAGTCATCCGCCTTGTCCGAGACAGTGAGAAACACCTGTTGCAACACATCATCCGCATCCGCGAAATCCGGCACAAGCGAGAGGATATAGCGTTTGAGTGCTCCCTGATGTTTCACAAAAAGTTGCTGCACCTGCATTTGGTGGGGGATGGGTTTATCCGGTTCCATCTCAGGCACGCATCATAGACCAAATCGAAAAGATCACAATGCCGAGCGAGATCGTGGCGATGACGATCATCACCCAATCCAGCATATTGCGTTCCTTTTTCATATTAAATTGAAATAGTCGCCACGGAGCAGGTTGATCACAAACAACCCGAGACCCCTGATCGCGCCTCCTCTCCGTGACGACTAAAGACCGCCCCAACCGGCGGTTATTAGGGTATTTCATGAAATCGGAAAACCTTAGCAACGGTGGAAATTATTGCTGACCGTTGCCAACCGATCAAATCGCCGGTAATGCTTGGCCCATGAGCAGCATGGATCAATCGCGAGCAGGTATTCTGACCCGGCTTCGGGCTAAGGTGGCCGATGGGCGCCCTATTATTGGAGGCGGTGCGGGTACGGGGATTTCCGCCAAATGCGAAGAGGCCGGTGGCATTGATTTGATTGTGATTTATAATTCCGGTCGCTATCGAATGGCCGGTCGAGGATCGCTCAGTGGTTTGATGGCTTATGGAAACGCCAATGAGATCGTGGTAGAAATGGCGTCTGAGGTATTAACCGCCGTGGAGCACACGCCGGTGTTGGCCGGGGTGAACGGCACGGACCCGTTCATGTTGCGCGATTATTTCCTGCGCCAGCTTAAGGATATGGGCTTCGCGGGCATTCAGAATTTTCCGACCGTCGGTTTGTTCGATGGCAAGATGCGCACCAACCTTGAAGAGACCGGCATGGGCTATGGACTGGAGGTGGACCTCGTGGCTGCGGCGCGTGATTTGGATTTGCTCACTACTCCGTATGTGTTCAACCCCGACGAAGCCGAACGCATGACACGCGCCGGGGCAGACATCATCGTTGCTCACATGGGCCTCACCACCAAGGGCACCATCGGCGCGGAAACAGCCATGACGCTCAAGGACGCCGCAGGTGCGGTGACAGCCATCACCGACGCGGCTAAGGCCGTGCGGGATGATGTGCTGGTGATTTGCCACGGCGGCCCGATCGCCGAGCCAGAGGATGCGCGGTTCATTATCGAACAATGTCCAGGCATCGATGGCTTTTATGGCGCCAGCTCCATGGAACGGTTGCCAGTGGAAACGGCTCTCACCGAGCAGGTTCGGAAGTTTTGTGAAATTAAGTTACCGGGTAATTAACCACAGAGACACAGAGAGAAATCAGAATTTACCCTCAGTGTTCTCGATGAAGAACCAATGAAAACCATCGCCATTCTCGGGACGCTCGATACCAAAGGGGAGGAGCATGCGTATGTGGCCGAGCTTATTCGCGCGCGCGGGCACAAGGTACTGTTGATTGATGTGGGCACGCAAGGCGCGCCGACGGTGTTGCCGGATGTTCTCCGGACAGAACTCATTGGTTCACAAACCTTTACAGATCGAGGTGAAGCCGTGGCTGCCATCTCTCAAGCTGCGGCGGCGTTTTGTGCGAAACTGGTGGCTGAAGGGAAAATCGACGGAATCATTTCACTGGGCGGCGGCGGCGGCACCGCGATCGGCACATCGGCGATGCGAGCGTTGCCGGTGGGCTTACCCAAGCTGATGGTCTCCACACTTGCCGCGAGCGAAAGCGCGCCGGTCTACATGGGCGTGAAGGATGTGACCATGATGCCGAGTATCGTGGATGTGGCCGGCCTGAATCGGATCTCGCGACCCATCTTTGCCAATGCCGCAGGTGCCATTTGCGGGATGGTTGAGACCGTGGTGCCGGCGGCTGAGGATAAACCGGTAATTGCCGCCAGCATGTTTGGCAACACCACCGACTGCGTGAATCACGCGAAAGACCTGCTTGAGGCAGCGGGATATGAGGTGCTGGTGTTTCACGCCTCAGGCACGGGCGGGCGCACGATGGAATCATTGATCGAAACCGGACTCGTGGCAGGCGTGCTGGATCTCACCACCACCGAATGGGCGGATGAACACATCGGCGGCATCCTCGGTGCGGGCCCTACGCGATTGGAGGCTGCCGCCCGTGCGGGCGTTCCGGCTGTTATCGCGCCGGGTTGCATGGATATGGCCAACTTCGGCGAATCGGATACCGTGCCAGCGAAATTTTCCGGCCGCATATTTTACCATCACAACCCGCAGGTCACACTCATGCGCACTTCGGTAGATGAATGCCTGGCTTTAGGCAAACTACTCGCGGGAAAAATCAATCTCTCCACCGGTCCGGTCAGAGTGCTACTGCCTAGAGGCGGCATCAGTGTGATTAGCCAGCCCGATGGACCTTTTCACGATGGCGCAGCGGACGAGGCGTTGTTTGACACTCTTAAAACTCACCTGCGCGACGACATCGCCGTGGAAGAATTCGACTGCTCCATTAACGCACCACAATTCTCCAAGGCGGCCGCCAAAGCGTTGTTGGGAATGCTCGGCAAATAGTCTCACTTTCAACCACAGCGCTGGCGAGTGCGGGGTTACCAGTGAAAAAGTCGCCATTGCCAAGCCTGCGCGCGGTCGTTAGGCAGCGGCATGGATTCCATTCGCGATCTCACTACCCGCATCAACGCTTTCCGCGATGCCCGGGATTGGAAACAGTTTCACAATCCCAAGGACATGGCCGTCTCCATTAGCATCGAGTCGGCGGAATTGCTGGAACAATTTCAGTGGAAAAACGCCAAGGAATGCGAGACGCATTTACAGGAGAACCGCGAAGCCGTGGCCGATGAAATGGCCGATGTGGCCATCTACCTCTTCGAACTCGCCGATCTACTTGAAATGGATCTAGGTCAGGAAATGCTTCGTAAGCTGGACAAGAACGCGGCCAAGTACCCGGTTGAAAAAGCCCGTGGGAGTAACCTCAAATACAACCGGTTGGATTGACAAAACCGCTTGGTATCAGCGCGCCGACTCCGTGTGCAAGCCGCGGCTGCGCCAGCCGAGCCAGAGCATTTGGCTAAGGCCGCCGAGGGTCATGGCGCTGACGGCGGCGTTGAGGCCGGGTTGGCTCTGGGCGGTCACGGTGAAATACAAAAAAGTGAATAGAGTGACGATATAAAAGACCACCGCCTCGGTTACCGGCGTGCTGCGTTTGTGATGGATCAGCACTCCCTCAAAGTAACAGCACCATGTGGTGAACGCTGGCAAGGCGACGGCAAACCATAGGGCGGTCTTGCCCATCGCAGCCAGCTCAGGTCGCAGGCCGATGAATTTCTCAAACCACACATCAATCAACGGCGTGAGGCAGAGCACCAGCAGAGGGATGGATAAGACCACGCTGAGTAGCACGGTGAACCGGAACAATTGCGCGCGGCCTTCGGGGCGGTCGAGCAGGGCCACGACCACTTCGGTGTATGCAATGCCGGCGGATCGCAGCATGAAGATCAGGCTGTTTAATGTGGGCCACACGGCGAGTGTGAGCATGGGAACCTCCAGCCGGCTCATGGCGCCGGTAAGGATCGGTTGGCCCAGCAATCCGATGGTGGGCGCAAAGGCGATGGGCAGATAAAAGAGCACCACTTCGCGCATGGTAATGGCCGGGCCGGTGGCTTCGGCTAGTGGCCCGGTGAGCACACGCTGGAATCGCCAGCGGATGTAGACCGCCTCGGCGAGAACCCCAACGGCTACGGCCGAGGTAGCCACCACGATGCCCGAGTACTTGTGTAAGGCGAACCCAATTCCGAGCACCACCACATCCGCCAGCAACCGCATGGCGGTGCCCCAGCCGACTGCGCCGGCATGGCCAAACCGAATGAGGACACCCTGATGAAAACGCCGGTAACCGATGGCCCAGGTCCAGGGGGTCATGATTTGCAGGCCAATTCGACCAGGCTCAATGATTTCCTCCGGCGCCCCGATCAGCGATCGAGCGACCCAATCGTATAACGGCGTAAACGCCAGGAGCATGTGCAGGGCGGTGAGGGCTAGCCCGAGTAGATTGGTGAGCCGCCAGAGTTTGTGGTAGGCATTCAGATCGCGCCCCAGGGCGGTGGCGGCGGTGAGCAGCATAATGATGGGCGACTCGATCACCAGGGCCAGCGGAAAGACAATACCGCTGTAGGCGGCCAAATGAATGTCGGGATTTTCCAGTCGTGCCACCACCGCACTAAGCAGAGGCAGCTCCGCGCCCATCAATAGCCAACTGGCAGCGAGCGGCAGCCAGGTGCGAATGATGACGCTTTGCGTCAGCGGTGAAGTGGAATCGGCCGCCATTGCAGGGGTACAAGAAAAAAGGCGAGGTTGCCCTCGCCTTGGGTCGGGTTATTTTTTCTTCGGCCTATTCGGTTGGTTGGGCCGTTTGCGCTTTGGGGGTACGGGATCTTCCTCGGGCACCTTGTAGTGGACGCGCAGGCGCTTGAGTTCGGCGAGGAGATCGCTCTGGATCGTCTTATAATCGCTGTTGCCGTACACGCTTTGAAGTTCGTTTGGATCCTTCTTCAAGTCGAAAAGTTCCCATTCATTGTTCTGATAGAAATGAATGAGCTTATGCCGACCGTTGGTGACACCGTAGTGGCGAGCCACGCTGTGGGCGCCGGGGAATTCATAGTAGTGATAGTAGAAATGGGTGCGCCAATGCTTGGGAACATGCCCCTTGAATAGCGGTACGAGGCTGCCGCCTTGCATGTCGTCGGGGGATTTAACGCCGGCGATGTCGAGGAAGGTCTGGGCAAAATCGAGGTTGGAGACGATTTCGCTGTTGCGGCTGCCGGGCTTCACGACGCCGGGCCAGCGGACAAGCAGCGGCATCACGAGGCTTTCCTCGTACATCCAGCGTTTATCGTACCAGCCATGATCGCCGAGGTACCAACCCTGATCGCTGCTATAAATGACGATGGTGTTCTTGGCGAGACCGCTTTTGTCGAGGTAATCGAGCACGCGGCCGAGATTGTCATCCACGCTCTGCACACAGCGAAGGTAATCCTTTATGTAGCGCTGGTATTTCCATTTCACGAGCTCCTCTCCTTGCAGGTTGGCTTTGCGGAAGGCTTCGTTTTTGGGCCCGTAGGCGGATTCCCAGAGTTTGCGCTGCTCGGGGGTGAGGTTGCCGGGGCCGCGGTTGAGCTTGAGATCGTTTTCACTGAGATGCCGCGCGATGGTCATGGCTTGTTTGGCGGCGGCCGAGGTGCGGCCCTTGTAGTCGTCCCACAAGGTTTCCGGTTCGGGGATTTCCATGTCGTCAAAGGTGGTGAGATGGGCTGGGCCGGGCTGCCAGTTGCGGTGCGGGGCTTTGTGCTGGTACATCAGCATGAAGGGCTTCTTCTCGTCGCGATCGTTCTTGAGCCAGGCGAGGGTCTTGTCCGTGATGATATCGGTCGTGTAGCCGGTGTGCGGTTTGGTGACTGGGTTGCCGTTGTCATCGGCGGTAATCATCGGTGGGTTGTAGTAAGGTCCTTGCCCCTTGAGGACATCGTAATAATCAAACCCGGTGGGGGTGCTACCGAGATGCCATTTACCGATTACCGCCGTGGTGTAGCCGGCTTTGCGTAGCAGTTTGGGAAAGGTTTGCTGCTCACCGTTGAAGGTAATGCCGTTGCGGAAGAAGCCATTGAGATGGCTGTGCTTGCCGGTGAGTATCACCGCCCGGCTCGGGCCGCAGATGGCATTACTGACATAACATTTCTCGAACAACATCCCTTCGCTCGCGATGCGGTCCATGTGCGGCGTGGTGTTGATCTTCGAGCCGTACGCACTGATCGCATGCGCCGCGTGGTCGTCGGTAAAGACAAAGAGGATATTCGGGCGCTCGTCGGCGCTCGACGGAATGGCTAGCCAAACGGCCAACAGCAACAGGGCAATGCGTGAGATGAACTTCATGGTCGCGGCCACTCAAGCATCCTGCCACGGCAAAGGCAAGCGCAGGGTGAAGCTGCAGGAAAAGCTATTCAAACCCCATTGGGCAGGATGGCTATGTTAATGGCAAACAGGAAAAAGAACACGATGACGCCAATGCCGTCATACGAGAGTTTTCATGATCTTGGAACGTTATTGGGACTCGCTGTTCGTCGAGTTTGCAGAAGCGGGAAGCTGGTCTGTATCCTTGCCCCAATTGACCCAACCGCGGGCTTGTAGATAAATGACCACCGAGGAACAAAACATATTAGCGACACTACCGGTCAGATAGCCGTAGGCGAACCAAAACACATTTGCGATAATCCCTATTAAAAAGCCGGTGCGGCTTTTATTTCCCAGCAGATACAACGAAACAAAGGTAAACACCATCGCTGCCCAGTCGCTGCCCTTGTATTGCAGCGCGTGTTCGGAAAGATATTCCATCGTAACCAAGGTGTAACGTTCCAGAGACGACGTGGCGAGGGAAAGGATGCTCGGAAAACAATTTCATCTTCAACCTTTTTCACTTGCGCATCCGCGGACGCGGCGGATACTTACGCCACCGTTAACCCTATCAATTCTCTCTTATGTCACGCAAGACCCTCATCAAAACTTATACTCGACGCGACATCCTGAAGGCCGGCACGGCCTCGGCCATCGCTGTGAACTTCCTTCCCGCACGTGTGTTTGGCGCCAATGAACGCATCACCATGGCCGGCATCGGAGTGGGTGGCAAAGGTGGCAGCGACATTAGCGGCGCCGGCGAGGTTGGTGAGGTGATTGCGCTTTGTGATTGTGATTTCAATCGCGGCGGTGGCGCGGCCAAGAAATGGCCCAAGGCCAAGAAGTTTACCGACTTCCGCGAGATGCTCGACAAGATGGGCAAGGACATCGATGCCTGCACCGTGTCTACCCCGGATCACACCCACGCGCCGGCCGCCATCCGCGCGATGAACCAAGGCATTCACGTGTATTGCCAAAAGCCGTTGACCCATACTGTGTGGGAAGCGCGCCAAATGCGGTTAGTGGCGGAGAAGAACAAGGTTTGCACGCAGATGGGTAACCAAGGCACCGCGAGCACTGGCATGCGCGAGGGCGTGGAGGCGTTGTGGGCCGGCGCCATTGGCGAGATCAAGGAATGCCACGTGTGGACCAACCGCCCTGTGTGGCCGCAGGCCCCGGGAGTGACCAAGCGTTTGCCCGAGCAACCCGTGCCTGATCATGTGGATTGGAATTCCTTCATCGGACCGGCCGAAATGCGGCCGTACAATTCCGGTTATCATCCCTTCAAGTGGCGCGGCTGGTGGGATTACGGTACCGGCGCGATGGGCGACATGGCTTGCCACACCGCCAACCTTGCCTACATGGGCTGCAAACTCACCCAGCCAAACTGGGTGGAGCCGATCACTGTTGGCCCTGTCAATCCCGAGACTTTCCCGGCTTGGGCAATTGTGAAACTGAAATTTCCCGCCATCAAAGGCCGCGGACCCGTGGACTTTTTCTGGTACGAAGGCAAACAGGACGGCAAAAAGAAACTGCCGCCCGTGGAGCTTTTCCATGGCAACCGCCCGCCCAACAGCGGCTCGCTGATTGTAGGCACCAAGGGAATTCTATATTCGCCTAATGATTATGGTTCCAGTTGGCAACTCCTTCCCGTGGCCGGTGGCACTAAGGCGCCTGAATACAAGAAGGTTGACCCTGTGCTGGCCCGCAACAACCGCGGCGACGTGGGGATGAAAATCGAATGGGCCGAGGCCATCAAGGCCGGCAAACCTGAGATTGCCCTGAGCAACTTCAACCACGCCGGTAACTTCACTGAAGCCATCCTTATGGGCAACATCGCCATGAAGGTCGGCGAAGGATTCGACTGGAACGCGGACAAGCTCAATTCCTCCAACAAAAAAGCCGCCGCGCTGGCCACCAAGGACTATCGGAAAGGCTGGGAGATTTAACTCATGCGTATCATTTTCACACTGGCTCTGGTAACCGGACTGCTGAATTCGGTTTGGGCCGATAATAAGAAACCCGCCTTGGCCGGCGTTTATGTTGGCGTGGTGCAAGGCGACGAAGCCCGAGCCATTCTGAAAGCCGACGGCACCATGATCGTGCATCCGTCTCCTGACGAGCCGGAGGTAGTGATGCGCGGTACCTGGAAGGCAGAGGGCAACACCGTGACAGCCAAGCTCGCCTTCGTTGATGGAGACCAAGGCACTGTGGTGTTCCATCGTGATGGCGCCGACCTAATTCTTAGGAAAATCATCAATCCGGACGGTGAAGTGAACGAACTCATGGCACCGCACTTTGCTAAGAAAAAGGCCTTGGCGGACAAAGGGCCCGCCGGCATTTACACCGGCGAGTTTGATGGCGAGGGAATGCAGGTTGAATTGCAGCCAAACGGCCACACCTCAATTCGGTCGGCGGAAGACCCGAATGAAGGGGAGATTTTCACCGGCACTTGGAAGGTGGCCGATACCGGCTTGCTGATCAGTGTTGAAACTGAATGCGGCGATGGAGCTAAGGTTTTCGCGCAAATCACTGATCGCGGATTCAAGATTCTTAGGGTGGATTCACCAGATGGAGAGGAAACCTACGAAGACGGTGCGCGGCTTAAACGCCAAAAACGCGGCAAAAAGAAGCAGACCGACACTCAATAAATTATCCTCAACGGGCTACCCAACCACGCCTGTTTACCCCACCTTCGGGCGGGGTTTTTCGTGTTATTAACTGTTTATTCACAAAATGGCATAATGGTTGCTCAAATAATCCCGAGAATTTTGCGCTAAGGAGAAGCCTGGAAAATGTCAGAAAAAACGTCTAAAAGGCGTCTTTTCCACATTAGGCCGTACCTGTGCAGGGTAAAAATGTCCATACCAAGCGACATCAAGGATAAGACCGCCTCATTGAAGGAGCTAGTGGAGCTGCGGCTGGCCGCCCGGGGTGGCTCGGTGCGGGCACAGTATTTATTGGGTATCAAACTGGGCACGGCCGAAAACGGCCCCAAGGAAGTCGCCGAGGCCGTCAAATGGTATCGCAAAGCTTCTCAACAGGATTTTGCTCCGGCGCAAAACAATCTTGGGCTTTTGCTGGCGGGAAAACGATTGGAGAGCCCCCAGCTAGAGGAGGCTGTGAAATGGTTTCGCCGTGCCGCACAGCAAGGCATGGCCGCCGGCCAATGGAATTTGGCACGCCATCTTTGGCAGGGCGAGGGCGTGGTAAAGGATTTAACCGAGTCCTACGAATGGACCCGTAAGGCTGCCGAACAAGATGTGGCGGCAGCTCAAAACCGCCTGGGCATTTGTCTCTCCGAGGGGCTCGGGGTGGAGCCGAATGAAACTGAGGCGGTTGGCTGGTTTCGCAAGGCGGCAGAGCAGGGATTGACCGCTGCTCAACACAACCTCGGCATTCGGCTGCGGCACGGTCGTGGCACAGCGGCCGAACCGGATGTGGCCCGGGATCTTCTTCAGCAGGCGGCTAAGACAGGCTTCAGCGAAGCGCAATTTGCCCTCGCGGAAATGTGCGCCGCCGGAGAAGGCGGCGATCATGATAAAGGCGCGGCTAGCCGTTGGTATCGAAAGGCGGCTGAGCAAGGCCATGTGACCGCCCAAAACAATCTCGCCCTGCGCCTGATCGAAGCGCGCGGCACCACGCCTGATCTCGCGGAGGCAATTCGCTGGTACGGCGCGGCGGCACAACAAGGATGCGTGCCCGCGCAGTACAATCTTGGCCGACATTTGGTGGAAGGCGATGGCGTGCCGATGAACGCCGAAATGGGTGCGCATTGGCTCCGGTTGGCCGCGGTGGCGGGGCACCCCGAGGCACAGTATTGTTTGGCCGGCGTGTATGACGACGGAACCCTTCTGGGGGATAGCTCTGAAAAGGCGCAAGCCGAGGCCTACAAGTGGTATCGTAAGGCGGCTGAGGGCGGTAAGGTAGAGGCGCAGTTTGCCGTGGCCGTGGCTTTGGAGCGCGGCGAAGGCTGCGAGCCGGATCCGGAGCATGCGATTGATTGGTACACCTTGGCCGCGGAAAACGGCCATGCCACTGCACAGTTTAACATTGGAGTGCTGTACTTACAGGGGCGCGGGGTGATCCCGGATGATGTTCGGGCTGCGGAGTATTTTCGCCAAGCCGCCGAACAGGCTGTGGCCAGTGCGCAATGTAACCTCGGCGCCCTGTACGAGCGCGGGCGCGGTGTGGAGGAAAGCCCGGAGTCGGCCCTACGTTGGTACGCCTTGGCTGCCGAGCAGGGTTTGCCGCGTGCACAGTATAACCTCGCGGTTATGCTTCACACCGGCCGTGGTGGAGAGGCGGACTTATCGGGAGCCATCGAATGGTACCAGCGCGCGGCGCGACAGGGCCATGCCTCGGCGCAGTATGTGTTGGCTTCCCTGTATCAACACGGTGAAGGCGTGGAGGCCAACGAGGCTGAGGCGGCCAAATGGTTTAAGGCAGCGGCCGCGCAGGGCGTGGCCGCTGCACAGTTGTTACTGGCCGATTGTTATTTGCGCGGCCGAGGAGTACCTGAGGATTATGTGCTGGCATACGTCTGGTTTAACCACGCCGCAGCACAAGGGCTAGATATAGCGTCTAAATACAAGCGGCTGACCGAACGTTGCATGACGCCCGATCAAATTGCTTCGGCGCAGGAAAAGACCCGTACCATGGCCGCGGCCTAGCGCGTCAGCACGGGGCGTCTTCGGGCGCGTTGATAGAGATCGCGCCAGTCCTTGGAGCCGTCGTTCACCAGCAGATGGCAGGTCACGCCGGGTTCAAAGTAGGAGAGGTTGCTGGGCTTCATGAATTTCCGCAGCATATAATTCACGTTGCCGTTGCTGCCGATGTAGAGCTTGCGGCCGTCGGGCCAGCGGGTTTCCAGCAGGCGTTCGGGCTCGGGGCGTTCGGGCGGTTTGGGCACTTTGTATTGGTTGATGACTTTCCAATCGAGTTCCACGCCCAGACCTGGTGTATTGGGGATGGGGGTGAACCCGTTGCGCACCTCGACGTTTTGTTTGGTGGGTTGGGCGGCGTACAACTGGAAACAGGTTACGGCCGGCCAGGTGGCATGGCTAAGGACGGCGCCGAATTGCCGCGACCATGCGCCGGTGATTGAGCTGCCGACGAGCTGTAGCCAGAAGGGCATGTCGGCCATGGCGGCAATGCGGCCGGCAGTCATGACCCTGGTGGCGCCTCCGCCCACGACAAAACCGTCGCACACGCGCTGGCGGATGGCGACGACCGGCGAGGGATTTCCGTAGTGCATGGCCACCGCAGATTTGGTTTCCCGCCGGATGCGTTGGTTGCCGGGGATGTCGCCCTGCGGGATGGGGGTTTCCACCACCTTGCTGATGGGATATTGCTCCACGGCCTTGAGGATCGGAATGCCGCGTTCGGCGTCGAGCAGGGTATCGTTGTAATCAAACGTGATCGAAAACCCTTCCGGCGCGGCGGCGTTGCCTTGCTTGGCTTGTTCCCAGATATCAAACCACGGGCGGCCTTTGGTTTTGAAGGCGGTGTATCCGGCGGCGGCGGCGGCTTTGGTTTCGGCGGCGACATCTTCCGGAGGCAGATCGATATCCCACCAGGCCACCGGCGTACGGGTGTGAGCCTGTTTGCCGAGCAGTGCGTGGATAGGCACATCCATGGCGCGGGCGACGGCATCGAAACAGGCCATTTGCAATCCGGCACCCAGTTCGTCATTCCACATAATGGTGGCGGCGTTTTTGCCATTGGCAAAGTTCACATCCTCATCGCTTGTGGCACCCCAAGTGTAGTACAGCATCGTCTCGCCAAATCCGACTGTTCCATTGGCCAGCTCCACCTCGCAGATTTCCGTGTACACCCAATGCGGCAATTCGCGGGCCATGTTACGTGCGGGCACGGGGCGATACGGCAGGGCGACGGTGGTGCGCCGAATGTCTTTGATACGAAAGCCCGGCTCAGTGCGGCCGGGGCGTGCGGCTGGTTGCAGCCGAGACAGCCCTGTCATGGGCGCGACGGCGGCAAGGGAAGCGGTGAGTAGCCAGTTTCTGCGGGAAAGCATAAGGCGATGGTAACGAGTGCTTGGCGGCTGTCACGGAATTCCTTTTGTCTGGAGACGGTCTGAAAAGGTTCGTTCCTAGCCGATATTCATCGTAAAAGCGGGCGTCTTGAAGATGTTGCGTTATCCATTTCTGAATTTCCCGCGAGCCACCCTGTGTGTGTTGCTAGCGGCCTGCGGAATTTCAGTTTGGATGGTCAATCTGGAAGTGGATACCGAGATAAATGATCTGCTCACGGGCGATCAACGTAACTTGCAAAGCTACGAGACGGCCCGGGAGGTCCTGGGGGAGACGGTGCCAATTGCGGTGAGCCTAGATTGCGGCGAGGTGTATTCGCCGGCTGGGCTGGAATTGATCCGCGAGGTGACATGGGAACTGGGGAAAGTGCCCGGGGCGGTGACGGAGGTGACCAATGTGCAGGGGCAGGCGTTTTCGATCACCAACGTGCACAGTTTGGTAACCGCCCAACGGCCGGTGCGGCAAGGGTTTGGGTTGGTCTGGAAAAATATTGTGCCATCCAGACTGGATGCCTCGGGGATGAGCGAGCTGCGGCATTGGTCGCAGAAACATCCCTATGCCCGAAATATTCTGGTGGCGGAAAACGGCCGGCACACGGTGATCCTAGCCAATTACACCCGGCCGTTGGTGACCACGGAAGAGCAGACGGTGTTTGATCAGGAAATTGGCGCGGTGTTGGAACAATTTCGGCAACGCGGTCATTCGGTAAACGCAATCGGGTTGCCGTTGATTGAGCATGAAATTCGAACTGCCGTGAAAACGGACGCTGCGCGGTTTGTGCCGGCGGCGTTGGGGCTGTTACTGGTGGTGTTGGCGTTCACCTTTCGTCGGACCCCGCGCCTAATGGTGTACGTGCTGGCGAATCAAGTGATGGGGCTGGTGCTGTTGCCGGCGTTGTATCAGTTATCCGGTCAGCAGCTGAATATTTTTACAACTCTGTTGGTGCCGTTGTTGAGTGCGGTGCATCTCACGCTGTTGACGCATGTGGCGACCTCATTCCAGCGGGCTTGGCTGGCCGGCGAGGAGGCGATGGTAGCCGTGAAATCAATGGGCCGGGAAGTCCTGCGCGCCAGCGGGTTTGCGGCGCTGACGACGATTACGGGGTTACTGGCCCTGGTGGCCAGTGACGTTGAGCAATTGCGCGAATTCGGTGTGCTTGGCGCGAGCGGGATTGCGATGTTATTCGGGCTGACCTTTGGGCCGGGGCTGGCCTGGCTGCCGGTGTTGTTCGCGAAACGGTCTTCTCGAGACAAACCCGCGCCTGAATACAACCCCGAAGCGAATCGTTTGGGTTGGTCGGAATGGGCGGATCGTATGCAGGCAATGCGCCAGCCGATGGCGGTGTTATTGGTGTTGAGTGCGGTATTGCTGCTGGTGGGGTTGAGTCAAGTGCGGACGGATGTGCGGGCGGTGGAATTCCTGAACGGCAACAGTCCTACGCGCGTGATGATTGAGGAAATGGACGATGCCTACGGCGGCATTAATGTGGTGCAGGTGCAGGTGGATTCGGGCATCACCAACGGTTTGAACAATCCTTATTTTTTGCAATACCTCGATTCGGTGCATCAACTAGCGGCGCGTGAGCCGGGAGTGACGGCGGTGTATTCCTACACGCAATTAATGGCGGCGATTAACGAGGTGTGGGAAGGCGGTCAGGAAGGGACGTTTCGCCTGCCGGAAAATCCGCTGATGACCACGCTCTTTTCTGGCTTTGTGGCTTCGCAGAAAGAGCAACTGCCGTTCCTCACGATGTTGTGCGACACCAATTTCCAGACGGCCCAACTCACTCTGCGCACGCGCGACATGCCGAGCAGTGAGTATTTGGAATTACTGGAGCGAGTGGAAACCGAAGCGCGCACGGCGGCTCCAACGAATGTGACGGTCTCCGCGGAAAACGGGATTCGAAGTATCCTCGAAGCGGACCGACGGATCGTGCGCAGCCAACGCCGCAGTGTGGGGTGGTCCGTGGGCGTCATCGGCGTCATCTTGGCCGTGCTGTGGAGATCAGTGGGATTGGCCGTGCTGGCGTTGGCGGTGAATTTATTGCCTGTGGGAATGATCATCGCCTTGCAGGGGTTTGCCGGTGTGCCGCTGAATTCAATAACCATCATGGTGGCGGCGATCGCTTTGGGGGTGGCAGTGGATGACACGATTCATTTTATCACGCATTGGCGGGATGAACGGCTGACGGGGGCGACTCCGGCTGAAGCCACCCGGTCGGCCTTGCGGGTAAAAGGGCGGCCGATTGTGGCGACCACGATCATCTTGGTGGGGATGATGATGGTTTTCTGGGTGTCGGTATTCCCGCCGGTGGTGCATTTCGGGCTATTATTGGCGGTGGGACTGGCAGGGGCTTTACTGGCAGCACTGGTGCTGTTACCGGTGTGGTTGGGACAGGGAGAGCATAAGTAATGCTGGACGATGGGAGGTGGCTGGGTAGATTTCGGCCGCCTGTTTGTAACAAACCCAACGACGCAGGCGGCCCCTTTTTGGGGATTTTTGGCCAAACACAATGAATAAACTCACACCACCGCGGGGCTATACTCAGGCGGATACCGAGGCGCGCCGTCTTTGGTTGAAGGAGCAGACAGGGCACGCGATGCCGGAGTTTGCTCTGGATGAACCGGATAATCTCAAGGGACTGATCGAAAATCACGTGGGCTTCGTGGGCCTGCCGCAGAGTGTGTCAGGTCCACTCAAGATTGATGGCACCTACGCGCAGGGCGATTTTTATGTGCCCTTGTGCACGGTGGAGGGGACGTTGTCACTTTCTATGACGCGCGGCTTCTATCTCACGCACCGCAGCGGCGGCATTAAGACACGGCATGTGAAGCAGGAGCTGTCACGCGCGCCGGTGTTTCGCTTTAATGAAATCGAGCAGGCACTCCAGTTCATGGAGCAGATTGATGTACATTATGATGAGATCAAGGCGGCGGCCGAGAGCACCACGCACCACGGCAAGCTGCTGCGCATCGATAAACTCCCCATTCACAACCGGGTGATTCTCGATTTCATTTACGACACCGCGGAGGCTGCCGGCCAAAACATGGTAACGCTCAGCACCGACGCCGCTTGCCGGTACATTGTGGAGAATCTCTCCAACGGCACGCCGTACCGGTATCTGGTGGAGAGTAATTTCAACGCGGACAAAAACCCCGCGCAGCGCAGCCTCATGAAGGGGCGAGGGCATCATGTGATCGCCAGTTTTCAGGTGCCCAATCGGGTGTTAAAAAAGCTGCTGCGGGTTTCGGCGGATGAGATTTTGGAGGCGTTGGTGGATAAACATCTCGGCTCACAAATGGCCGGCCTTCTGGGTATGAACCTGCACGTGGCCAATGCGCTGGCGGCGTTGTATCTGGCACTGGGGCAGGATGTGGCTTGTGTGGCGGAGAACGCCATCGGCATTGCTACTTATGAGAAACGCGGGGAAGATTTGTATGCCACACTTAGTATGCCAAGCCTCACGGTCGGCACGGTGGGCGGTGCGACGCGCTTGAACGCGCAGCACGGCAACCTGCAGTTGGTAGGCTGCGCGGGGGGGCAGTATTCTTCGCGTAAACTGGCGGAAATTATTTGTGCCTCGGCGCTGGCGTTGGAGATTTCATTGGCAGGCGCGATTGTCAGCAATGAGTTTGCCGAGGCTCACGCTAAATTCGGGAGATAAGGTTGTCGACCTTTCAGGACAAGCTGAAGCAAGCGGAGCTGGACCCGGAATACGCGTATCTAAAGAGTGATCCGCGCGGGATGACCGCGGTTTGGCACAAGTGCTTTGAGCTCTTCTGTCGTGCACTCTTCAATCTCTGGTGTCCAGCCAAGGTGGAGGGAAGGGAGAACCTACCCAGTGCGCCGTTTATTTTTTGCAGCAACCACTGCAGTCATATGGACAGCGCGGCATTGATGTATGCCGGCGGGGAGGATTTTGACCAGTACGGCATGGTGGCGGCGAAGGATTATTTTTTCGATAACAAAAGCCGGAACAATTTTCTCTCACGTCTGATGAACTTGATCCCGGCTGATCGCGGTGCGTCGCGCGAGAGCATCGTGCGGTTGATGGTGGCTTGCCGGGAATTTACCTCGCACCGGAATCGCAGCATCATCATCTACCCCGAAGGAACGCGGTCGCAGTCCGGCGATATGTCGACCATGAAAAAGGGTGCGGCGATGATTGCCACCGAGCTAAATCTGCCCATCGTGCCGGTGTATATCGACGGCACCCACCGCGCTTATCCTAAGGGCGTGAAAATCATTCGCCCGACGCGGGTGCGAATTTATATTGGCGAAGCGATTGACCCGCACCGTTTTGCCGAGGAACATGGCAAGGGGCGGTCGATCTACACGGCCATCACCACCGAAATGGAATCACGTATTCGCAAGATGAAGGAACTGCATGGCTGATGCAACTGTGCGGCACATGAAATGGTGGGGCTGGGGCGACGAAGACGTCACCTTCAGCGATGCCGACAAGCCGAAGCTGTGGCCGTACCTCAAGGGTGAGCTGGGCTTGGTCGACGATCATCGCACGCCACCGGTTTCCTTTGAGGAAGTTGATTTACCGGCGGCCAAGGTGAATGGACCATTCACTGCGGCGCTAGAAGTCGCGCTAAAGACCAATCAATTGTCCGCCACCAAGAAGGATCGCTTGGTGCACGCGGCCGGTAAGGCGTTTCGGGATTTGTTCCGGTTGCGTCGCGGGCAGGTAGATGTCGCGCCGGACCTCGTGGTGTATCCTGCCAGTGAAGAGGACGTGGTGGCCATCGTGAAGGCTGCGCACGAGCACAACGCGGTGCTCATTCCCTTCGGCGGCGGCTCCAACATCGCCGGCTGCCTGGAACCCAAGGATCGCGAGAACCGGTTCATTGTCAGCCTCGACATGTGTCGCATGCATCGAGTGCTGGAGGTGGATAAAAAATCCCTGATCGCCCGCATCCAACCCGGCGTGTACGGGCCGCACATGGAGGAACAGCTGGAAGCCGAAGGCGTGACGCTGGGGCATTTCCCCGATTCCTTTGTGCACTCCACTCTCGGCGGCTGGGTTGCCACGCGATCGGCCGGCATGCAGAGCGACAAGTATGGTAAGATTGAGGACATGGTGATCGCTCTGCGCATGGTTACTCCCAGCGGCACGATCGTGACCCGTACCGTGCCGAATTCCTCCAACGGAATTGACGTGCGCGGATTATGCGTGGGCAGTGAGGGAATTCTGGGAGTGATTACCGAGCTCACCATGCAGGTGCACCGGTTGCCGGAATATAAGGTGTTTGAAGGTTGGTTGTTTCCGGATTTCGAAAGCGGCGTGAAGGCGATTCAGACATGCATGCGCATGGGGATCATGCCGGTGATCACGCGGTTGAATGATCCGGGCAAAACGGCTCTGAGTGCGGCATTCAAAAAACCAGACACCGGCTTAAAGGCACAGATCGGGGCCGCGCTGAAATGGTATTTGCGCACGATCAAGGGATTCGACTTTACCCAGTGCTGCATGATGACTACGGCTTGTGAGGGGGATTACGATACCTTCCACCAACAACGACGGGAGTCCGCCCACATTTTCAAGCGCCACGGCGGCGTGTGCCTGGGCGAAGGGCCTGGACGCTCCTTTCAGGAGGCTAAATATGATTTCCCGCATGTGCGCGATTATCTTATGGACCGTGGCGTGATGGGTGATGTGAGTGAGACCGCCACCACTTGGGACAATTTGCTGACGCTCTACACCCGCACACTGGAAAACATTCGCCAAGCCATTCGCGACACCGGCGCGGATCCGTGGGTGGGCTGTCACATCAGCCATAACTACCACACCGGCGCGAGCCTCTATTTCACATTCGGTTGCCGGCAGATCGAGGGGCGCGAGTTGGATCAATATTTGTACGTCAAGAAAGCCGCGGAAGATTCCTTCATGGAACATGGCGGCACGGTCAGTCATCACCATGCTGTGGGTTCCGAACATCTGCCGTGGATCGAGGCGGATCTGTCCCCCACTGGCGTCAAGGCCGTGGCGTCCCTAAAGAATGGGCTGGACCCCAATGGGGTCATGAACCCCGGCAAGATCATCCCGGGCGAACATCCGTTGGCCGAATGGGGCTTGACCGAAGAGGTCATTCAATCTTTCAAGAAGGGTAACTGATGTTTGCCGGTCAAACCGTCATAATCACCGGAGCCTCCTCAGGCCTCGGCCGCCAACTGGCGCGCGACTTCGCGTCCTGTGGCGCACACTGCGTGCTGCACGGACGCCAGGCAGCGGAGTTGGAGGAAACCGCCAAGATCTGCAACGAAGCCGGCGGCGAAGCACTCCCGGTAATCGGCGATGTCACCCAGCCCGAGGATTGCGGCGCCTTGGTGGAGGCCGCGGTCAATCGATTTGGCGGAGTGGACCTGTATCTCTCCAACGCCGGCCTCAGCATGTGGGCGCCGTTTGAAGAAGTGAAGGACCTGAGTATTTTCCGCCGGTTAATGGAGGTAAACTATCTTGGAGCCGTGCACGGCATGCATCATGCCCTGCCGTATCTCAAGAAGAGTCGCGGCCAATTCGCCGCGATCGCCAGCATCCAAAGTCGCATGGGCGTGCCGAGCCACACAGGTTACGTGGCTAGTAAGCATGCGCTGGAAGGCTTTTGCGAGGCGTTGCGCTACGACCTGGAAGGCACGGGCATTAACGTGCTCACCGTGCACCCGCACTGGATACGCGGTACCCAACTGCGCGCCAATGCCTGTTCGGCCGATGGCTCGCTGGTCGGCGACGGTCGACGCTCGCACACGAGTGAATCCATTTCTGCCGAGGAATGTTCGTTGGCCGTACTCGAGGCGTTGCGTCGACGGGATCGGGAATTGGTGGTGCCCGCCAAGCTGCGGTTGGTGCCCTGGCTAAAACTGCTTTGGCCGGGCCTATTGCGCCGCAAGGTGCGTGGCAAGGTCAGCGGGCAGGGCAAAACGGAATAGCAGCCATGCCTGAGCCAACCGAGACAACGCTTTCGTATCGTTTCGCCCGGTTCACATTTGGCATGTTCTTCCGGATTTGGTTTCGCTGGAAAGTGCTCCATCGCGAGCGAGTGCCGGCAAAGGGCGGAGTGATCCTCGCCTCGAACCACGTCAGTTATCTGGATCCGGTTTATGTCGTCAGCGCGTTGGAACGCATGGTCGTGGGGTTGGCACGTGAGAGTGCCTTCAACGTGCCCTTGGGCGGCCGCATACTGCGCAGTTGGCGCGTCATTCCAGTGGATCAAACTGGAACCGGTCGCGGGCTGAAGACGTTCCTCTCCCGCCTGCGCAGTGGCGATGCGGTGATCATGTATCCCGAAGGCACCCGCTCGCCCACCGGCCAAATCCGCGCCCCGCAGCCGGGGATCGGGCTGATCATTATCAAGAGTACCGCGCCGGTTGTGCCTATCAAATTATTCGGGGCCTACGAGGCGTACGCGCGGCATCATTGGCTGCCCCGGCCGTATCAGGTACAAATAAAGTTTGGCGAACCGCTCGACTTCGCCGATCTTCGGGCCGAGGCAAAACAGACGAAGGACAAGGATCGCCTGAAGGAAATCTATAAACAGGCCGCCACCGATCTACTGCACGCCATCGCTCAGATCGAGCCCGGCCCCGACCAAGAAGCATTATGAAAATCACCATCCACTCCGGAAACTGGGAGGAACTCGACATTGACGCGCTGGCAGTTCCGCTGGCAACCGGCACCACGCCGGACGCGACCCTGGACGCTCGCCTAGGCGGTTTAATCGGCGAACTACGCGACAACGGCGAATGGACCGGCAAAGCCGGCCAATGCACACTAATCCATCGCGTTCCCGAATCCTCCGTGCAACGCCTCTTTCTCTTGGGCGTCGGTGCCGAGCCGATGCCGCGTCACTGGTTTGCCGCCGCCGGTCAGGCCGTGCGTCAAGCCGCCAAAGCCAAGTGTCGGTCCGTGGCTATTCTCCTGCCAGAAGGCACGGATGCCCGACTGATGGCTGAAGGTGCGGTCTACGGTATGCATCGGCCAAGTGGTTACAAAGATCAGAAATCGTGGCCGGTGGAGGAGGTTATTCTCCTGACCGGCGCGGAACCGGCGGAAGCCGATCGCGGCCAGCTCACAGCTCAGGGCATCAATCTCGCCCGCGAGTTGGTGGAGATTCCCGCCAACGATTTGGGCCCAGAGGAATTTGCGATGCGGGCCGCGCAGGAAGGCGCGGCGGCCGGTTTGGAAGTGGAAGTGTTCGATGAAACCGCCCTTTCCGAAATGGGTGCCGGTGCACTGTTGGCCGTGGGGCAAGGTTCGGTGCGTCCGCCGCGCCTCGTGCGCCTGAGTTATGTGCCCGAAAATCCCACGAGCAACGATCACCTCTTTCTCGTCGGCAAAGGCATCACCTTTGACACCGGCGGCCTCTCGCTCAAGCCGCCTGGTGGCATGGAGAAAATGAAGTATGATATGGGCGGTGCAGGCACCATGCTTGGCGCCATTACCGCGATCGGCCGGCTCAAACCGGGCGTGCGCGTCAGTTGCCTGTTGGCCATGGCTGAAAACATGCCCAGCGGCACCGCCACCCGCCCGGGCGATATCATCACCGCGCTAAACGGTAAAACCATTGAAGTGATCAACACCGATGCCGAAGGCCGTTTGGTGTTGGCCGATGCCTTGACTTACGCGACCCGTCTGGGCGCGACGCACATTGTCAATGCCGCCACGCTCACAGGGGCAGTGAGTGTCGCTTTGGGCAGTATTCGGGTGGCGTTGCTGGGCAACGACAAGGATCTCGGCGACGCCATCGCTCTGCGCGGCCGGCAGTGCGGCGAACGGTTCTGGCCGTTGCCGATGGACCCGGAATATCTCGACGCCATGAAGGGCGACATGAGCGATCTGCGTAACGCCTCGGCGGATCGTAAGGCTGGGACCATCACTGCCGGCAAGTTTCTGGAACAGTTTGTGGATGGCACGCCCTGGGCGCATCTGGACATCGCCGGCACATGCTGGGTGGACAAGGCGCAACCCAACTGCGGCACGGGCGCCAGCGGCGTGGCCGTGCGGACGCTTGTGCGTTTGGCCGAAGGCTGGGGCGAGTGACCTTGCCAAGCGGAAGGAACTGCGATAAGGGAGGGTTATGACCCGATGGATTTTGCTAGTGCCGTTGTTATGTGTCGTGGGTTGCACGTCTGTGCGGGAGACTCAGCCTGAACGTACCGCTACGGAGCAATTGATCATGAGCAGCGCCGTGGAGGATGCCGCACGCCAGATTCAGGCCGATGCAGTGGCCGGCAAAAAGGTGGCGGTGAATGTCACTTATCTCAAGACGGTGGATGTGGAATTCACACAAGGCGAGTTGCGCGATCGGTTACTGCAATTGGGCGCCCAGCTGGTGACGGATCTCGATCAGGCTGAGGTCATCGTCGAGGCGCGCTCCGGCGGTCTGGGTATTGATGAATCCAAGACAAACATTGGCATCCCCTCTATTCCCATCCCCGTACCCAGCGTGGGTACCTTCCAGACGCCGTCCGCGTATTTCTATAGATACGAACGCCAGGAGGGTAAATCAGCCATCGCCATCACTGGATATGAATCTGCCACCGGAAAACATTTGTTTTCCGTCCGCTCTCTGGGAACGGCCGTGCACAGTGACCTGAAGTTATTGGGGGTTCCGGTGTATAAAAACCGCAAATACCTCGACCCTTAGCCGGTTGCGGGACTTTGAAAACAGTGTTATTTTTATCAATGAGGCGTGTTTTGCTCCCGACCGCGAGTCTCCTCTGGTTAGCTTTGGCTTGGGTCGGTTGTTCCAAAGATGAACCCGCGGCGACTCCTGTAAACCCACGGGTGGCGAAGAGTGGGCAGGCGTTGGTAAACGAATCACCAGCGGTTTCCTCGATCAATGAACCCGAAGCGGAAACGGCGCCTTCTCCAGAATCTCCCGAACCGGGCAAGTTACCCGCGTCGGATCCTACGCCGCCAATCGCGCAAGCCGTTCAATCCGGAGAGGCTAGTCCAGAGCCGGTGCCCTCGGAACCTGAAATTCTGAATCTTATCCGCCAGGCCACCGTGGGGAATGCCGCGGCGCAGGTGGATTTGGGGAATATATTTTTCAGCGGCCGAGGTCGCCCCATGAACAAGCCGGCGGCCGAATATTGGTGGGGCAAAGCTGCCCTGCAGGGGCACGGGGCCGCCGTGCAGAATCTCCATATGCTTCACACCAAGCCGGAAGAGGGCGTGAGTTTCTTTGGCACGCGCAGCAAGGGGAAACGGTTTGTTTTTGTGATCGATAAATCCGGCAGCATGAATAGCCAAGGCCGGCTCGCTAAAGCCAAGCGGGAACTGATAGCCACGCTGCGGAGCCTCAAACCGGACACGCTCTTCATGGTCTACTTTTTCGATCACGGTGCGGAGCCAATGCCGGCGAAGGCGATGATGGCGGCGGCTCCGGAAAATGTCGCGTGGGCCGCGCGCTGGATCGAAGGGCGTAATGTGGGCGGCAGCACCGATCCGCGCGATGCCTTGCGGTTTACGTTTAATCTCAAACCCGATACCGTGTGGTTGCTGACGGACGGTCAATTTAAGAATGAGCATGAAGTGCTGGGCCAAATTCGGGAGGCCAATCCTCAAGCCGTCATCCGAATAAACACCGTTGCCTTCAAAGATAAATCGGGGGAAGCCGTGCTCAAGCAAATCGCGGCGGAGAATGACGGCAATTATCGCTTCGTTCAAAACTAGCCAGTTTCGTTCCCAACGATTACCCTTTCCGCGTGCAGTTGGCCTACGATATTGCTGCGACTTACGCTGAAAACTTTGAGCGCGGTCCGCAGCTCGATGCGGTTCCTGCCGTCCCACAAACTTCGCCACGCCCGTTTCTTGGTCGTGCGGTTAATAGTCCGTTGGGCGTAGCCGCCGGGTTGTTGCCCAATGCCAAATGGATCGGGGCATACGCGGCGCGGGGTTGGGATTTGTTGACTTACAAGACGGTGCGATCGGTGGCACGGGAATGTTATCCAGTACCCAATTGGGTATTCGTGGATGCCGATGCCGGAGAGGGGCCGGTGGTTGCCACCGAAACGTTTCCGGCGGATCCGGCGGCCGTCAGTTCAGCGGTTTGTTTCGGCATGCCATCTCGTGAGCCGGCATTTTGGCGTGAGGATATTGCCCGGGCGAAGGCGGCGTTGGTGCCGGGGCAATTGCTGATTGTCTCTGTGGTGGCCAGCCCGGAAGCTGGATGGAGTGCCGCGCAGGTGGCCGATGATTACGCGCAATGCGCGGCCTGGGCAGTGGAAGCGGGGGCGGATGTGGTGGAGGCGAATTATTCCTGCCCCAATGTCTGCTCAGCCGAAGGACAGGTGTACACGGATGTGGCCCTGAGTGAAACAGTCACTGAAACCATTCGCTCGGGCATGGGGGACTTGCCGTTGTTGTTAAAGATCGGGGTTTTTCCAGATGCGCCATTACAGCGGGACTTTTTGCGGACAGTCTCCGGTAGCGCGAACGGAATTACATTGGTCAACGGCATCGCACGCGAGGTGCGGTATCCCGATGGTCGACCGGTGTTTGGGGAGCAATATCTCCGGGCCGGTGTGTTGGGGCGAATCATCCATGAACCGTGCGTCAAGGCGGTGCGCGAGGCGCGGGCAGTGATTGATGCCGAGGAATTGCCGTTGGCGTTGGCGGCGGTGGGCGGGGTGTCGTCGGTGCAGGATTATGAGGATTTCATGGCGGCCGGAGCCGATGCCGTGTTGTGCGGCAGTTCGCCGATGTATTTGCCGGACTTGGCGGTGGAGATTAAAGCGAGGTAGGGTGAGGGGGATCTCACTTCACAATTCTAGTGGACATCTGGGTGGGGCCGTTGGAAAGTCGGGCATGCGTTTATGGACTGTTTTGCTGGGGTGCGTTGTTGCGGCTTTGAATTTCATGGGGTGTTGCACCACGCAACCGGGGGTGACCGGCGATATTCCGGTGATTGATACGCACATTCATTTGTACGATACCTCGCGCGCTGACGGTGTGCCGTGGCCACCGAAGGATGATCAGGTGTTATACCGGCCGGTATTGCCTGAGCATTTTGACCCGGTCACCCGCGCCAATGGCGTGAAGGCCACGGTGATTGTGGAGGCCAGTGACCGGGTGCCCGATAATCAATGGATCCTTGATTTGGTGGCGCATAATCCCAGCCATTACGTGGGAGTCGTAGGGAATCTTCCCGTGGGCACGGATGCCTTTGCCGCGGAGTTGAACCGGTTGGCTGAAGATTCACGTTATGTGGGCATTCGCTTGCGGAGTTTCCCGGAGGGCGTCGAGGGCTTTACCGACGCAGTCTGGCGCGATCTGAAACAGCTTTCGGACAAGGGGCTCACGCTGGACGTGTTGATGGCCAATTTTACACTGGCCGATGTTCGGCAAATTGCCGAGCGCTTGCCGAATTTGAAAATTCTGGTGAACCATCTCACGGGCCTGACCATCACGGGCGAACCGGCCAAGGCTGATTGGGCGGCTGAGGTGAAGGCCACCGCGGCGCACGCGAATGTGAGTTGTAAGGTGAGCGGGATTTTCCAGCGCAGCGGCCGGATGCCGGCTCCCAAGGAGGTGGCCTATTACGCGCCGATCTTCGAGGTGGTGTACGAGGCGTTTGGCGAGGATCGCGTGATCTACGGCAGTAACTGGCCGGTGACCGATCGTGGCGGCGAATACCACGAGCAGTTGGCGATCATTCAGGATTATTTTGCGCCCAAAGGACGGGCGGTTCTGGAGAAGCTGTTCTGGAAAAACGCTGCTGCATTTTATGGCGTGAAATTAAACTAATTTAACTCAACTTAAAGATACATGAATCGACGCACATTCCTTCAACGGACACTGGCCACGGCGGCTACCGCAGTCGGATCGCCGAAGGCCTTGAAGGGCTAGGAGTTAAATCCCTAATTATTACGGGCGATGTCTTGAGATATCGTCCGTTTTTTTGTAGGGTTCTTTCACTGCATGCTGCAGTTTAGCGACCAGCCTTACGAATATTTCCCGCCCAAACCCAACCGGCTGATTGCTTGGCTGGGGGAGTGGTGGTCTCGGAGATATCTGTTAGCAGGGCCGGAGCATCGGATCCAATCGGTGACGGTGGAGAATGCCGGGCCGTTGCAGAATATTCAGCGCGAACACGGCGCGCGGGTGGTGTTGTTGCCGAACCATTCTACGCATAGTGATCCAATGATTATGGCTGAGGCCTGTCGGCAGGTCGGGGTGTGGTCCATTTTCATGGCAGCGTACGATGTATTTCTGCGCAATCGGGCGCAGGGATGGATGATGCAGCGCATGGGGGCTTTCTCGGTCAATCGAGATGGGAGTGATCGGCGGTCCATGAAGGACGCTATTGCCACGGTGATTGATGGCCGATACGCGCTCACGGTATTTCCCGAGGGTAACGTGTATTTCATGAACGACCGCGTGACGCCGTTTCTGGAAGGTCCGGCGTACATCGCGATGAAGGCGCAACAGGGGATGAAGGATGCCGGTCGGATTTTTGCCGTACCAGTTTCAATTAAGGCTACTCACACCACCGATGCTAGGGTGACTTTGCGGGAGACGCTAGATCACATGGCTGAGCAGCTCGGGGTAGAGATTTCCGGTGAAGATGGTATCGTTCCCCAGGTGCATTCCGTGGGCGTGGCGATGATCCGACGTAACCTTTCTCAGCGTGGGTTCCTGCCGCCGAATCCGGATTATAGCGATCTGCCCAAGCTTCTACAGCAATGCGCCCGACAGATTTTGAATCAACTTGAGGCGAAGATGGGGTTGAACACCAATGAGGACGACGACCTAATGGATCGCATCCGCGCCGTACGTCGCGAGATTCACAAGGTGCGTTCCGATCCGGATCGAGAGATTGATCACGCGGTCGCGGCCGGTTGGGCCGATGAAGCGATCATTGCATTTCGGATTCTCAGCTATGCAGGTAATTATCTCAGTGAAAAACCCACGCTCGATCGAGTGGGGGAAACGATCGAGAAAATGCGGGAGGACCTGTACTCGCGGGCGTTTCCGGCCTATGCGGATCGCGCGGTGACCGTCCGCTTTGGCGATCTGATTTGTGTGTCCGAACAACTAGCGGCGGCCGCCAAGCCGCGTCTGGCCATGGCGGCTTTGACCGATCAATTCGAGGCCGGGGTGCAGGCAGGTCTGGATCACATAAATGCCCACAATTCTCACCCGGGTGGAGAGTCCTTTTAAGTATCGACTGAATTGATGGTTACTCTCCCCGAATCAATTAGATGCTTCATGCCGGAGCCGTTACTGTCGCCCGCGCATGAGTGACGCCGACAATCCATCCCGTCCGCTGGCCAATCGCGGATTCTTGTCGCTGGTCATCACCCAATTCTTTGGCGTGGTAAATGACAACCTGCTGAAGCAGGTGCTCACCTTTGGCTTGGCCGCGGCCGGCGTGTGGAGTGGCGTGCTGGGGGAGGGAGGTCATAGCTGGGTGGCCATAGCGCTGGTGATGCCGTTTCTCTTGTTTGGCGCCATCGCCGGACAGTTGGCAGATCGTTACAGTAAACAGCTGGTGACCCTGCGGGTAAAACAGGCGGAGTTCCTGATCGTGGTGGTGGCGTTCGCTGGCTTTTATTTTAACAACGTTTGGTTGGCGTTGCTGGCGATGTTTTTGCTCGGGACCCAGAGTGCATTCTTTGGGCCGGCCAAGTACGGGGTGATCCCCGAATTGGTGGCGGATTCCAAAATCAGCATGGCCAACGCCACCATCATCATGCTCACCAACGTGGCGGCCATCCTTGCCGTGGTGGTGGGCGGTGCGTTGTACGAGGCCTATCGAGGCTCCGCGGCCGATGGTGCGCCGGACGGCAAGCTCTGGCTGCCTGGCGTGGCACTGTTGATCTTCGCGGTACTTGGTTTGTTGTCGGCGAAACAAATGCCGACACTTCCAGCTAGTGCGCCGCGCATGAAGATGCAGTGGGATTTTTTCGCGCCCTATATCCAAACCATCCGCAAAATGCTCGGCGGCGAGACACCCATCTTGGTCGTGTGTGTTCTAAAGGCGATGTTTTATCTGCTGGCTTATCTGGTGATGCTTATTCTGGCGGATTACACGCTGGTGTTGGGCATTTCCGAAAAGAAAGTGAGCATGTATCTGTTTGGCACCATTGGCGTGTCCATCGCGGTGGGGAGCGTATTTGCGGGCATCATTTCCAGAGGCGGTATTCAACCGCGCCTGATTCTGGCCGGAGGCATTGGGTTTGGCGTAGCGGGATTGTTGCTCGCGCTGGCACCGTCCAGTTATGTGGTAATCCATTCGGCCGATGAACAACGAGCGGCTCAGGGATTGGCCGGTCTGCCGGAAGGGGCGAAGGTGAGTTATTATCTGGAACGCTCCAAGGAACGGCTTACTGAAGTGCGCGGCGACCTGCAGCTCCACAAGGAGGGCATTGCGCTTGATCAACGCCTGCAGGATGTGCAGGACGGTCAATATCAGGCCATGGTGATTTCCTCGGCTTATCTGGACACCTTCCGGAACCGAAAAGTGTCACCGGAAAAGGACAGCAACGGCACTGAATTTTATCATCTCACCGAGAGTGACAGCGAGAAACCGACTGGCTTGGTGGCCGTGCCTGTGGAATCGCGCCGGAACGATCTTTGGTTTGTGGTGGGATGCCTCTTCGTTGTCGGAGCCAGTGCGGGTTTGTACGTGACGCCATTGCAGGCTTTGCTGCAAAAACTGTCGCCAATGGATTCACGAGGTCAGTACATTGCTGCTTCCAACGCCATTGATGCCGTGCTGGAAGTCGGTGGCATTGGCCTGTTCTATCTGTTGCGCAACTTGGGCGTGGGCGCGCAGGAGATCTTTTATCTCGTGGTGCTGGTGGCCGTGTTGACCATGGCGCTCTTTGTGATCCGCATCCGGCCGCATATTCACAAGCCGGCGTGGAATTGAGATTAGCGTTTCAAGGAAAACGTGCGGCCCTGTTGCCGGCCGAATCCTTTCAGCTCAAGCCGATCCTTGTGCACCTCGATCACGCTGTAGGCCGTGGTTTGGGTATCCACCATTCCCTTAAGAGTAAGGAAATGGATTCCGGTCAGTTGCCCGTAATTACCTTTGTGGTTGTGGCCATTTAAATAGGCCGCGACACAGGGATATTCTGCGAGTAATCCGGTGAGGGTTTTGGCATTCCAGAGGTTGTGGTTATTGGGTGGGTGCACCGGGAAATGGCAAAAGAGGATTACGCGCTCCTGGGCCTTGGTGGCGGCCTCTAGTTTGGTTTTCAACCAGGCTAGCTGAGTTTTTCCAAGGCCGCCGTTCCAAGCTGGAGTGCCAGCTTGAAGCCGCCGATGGAAGGCCTTGGCCTCCGCCGTGCGTGGGTCATTGGCGGGATAGGCGTAGGTACTGATGTCATTGCCATCGAGCACAATAAAGCGCCAGCCTTTATGGATGAACTCATAGTAACGGTTTTTGAGACCCATACGCTTGGGCACGAGGGCTTTTTTGTCGTCGGCCACGGAAAAATCATGATTGCCCAATACATGATAGCGTGGGGCCCGGAGCTTGTTGAAGATGGGGCCTACCACATCGAAGCTGGAAAAGTCTCGGTCGATGAAATCGCCGAGGTGCACCACGAAAGCGAGGTCCATTTTGTTGTAGTGCGTCACGCACTCACGAAGTTTGCGCGGGGACTCACTGTATTTCCGGGTGCCACTGGTCTGGTCGCAATATTGGCAATCCGCGATCGCGCCAAACCGAAACAAAGGCTCCGCGGCCTGCAGGTGGGTTCCCCATAAAATAGCAAGCCACGGTAGGAGACAGCTCAAAAATGGATGGGTCCTGTTCATGTGGGCAGGATGATCTATTGCAGCGGTAAATCCAGCCGCATTTTGCGACCGTTCCGAATTAAATCCAGCGGCAGCTTCTGGCCGGACTTGTAATTCATCTTCACGTGCAGGTTGAATTTGCGATGATTGATGGTGGGATCAAACGGTTTGCCGGCGATGCCAATCACGTAATCGTTCAGGCGAAGACCGGCGTTGTGCGCGGCACGGCCTTCCTTGCTGCCGGTATTAATCCATTTCACCTTGAGCGCGCCGCGGTTGGCAGGGAGTTTGAGCTGACGGCGATCATTGGCGGTAGCTTCAGGGAAATACACCCGAATCCGTGGATGCAAGGCCCACAATGAACCGCGCCAGGAGATATCGGTTTTCTTCCAGTCAGTGTCTGTTTGCACCACAAGGGCGCGGCTGCTGCCGGCGACCGTGAACCGGATCGTCTCCTTACTATTACTGAGGTTGTGCAGCACCCATTGGATATCGGCGATGGAGGTGATGGGTTGGCCGTTGGCGTGGGTGATGCGTTGGCCGGCCTTCAGCCCGGCGCGGTCTGCTGCACTGCCGCTCAACACCTTGGCAATGCGTTGGCCGTCCACGGCGTCAATATTCAGGCCGACATTTTCCGGTAGGGGATAGCGCCACAGTTTGTCCCTAGTTAGCTTGCCTTCGAGATGGAGTTTGTGGTTCTCGGCATCATGGATGTTGTGGCAATGAATACAGTTGTTGCGATGGGTAGTTTGCCGGAATGCCTGTTTGTTTTCGAGGCCGGGCATTTCCATGGCGGTCTTATAGGGCTTGGGCGCGCCGCGTTTGCCGGCCAGTTGCACTTTGTTGGTCGGATAGGCGGCGTGCAGTTTGAGCACGCGGTCCATGGTGTTCTTGAGGCCGGCGATGGAATTGTAGGCGTCTGGGCCATCGGTGCTCTGGGTGCCATAGCGTGCGTACACCACGCCGTCGGCGTTAATAAACATACCGGCCCAGTTTAGGTCGTAATCAAACTGAAACAAACTGAGATCCACGCCCTTCATCTCCACCTGGCGTAGGGTGATAAAATGTTTCCCGGCCAGGTCGCGGATCACATTATTGCCCTTAGCCACCTCGGCATCAAACGCTTTGCACGCTTTGCAAGGGACACAGCGGAAGGTGACAAAGATCGGCTTTCCTGTGCTCCGGGCCTTGGCCATAGCCTGCTGAAGGTCGTTGTAAATCCATTGGTTTTGGCCGCGGGCATTTTCATCCTCTAATCGATCCAGTAAGGAGGGCACGGCTGCCGGGACGGATAGCGACAGGCAAAGTCCGTAGAGAATGAGAGTGTATTTCACGGGGAAAGCGTACGGTAAGGGCCTCATTTTTGCTAACCGTAAAAAAACTAAAGTCGATTCGCCCATTATAAACTTTCCCAAAGATTATAGTAGCGCCCTTCGAGCACAATGGATTATAGTCCACGCATGACACCACTTTCTGTCCTGACGGACGGAGTATCCCCAACGTATGGTGTCCTGTGTTTTGGTGTGTAGATTTAAACTATATCCTATAGGAGTATTAATATGATCCCTGCCCTTATTATCGCTGGTTTGTTGTTTTTCACCGTGATCAGTCTGTTTCTATTTATTAAGAAAATCAAGCCGGGTGAGGCCGGCGTGCGAACTGGTTTCGGTGGTATCATGGTTAAGAAAGACTGGATGCTGCGTATTCCGATTCTTCAGCAGTTGCAGATCATGGATCTCTCTGTGAAAAAGTTGGAGGTTGTCCGTAAAGGTAAGGACGGGTTGATTTGTGAGGATAACATTCGCGCGGATATTGAAGTGGTCTTTTACGTGCGCGTGAATGACGAGAAGACCAAGATAGATGGCCAGAAAAAAGCTGATTTTCACGATATCAAAACCGTTGCGACACAGGTGGGTTGCGAGCGGGCATCGGAAATTGAGCTGCTCAAGCAGTTGTTTGAGGCGAAGTTCTCCGAGGCACTCAAGTCGGCCGGTAAGAAGATGCAGTTCGAGAAGCTGTACACCGATCGTATTCCGTTCCGTCAGGAGATCATCGATACGATTGGCAGCGATCTAAACGGTTATACGCTGGAGGACGTGGCGATTGATTACCTCGAGCAAACCCCATTGGATGCTCATGACCCCAATAACGTGCTGGACTCCGTAGGTCGGGCAAAGATTGTGGAGTTGACTGCTCAAATGGAGGAGAAAGAGAACCAGCGCAAAGTTCAAAGGGACGAAGAGATCAACAAGCAGAATACCGCCAAGCAAGAGACAATCAATGAGCAGAACCGGAACATGGAGCTGCAGATCAAGAACAAGGATATTGAGACAGAGGTTGCTCAGCGCGAATTGGATCGGACAAACGAGCAGCACTTGGCTGCACAAACTCGTGAGGTGGAGGTGACCAAGGCGGAAGAGTCTGCCATAACTGAAAAGAGCGTTCAGGAGGCACGGAAAGAATCCGAGAATGCCCGGTTGAGCACTGAAGAGGATGTGGAAGTTCGCACGGTGCAAAAGGATCGATCGGTGCAGGAAGCACGCGTGAATTTGGACAAGGATTTGCTGCGACTTGAGGAGGAGAAAAAGGAATCCGGTCAGCAAGCTGAGGTCGATCGTGAACGCCGTGTGGGGTTATCGACGCAAGAGAAGGAAGCGGCCATCATCGCCGCCGCGTTTGGCGTTGCCGAGAGCAAGGCCGGTTTGGAGGCCAAGGAAAAGGAAGTGACCACCCAGCACCAGCAACGACTGGATGTGGAGGCGGACATGAGCGCCGAACGGGCGCGCCGCGTGTTGAACATCGAGGCCGAGGCCCGCGCCGAAGCGGACCAAAAACGCGACCTCATTGCCGCGCAAGCCGATTATGATGTACGTCAAAAGAAAGCTGATGCCCTCAAGTACGAGGATGTGACTAAGGCGGAAGCCGACAAGCTGGAAGCCGAGCAAACGGCCGAGCAAATTCAAATCACTGCCGATGCGGAAGCCAAGGCGAGTGAGAAACGCAACCACGCCATGCAACAGGAAGCCGAAGGAACGGCAGCCATGCAGGCAGCTGCCGGTTATGCCGAGGCCAATGTGATGAAGGCCAAGGCCGAGGCTAAGACGGTCGATGCCGATGCCGAGAAGGCCTTGGGTTTAGCTGAAGCCGCCGTGATTGAGGCACAGGGCCAAGCTTCTGGTAAAGCCAGGGCTGCCGAAGGCGAGGGCGAAGCGAAAGGCATCGCTGCCAAGGGCACTGCGGAAGGTGTGGCCATCGAATCGAAGGGTGTGGCCGAGGGTAAATCCGTGGAAGCGATCCGTCTGGCCGAGGCGCAGGGCGCCGAGAAGTTGGGCCTCGCCGAGGCGTTGGCCAAAACCGAGATGGCCAAGGCTATCGAGCTGTTCAACAAGGCTTCGCAGGACCACGAGGAATTCCGTCTGCAATTGGACAAGGACAAGGATGTGGAGTTGGCCGATATCAATATCAAGAAGGATATTGCCGATGCTCAGGCCCGCGTGTTGGGCGAGGCGCTCAAGAGCGCAAACATCGATCTGGTGGGCGGCGAGCAGGACTTCTTCAACCGTGTGGTCTCCTCCGTGAGCCAAGGTAAGGTAGTCGATCGCCTGGTCGATAACAGCCAGACCATCACTGACGTGAAGAACACCTTCTTCAACGGCGACCCGGATCATCTGAAAAATAAATTGGCCGGCTGGATCAAGGCATCTGGCCTGAAGAGTGAGGATGTGAAGAATCTCACTATCTCCGCGTTGTTGGCTTCCATGGTATCCAAGACCGAAGACAACTCGCTTCGCGGCCTAATGCGGGCGGCCGAAAAGGCTGTGCGCGGCACGGAAATTGGCAGCGAGTTGGCGAGCACGATCCTCGGCGACAAACTCGGCAAATAATTCACTCAATTGCCCCGGTCATTGGCCGGGGCAATTGGGGCTCTATCCATGGCGGAACCTCCCGACAGTGGAAATACCGGAGAAGGCGCAACGACAGCGCTGGAGGGCGGCGCATACGATCTCATCAAGCAGCGCCTGAACGACCAGGGCGCTACCCTGCGCGAGGAGCTGGGGAAACTGGATGAGCGCCGGGCACAGGTGTTTGGCTCCAAGAAACTGGAGCTTAAGAAAATGGCCCGCGTGTCCACGCAGCTCAATTGTGAGCCGCGGGATATGATTCAGTTGGGTCACGATCATTTCCTCTTTGGCTTCAATGTTGAGCTGGGCCTCAAGCAGGGGCAGCTGAGCGACGTATTCGCCGTATACGATTACGACGAGGCTGCGGAGGAATTCAAGGAAGGTGATCTGTCCATCCTGCATGATGCTAAATTTCAGGAACGGTTTGGCGTCATGTTTTCAGTCAACAAGGATGCCCGCTTTCATCGGTTTGCCCAGGTTGGCTCGAACTTTTATATGGTGTTCCGCACGGGCAGCAAAGTGGGGGATGTCACAGTCTATAAGTGGCTGATTAATGCTGATGGCCAACTGGTTTATGACAATGATCGAGCGGCCAACGAATACTTAAACACTGCGTTTCCAGCGGAGTTTAATTTCCAATGGGTCAACTCCACACCGAGTGATGTTCGGCACGGTGACAATCCGCATGTATCGATTCAGGATCGGGTTTTTGTGGAATGTGTGGGCGGCGATCTCACGATCAAGATCGAGGATAATACAGCCACGGGGGAAGGCATTTATTCGGAACCGGTGGAGGATCGTAACCAGAAGTTGGACGATGCTGAGATTCAGTACGCTATTCAGGGCGCGTTGATCCTGATCAAAATTACGCCCTACCGGGAGAAGGTTACCCGGTATTTTATTTTCAACGAAAAACTGCAATCCGTTCACCGTGTGGATTCGATCGGGCAATCCTGCATCCTGCTACCCGAAGAGCATGGCCTAATCTTTCCGGATGGCTACTATCTCCAGAGCGGCGAGCTGAAGCGTTACGAGGCCGAAGAGGGCGACATGTTGCTGGAACGGACCATGACCTCGCCGAACGGAGAAGATTATCTATACGTCTTTTTCAATCGCATGTCCGGCCTGTATGCCTTGATGCCCTATCGGTTGATTGAACAGGAGATCTCCGAACGTATTGCCTGCCATGGATTTTCGTTGTTTCCGAATGGTGACTTGGTGAGTTTTCGGGCGGAGGAAGAGGCAATCAAGCATCACATGATTCAGGTGCGCCAATCGCCCTTTTATCAACCAGGCTTTGAACCGGAGAGCGGCGAACGCGATTCGTTGTTGTTTCAGGTGGGCAACAAAGCCGTGGTGAAAGCGATGGCGGAGTGCAATGAGGTACTGCTGCTGATCCAAAAGGAATCGCCATATGCTGATCTGTACGCAGACATGGCCGCCAAGGCAGGTAGTATTCCCAGCGCGCATACGTGGCTGGGATCCGAGGAGGGTGGTAAGATTATCGAAGTCCTCAAGGGCGTCGCAGAAACTGCGGAGAAAGCGATTGCGGAATTCGACAAAGTACGCCGCCTCAAGCTGGAGGCTCGTGAACGATCCGAGGATATTGCCAAGCGTTCTAAGGAACTCTTTAGCCAGGTGGGTCGGGCCAATTTCAAGTCTGTGGATGATTTTGTGGCCAATCTGGGCGGGTTACGACGGATGCGCGGCGAGATTATTACGCTGAAGGATGAGGTGCGTTTCATTGATGCCGCCGCCATGGAGGCGCTGGAAGCGCAGGTGAAGGAGCAGGTGGATGTGCTCTCACAGAAGTGCGTGGAATTTTTGCTGCAGCCCGAATCGTTGGATCCCTATCGTGAACGGGCTGAGGAACAGCGCGGGCGTGTGGATGGTGTCACCAAGGTGGCAGAGGGCAAGGAGCTGGAGGAGGAGATAACGACGGCGGGCTCGGATCTGGAAATGTTGATCGACATCGTCCGGAGTCTGTCGATTGACGATACCACCGAACAGACACGCATCGTGGAGGGGATCACGACGATTTATCAGGTGGTCAATCAGGTAAAGGAAGCGCTGAAGAACAAGATGCGCTCGCTGATGACGGCGGAAGGAGCCGCGCAGTTTAACGCACAGATTTTGCTGCTGAGCCAGACGGCGACCAATTATTTGGACATGTCCGACTCGCCGGAGAAGTGCGATGAGTACTTTAACAACATCCTCAATCAACTTGAGGATCTCGGTGGTGACTTTGCGGATTTCCCGGAATACATCGAGCAGCTCGACCAAAAACGTAGTGAGCTGGAGACGGCTTTTGAGCAGAAACGCCTGCAACTGGAAGAGGCCAGAAACCGCAAAGCCACCGCGCTGGTGTCATCTGCCGAGCGCATGCTCAAGAGCATCGAACACAAGCTCGGGACGTTTGAGGATGTCAATGACATCAATGGCTATATGGCTGGCGATCGGATGATTGATTCGATCCGCGAACGCGTGGAAGAACTGCAAGCGCTGGACAAGGCCGGCGAAGCGGAGGGTATCCAAAGTCAGCTCAAGAGCATTCACGAGGAGGCCGTACGCCAGCTCAAGGATAAGCAGGAGCTGTATGTGGATGGGCAGAATGTCATCCAGTTCGGAAAACATAAGTTTGCCGTCAACGCACAGCCTTTGGATCTTACCATGGTGCGACGCGGCAATGATCAGAATCTGCATCTGACGGGCACGCAATATTTCGATGAAGTCACCGATGAAGCCTTCTTGGCCACTCGCGAGGTGTGGGATCAAACGGTGGTGTCTGAGGATAATGAAGTTTACCGCGCGGAATATCTCGCCTACCTGTTGTGGCAAAAGCTGGAGCAGCAGGGCATCGTCCGCATGACCGAGGTGGCGGAGATGAGTGTCGAGGAACGCCTGAAGGTTGTGCAGGGCTTCATGGGCGACCGTTATTCGGAGGCCTATACCAAGGGTATCCATGATCAGGACGCCGAAAAGATTTTAGCGGCACTGCTTAGCACTCAAAGTGCGCTTCAACTTGCGCGGTATTATCCGCGCGCGCGCGCCTGTGCGGCGGTGTTCTGGAATAAATTTTGTGATCCGGATGCCGCGAAGATGATGCTCGCCCGTCTGGAGGGCTTTGCCACCCGTAACGAAATTTTCCCGGGCGATCCCACTCAGGCCGATTATGTGGCCGAACTGCGTGCCATGGTGGCCGCGTTCGTTGAAGAGACCGGTTTATTCCCGCCTGAGGATGCGGATCCGGCCGGCGAATATCTCTTCTACGAACACACCAACGGCCGCGATTGGGTGGTCAGCCAAGAGGCCGACAGTCTGCTCACGGAGTTTGAGCGGCATCTCGTGAAGAAAGGTCGTGAAAGCGATTTTGCCAAGGCGCAGAAACCGCTTCAGAAGGATCCGCACAGTCATTATCAGCTGATTCGTGACTGGGTACGCGGCTTCCTGCTCGACCGTAATGGCGCCAATAAATATCTCGAGGAAGTGGCGGGACTGGTTTTCTGCGGCCACCTCCACAAACAGGCCGTGGTGAAGGCGGCTACCGGGCAGGTTCTGGAAGGTATTCAGGGCGCGCATGATGCAGTGGAAGAGGGCGGGAATTATCCGTTCGATTATCTGGCTTTCCAAGAGAAGCTCGGACGCTTTGCCCGCGAATCGGTGCCGCGCTTTGAGGCGTATCAGGAGTTGAAACAGGCGCTTATCGAATCTGAAAAAGAGGCACTGCGCCTGCATGAATTTGAGCCGCGCGTTTTGTCATCCTTTGTGCGGAACCAGTTGGTGGATGAAGTGTATCTGCCGATTGTCGGCGATAACCTTGCCAAGCAGATTGGTGCGGCCGGCGATGCCAAGCGCACGGACCTCATGGGTTTGCTGCTGCTCATCTCTCCTCCCGGATATGGTAAGACCACCTTAATGGAATATCTCGCCAACCGCATGGGACTGATTTTCATGAAGATCAACGGCCCGGCGCTTGGCCATGAGGTAACCTCGCTCGATCCCGAGGAGGCTCCCAATGCTGGTGCACGTGAGGAGGTCAAGAAGCTCAACCTCGCGCTTGAGATGGGCGATAACGTGATGATCTACGTGGACGACATCCAGCACTGTAATCCGGAGTTTCTACAGAAGTTTATTTCGTTGTGTGATGCCCAGCGCAAGATCGAGGGCGTGTGGCGCGGCCAGCCGAAGACCTACGATATGCGCGGTCGCCGCGTGGTGGTGGTGATGGCTGGTAACCCCTACACCGAGAGCGGTGAAAAATTCCGTGTGCCGGACATGCTCACCAACCGTGCAGACACCTACAACCTCGGTGACGACATGAAAGGCCGCGAAACTGCTTTCTCCGGCAGTTACATTGAGAACGCAATCACTTCGAACCCCGCACTGCAATCGCTTGGTAAGGCGGCGCAGAAGGATATTCAGGCGTTTATTCGCATGGCTGAAACCGATCAGCGCGAGGGCATCGAATTGCAGGGTAATTTCTCCGCCAACGAACAAGAGGAATTAATCACAGTGATCAAGAAGATGATCACGCTCCGCGATGTGGTGTTGAAGGTGAACCAACTCTACATCGAAAGCGCCGGGCAGTCCGATGAATTCCGTACGGAGCCGGCTTTCAAGATGCAGGGTTCCTACCGGAACATGAACCGTCTCGCCGAAAAGGTGTTGCCGATGATGAACGAGCAGGAGTTGATGGATCTCGTGCTCGATCATTACAAGGGTGAGAGTCAAACGCTCACCACCGGCGCCGAAGCAAACTTCCTCAAGTTTAAGCAACTCATCGGCGTGATGAGCGAGGAGGAAGCGGAGCGTTGGGAGGAAATTAAGCGCACCTTCGGCCGGAACCAATATCTGCAGGGCGGCGACCAAAACGACCCCGTCAGCCGCGTGGTTAGCCAGCTGTCCCTCTTCAGCGGCGGCCTTGAGTCGATCCAGGACACACTCAAGGAAGAACTTTCAAAGGACCGCACGACCACCATCGACACCAGTGCGTTAAGCGCCGACCTGGAAAAACTTCGCCAAACATTGGCCGAAAATTCTGCTAATGCTCCGGTCGCAGGAGGGGAAACTGCCGGGGCAGTCGAGGGTGCGCCGGCTCCCGTTTCATCCAATCAGATGGAAGCGATCAGCGCGGCGATTGAGAAATATCTGGAACAATCCAGTCAGGCATCTGCGGTGGCGGAAGGGAATCAGCAGATGTTGGCCGACCGCCAACAGGCCATGATGGAATTCATCCAGCAGAGCAACCAGCAATTGGCCCAAACGATTAACCAATCTCAGGCCTCCGCTCAGGCCGCACAACTGCAGACGGCACTGCAACAGGTGGGTGCATTGTTCGGCAATTATCAGGAGAGAGTCACTGAATTACAGGGGCAACTGCGCGAGTCGCAGCCGAGCGAAGTGGTGGTGGATGTCAGTCAACAAATGACGCAGAACAGCGATGAACTGATCCAACAGATTTTGGACCAGCTTAAAACGGCTCAAGCCCAGCAACAGTCCGAAGGACAAGCGCCGCCGGCCGAGGGGCAGGAATCACCTCCGGCGGAGTAGGGTGCTGAATTTCCAAAAAAAAAGGCCGGCGTGATGCCGGCCTTTTTGTTGAGATAAGTTAGTTATTTGTCGTCCTTACTCGATGGGAAGGAGATGTCCGGAAAGCTGGTCCATTTGTCATCTTCCGGATCACGAGCACTAGCGCTGACCACCGGGGCGGTGAAGCTCTCTGCATCCTCTTCCTCCTCGGTCTCAGCTTGTGGTGGCGGTGGCGCGGCAGCTTCCTCGGCGGTCGGTTCCGCTGGAGGCAGCGGTGGGGTTTCTTCTTCGGTCGGGGCTGCTTCGGCGGTTTCGCCGGAGGTAAAGGCCGATGGTTGGCTTACGAAGGATGAGCGGCTGCTGGTGAACGAGGAGTTGGAGGTAAACGAGCTGCCGCTGCTGCTGGGGCTTTCCTCAATCGGCAGAATGGCGTCCGTACTGATGCTGGAGGCGGCCTTGTCTTTCCACAACACATGCACGGCGGGGACGAGGCCCATCTCAATGTGCACCTCACTGAAGGTCAGCCGTCGAAGATGAACCTTATCCTCCAGCGCCTCGGCTTTGAACAGGGAGGTGAGCACGGTGGATAGAAGTTTGTTGTTCTCGTGCTGTTTCAATAGGCGTTCTTTTTTGCGGGATCCGATTTCCGATTCGCGTTTCAGCACGGCAACGACCTTGGGGTTGAACCCCATCTCCAGTTCGATTGCGCTAAGCAGATACCCAGCCTTCTTGAAGACTCGCTCGGAGTCCTGGATTTTCTCCAGGCTTTCCATCATCTTTACCTCGCTGTCTGCTTTAAGATCCTCGACGGTGCCCTCGACATCCGCACGAATGTCGCGAATCGTCTCCGCGCCTTCCTCGATCATGGCGCGAATTTCTTCCGCCTTGTTTTTATAGGTCGTAACTTTGTTTTTCCAATTATCTAGAAACTTGGCCATGACAGAGCCTTCCCTTGTGGGTTGTAGTTCGCAGCGAGTGGGTAATGGGAGATTAGTCGAAAAGACGAATATATGGAACATTTTTCGCCGAAAATCCGTGGGTTAATTCTTGGCGGTTATGGATCGGCTCGGTAGGGTGATCACTGTCCCAACGCTCCCGCCATTCGCGGGTAACGCATACCTATAATTATGAAAGATCACGAGGTCAAAGCCCTACTCCAGGAAACGCTGGAGGATTATCAACTCACTAAGAAAGAACGCAACGAACTCCGCGATTTGCTAGATAATGTCCGTGGCGACGAGCAGCGCCGCGCGCTTTATCGGAGCATGGCCTTTGATGCCGCCCGCGAAGCCCTTGCCAAGGCCGATGCCGGCCAACGCTTTCAGGTGTTGGATTGGCTGGAAGGCACGGTCAAAACCCTACACCCCGCAGAGAATCTTCCGGCCGGCGGCAAGCGCGAGGAGGCCAAATCCTACTTTAGTCCGGATGACAATTGCGTAGGCAAGATCACGGAAATGTTTGGCACGGCTCGCGCCTCGGTAGATGTGTGTGTGTTTACCATTACGGACAACCGGATTGTGGATGCCATGGAGCGCGCCCATCGGCGCAATGTGCAGGTGCGGGTGATCAGCGATGATGACAAGGCCATGGATGCCGGTTCTGATATCGACCGGCTTGGGCGTATGGGGATTCCCGTGCGCGTGGATCGCTCTGAGCATCACATGCACCATAAGTTTGCCATCTTCGATAAATCAAAACTCCTCACGGGCAGCTACAACTGGACGCGTTCAGCCTCGCTGCATAACGAGGAAAACTTTCTCATTACCACCGACCGCGATCTCCTTAAGGATTTTACGCGGATGTTTGATAAACTGTGGCGCGATTTCAGTTGATCCATGAGCCAACCCCGCCATCAATCGCGCAAGGAACCCAACGTCAAGTTGCGGTTACGCCTGCCGACTGATGGCTCAGTGGATCTGGATAAGCTTCGCATCGCACTGGAAGCCCAGTTGAAGACGGAATCGGCTTCGGCGGTGGCGGAACCGGTTGAGGTTGAGGAGCCGAAAGTCCTCCCGGAACTGGAAGTTCTGCCACAGCCTGAAACGGCCCGTGAACCCAACGCCGCCTGGGTTTGGGTCCGGCAAAACACGCCCACCACCGTGGCGTTGGTTTCGGCCGTTACCGCATTTGTATTGGCGGTGGTCTGGGCCTTGCAGAGTAACGATGGTGGCGTGGCCCATTCG
>JAYOSV010000011.1:77105-85450 GCA_038139415.1 Verrucomicrobiales bacterium | reverse complement strand
CAGTAATATGGGGCATGCAAAGGGTTGGCGGCGGGGAGGCGCACTCGCTGGTGAAATGGGGATTCATCTTGGCTGTACTTTCCCTTGTGGGCGCCTTCGGGACTGTGGTGGTTCGAAAGCTTAGGGAAAGCGCCGCCAGTGACGGCGAAACCCTTGCTGAGCCATTGGTTGAGCCGGAGCCGGAAGACTCGTTTCAGCTTGGCGTTTGGCTCAGTCAAAATGCGCCCACTTATGTGGCTGTATTTACCTTCGCACTGGCGTTCGTGATCGGGATCATTTGGGTGACGCTAAAGAGCACCGGCGAAGGAAATGTGCCGAGTCCGTTGTACTGGGTCATCGGCATCAATATGGCGTTATTTCTCGTGAGCGTGGGGTTTGTGCTGATGCGGCAACTAAAAATTGCGGATTCCGCTGCAAATCATGTTTGGACGGAAGTCAAGGGCGACCCTAAAAAAGCTTACCTGCCAGCGCTGGGTTTTGTCGGAGTGGTGGTGCTGGTTTTTTTCGGGCTCACAATTATCCAAGATACTCCGAGTACTGACCGGGCCGAGGACAAGCCACTACCCAAGACTCAACCGAGTGATTCCAAAAATATCCCCAAAGGAGACACCAATGGTGTTCCAGTACCGCCACCTATTCCCGCTCCGGCGCCAAAAACGCCAACCTCGGAAACGGAGGCCAAACCTTCGTGGTACCCGGCCGAAGGCGCACTGGGCCGGTTAGGTGGCGTGGGCGTGATGGGTGGTTTGCTGGCCGCGTTATTACTAGGCGTGAATCGATTCCAGCGACGCCATTATCCCGATTCAGCTGCCCTCCAAGCGGCCTCAACCGCATATCATTTTGATTTCACCAAATGTTTCCGGTCCTTTGTTGCAGTACATGGTGCCTTTGTATTGGTCGCCTGTGTTACTGGGGCCGTGTACGCTGCGAGCGCTGTTTGGACGAGCGCTTTAGAGAATTTGGGCCTCAGCTTTCTCTGGTTCATTGGCGGGATCGGTGCATCGGGCCTAATGGTGTTAGCTGCGGGGGCGGCCGGTTTGGATTTGATGACACAGCTAGATGGCGACGGGGCGTCTCAAAAGAATGGTTCGGCAGTGAGCCGGTACATTAAGCGCAAATTGTGGCTAATCCTGCTGGGCGGTTTGGGAATCGGAGCGCTCGGGGTGGCCTTCACCGACTTACCTTCATCGGAAGCGTTTCAACGCTTCTGTGCTGGTTCATTAGGTGTTGGCCCAATTGTAGCGTATTGTTGGGGCTGGACCAAGTTGGTGCAGCCTAAACTAAAAGCTCCAAAAATCCCGCAGCGTAAAGGAAAAATAAACCTGCCCGCTTTAATGGTTTTCAATCTACCATTCTTGTTCGTGTTGGGCGGGTTACTGTGTTTAGGGGCTACCTTAATGTTTGGTATCGCTTGGGAATTTTTGTGGCTGGGATTACCACTGGGTATTCTTACGGCCTTGGGCTTATCAGTCAGCAACCGCCTCTTTCCGCGTGTTGTTCGGAATTGGCACTTCATTTTCGGAACGGGAATGATTGGGTTCTGGTTGGTTTTTTTCACCGATAACAATCTCTTTTGGTTGTTGTTCATCTTTTTGACCGTTGGGGCGGCGCACGCGGAACAAACTACTCAATTTACCTCCACCGATGAAGATCACGGATGGATGTTGATCCTGCCTGAACATCGAGGAGACTATCAACCCGTCATCAATCCCACCCGCGATGGTCTTGATGTGCGTTGGTTTCAGTTCGGTCTGGTAAGCCTGTTGGGTTTGGGGCTGCTAGTCTCAGCGATCGGGTTTATTTGGGGGTAAAGAGTACCAGTTCGGGAGTCATTGTGATCGATTAACTTGATCGAATACCCTTGCGATTTTGGCCCTCTAAGGGCACATATTTTGGCGATGGGTGTTCGGGCATTCATTTATTTTTTGTTGAGCGCAGTTGTGTTTGCGGAGCCGACGCAGCATGACGCGATTCCGGTTTTGCTGCAGCGATGTGTGATGTGCCATGGGCAGACCTTGAAGGATGGCGGGGTAGATTTACGGACGAAATTCTCAATGCTGGCAAGCAAGGCCATTGTTCCCGGCAAGCCGGAGGCCAGCCCGATGATTCAGCGCATCCTTTCGCGCGCCTGTCCGCCGGATAAAAATATCAGCATGGCGGGCATTGAACGGATGGGCGACCGCGAGCTGCAGACGTTGCGGGATTGGATTGCAGCCGGCGCGCCGGAGGTGAAGCAGGTGTTGAAGCCGCAACAGGTGGATCCGGAAGCCCGAGAGCATTGGGCGTTTCATCCGCCCAAACGTCAGGAAACACCGCGGGTGAAGGCGGCCGATCGCGTGGTTAACCCGGTGGACGCTTTTCTGCTAGCAAAGCTGGAAGCCAAGGGCCTGTCGTATTCTGTAGAGGCGGGCAAACTAACGTTACTGCGTCGACTGACCTTCGATCTCACTGGGCTGCCGCCGACTTCCGCCGAGATGGCGGAGTTTCTGAAAGATGAAAGCCCCACGGCCTTGGAGAAAGTGGTGGATCGCCTGCTGGCATCGCCGGCTTATGGCGTTCGCTGGGGGCGGCATTGGCTGGACATGGCCGGCTATTCGGATTCCGAGGGCAAACGCAATGCGGACATGATCCGCGATCACGCGTGGCGGTATCGTGATTATGTGGTCAACGCTTTCAATGCCGACAAGCCGTACGACCGGTTTTTGATCGAGCAAATTGCCGGTGACGAATTGGTGGACTACACCGATGCCGAGGCGGTGGATGAAACGGTGATTGAGAAGCTGGTGGCGACTGGCTTCCTGCGCATGGCGCCGGACGGCACCAGCGCCAATCCGGTGAACCGCGTGGAGGATCGCTTGCAAGTGATTGATGATGAGCTACAGATTCTCGCCGGCGGCGTGATGGGCCTCACGCTCAAGTGCGCCAAGTGTCACGATCATAAATACGATCCCATCAGCCAACGTGATTACTATTCCTTCGCCGCCATCTTCAAGGCGGCTTACGACGAATACAACTGGCTGACACCGCAGGCTTTTCGCAATCAATGGGCCGGTAGCAGTCGGCGACACCTAGCCGTGGCGTTGCCGGCCGAGCGCAAGGCCGTGGAGGATCACAATGCCAAGATTGATGCGGAACTGAAACCGATGGAGGAACAGTTTAAAACGATCAAGGGCAAGGAGCGTGGGGAACTGAAAAAGAAAATCGATGCGCTTAAGGCGAAGAAGAAATCGCTCCCGCTGATCCGTGCGCTGTGGGATCGCGGCGAATCTTCGCCAACGTACGTAAGTCTAAGGGGGAATCCAGGTAGTCCTGGGCCGTTGGTGAACGCCGCCTTGCCTGCGGTGTTTTCGGAGAAGCCCTTCAAACCGGCCGCGGTTGTGGGGGACAATAAGACTGGTAACCGCCTGGCGTTGGCGCAGTGGATTGCTAGTCCGGAACATCCGCTAACCGCGCGCGTGTGGGTGAACCGGGTATGGAAGCACCACTTCGGCCGCGGCATCGTCAGTAGCCTTGATAATTTCGGTAAGATCGGTGCGCCCCCCACACATCCGGCTTTGCTGGATTGGCTGGCACGGGAATTGGTGGAAAACCGGTGGAGTACTAAGCATCTGCACCGGCTCATTTGCACCAGTGCGGCGTATCGGCAGTCATCACTAAAAACAGAAACGGCCGCGCGATTGGATCCCGAGAATTATTTACTTTCTCGCATGACCATGCGGCGGCTCGATGCAGAGGAATTGCACGATGGACTGATCGCCATTACCGGCCGGCTGAATCCACGACAGGGGGGCAAGCCCGACAAGGTGCAGGTGCGCGAGGGCGGTTATGTGACTGGCGAACCGGGCGAAGGCGGATGGCGGCGCAGCGTGTACATCCAACAACGGCGGAAGCACATGATGACGCTGCTGGAGACCTTTGACCTGCCGGCGATGAATCCAAACTGCGTTACTCGCATCAATTCCACCGTGGTTCAACAGCCGCTGTTCCTGTTGCATGACAAAGTGGTGCACACTCTTACCCGTAAGCTGGCGACTGATTTGCAAAAGGAAGCGCAAGGTATTGAGCCGGTCGTGAAACTGGCGTTTGAACGCATTGTGAACCGGCCTCCGACGGCGGCGGAGCTCAAGCAAACCGTGGCGACTATGAAGGGTCTGGAGGCCGAATATACCAAGGCCGGCAAGGACGGTCAGCGCAACAAAGCTCTCGCCGAAGTGTGCCACGCGCTGTTTAATAGCGCGGCGTTTTTGTACATCGATTAAGATGAATCCGAACACCCTCAACCGCCGGCAGTTTTTTGACAGCGTCCAGAACGGTCTGTACGGCGCGGCTTTGGCGTCGTTGCTCTCTCGCGATTTGTACGGGGTGGAGCCGCATCATAAGGCGCCGTTGCCAATGGACACGCGTCCACGCCAGCCGCACTTTGCGCCGCGGGCTAAGGCGGTAATTCAGTTCTGCATGCAGGGTGGGCCATCGCAGGTTGATTTGTTTGATCCTAAACCGGCGCTGGAGAAATTTCACGGGGCGGATGCTCCGGAGGAATTTACCAAAGTCGCCCCGGCCGGGCGCAGCATGAAGGGTAAGGTGATGCGCAGCCACTGGAAGTTTGCCCGCCACGGCCAAAGCGGCGCGTGGGTGAGCGAATTGCTGCCGCACACGGCCAAGATGATCGACGAGATCGCGATCATCCGCTCGATGTACAACGTGCACGAGAATCATGAGCCGGCCTGTTACAAGTGGCAGAGCGGCGAGATATTTCCCGGCCACCCAACCCTAGGTGCTTGGGTAACCTACGGCCTCGGCAGCGTGAGCCAGAATTTGCCGGCCTATGTGGTGCTGGCCGATCCGCAAAACCGGTTGCCGGTCAACAATGTGGAAAACTGGATGAGCGGATATTTGCCGCCGCTGTATCAGGGCACGCAGATCAAGAGCGAGGGCACGCCGATGCTGCACATCAAGCCGGATTACCAAGAGCCGGCCAGTATCACCGCCGCCAAGCGCAATCTCATCAATGCCCTTGATCGCTTGCATAAATCCAAGCGCCCGAACCAGCCAGTGCTCGATTCGCGCATTGCCAATTATCAGATGGCCGCCCGCATGCAGGTGGAGGCCAGTGAGGCGCTCGATGTCTCCAGCGAGACTGAGGTTACACGCGAGTTGTACGGGATTGGCGGGAAGGATACGGATAATTTTGGTAAACGCTGTCTCATGGCCCGGCGCCTCGTGGAACGCGGCGTGCGTTTCGTGCAGATTTATCCGCGCGGCCAAATGTGGGACAACCACAGCAACATCAAAACCTCACTGCCCGCCGCCTGTCGTCAAAGCGATAAGCCTTGCGCCGCGCTACTGCGTGACCTGCGTCAACGCGGGTTGCTCGATGATGTGCTCGTGCTTTGGGGCGGCGAATTCGGTCGCCTGCCAATGGCTCAGGGCGATTACGCGAAGGCCGGGCGCGATCATGGTCCCAGTGGGTTTACCAGCTGGATGGCTGGCGGCGGAGTGAAGGGCGGCGTGGTGCACGGCGAAACCGATGACATCGGGTACGGCGCCGTACGCAATCGCGTGAGTATTCAGGACTGGCACGCCACTATCCTGCATCAACTGGGCATGGATCACGAGAAACTCACAGTTGACCGCAACGGCCTCGAGGAACGCCTCACACACACATATCCCACCAGTGTGGTGAAAGAAATTCTTTAGTCCGCCACTTCAGCGGTCATTGCCAGTTGCACGGCGGCGTTCAGCGGCATTTCATTGATTCCCAAGGCCAGTCGAGTGTGTTGGCCGCGTTCGCCGAAGAGTTCGGCCACCAGATCGGAGGCGCCATTGAGCACTTGCGGATGCCTGCGGAACCCCTCGGCGCAATGGACGTAGCCTTCGATGCGGACAATCTTCTGAATTTTTTCCAAATCGCCGGTGGCGGCCTTGAGCTGGGCGATGGCGTTCACGGCGCATTGGCGGGCGGCCTGATAACCGTCCTCCTCGGTGAGTTCGCCGCCGAGCTTGCCGGTGTAGGCGATGGCACCATCGCGGAAAGGGAGTTGGCCGGAGGTGAATACGAGGTTGCCGGTTCGGATCCAGGGCTGATAGGCAGCCACGGCGGCGGGTGCCGCGGGCAGGGTTAGGCCGAGTTCAGTGAGTTTGGCTTCGATGCTCATGTGGGGGAAGGGAGTGGGTTTAACTCGGTCAAGTGCCGGCCTTTTTCGAACAAGGTGAAGGGGCGACCCGTAACAATGGTGGTGATCAGGTCGTCGACGCCCATTAGAAATGCTCGTCGATTCATGTCTGATTCTGGCATTCGGTTCGGACTAGTCAATGCCCGATCATCCGCGTAGGCTGCCGCCATGAAATTGATCTTTTCCCTGTTTGCCCTATCTGCCATTGCCCTGTTTGGTGCCGAACCCGCGGCCTTGATCAAGGGTACCGGCCCGGGCTGGCGGGCGATGACCGAGGCGGATTTTACCAACGTTAACTGTAAGCCGGATACTTGGAGCTGGGGTAAGGATGGCCTCATCAAATGCACAGGGAATCCGGTGGGCGTAATTCGCACGAGGAAGATGGTGACCAACCTAGAGTTGGTGGTGCAGTGGCGGCATCTAAAGCACGCAGGCAACAGTGGCGTTTTTCTCTGGGCCATGCCGGAGAGCATTAAGAATCTTGAGGCGGGTAAGGGGCGTTTACCGGCGGGCATCGAGGTGCAGGTGTTGGATCTCGGCTACGAAACCAACTGGGAAAAGAACCGCGGCAAACCCTCTGATTGGTTTACCAGCCATGGCGATGTGTTTCCCACTGGTGGCGCGCGTATGAAAGCGTTCACCCCGGAAATTACCTACACCAAAAAGGACGGCACAAAATATGTCGTCGGCAAACCGACCAGCAGACGGAGCTTTCCGACTCAGCGCCTGACCAAAGGGGTCGGGGAGTGGAATCATTATTACATCCGCGCCATCAACGGCGAAGTGCGGCTGTGGGTTAACGGTGTGGAAGTCAGCGGAGGAACTGAATGTCAGCCGGCCACCGGCTATCTGTGTCTGGAAAGCGAAGGCGCGCCGATCGAATTTAAGGGCTTACGAATCCGCGAGTTGCCTTAGCGGAGGAGAACCAGACATCCCTTCGGTCTACTGGTTGACTCCAAACTGAGCTTCAGGAATGATCGCGCTATGCAGCGAGTGCTCGGCATATTGATTTCGTTCGGTCTATCTGTTGTTGTTTGGGCCGGGGAAACCATCTCCGAAGGCTGGTTGGCAAAGGGCACGAAGTGGGAGACCCCGTTTTACGTGCGTGTCAGCGGTCAGGACGGGCCAACGGTAGTGATCACTGGTGGGATTCACGGTAATGAACCGACTGGAGCGCGGGCCGCGGAGCAAATCCGACACTGGTCCATCACCCGCGGACGGTTGGTGGTTATTCCGCAGGCCAACATCCCGGGACTACGGGACGGGACCCGGTTTTTACCGGGTGAACCGCCGTCACGCCGTGATCTGAACCGGCAATTCCCTAAGACCAAGATGGCAGCCGAGGCGCATGGCGTGCTGGGCAAGGTGCTTTGGAAGTTTATTGGCGACCAAAATCCCGATTGGATGATCGACCTGCATGAGGGGTACGATTTTCACCAGATCAACTCCAAATCCGTGGGATCCTCGATCATTGATGCCAAGGGCAAGGCCGCAGGTGTTGCTGTACCCAAAATGCTAGCGGCGGTGAATGCCACCATTGCGGATCCGAAAAAGAAGCTCGTGCGCCTGCGTTACCCTGTGGACGGCAGTCTGGCCCGCGCGGCGCATGAAAGGCTTGGGGCGGCATCCATGATTCTGGAGACCACCTTTAAATCACAGCCGCTATCGAAACGCGCACGGCAGCATCGGTTGATGGTGCATGCGTTGCTTACCCATTTACAGATGGTCGATGGCACATCGCAGGTGTTATTGACGGCCAAGACGGATGCTCTGCGCGTGGCGCTTTATGATGCCGGTGGGGTGGGTAGTAACGGCCCGCCGGCGTTGGATCGCGTTTTGCTCCAAATGCCAACCACGGTGGCCCGGCGTGTGGGGGCGGAGGATATTCGGGATGGCGTGCTGAAGCAGTTTGATGTGGCGATTTTTCCCGGTGGCAGCGGCAGTAAACAGGCGTCGGCGTTGAATGCCAGAGGGCGGGCGGCTGTGCAGGTGTTTGTCAATCGCGGCGGCGGGTATGTGGGCATTTGTGCCGGCTCGTATTTAGCGGCGGCGAATTATTCGTGGTCGCTCGGCATCAGTAATCACAAGACGTTTTGTGAAACCATCGATCTACCGGGCATCCGCCACGGTGAAGATGGAACTTACCAAGGCGGGCCGGGAGATTCTTGGCGA
>JAYOSV010000011.1:0-77005 GCA_038139415.1 Verrucomicrobiales bacterium | reverse complement strand
CATCCGCCACGGTGAAGATGGAACTTACCAAGGCGGGCCGGGAGATTCTTGGCGACCGGAATGGTGTTTTTCAGGTGCGCTATCAGAACGGCCCGATCATGTCGCCGATGGGTGTGAAGGGGCTGGGAGCGTTTCGCACACTGGCAATCTTTCGCAGCGAGGTGGCGCGCTATGACCCGCAAAAGGGAACGATGGTGAACACGCCGGCAATTATTGCGGGGGAGTATGGCAAAGGCCGTGTGCTGTCAATCAGCCCGCATCCGGAGTCATCGGCTCAACTGTATTCGCTGGTGGTCAACGGCATCCGCTGGGCGGGGCGGCGTTAAGGGTAAACCTACGCAAGCAGCACCGCAAAGCTGATATGCCAGAAGGAATGCACTCGGAGAGTGTGAGCCATTCACCGGCAGTACCGGGGTAGGCGACGTCAACCGTTCCATGTTGTGATTCATCCCGAATGCCCTCCCAATCCAATGTGTTGTCTTCACACAGCGCGGAAGATAGGGTGATCTTCCAGGTTGCTAGTGAAATTCCAATGTCAGCTTGTAATCGCTTGTTTGCAGCTTTAACACACATAAAGTTCCAATTTAGGCGAATAATAACCGGGAGATCTTATGAATCTCTATATTACACGGGGGTGGTTCCCCATGTTAATGGGTTGTGGTAAATGGTGGTGCCCGTCCGGGGGGGGCACCGGTCATTTTTGAGGGGCTTTTGATTTGGTGGGCGGTATGGCAGGATTCGGCCGGTGAAAGGTAGCGGGGTTGTTTCAATTTCAGTGGCTGAAAAGGTCGGCCGGCCATGGTGGTTATGGCTTCATGTGCTTAGCTTGGATGCGGTGCTGGTGGGGCTGGTGGGGCTGGAAGCGTTTGCCCAGGTAGCGGGAGTGGTGTTGGGGGGCTCGGATCGCTTGTTGTTGGGGCTTTGTGCGTGGTTGGCTTATTGTGGGGATCGGCTGCTGGATGGCCGGCGCCTTAAGGTGAAAGCCGCGATGGCGCGACATCGATTTGCTCAACGCCATTTTAATTTTTTGAGTTCACTTTGGTTTCTCGCGTTGCTGGCAGCCGCCTTGTTGGCGTGGCAATTGCCGTTGCCAGAACGGCAGGCGGGATTAGTGTTGCTGGCGATCGTGGCCGGCTATTTTTTCCTCCAGCATCATCGGACAACTCGCAAGCGGGCAGGGCGCTGGAAGGAGCTGATGGTTGGGGCAGGGTTTGCGGGAGGCTCGATTTTCTTTGTGGCCGTCCGTGCGGAGCTTAGTGTGGGCTTGGTTTGTCTGGGCATGGCTTGGGCGGTGGCCTGTATGCAAAATTGCCTAGTGGTCGCTGGGTGGGATCGGGATGAAGATCTGGCGATGGATCAGCCATCGTTGGCACGGGAAATGTCGGGACTCCATCGCTGGTTATTGATCGGGCTGCTCGTTCAATTTGCGCTGGTGGGAATCGCCGTGTTGTCGCACGGGGATTGGCTGAAACTAGGCGGGACCCTATTGATGAGTGGAGCCTTGCTGGGCGAGTTTGAACGGCGCGGGATGCATTGGCCCACCGAACAACGCCGGGTTTGGGCCGATGCCGTCTTATTGTGTCCGCTACTGACTCTTGTCTGAACCTTTGAATCAATTCGATTTGCTGGCCCGGCCGTATCGTTGGCTGGAATATCTTGTGTTCCAAAATTCTCTAGAGCAATGCCGTTTTGCCCTATTACCAGCGTTGGCTGGGTGTCGACGTGTGCTTACCATTGGCGAAGGCGACGGTCGATTTGTGGCAGAACTGGTTCGGCGTTATCCGGGAATGAATGTGGATTGTCTGGAAGGAAGCCTGGCCATGATTGAGCGAGCTCGAGCTCGAATGCCCCAGCAAGCCGCGGTGACATTTCATCATGCCGATGCAATTGGATGGAACTATCCGACTGGTGAATATGATGCGGTGGTGACCTGTTTCTTCCTCGATTGTTTTCAGGAAACCACACTGACCGATTGGGTGCCGCACGTGCGATCGGCATTGCGGCCGGGCGGTTTCTGGGCCGTGGCGGAGTTTTGCGAAGGTGAATCGGGTTGGCGCCGATGGCGAAGTCGATTTTGGCTGGGGATCATGTATGCCTTCTTTCGGGGCCTTGCCAATTTGGAAGCGCGCCGCTTACCTAATTGGAAACGGCTCCTGAACGGAACCGGCAGCCGTGTTCACGACGAGGGAATAATGCGAGGAGGCCTTTTGGAATGGTCCATTTGGCGTTAGGAAAATACTCGCAAATCCGAGTGATTTAGTCCATAAAAGGAGTTCATGGACGCGGAGATTCGTAACGCGCAGGGAGAGAAACTCGACTACGCCTATCATTCAGCACAGGGCGATTGCCCGTTCACAGTGATCATTGGGCACGGCGTCACCGCTAATATGAACCGACCCTTCGTGGAGGCCCTGGCCAAAGGATTGGCAATCGCAGGGATCCCCGCCTTGCGCTTTTCTTTCTCCGGCAATGGCGATTCGGAGGGGCGGTTTGAAGATTCCTGTGTCTCAAAGGAAGTGGAAGATTTGGGTGCTGTGATCGATTCCGTCAAAGCGCAGGGCCGTCGCATTGCTTACGTGGGGCACAGCATGGGCGGTGCCGTGGGCGTTAAACGGGCAGCTGCCGATGATCGGATCGAATTTCTCGTTTCACTGGCTGGCATGGTGCATACGGCCAAGTTTGCTAAGGTGGAGTTTGGTGAGGAAACTCCTGGCAGCGGGTTCATGTGGGGCAAGAAAGATTGCCCGTTATCGCGGGCGTTTGTGGATGATATGAACCAAATCGGGAGTGTCCTAGACTTGGGTGGGCAAATCAAGGTGCCGTGGCTTCTGGTGCACGGCACGGTGGATGATGTGGTTCCGATCGCCGAGTCCCGTGAGATTTTTGCCCAAGCTCAGGATCCCAAAGAGCTCGTCGAAATAGAAAACTGTGACCACGTATTCGACGCCGAAACCGACCCGGAATCCCTCCCGATCATGGTCCGAAAAGTGACCGAATGGCTGTTACCGAAAACGATGGCCTCTCTTCAATCCTGACTCTTTTCAATTGCAAATTGAAGAGGAAGTGGGAATCATTCCGCATGTTTCGTGCGTGGTGTCTCAACATCTGTGGGTTGTCCCTTCTCCTTTTTCTAACGGCATGTAGTGATTCCAAGACTGAATCGAACGAAAAGAAAACGGACGAGCAGGCCAATGAATACGCCGAAGATCAAATCGTTGTCCGTGAGGATGGAACAGTGGTTGCTGCGGCTAACAATTTGCCGATAACCGGCGTTTTGAAGTCTTACTGGCCGAATAAACAAATCAAGCGTTCCACTGCCTTAGTGAAGGGAATCGGGCATGGTTCGGTAAAAGCATGGCATCAGAACGGGGCAGTGGCTCTGGAGGGGCAAAATGTGGATGGCCGGCCGGAAGGCATCTTCAAGCAATGGTCTGAAGATCAGCTGGTGATGAAGGTGACTCGTTTCCAAAATGGGAAGACGGTTTCTGAAGAGACTCATCATACTAAGGAAATGGAGTCTCAGATTGCTAAGTTGGTGGAGGAAAGAATACGATTGGATCGCAATGTATGGGCCCCTGAGCTAAAGGCTCAGGAAGTTGAGATGACTTTTGTTCGGCTTTGGGATGATCTGCGCCAAACTGATCATAATTGGAAAACGCTGGAGAATTTTGTGTTTAAGGCAATTTCGTTTCCGGTAGCAGGAGCAAGAACCAGTTTAAGTCATGGGATCATTCGGCAAATGCTCGAAACGAGTACGACGGAATTATCGTTTGGTGATTGGAAAAAGCAAATAGCTGGTTGGAAACAGAGCGGTTGGGTGTTAGTCGAAACGGAATGGCATCAGTCAGAGTTTCATCCAGCTAAAAACCCGTCGGACCAAGCGAAGAGTGTCTACAGTGTCGTAGGGCATCTGGCTAATTCGGGGTTGGGTAGGCGAATTATTTTAAAAGTAAAAATGGATGTGTTGTGGGGAGAGAAGGGCGCTTCTGGCTTAAGGTCTCCGGATAAACTAATTGTGAAAGAGGGCAAAATTCTATCGCGTTCATCGGATCAGTTATTTCGTGAAGTGCAATCATGGAATGTCCTGCAAGATAACCCCGATCTTCCTTTGCTTAAAAACGTCAGCGAAGACAAATGGGCCAGAGTAAGCCCTACTTCTATTGTGGTGATGGATCTGAATGGTGATCAATTGCCTGATGTGCTTTCGGCTGGGGCAAATCTGATTTATTGGAATCGTGGTAACTTTAAATTTGAATCTAAGGAAATCATTAAAGGAGCAAACGGTTTCCCTCATTCCTTGGTAGTGGCAGAATTCACCGGAGATCAGCATCTGGATATTCTGACAGTGAATCCTGCTGGAAAACCGGAGGTTATCCCGGGGGACGGCAACGAGGAATTTAAACCGTCCAATCTGATGAGTAATCGTGATGAGGATTTGAAGCTGGAAAATGTGTCCTGTATGGCTGTGGGTGACGTGGATGGGGATGGGGATAATGATGTGTTCATGGCTCAGTATCGTCCAGCTTATGAAAAAGGGACGATGCCTGTTCCTTACTTTGATTCAAATGACGGTCATCCCTCTTGGTTGTTAATTAACCAAGGTGACGGCACATTTGTGAATAGGACAAAAGAAGCCGGATTGTTGAAGAAACAACATCGTCGTACTTACAGTGCTTCATTTGTTGATCTGGATAATGATCAGGATTTGGACCTCATGGTGGTTAGTGATTTTGCAGGTCTGGATTTGTACACCAATGATGGAGAGGGGCACTTTAGTGATGTTACTTCTCAATTAGGAAGCGACCGGTTTAGCTTTGGGATGGGGCATTCAGTCGCAGACTATAATGGAGATGGGAATCTTGATATCTATATGGTGGGGATGGGGTCCACTACAGCTCGCCGGTTGGAGGGGATGAAGCTGGGGAGGAAAGGCTTTGAATCTATCCAAGATGCACGGATGAAAATGGGATACGGCAATCGGATGTTGCTGGGCGATGGTCTTGGTAAATATAAGCAAGCGTCATTCAATGATCAGGTGGCGCGCACTGGCTGGGGCTGGGGGAGTACGGCATGGGATTTTGATAACGACAGCGACCGGGATTTATATGTCGCCAACGGGCATTTGAGTGGCGAATCCTCTCAAGACTATTGCACTTCATTTTGGCGGCAAGACATCTATATGAATGCCAAAAAAGAAAATATGGTTGTTAGCTCGTTGTTTGATTCCTGTGTGGGAGATGTGGGGAAGTCAATTTCGTGGAATGGTTTTGAACACAATGCGCTATTGCTAAACGAAGGGGAGCAGGGGTTTGCCAATGCTTCATTCCTGTTCGGCTTAAGCCATGAAAGCGATTGTAGATCTATTGTTGCGGCAGATTTTGATGTGGATGGAAGGCAGGATATTCTCTTGGTGGAAGGGGTGCAAAAAAAGGGGGATCAATTTAGGGAGGGATACATTCAGCTGCTCCGTAATGAACTGAAGACTGGCAACAATTGGATTGGGTTTAATTTCACCCAAAAAGCAGTCCGGGCCGCTTATGGTGCTCAGTTAATTGTAAAACAAGAAAACCGAAATCATATTTTGCCGCTATTAACTGGCGATTCCTATGATGCACAGCATCCGCTAACGGTCCACTTTGGTCTTGGTAAGACTTCAAAAATTGACGAGGTGCAAATCCGATGGGTGGGCGGGGCCCAGAGCAAAATCTTTGCGCCTGAGCCAAACAAATATCACGAGATAGAAACGACCTTGGGTCATTAAATTTAGGTTTTGTGTGATTTGCCGGATAAAGGTGCAAAATGGGTGCTGTTTGTGATGCCCAAGCTGCAATTTGGGTTGACTCGCTGAAGTAGCTGGTCAACCTCAATAAATGTCACCCAACCGACGTGCTCAACGCTACTGCTGTCGGTTGTCCGCATTTACATTGGTGGAATTGTTAGTGATCATTGTGGTGATCGGCGTTTTGGCCGGCATCATTCTTCCTTCTCTCAATAAAGCCCGGATCAAGGCGAACGCTAGCCAGTGTGTGGATCAACATCGACAACTCGGGCAGGCTTACGCGGAATATATCGCCGATCATCAGCATCCGATTGTTCAGCAAAAGATGGCTGGTAATCAGCGCAATGCATGGGAACGTAAGTTGCTTTTGCATGCCGGGCAGGATCGCGGATGGCATTGCCCGGATTGTCGGCAGGGCCATCATGGTGTGGGGTATAACCACGCCCTAGGCGAACTGGGAGATCTGAGCCGAGTCAAACAGCCGAAGTCGACGGTGGTGTTTGGAGATGCCGGCTTGGTAGCGAATCCCGATCAATCTGACCCCAATGAATGGGTTGAAAAACAATCGATTCGTACACTCAAGGATGCCGGAGTGTTTGAAGTGCCTGCCAGTGCGAATTGGAAATCCAAGCCGTTGCGCATGGTAAATCGCCACTTGGGGCGTGGCAGTGCCGTTTTTGCCGATGGGCATGTTGAGACATTGCCGGTAGGGGAGATCGGGTTCCAATACGAGGCCGGGCACGCCCGGGCGCTCTGGGATAGCGAATAGAAATTCCTTTTCGGCGCCATTCTGCTGCGCGAGAATTGGCGTGTGCAACGACTTGTTTTTCTTTTTTTGATGCTTACCCATGCTTGGGTTCAGGCAAAGCAGCCTAATGTGATCGTCATTCTGACCGATGATCAGGGGTGGGGTGATCTCAGCCTCAATGGCAATACGGATTTGGAGACGCCGCATATTGATTCGTTGGCACGGGATGGGGCGCGGTTCGATCGTTTCTTTGTGTGCGCGGTGTGTTCGCCGACGCGGGCGGAGTTTTTGACCGGGCGCTATCATGTGCGGAGCGGGGTGTACAGTACCTCGGCAGGCGGGGAGCGGATGGATCTCGATGAACGGACCATTGCCGATACCTTCAAAGCCGGCGGGTATGCCACTGGCGCGTTCGGTAAATGGCATAATGGGATGCAGTATCCGTATCATCCGAACGGGCGCGGCTTTGAGGAGTATTACGGGTTTTGCTCAGGGCACTGGGGCGATTACTTCAGCCCGCCACTGGAACACAATGGCCGGATTGTGCAGGGCGAAGGATTTTGCGTCGATGATTTCACCGACAAAGCGATGGCGTTCATGGAGCGTAGTCACAAGGCGGGTAAACCGTTCTTTGCCTATCTACCGTACAACACGCCGCACTCGCCGATGCAGGTGCCGGATCGGTGGTGGAACAAGTTCAAGGACAAGGAGATCAAGATGCACAACCGCGACCCGCGCCGGGAGAATCTGGCGCATCTGCGCTGTGCCCTGGCAATGTGCGAGAATATCGACTGGAACGTCGGTCGCCTGCTTAAGAAGCTTGATCAACTCGGCGTGGCCGAGGACACCATCGTGTTGTTCTTCCACGACAACGGCCCGAATGGCGTGCGTTGGAATGGCGGCATGAAAGGGCGCAAGGGCTCCACGGATGAAGGCGGCGTGCGGTCGCCGTTGGTCGTCCGCTGGCCAGCGCGCATTCCAAAGGGCACGTTTGTAAAGCCCATCGCCTCGGTCATGGATTTGCTCCCCACGCTGGCGGATTGCGCGGGCATTCCGGTGGCCAGCCAAAAGCCGCTCGACGGCCGCAGCCTCAAACCGCACCTGCTCGGGGAGAAGGTGCAGTGGCCCGATCGCACGATTATGAATTGCTGGAAGGGCAAGGTCAGCGCGCGCACGCAGCGATATCGCCTGGGGCACACAGGCCAACTCTTCGATATGTTGGCGGATCCGGGGCAGCGTAAGGATATCAGCAAGGAACAACCCAAGGTGGCCGCGCAGTTGCGAGGTGAAGTGGAGCAATGGAAGAAAACCGTGCTCACCGAATTGGGCGAGGACAATCGGCCCTTTGTGATCGCGCATCCGGATTCCGAGTGGACGCAAATCCCCGCGCGCGATGGCACGGCTCACGGGGGCATCAAGCGGTCCAACAAGTTCCCCAACTGCTCCTACTTTTACAACTGGACTTCACTGAATGACAAAATCACCTGGCTCGTGGAGGTCGGTGCCAGCGGCAATTATGAGGTGATAATGCATTACGCTCTGCCCGAGGGCGATGAAGGCACGGCTGTGCAGATCACCTATGGCATGGGTAACTACGCCAGCGCCACGACAGTGACGCTTAGTAAGGCGCATGATGTGCCGGTGCGCGGACAGGAAAATGATCGCGTTAAGCGCATGGAATCGTATGTCAAAGATTTCAAGCCGATATCCATGGGCATGCTCAAGCTCAAGCAAGGCAAGGGTCTCCTCACGCTCGAGGCCCTTGAGATTCCGGGCGAAACCGCGCTGGAGTTTCGGTTGCTGATGTTGAAACGGGTGAAGTAGCATTCACCCCGAAGACACAGAACGCGCACAGGAAATATATTGAACAAACACGATGTCCTCTGTGTCTCTGTGGTAAGTAAATGAGAGCTGCAATTTACATCATTACCCTGCTGGTCACGCCGCTTTGGGCGGGGACACCGGAGGCGATGGTGTTGTTGAAGGCGAATTGTTTCTCTTGCCACAATCCGGACAAGGAAAAGGGCGGGCTCGATCTCACCTCGCGCGAGGCAATTCTGACCGGCGGCGACAATGGCAAAGTGTTGCAACCGGGCAAGGCTGCGGCCAGTCGGCTGGTGCAAACCCTTCAACCTGGCGCCGATCCGCACATGCCGCCCAAGGATCAACTGTCGCCTCGCGCCATTGCCGCATTGGAAACTTGGGTGAATGACGGCGCGCCTTGGGATGCCGAGGCTCTCAAGGATCGGCCCAGCCCCAAGCGCGATCAGTTGGATCCGCTGCCTCCGAGCTATGCGCCGTCACTAGCTTTGGCGTTGTCCGCCGATGGCAAACGTCTAGCCGTGGGCCGGGCGAATGGGTTGATGGTGCATGATTTGGAAAACAATAATGCCGTGCTCGCCACTCTGGCAGGGCATCGCGATACCGTGCAGGCACTGGCGTGGAGTGCCGATGGGAAATGGTTGGCGTCTTCGGATTATCGTTCCGTGCGGCTTTGGAATGCAGAGCTAAAACCGGCCGGCGAGATCACGGCCTTTGAGGGGCGCGTCACGGCGCTGGCGTTTGCGCCGGATAATCAATCGCTCTACACCGCCGACAGTCAGCCGGCGGTGCGCGGGACGGTGCGTCAATGGTCGGTGGCGGAGCGCAAACCACTGGCCGATTGGGTGGCCCATGCGGATTCCATTTACGCTCTCGCCTTGAGCAAGGACGGTAAACAACTGGCCACGGCCGGCGGTGATGAGGTGGCCACGGTATGGGCCTTGGTCGATCGGAAGCCGCGCGCCACGTTGGAGGGACATCAGGGCGCCGTGTATGGCCTAGCCTTTAAGAGTGATGGCGATCAATTGGCGACGGTGAGCGCGGATCATCAGCTGCTGGTGTGGGATTTGAAAACCAAGCTGAAGATGACCGAGGTGCGCGTGCACAAGGGCGGGGTGACGGGGCTCGGTTGGACGCCGGATGATAAGGCGATTGTCACCAGTTGCGAGGATGGGGTCGCAAGAATTTTCACGGAGATCCAAACGCACGACGGCGCACAACGCTCCAGCACGGCCAAGGAACGCAAGTTGACCGGCGGCACGGGACGCCTGCATGCGGTGGCGACCTCAGCGGATGCGAAACGGGTGGTGGCCGGAAATCATGCGGGCGATGTGTTTATCTGGGAAGACAATCGCCTGACCGCCACACTCAAGCCGGAGCCGGAAGTGCCGGCGCCCGAGGGTAAGGTGAGTTTTATCAAAGATGTGCTGCCGATCCTGAGCAAGGCCGGCTGTAGCGCCGGTGCCTGCCACGCCAAGGCGGAGGGGCAGCGCGGATTTAGCCTCTCGGTGTTCGCGTATGACACGCGGAAGGACTGGCAGGAGATCGCCGAGGACGCCTTTGGCCGGCGTGTGTTCCCGACTTTTCCGAAAGAGAGTTTGATTTACCGTAAAGCCACGCTCGCCATGCCACATGAAGGCGGACAGCGCATCGTGCCGGGATCGCCCTCGGCCAAGGTGTTACTGCAATGGATCCGCGAAGGCATGGCCTATCAGCACGAAGGCGAGGCCACGCTGGAGCGCGTGACCGTGGTGCCGGCGGCCGGAGTGTATCGCAAGGCTGCGCAGCAAACTTTGAGTGTGACCGCTCATTATTCGGATGGCCAGCAGCGCAATGTCACCGCCTTGGCGGATTTTGTCTCGAACGACAACGGCATTGCGACGGTGACGGACGCCGGCCGCGTGACGGTGGGTGGCATCAACGGTGAAGGTACGATCGTGGCGCGTTACATGGGTCAGGTGGCCATCTCTCGCGTGACGGTGCCGGCGGAGAAGAAGATTGCCGCCGCCAAATACGCGGCGTTGCCCGCGCATAATTTCATCGATGAACTGGCTTACGCGCAATTCCAACGGCTCGGGTTTCTGCCCAGTGGGCTGTGTTCGGATGAGGAATTTCTGCGCCGCGCCTCGCTGGACACCATCGGTCGCTTGCCGACTCTGGAGGAGACCCGCGCGTTTCTGAATGATCCGGCGAAGGATAAGCGCACGAAAATGATCGGGCGATTGCTGGCCGATCCCGCGTACGCCGATCATTGGGCGAATCAATGGGCGGACCTCGTGCGGCCCAATCCTGATCGTGCCGGACTCAAGAGCGTGTATGTGCTCGATCAATGGCTGCGTGAGGCGTTTCGCAAGAACCAGCCAATGGACGCCTTTGCCCGTGAGATGATCACCGCCACTGGCAGCACGCATCGGTTTGGCCCGACGGTGGTGTATCGCGATAAACGCACGCCGGATGAGATGGCGAAGATTTTCAGCCAAATCTTTCTGGGTACGCGCTTGGAATGCGCGCGGTGCCATAATCATCCAAACGAGAAATGGACGCAGCGGGATTTCTATTCGTTGTCCGCCTACTTCGCGCAGGTGAAACGCAAAGGCTCAGGCGTGTCGCCGCCAATCTCCGGCGGCACGGAATGGTTTTATCATGGAGCCACCGGCGGTGTGACGCATCCGGTCACGGGCGAAAGCCTGCCGCCTCAACCGCCCGATGGTCCGCCGGCCAAATTGACCGAAGGCACCGATGCGCGCGATCGATTGGTGGATTGGATGGCGCAGCCGGATAATCCGTTCTTCGCCCGTGCACTGGTGAACCGTGTGTGGGGCGCGTATTTCGGCAAAGGACTGGTGGAGCCGGTGGACGACATGCGTGCCTCGAATCCGCCAGTGAACGCCGCGTTGCTCGACGCACTTGCGAAACATTTCGTGCAGCTCAAGTACGACCAGAAGGCGCTTATTCGCACGATTCTGGAAAGCCGCTTGTACCAGCTTAGCTCGGAGGCTAATGCCACCAACGCGGCCGATACGCGCAATTTTTCGCGCAGCTACCGGCGGCGCTTGCGGGCGGAAGTGTTGCTGGATGCGGTAGGCGATGTAACCGGCGTGCCCACCAGCTTCAGTGCTACGTGGAGCGGTGCGCGCGCGTTGGAGACTTGGAACTTCAAGATTGGCTCGGAGTTTCTGGACGCTTTTGGTCGGCCGAATTCCAGCAGTGACCCGCCTTGCGAGCGTAACACCAAAGGTACAGTGGTGCAGGCACTGCACATGATGCATTCAGAAATTCTCCACACAAAGATCACGCACGCCGACGGACGCGCGGCCAAACTGACGGCCGGTGACCACACACCGGCGGAGATTGCCGAGGAAGTGTTTCTCGTGGCTCTGAACCGTCGGCCTACGGCTAATGAAACTAAGGAGATTACGGCCTATTTCGAGAAGAAAAAGGACGATCGCGCGGGGGCCGTGCAGGATCTACTTTGGGCGGTGCTGAACACGGCGGAATTTCTGTTTAATCACTAGGCCGGACTCGCTGGCATCGTGGCGGGACGAGTTCAATCTCGTCCCAAATTTTATTTAAACCTAAAGCATACCTTGCCCCGATTCGTTCGCCCCGTACAATGGCGGCGTCACTATGAAACGCATTTTGCTTTTTCTTTCTGTGCTCATGTCCGCGCCGTTGTTTGCCGGCAAATGGGATGAGATGAACTACGGCCCGTACCTGACGCATTCACTGGAGGTGCGCGGGGCAGGAATTGTAAACAAGGGAATTGCCATCCGGCTGGACGCGGGCGAAGGCGGAGTCTCCAAGGGAAATGCGTTCATGCTCTACGACACCGATCTGCTCAACTGCGCGGTGGGTTGGAGTGGCGGATTCATCGACTGGCGTGGCATTGCGATGGATGGTCGTCACAACGCGCACGCCTCCATTCGCGGCGACCAGACATTCGCCAATACCGTGAGTCCCGGTTGGCGCAGTCCGGCTGGTAAATGGGAGGATACCGTCCGCGTGCGCGGGCTGGACAAGAAACCCTACGGACCACTGCCACGTACATGGGCGCATTACAAGGGCCTGTATGTACATGGCGACAAGGTGGTGCTTAGCTACACCGTGGGCGCACGCGGCGTGTTCGAGATGCCGTCGTTGCACGGCGAGAATGTGTTCATTCGCAATCTTCAGATTGCGCCGGGCACGAGCGAGATCGTGATGCAAGTGGCTCAGGGTACGGACGCCAAACCGCTCAATGGCAGTCGCAATATCGTGCAGGTGGCCGGCGCCAATGAAAATGAGCCTATGATTGTCGCCGCAGTGCTTGGTGAAACGGGCCTGTGGGATTTGGAGGACGGCAAGAATCTGCGCCTGCGCATTCCGGCGGCCACAAAGGCGCATCGCCTGCGCGTGTTAATTTGGTCCGGCGCGGCGGCGGAGGTGAAGGACTTCGCCAAAGTCGTGACCACAGCGCAGTCCGAGGATGGAGCCCCGAACTTGATCAAGTTGACGCAGGGCGGTAAGGCGCAATGGACCGAGACGGTGGAGACGCAGATTCAGACCGGACTCGACTTGGGGCCGTACGCCACCGATACCTTCCAGCTGCCGGATAATAATCCGTGGAAATCCTGGATTCGCTTGGGCGGGTTCGATTTCTTCAAAGACAACCGTCGCGCTGCGGTGTGCACGTGGCAGGGGGATGTGTGGATCGTTGAAGGGTTGGATCTGCCGAAGGGCAAGCTCACCTGGCGTCGCATTGCCACGGGGATGTTCCAGCCGCTGGGGTTGAAGATTGTTAACGAGACCATTTATGTCTGCTGCCGCGACCAAATCACTCGCCTACATGACGCCAATGACGATGGTGAAATTGATTTCTACGAGAATTTTAACAACGACCATCAGGTGACTGAGCATTTCCATGAATTCGCAATGGACCTACAGACGGATGCCGAGGGGAACTTTTATTTTGCTAAGGCCGCCCGCCACGCGAAGGACGGGCTGGTGCCTCATCACGGCTCGATTATCAAGGTGAGCAAAGACGGCTCCAAGAGCTGGCGCATCGCCAACGGATTTCGGGCCCCCAACGGCGTGACCGTGAACGGGGACGGTACGTTTTTTGCCAGCGATCAGGAAGGTCACTGGATTCCGAAGAACCGCATCAACCTGATCAAACAAGACGGCTTCTACGGTTACATGGGCTCGTATGTGCCCGGTCGCGATCCGAAGGATTACGACCCGCCGGTGGTCTGGATTCACAACAGCGTGGATCGCTCACCCGCCGAGCAGCTTTGGGTTACCAGCGATAAATGGGGCCCTCTCAAGGGCTCCTTGATCAATCTCAGTTACGGCACCGGCCGACTATTTACAGTGCCATACGAAAAGGTCGATGGCGTGCCGCAGGGCGGCGTGAGCCGTATCCCGCTGGGCGAAACTCCTACGGGCGTGATGCGCGGCCGCTTCCATCCGGTCGACGGCCAGCTCTATGCCTGCGGCCTCTTTGGCTGGGCCGGCAACAAATCGCGTCCGGGCGGCTTCTATCGTTTCCGCTACACCGGCAAGCCGCTGCATGTTCCGGTGAAGTACGCCGCCAGCAAAAAAGGCGTGAGCCTTACCTTCAGTGAGCCGCTTGATAAAGCCACCGCTACCGATGCGGGTAGTTATGCCGCCGAGATGTGCAACTACCGGCGTACGCGTGGCTACGGTTCACGCGATTACAAGGTGAGCAATCCTAACCAACAGGGCCGCGATCAGCTTGAGGTTTCCAAGGTCTCACTCAGTGCCGATGGTAAAACCATCACGCTGCAAATGCCTGATCTGCAGAAGTGCATGACCCTGCGCATTCGCTACAATATTAAGGGTGCCAAGGGCGAATCAGTGCGCTCGGAAATCAACTGCACGATCAATGTGCTGAAATAAAGTGGCAGAACTCAAGACCCAGAAAAAAGCCGCCGATGTGGGCAAGTTTATTGTCGGCATCAAGGACGATCAACAGCGCGCCGATTGCGAGGCACTGCTTGAGTTGATGCAAAAGCTCACCGGCGAGCCGCCCGTGATGTGGGGCAAGGCGATGGTCGGCTTCGGCACATTTCGGTATCGCGGCAAGACCTCCGAGGGCGACTGGTTTCCCGTGGGCTTTTCCCCTCGGAAACAAAACCTGTCGCTCTATCTCCATTGCATTTTGGAGAATCAAACGGCGCTGCTGGAAAAACTGGGTCCGCACAAGACCGGCAAATCCTGCCTATACCTCAAGCGCCTCGACGACGCGCATTTGCCCACCTTGAAAAAACTGATCAAGACCGCCTGCAAATCGCCGGAGATTGCCGGGGCGGAGACGATTGCCTGATCAGTTTTCGGGCGCCTCAAACTGTTGCCCGATGTGCTTGTCGCCGCGGGTGCGGGCGAGGGTTTGCTGGCGTTGGCGTTCGCGGCGGCTGGCGCGGAGCGAGTCGTTGAGATTGGCGGAACAGCGCGGGCAGCAGACGCCTTCCTCGTATTCGGGCGAATCCATGTCCTCGGGCTTGAGCGGCCAGCGGCAGCCGAAGCACACGCGGCTCTCGCCTTCCTTGAGTCCGTGCGTCACGGCCACACGATGGTCGAATACAAAGCATTCGCCTTCCCACAGGCTGTCGTCCGCGGTGGTCTGTTGTAGGTAATTCAGGATACCGCCCTGCAGGTGGTACACGTTTTCAAATCCCTGTTTCAGTAAATGCGCCGAGGCCTTTTCACAGCGGATGCCGCCGGTGCAGAACATGGCAACCTTCTTATGTTTGGCTTCGGCCAACTGCGATTGCACATAGGTATTCCATTCGCCGAAGGTGGCGGTGTGCGGGTTAGTGGCGCCCTGAAATGTGCCGAGCTCCACTTCGTAATCGTTGCGGGTATCAATCAACAGCACGTCGGGATCGCCAATCAGCGCGTTCCAATCTTCCGGGGTGACGTATTCGCCCACGGCGTCATTGGGGTTTACTGAAGGATCGCCCAGCGTCACGATCTCCTGGCGAATGACCAGACGCAATCGGTGAAAAGTGTCGCGATCCGTCTCGCATTCGCGATGAGGCATGCCGGCGAAACGTTGGTCCGCACGGATGAATTGCAGCACGGCATCAACGCCCGACTTGGGTCCGGCAATGGTGGCGTTGAGTCCTTCGGTGGCGAGGATGATCATGCCGCGCACGTCATTGGAGCGGCATTCGGTTTCCAATCGATCGCGGAAAATTTCGCAGTCAGGGAGATCCACGAAACGGTAAAAGGTGGCAACCGTTTGCGGCATAGATCAGCGACGCTCGAGGGTGAGACGATCGACATTTGGGCCGCTGGCACCGATGGATTCCAGACGGATTTGGTTTTCGCCCTTTTGCAGCGCGGTTTCCATGTTCAAATCCTTCCAGCTCGTCCAGTCGCCTGTGTCATTGAAGGGCAGCGATTTTTGAATGACCTTGCCATTAACCTTCAAGGCCAAGGGCCGGTTGCCGCCCGCGAGGGCGTAGCGGAAGGCGAGTTGGTAGGTTGTTGCTTCGGGCGCGGTTACGATCCATTCGAGATGCTCGCCGGATTTGCCGACGAAATCAGCGTAGCCCTTGCCGGAAAAACCGCCGTTACGATTATCAAAGGTTGGACCCTGTCGGCCGGCAAGGGCGGCGTCCAATTCCTGCGGCGAGGTGGTCAGTTTCACAGGCTTCGCTTTCACCGGCTTGGCCGTGGAGCCGCCGCCGGAGCTGTCAGCGACGAGATGCGGCGCCTTATCGTTACCGTTGGTGAGTGTGTTCAGCGTGTAGCAGACAAAGGTGTTCAGCGTGGGCGTTTTGTCCTTGGCGGTGACGTTCTTGAGAGTCAGCTGATAGACGTAGCCGGGATTCAATTTATCGAGTGCGAGCGAAACTGTCTTGCCGTTCTTACCCACCTCCAAGGCCGTGACGCCGATGGCTTCTTTACCGAGTTGCGGTGAGCCGTAGCTTTGGTGGTATTTGTAGTAGTACCGCTGAAACTCAAACTGAGTCGCCTCCACGTTGCCTAGTGGATGGGTGAAGGTAAGGTCAAATCCGCGTTCGGTGAGTTTCATGTCGGCCAATTCCATCGGGGTTTTACCGGTCCACATGATGCGCTGTAGCCCGCTGCCGCCGGCCCAGGAGAGGTGGGTGGATCCAGTCCACAGACTGCCGTCAGGCGCGAAGGCAAAACGGTGCATTCCGCGATGCAATCCGCCGCCATCGATAAAGGGCAGACAGGCGCCCTGCGTTTGGCCGGCCACTTCATCCACTAACACTCGCAGGATGCGTGGCCGATTCATTTCGCCAACGAGCAGTTGCCCGGCGAACGGGCCGAATTTTCCGTCGGTGGTGTCGGTAAGCATTTGAGTGGGGCTGTTGGCCATGCTGCCCTGCGGGAACAACACCGCGGCGCGCTTGCGTTGGGTATCGAATTCGGCCGGCGGCACCTTAAGCGGATTGCGTCCAACTTCCCATTGGCCGGTCCACACTAGACTCGCGGGGTGCCCGTAAAAATTACCTTCTTTCACATGGAAGAGCTTGCTGGTGCCGAGCCAGTCACCCTGGTTATCGGTGACCCACAGGCGGCCGGCGCTGTCGAAGTTCACGCCATTGGGGGAGCGAAAGCCGGGGGCGAAGGGCGTGGTCTTGCCGTCCGGGGCAACCTTTAGAATCCAGCCGCGAAACGGGGTGGCGGAGTACATTCGGCCGGAACCGTCGCGGTGGTTTTTGTAAAACTGTTCACGGGTAATGCCATAATGGCGGAATTCCCCGCGGATTTCCGGGCGAATACTGGCGCCGCTGGAGGCGAGATTGAGGCCGACGTAGTAGTTGCCGGACTTGTCTCGCGTGGGGCCAAAGGCGAATTCATGATAATTGCCGGTCATGCCAAAGCGATCGCTGAGTGTCTCGTAATGATCGGCGGTGCCATCGCGATCGGTATCTCGTAGGCGCGTGAGTTCGGGGCGTTGCATGACGACCAACGTGTGGTTGTCCTCGGCCATAATGCCCAGCGGTTCGTGCAGACCATCGGCAAAGAGCGTCCACGTTTTGGTTTTCGGTTCGTACGTGTACACTTCGCCGCGATGGAAACAGGCGGCCAACCGGCCGTCGGGCAGGAAGGTGAGCCCTCCAATCTGCGGATCCAGCCGCTTGGGCGCGGCGATGTTCTCGACCTTGTAATAATCATTCACCGAAGCCGCCTGTGTGGCGCCGGTGAACAGGAGTAAACCAATGCTGAACAGGGCGTATTTCATTTTCCGTGTTGATGCCGGTGAGTGATGGTGAAGGTCTTGGCCTGATCCGGGGATAGTACGGCGACCCCGTTGGACATCTCCGCATCAATCTCCCCATGGTCAGGCGTGACTCGCAGCGGGGAAACAATCTTCGGAATGCGGAAGTGGCGGATGATGCCCGTGCCATCGGGCAGGGCGGTGATGTTCTCGTACACATCCAGACCATTAAGTGTGTAGTGAAATTCCGGGTGTCCCTTGATTTTGCGGTAGCCTTTGAACTCCACTTTTTGTAGAGCGCGACCGATCTGCAGGGGAGCCGTTTCCGTGGCGGTCCAGAATTTGTTTCCGATGATCTTGGCCAGTCCGTTGCCGTTGGCACGCCAGACGGGCATGGGATCGACGAAGCCGCCGATCCACGCATAACGCAGGCGGCAGTTGCCGGCATCCCAGCAGTAGGAGACGCCATGCGGCAGGGCCACGGCGATGGCGGCCGGGGAGGCGTCCGGCATAAAAATGCGGTACATCAACGGCCGGCGATGTGGCCAGGCGTGCAGGTTGCTATTGGCTCCCTTGGCGCGGGCCATAGGCGGCACATGTTCGTCCTTGGCCAGATCGGGCATGGTCTCGCCCACGTACATCGCGCCGTACATCAGCAGTCCGTGACCGGGCAGGGTACAGACGTAGGGGTAAATGCCCTTGGCCTTTGGAGCGGTAAACTTCAAGACAGCTGAGGCATTCGGCTTCAACGTGGGGGTTTGGGTGAGGATGGCCGTGTGCTTGATGATGCGCTCGGGATCGGGCGGCAGGGCGATGGTGGCCTGAACCACGGCCATGCGCTGACCGGGTTGGGTGAACACCAGATTGTGCGCCATGTCATCGGGGTTCTTAAACGTCAGTTCAATTGCTTGTCCCGGCTCGGCGGTGAAGCGGGGTTTATCGAACTGCAACCCGGGCACCGTGCTCAGCGTGAGCTTCAGCGGCGCGGCGGAGAGTGACAGGGCGGCCGTTAAAAAGGCAAAGACGAGCGGGCGCATTTTACTGTTCAACAATCCACACATTGCGGTACCGCACCGGGTTGCTGTGGTTTTGGAACCAAATCGGGCCGGGCTCTGTGCCTTCGGGGCGGCCGGCGCCGGTCTTGTTTTTCAGCGCGTAATCATCATGTATCACGATACCGTTGAGCCGGGCTGTGATGCGGGCCGGGGCGGTCTTTTTGCCGGCGGCATCAAATTTGGCAGCGGTGAATTCCACATCGTAGGTCTGCCAATTGAGCGGCGGGAAACAGGCATTCACATCGGGGAATTTTTGTTTGTACAGGCAACCACAATCGTTTTTGGCGGGGGTCATCTCAATCCCGAACGAATCCAGCACCTGCAATTCGTAACGTCGCTGCAGGTACAGGCCGCTGTTGCCCCGGGCTTGGCCGCGCGCGGTGGGCTTGAACGGCAAACGAAATTCTACATGCAGCTTGAAGCTCTGGAATTTATCCTTGGTGATGGCGCCCTCTTTCATGAGGCCATCGTCGGTGACCTTGAGTTGATCAAGTGTGCCGTTGTCCTTGCCGCCGAATAGCACCTTGGCTCCCTTGGGCGCCTTGGCTCCGAGGGTGGGGGATTTGCGGGTGACCTTTTCAAACGCGCCCACCTTTTGGTCGCCCTTGGCCGCGATCACTTTGCCTTTCAGATAGTGCAAAGCAATGGGCGATTGATCGTTGGCGAAACTGGCCTTGTCTTCGCCTTTGCGTTTGCCGCTGTAGACCCATTTGGTATCACCATCCCAGCCGGCACCGGGGAGACCGCCGTCGAAGGCCGTGGCCTGAAAAGTACCTTCACCGAGGGCTACGATTTGCAGGCCGATCTTCGATTGCTTGCCTTCCCCATTCATGCCTTCTCCGGTGTATTCACCCTGGATGGCGAAATCCGGATCCTTGGCGGCGGCTGTCGGGGTTTCATAAGTCAACTGCCCCTTCGGCGCAGCCGCCAGTGAGACGGCAAACACGAGTGAAAAAAATGCGGTAATGGGTTTCATAAAAAGTGTTCGGAAGTCTATCGGTTGAGGGTGAAATGGCAACTGTACAGGAATCTTTTCACCATCATTCAGACCCTCTCCCTGAGGGAGGGGCGTTTGCTTGTAATTATCCTATTCGCCCATCAATTCCTTCAGCTTTGCTTCGATGGATTCTGCCCAGATGGTGTAGCCTTTTTCGCTGAGGTGTAGGAGGTCTGGCATGATCTCGCGCGAGAGGGTGCCGTCTTTCTCGAGGAACTTCGGGCCGATGTCGAGGTAGTGTACGGCTTTGCCGTCGGCGAACTTCTTGAAAATGGCGTTGGTGCCTTCGTTGACTTGGCGACGTTTGTCCGCGTTGTTGGCGCCGCGGGGAAAGACGCCGAGAAGTAACACTTTGGTGTCGGGTAGTTTTTTGCGCAGTTTTTTCACAATAACCTCCACACCGTCGGCGATTTCCTGGGAGGTATTGCTGCCGGAATTGTTGGTGCCGATCATGATGACGGCCGCTTTGGGTTTGATGTGGTGAAGGTTGCCATTGTCCAACCGCCAAATGACATGCTGGGTGCGGTCGCCGCCGATGCCGAGGTTCACGGCATTTCGTTTTGCGTAGTGCTTGGCCCAGACGCCCTTACCGCGGCCTTCCCAGCCTTGTGTGATGGAGTCGCCGATGAAAATGAGATCGCAGTTGCCTTGCGCCACGCGTTTGTTGAAGGACTCATGCCGCTTGGTCCAACCGCCGCTGCGCGGTACGGGTTTGGTGGCCGAATGGAGTTTTTCCTCGGCGATGGAGGTGAGGGCAAAGAGAAAGGTAGTCAGTAACAGAATCGGTTTCACGCGGCCAATGTCTAATGTGCGGCAGGCAATGTCCACTGAAAATCGGTGACGGCTTAGGCTTCCACCGGGCGCCCGAGTTGCCAGTGCCAGTATCGGCTGAGAGTGGATTTCACATCCTCCAGAATCAGATAGCTAATTGGTACTAGAATAAGCGTGATGAAGGTGGCGAAGAGCACACCAAAAGCAAGGCTGATACCCATGGGTATTACGAACTGGGCTTGAGTACTTTTCTCGAACATAGTGGGTAGGATGCCTCCGAAAGTGGTAAGGCTGGTTAGTATGATGGGTCTAAACCGGGCTCCTCCGGCATTGCGAACCGCTTCGATAATCGGTAGGCCTTCGTCGCGCTTCAGATTAATATAATGAACCATCACTAGGCTATCATTGACGACTACTCCAGCCATGGCTAGTACGCCAAAAGCGCTCATGATACTAAAAGGAATATCCATGATCATATGGCCTAGTAGGGCGCCCATGATGCTGAAAGGAATGATACCCATTACAATTAACGGCTGGCTATAGCTCTTAAAAGGGATGGCAAGCATGGCATAAATGCCCAAAATAATGATAACACCACCGAGCTTCAGGGCAGCAAAGGACTCACGGCGTTCACGTCCCTCGCCCACAAACTCATGGCTCATGCCGGGATGCTCCTGCACAAGATTCAGGACCTTGGGTTCCATTTCCTTGCGTATCTTTTCCAGATCTAGAGCTGGATCGTATTTGTCAGCATCGGCAGTCACGTAGAGCGTTCGAGCGAGGTCGGTTCGGCGAATGGATGGGAAACTTTCAGCCATCTCCAAATCGGCCACGGCGGCGAGCGGCATAGAGGCTCCTTCGGGCGTGCGGATGTGCATGTTCTCCAGACTGGCGAGCGTTTCACGTTCCTCCAGTGGATAGCGTACCATCACACGAACCTGATTTTGGCCGCGCTGAATGCGCTGAGCTTCGTGGCCAAAAAAACCGCCTTGGACCTGCCTGCCAACCATAGCACGGGTGAGTCCTCTCTGAAGGGCATCTGGCTTGAGGGTGGGGCGGACTTCTTCTTTGGTGCGCTGAAAGCTGTCGTTGATGTCAAAAATACCTTGGTAGGTATTAAGCTCGGATTGGATGTCTCTAGATACATCGGCGAGCACACTGGTGGTTTGCTCACTGGTGTTTAATGCTGGCATAGCGAGCTTGATGGCGATGGGATCGCGTGTCCGGCCAATTACGGCGCGAGTGGTCACTTCCTGTGCTCCTTCGATAATTCCAATATTTTTTCGCCATTCAGCCGTGAGATCGCGAGTCTTAAGATCGTGGAATTTTTTGTTATCGAAATAGATGCGGTCCTCGGGCGGCATTAGTTGCAGTTGTACTTCGCCCAGATTGGCGACGCCGCTGGAGGCACTCCCACGAACTCCGGCTATGTTTTGCCCTCCAACAGTAGTAATGATATGTCCGACGAGGCTGCGATCTTCTTTTTTTCCGGTATCCGGGTTTAGGTATTTTCCAGTATAATCCGCTTGTAGCTTAAGGGCCTCATCGATCATTTTCTGAAGTTTTTCCTCGGTGACTTCATAGGCCGTACCTTCGGGCATTACGAGGCGGGCGGTGGCGTAGTCCGCGTCGATAGGCGGAAAAAAGATCATTTTTAACCTGCCGCTATAGCTGTAGGAGCAAATGGTAATAGCTGCAGCAACGAATATGCAAAGAGTCACATAACGATGAATTGAGGCGGATGCGAGCACGGGCCGGTAGATGCGGTCGATACCCCATTCGAGGCCGTCGGCAAAACGGCGCTGGATGCGGGCCAGTAGGCTGAGGCGTTCACGGGGCGGTTTGCCCGTGGATAAGTGGCTGAGGTGCGCGGGTAGGATAAGTTTGGATTCAACCAGCGAAAAAATGAGACAGGGAATCACTACCAAAGGGATTTGGGAAAAGATTTGGCCGCGTCTTCCTTCCACAAGTAGTAGAGGTACGAACGCAACGATAGTGGTAAGCACCCCAAAGATCACTGGTGTGGCAACTTCCTGAGCTCCTTTTATTGCTCCTTCCAGACCGGTGCCGCCGCGTTGCTGATAGGCGTGGATACGCTCGCCGGTAACGATAGCATCATCCACTAAAATACCCAGTACGATGATGAAACCGTAGAGAGTCATGAGGTTAATGGTCACGCCGAGGTATGGCATCATGGCAAATGCCCCCATAAAAGCGATTGGGACACCAAGGCAAACCCAGAAGGCAATGGCCGGGCGTAGGAATAGGCCTAGTAAGACGATGATGCAGCCCATTCCGATGAACGCCGAGTCATTCAAAGTTACCAGACGCTTTTGGATGATGCTGGCGCGGTTATTCCAAATATCAATGTTGACCCCTTTGGGGAGATTGGGCTTTAGCTCGTTGAGGTATTCCTGAACCGTGCGTTCGATTTTGATGGCGTTTTGTGAGCCGGTGCGAGCCACATGCACTACTGCGCAACGTTTTCCATTGAAGCGCATGACCACACGATTTTCCTCGAAGCCATCCTTAACCGAAGCAATTTCTCCTAGAGTTAGATGCGACCCATCTTCTCGGGCCTTTAGAATAATTTTATCAAACTCAGCCTTGTCAAAGGCGCGACCTTCGGTGCGGACGAGGAGTTCACCGTTACGTGCTTGGATTGCGCCGCCGGGAATATCCACTGCGGAATTACCTACGGCATCGGCAATATCTTTTAGGGTGAGGCTGTGTTCGCGAAGTATTTGCTCACTTACCTCAATACTAATCTCATAATTGCGAAGGCCGCGTAGTCGTACCCGAGAGATGTTTTCCTCCCGACCGACCTCATCGCGTACTCGCTCGCCGAGTTTGTACAAATCGTACTCACTCATATCCCCGTGTAGAATTAAGGTGACGACCTCATGCAAACTTTCGTCGACCTTCACCTCAGGGGGTTCGATGCCTTCAGGCAGGCCGCTTACCGCCTCAACACGGCTTTTTACGTCATCCAAGACATCACGGGGATCATGGTCGCTTTCGACTTCTATCTCGATTTCGCATCGGCCTTCACTGGCTGAGCTTTTTACTTCTTCGATACCTGGTAGGTCCGCCACGGCGTTTTCTAGAGGAATCACAATCGATTCTTCCATTTGTTCAGGAGTAGCTCCGCGATAGGTGACCCGTATCTGAACTTCATCCGGATTAAAGTCTGGGAACACTTCGACTGGCAGACGATTAACGATGCCATTAGCCCCCATGAGGATGATAAAAACCATCAGGAGATTAGCGGCCACGCTATTGCGGGCGAACCATGCGATCATGGAGTTCATTTAGCAGTCTTCTTCTTTTTGCCTTTAGGGGCTTTGCCTTTACCGCTGCCAGGCGGTGGTCCGGGAAGAGGGTCGCCGGCTTCACGTAATTGTTGGCCGTTAGTGGCGTAATCCACTGGAGTGGTGATAACCTTGTCACCGGTTTTGAGATCGGCGGTGACAATCACGTTTTTATCTTGCCATAAGACTATGATGGATTGGCGTTTGAGGATTTTATTTTTGTCCCGCTCAACCAGTAATGCAACTTCATTACCTCGCCGTACCCAATGCCGTTTTAGTACAAAAACATTAGGCAGAGTGTTGGCCGTGATGTCAGCGCGGACAAATAGGCCCGCGCGTAAGGCGGGTTGAGTGCGGTAAGGTTCGGCGACTTGCGCGATGAGAAAAAGCTGCTGGCTGGTTGTATCGTAACGGCTTTCGGCGCGGTCGATCACGCCTTGCCAGTGGACACTGCTATTACCGATTTCCGCAGTCAGGGTGACAGATGGGCGAGGTATGGTAGGTTGATCCCGTAGCGCTTCGGTGTTGTTGGTGCTAACCAGAGGCTCAGGAATATTAAGGTAGGCTAATCGCTGGTTGGATAAAGGTAGGCGTACTTCGGCAAAGTCAGTGGCAATGGCAGTGGCTAGCACGGTGCCGATATTTACCACCTGCCCAATATCAACACGTTTCTCAGTGATGCGTCCGTGGTATTCCGGGGCGTGAACAGTAGTACGGCTGGCATCACGTTTGGCTTGGGCAGCTTCGGTTTCTGCTATTTTGATCTGTGCTAAGAGCTCGGCTTCGAGCTGAGCCGGTTTCTTAAGAGCTGCTCGAGCCGCAGTTAGTTCGGCTTCGGCGACCTTAATTTTGGCCTGCAAATCAGCAGCCCGTTCTTTAGGAAGCTTGAGATTTTCACGAGCTTCATTGAGCTGTTCTTGGGCGACCACGATCTTGGATTGGAATTCTGCCTCTAGTTGCCGAGGTTTTTCCGCCAAATCTTTTTGTGCCTTTGTTAGAGTGGCCCGTTGAGCTTCTGAAGTGGCCCGAGCTTCTGCTACCTGAGGTTCTCTTTTAGCGAGGGGTGATGCACCCTCAAGCTTATTTAGTCGTTTCAGATTTGCGATTGCAGCACTTTGTTCGGCGAGATTGAGTTGCAGGTTGGCTTCGGCTTGTTTCAGATTGGCCTCGGCTACCGTAACGGCGTTTGAATAAGTGGAACGATCCAGTGTTTGAAGTTTCAGTGCCACTCTGGATTGGTCGAGATTGGCTTCAGCAACCTTAAAGGCGTTTTGAAATGAGGTCGCCTCGATTTTCTCTCGAGCTAAGGCTGCTTGCGCCTGCTCCAAGTTGGCCTTGGCGACGGACACGGAATTAGTGAGGCTAGCGCGTTCAATTTTTTCCAGTGCGAGTTTGGCTTTCAGCTGATCAATTTGAGCTTCAGCTTTGGTGACGGAATTCAAATAGTCACTGTTATCGATGGTGAGAAGTTTTTGTCCCGGACTGAAGAACCCACCTTCCTGAAAACTGGGTTCGATTGAAACAACTCGGCCAGTAACCTCCGGGCTGATGGTGGTGACTGCCCGAGCCTGCACTCTGCCTTGGCTTGGTAAATGAATCTCGAAATCTTGTGGTTTTACAGTTACCGTATTGACGACGGTAACCTTCCGAGGTGGGTTGCGACGTTCAGTCTCTGGCTGGTTTTTTAAAAAATACCAAGCTAGACTGGAGCTACCAGCGAGAATCATTACACCCAATCCAATGCCAGTTAGAATGCGAGGAGCGGAGGATTCGGGTTTGGTTTCTGTGTTACTCATTGGGGGTTAGGTGCTGCAAATTCGCCTCCGAGTGCGAGGTACAGGTCGATGCGGTTTTGTAGTCGCTGGTTTTGCAATTGGAGAAGAGATCGCTTGGCGTCGAATACGCGTCGCTGTGATTCAAGCACGGTTACGATGTCAGCCAATCCAGCAAGGTAATCCTCCTGAGCAAGTTTTTCCGCCTCAATGGCTTCCTGTACGGCGGCGCGCAAGGCGGTTTCCTGTTGGGTCAAAAAGGTCTCGGCGTTCAGGGTAGTTTCCACTTCGGCAAAGGCTTGCAGGGTGGTTTGCACGTAGGTGTAGCGGGCCTGTTCGCGTAGAGCGCGAGTACGGTCGATGTTAGATCGAATGCGACCGCCATCGAAGATGGGGCGGGACAGATTGGCGGCCAGATTCCAAATGTTGTTGTTCACATCGAGCACATCCTTCAATTCGCTGGTGGAAGTGCCGGCACTGGCGGACAGGGAGATCTTGGGCAATCGATCCTTGCGGGCGCTATCCACTCGCCGGTGGGCTGCGAGGTAGGCTCGCTGGGTGGCGAGTACATCAGGCCGGCGCTCGATCAATTGCGCGGGCAGGCCGGCGGGCACGGCGTTAGTCAGCGTGGGTAGGCCGGCGCTCAGGGCGATTTCGCTTTTGGGATAACGGCCCAGCAAAATCTCAAGTGACCGCCGGGAGGCATCGCGTTCGCGCTGGCGCTGGAGCAGAGTGCTCTCGGCATTGCGCGCGCTGGTGCGCATGAGGCGTACATCCAACGCCTTGGTGAGGCCGCGTTGCAGACCTTCCTCCAACACGGCGAGGTTGTTGGTGTAACTTTGGTGGGTTTGGATGGCGAGCTGGGTTTGCAGCTCGGTTTCGGCTAAGTCAAACCAGCCTTTAGCGGTATTGGCCGCGAGGCTTAGTCGGGCGGCCTGAAGGTTGGCGGCGGCCTGTTCGGCATCCATTCGGGAGGCAAATTGCGAATCTCGTAGGCGCCCCCAGATATCCAGTTCCCAAGCGAGATCCATGGAGGGTGTGTATCGTTCGGTGCGCGAGGAGGTGATGGAAAACCCACTGGTGTTATTGCGCTTCACGCGCGAGGTGGCGGCCTTGAGGGTGAGTGACGGCGTGAGGTCGGCGCCGGCAATTCGTAGGGCAGCTTGGGCGGCATCCAACTTGGCGGCGGTGACTCGCAGGTCAGGATTGTTGGCCAACGCCTCCTGAACGAGGGCCTCGAGTGTGCGGTCATTAAAATCGGTCAACCAACCAGCCCCAGCGGGGGTTTTAGTTTGGCCGTTGGAGAACTGTTGCGGCCAGGCCAACCCGGCAAAGGCGTCTGGTGCAGAGGACGACGGGCCGGTACAGCCGTTGAGCCCTAACAAGGTGGCAAACAGCAGCGAAACGATGAATTGATTTGAAGAATTCATTTTCCCTTTGACCCCATGACCGATCGTCCCTGAACAGCCTTCGGAAACCTAGGTGATTTTGTTCTGAAAGTTGAGCCAAAAGACGCGAGGTTTTCGACTTTGTTACAAACCAATGTGAAAAAGGGGATGACTGGGATTGAATGGATTTGAGGGTAGAACGTCTCAATTTCGCAGCTTTTCGGAGAGGAAAGTTTGCGGTACTGTATTTTCAATGAACGGGATGAAGTTCAATTGCTCCGGGTTAGGTCGGCGAGATTTCCTGCAGGTGGGGCTCGGCGGATTGGCGGGGCTGGGATTTAGCGATCTGCTGCGGGCACAGGCTCAAGGCGAAGCTGGTAGGAAAAAGCTGAACTGCATTCTCGTGTGGCTGGATGGCGGGCCGTCGCATTACGAGAGTTTTGATCCCAAGCCAGATTCGCCCAAGGAGATTCGCGGTGAGTTCGGCGCGATGAAGACTAATGTGCCGGGCGTGCAGTTTTGCGACAAGGTGCCGAACCTCGCCAAGGTGATGGATAAGATGACTATCGTGCGGTCCATCTGCCACAAGGACCCCAATCACGGCGGGGGTAATCATTACCTGATGACCGGTCGGCCGACGCCGGTGCCGGCGAACTGCGGCGCGTTTGTGACCTTCCATCCGTCGTTTGGTTCGATGGTCAGTTTCGAGCGCGGCGTGCAACAGGGGTTGCCGCCGTATATGAGCCTCGGGCGCATGAGCCGTTCGGGCGGCCCAAATTTTCTGGGCGCGCAACATGCGCCCTTTGTGATCAAGGCCGATCCGCAAAGCAGCAGCTTCAAGGTGCGCGATGTGGTATTGCCCAAGGGCATTAGTGAAGGGCGCTCCGAAGACCGGCGTGGTTTACGCGCTGGCCTCGACAATCTCCTGCGCATAACTGAAAAGGCGGCCAAGGACCCGGCAGTAGATTTTGATCAGTTCAACGCGCAGGGTGTTGACCTCGTGACTAGCAAAGAAGCGCAGGTGGCGTTCGATATCGCTAAGGAAGATGAGAAGGTGCGGGAGGCGTACGGTCGCAACAGCCTAGGCCAGCGACTGTTGTTGGCCCGGCGGTTGGTGGAGGTGGGCGTATCATTCGTAACCGTGTATTACGGCGGATGGGATCATCATAGGGATATATTTAAGACGCTCAAAGGCGACTTTAATTCGCGTTGGGACATGGGGCTTGCGGCTTTAATTAATGACCTCGATCAACGCGGCATGATGGAGGATACCATGGTGATCTGCCTCGGTGAATTCGGCCGCACGCCCAAGGTCAACACGCGCGGCGGGCGCGATCACTGGCCTGGCGCGATGAGCGTACTCTTTGCCGGTGGCGGCTGTCCGCGCGGGCAGGTGGTGGGTGCTACCGATGACAAAGGTTATTACGCCGCTGAAAATGTTTACAGTCCCGAGGATTTTGCCTCGAGCCTCTACCTCAAGCTCGGCATTGATCCCGAACAGATCCTGCACACCGAGGCCGGCCGCCCTGTGCAGCTGGTGGATGGGGGTACGCGGATCAAGGAACTCTTCGCCTGATGCGCGCGCTATTCGCGGGCCTGCTCTTGCCGCTGTTCGCCGCCGCGGCCCCGCCGCAGGTGGACTGGCATTTTCCAATGGGCGCCCAGCGCGGCACCGATCTCAACGCCTCCATCGGCGGCAAACATAACTGGCCGCTGCAGGTTTGGTGCGAACACGCCGGCGTTCAATTCACCGCCACGGACAAAAAAGGCACCTTCGCTGTGACCGTGGGCAAGGACGTGACGCCCGGCCCGTATCTCATCCGGTTCCATGACGCCAACGGCACCGCGCCGCCACGCGTTTTTTTCGTGGGTAAAGGCCGGGACATCACCGAGACCGAGCCGAACAACGAGATGCTCAAGCCGCAATCGGTCGCGTTACCGGCGGTGGTGCATGGGCAATTCGCCAAAGCCGGTGATGTGGATTCGTTTGCCTTCAAGATGAAGGCCGGCCAAACGCTCGTGGCGGCGATGGACGCCTACACCGCGGGCGTGTCGATGGATGCACTGATGCTGCTACGCGATGCGCGCGGCGTGAAGCTGGCGTTCAATCACGATGCACACTCGCTGGATCCGCGCCTGACTTGGAAATGTCCGCGAGACGGCACCTACGTGTTGCAGATGGCGTGTTTTAAATTCCCGGCCAACAGTACATCGAGCTTCGGCGGTGGCACCGGCCTGACCTATCGCGTGACGCTCACCAAGGGCCCCTACCTGCGCCACGCTTGGCCCGCAGCGATCAGTGGCGGGGAAGCATTGATCGCCTTGCGCGGTTGGAATCTGGTCAACGATACCGCCCGCGCGCGCGCTCAGGAAAACGACACGGAACTCGTGTTGCCTATCGAGGCCATCAACGGACCGCTACGCTTGCCCGTGACCGGTCGGCCCGAAACCGTCGAGCGCGAACCAAATGATGCCAACGCCACCGCTAATGCATTCGGGCTAGCCAACATCTCCGGGCGTATCGATCGCTCCGGCGATGTGGATCGCTTTGCCTTTGATGCAAAAAAAGGGCAGCGGTACCGGTTCGACCTCGATTCCTTCAAGCTCGGTTTCCTGCTCGATGCGGAACTGGCTATCGAGGACAACACTGGCAAAGTGCTCGTCACCAACGATGACGCCAACAAGCTGCGCGATCCGCTGCTCAACTGGACCGCGCCCACAGATGGCCGCCATTGCGTGCGCGTGCGCAGTCTGCTCAACAAAGGCGGAGGCGAATATTTTTACCGCCTACGCATCTTCCAGCCCGAGCCTTCCTTCAACGGCACCGTCGAGGCACCGCAATTTGCCGTGAACGCCGGGGCTACCAATGAAGTCAAAGTGACCGTTGATTATCTCGACGGCTACAAAGGCAAACTCACCGTCGTCGCCGCTGCGTTGCCCAAGGGCGTCACCGCCGAACCTGTTACTGTCGAAAAGAAAGGCACCGCCACGCTCAAGCTCATCGCCGCCCTCGATGCCCGGTCGCATAACGGCCCGTTGCAACTCACCCTCCAACCCGAAAGCGATGCCGCCCCGCAACTCGCTACCGTCGCCCTCACCAGTTCCGGTGTAAATAACGGCGTCCCCCAAGGCTTCCCCGAATACATCATTCCCCAAACCGACCACCTCTGGCTCACTGTCCTACCACCCAAACCGCCGGAGAAAAAAGACCCCAAAAAGGCCGATAAGTAGTCTTTTCACACTGGTGCCGGGCCTTCGGCAGGTGTAGGTTTCCCTTGCCCATGGACATCTACATTCGACGCGGAGAAGAACAATTCGGGCCGCTGACACCGGAGCAACTTCAGGAAAGTTTAAATAACGGCACGCTGCAGGCCGATGATTTGGCGTGGCACAGCGAGCTGCCGGACTGGGTGAGTGCCGGCGAGTTGCTGCAGATGGTGGCTGGGGGTGCGCCTGCATCTGCGCCAACACCGGCAGCGGCTAGTTCAACGGCAGATAAAGGGCTGGACGTGGCAGCCGCTTCGGGTGGTCGTAAAAAATTACTGATAGCGGCGGCGGCGGTGGTTGTTCTGGTGGGCGGCATAGCGGCGGCTTTTTTCGCAGGAGTGTTCGGCGGTGATGATGAGCCGGTAATCGACAATCCCCCCGCGTTAGCCGGTGGCGGCAGTGGCACAGGTGGTGACGGAAACCCCAGTGGTACGGGCAATCCGGGAGGCGCAGTCAATCCGCCCGCTCCGGCTCCGGCTGGCGGCGGGTCCACTTCCTTCGCGGCCGTGACTCAAAAACTCGATTCGGGTGGGAGTTTGTATTTTTATTTGAGTACAGGTCAGGCTCAGGATTGGATGCAATCTGTATTTACCGAGGGCGGTAGCTTGCTTCAGCAAATGGGCCCGATGATTTCTGAGCCGGCACAGGCTGAGATGGCGCTGGGGATCGGCCAAGCCGTTTACAGCGGTCTGGGTTTGGACAGTATTGATGGAATGGGCGCCAGCACTAAGGATTTTGGTGACGGTTTGAAACGTAATGTGGCAGTGGTACATCGTGATCCAGCTAATGGCGAGGGGTTGATCTGGAAGGCTTTTGGAACTGCTTCGCATGAATTGGGTGCCCTGAAACTAATGCCAGCTGATACAGCCTACGCGATGCACGGGGATTTGGATGTCACCACGGTGTTGCAATGGGTGCAGCAAATGACCACTCAACATGCCCCGCCAGATATGGCTGCCGAATTGAACGGCCAATTGCAAAATCCTTTGTTGCAGGCCGTGCTTAACGGTTATGCCGGCGAGATAGGCGTGTATTTGACATTAGATGCTGAAAAAACGGTACCCGTACCTTTGGGAGGCGTTGCCATAGGCGAAGAGGGTTTTCCGGCAGCAGTCGCTCAGGACCACTTGAAGGAGCTAGGAGAAGTCACCGGGATTGATCCCGTAGAGGATACAATCCCAATCCCATTGCCGGGTATATCGCCAGTGCCAGGATTGCCTGAACCAGGGGTAGTGCCTCCGCCTGCAGGAATTCCGGTGCCCCCATTGCCTGGAGGTACGGCAGTTCCTTTGCCTTTGCCGAACGGCGACTTGGAGGGTGGGGCAGGTATGGTCAATATTCCAGAGCCGGGTTTAGTACTCGTGCTTAAGGTGAAAGATGATTCGATAGAAAAAATGATCGAAGGTGCTGCCGGTGCGCAAGTGCCTCTACAGGCATTGGCCGAGGGTGAGGTGACCATTAAGCAGGCACCCGCTCCATTACCATTACCTTTTCCTGTTTCGGTGCAGCCGGCCATGTGTCAGGTCGGAGAATATCTGATCGTGGCAACTTCGCCGGAATTGGCAAAGAAGGTAATCGCTGTCCATAGTGGTCAGGATTCTGGGCTGCAGGGAACGCCGGAGTTTCAAAAGCTTGCACGAGGTATGGATCTTGAAGGGAACCAGTTCATCTTCATGAGCGACCGGATGGGGCAGATGTATGAACAGGTGATGAAGCAAATGCTTTCCAGCGCTGGTAATGATATGCCTCCGCCGGTGGAAAAAATGGTGCTTAAAATTATGACGATGGGAGTTTCCGCCTCGGTCACCATTGGTAAGATGGAGTCTAATGGAATGATGATTCAATCTCACACTACGGGAATGGGCTATGATACAATGGCGATGATGGGCGCGGCGGCAGTTCCTTTAGCTGGGTTCGGGATGAGTATGGCGGGCATGGCCTTGCCGGCCATCTCCTCTGCACGTGATTCGGCTCAAGAAGCTGTGAAGATGAATAATGCCAAACAGCTAGGCATTAGTTTTTTTCAGTATAACGACGTTCAAGGGCAATTGCCAAAAGCAGAAACTTGGTGTGATGAACTGATAAAGTTCGATATTGAACCCAGCATGTTCTCCGACCCCATTTTTGAGGAGACTAAGGAGTCGCCAGATGAAAAAGTTTGTATTTGGCTGTTTAATCGAAACCTCAGCGGAGTGAAAATAGAGGATATTAGGGATCCGGCCAATACCGTGCTTATCTATGATGGAGGGTTGGATTGGAATGGAGCAGCCGGTAAAGAGGAGTTTTTTCCGGATGCAGATTTCAAGGTCACCACGGTCTTTGCTGATGGGCATGTGGAACAAATTGGTCCGCAGGAGACGGCCCGGCTCAAGTGGACGCCTTAAGCCATATTGGTGCACATTTTATAGTTGCCCGAGTCCTGGGTTTCCCTCAGGGTGGCACTACCCCTTCGCGCTTCGGATATTGCCATGAAAAAATATAGTGATCTTTTTGTATTTCCACTTCTGCTCAGCTTGCTTGGCTGTGGCGGAGAAACCACAACGACAGAGGAAGAGAGTGCCTCAATCACCACTCCTCCAACTGCATCGGTGAAACCCACCCTTGTAGCATCGTCTCCTCTACCTACTTCTTCGGTATCTACTCCAGTTGGCCAGCAACAGGCAGCGACCCAAAATAGTTTCTGGGCAGTGAACCAGCATCTGGACCAGGGAGGCACTTTCTATCTTTACCTAAGCAGCGAACAGTTGATGTCCAAGATGGACAACTTCATGGAGACAATGGGAGGGCTGGTAGACGCCGCCGGTCAGGAGCTCGGTGAGGAAGAGCAACAAATGGCAACGGCTGGCATGGATATGGTTCGCACCTTCTTCGAGCAAAGCGGTATTCGTGATATTAGCGGAATGGGTATGAGCAGTTTTGAGGCGAAAAAAGATTTTCACCGCAACAGCATGGTGGTTCACCATTATCCGGACCGTAAAGACGGTTTGATTTGGAAGGTGATGGGAGCACAACCCCACCCGCAGCAAATTCTCAAAATGTTGCCGACCGATACGGTACTTTCAGTTCAGGCTGATCTGGACGCAGTAGCTGCCTTTGACCGGATGCGCAAATTCATCACCGACACAGCTCCGCCTGAAGCTGTAGCGGAGATGGCCAAGGGGCTGGCTCAGATGAATCAGGCGATAAAGTTTGAGGATCTCTTACGTTCAACCGGTGGCGAACTGGGTTTCTTCGTTACACTCAATGAGCAAAATCAAATACCAGTTCCGTTGCCTTTACCTCCAGATGCACTCCAAGGCCTGCAGTTGACTTTCTCTGAGCCTGGTCTGGCGTTGGTGTTGAAGGTGAAAGATCAGCAGTTGATGACCATGATCAGTCAATTAATGCAGAACCCTGAAATGGCTCCGATGCTGAAGCAATCAGTTGAAAACGGGATCACGATGCACACGCTCACCCCTCCGGAAGAATTGCCCGTCCCAATTGATCTAACCCCGACTTTAATGCAAGCGGGTGATTACATTGTGCTGACTAGTAGCCAGAAACTCGCAAAGGATATCCTTGCTGTGCAATCAGGCAAAAGCGAAGGGCTGGCCGGCACTGAAGAATTTAAGCGATTAGCCGATGGGCTTAATCTGCAGGGCAACCAGTTGCACTTCATGAGCAGCCGGTTAGGCAAGGAATACAGTAAGCTTAACAAGTTTGGCTTAGCCATGGCCGAAATGCAGGCAGCCAATGATCCTGATCCTCAAGCCAAGCAGGTTTTAGATTTAGCGAAAAAGTTCATGGATGTGGATGGCTCCAAGGCTTCTGGGCAGTTAACCGTGATGCAGGTGACAGCTGAAGGAATGGTAATGAAAAGTCAAAGCACGGGTGACCCAATTGGGGCAACGGTTCCCTTATTGCTGGTGGGTGGCGGCGGGATAGCTGCTTCCATGTTGCTGCCTGCTTTGGCGAAAGCAAAAGCGAAAGCTAACGCACTTAAGCCTGCAAGTAACGCTGGGCGACTAACTATATCCTTGCATTCCACTGCTTTGGATAATGATGGCAACCTACCTGATTCTGATAAGTGGTGTGATTCGATTTTTAAGGAAGTAGGAACTCTTAAAGTATTCGCTTCGCCGCAAGATCCCTTTGCAATGTCTCAGGTTGATGAAGGTATAAAAGTGAGCTCTTACGCATTCAATAAAGCCTTGAGCGGAAAGAATATCGATGAAGTGAATCCGAATACCGTGACGATATTCGAAACTGATTTGGGTTGGAATGGCTCAGGCGGGTTGGAGGATGCGCTTGAGTTTTTGGAGTTTTTTGATGGCCAAGCTATCGCTGTAGGCACTGCAGACGGGACGGTACGGCAGGTAAGCGATCCTTTTGTCTTAAGGCAGATGCGTTGGAATCCATAATTTGTTAATATTTTTTGTTGCGCTACGGCGGTATGCAGCGTGACCAAAAATCTAAACGAGGGTATTTTCCTCGCATGCGAATTCTTGCCAAGGCGGCCTTAATACTCTGGTCTGGTTACATTGTTCAGGCAGCTGAACGTCCCAATATCGTGCTGGTGATGTGCGATGATTTGGGATGGGGCGATGTGGGGTTTAACGGAGGGGAGGATATTCAAACGCCGCATTTGGATGCGATGGCTAAGGCCAGCCTTCGATTCGAGCGGTTCTATGCAGCTGCCCCTGTTTGCAGCCCTACGCGTGGAAGTTGTATCACCGGTCGGCATCCGTTTCGTTACGGTATTTACTTTGCCAATACCGGGCATATGAAGCCGGAGGAATTGACCTTGGCGGAGCTCCTAAAAAAGCACGGCTACACCACCGGTCATTTCGGTAAATGGCATTTAGGAACCCTCACGAAAACCGATAAGGATGCCAATCGAGGTGGGCCGCAGGGGAGGAAGCATTTTTCTCCACCGCAAGCCAATGGGTTTGATGTGTGTTTCTCAACTGAATCCAAAGTGCCCACATGGAACCCAATGGATAAGCCTAAGGTTGATGCTCGGCGCACATGGTGGGATATATCCGATGACACCGAGCCTTACGGAACGGCTTACTGGGATGAAAAAGGTCGGCGTGCGACAAAGAATCTCGCCGGCGCTAATGCGCGGGTAATCCTGGATCGAGCGATTCCTTTCATGCGCAGTGCAGCGCAGAAAGAACAGCCATTCTTTACTATCGTTTGGTTTCATACCCCACATCTTCCAGTGGTGGCTGGGCCTGAATATGCTCGTATGTATGCCGATGAAGATAAGTATACCCAGCATTACCGAGGCTGCATCACCGCGATGGATGAACAGGTAGGCCGTTTGCGCAATGAACTGCGTGCTATGGGGGTAGCCAATAACACACTAGTTACCTTTTGTAGCGACAATGGCCCGGAAGGAAAGGCGGACAGTGCCCCGGGGAGTGCAGGTCACTTGAATGGTCGGAAAAGGGATTTATTGGAGGGTGGTATTAGAGTGCCGGGCCTGATCGAATGGCCCGGTAAGATTCGGCCGGGTAATACAACCATACCCGCGGTGACCAGTGATTATCTGCCCACCATTCTGGATTTAATCGGCGCTAAACCCGTGGGGGATCGGCCATTGGATGGAATTAGTTTGCGACCATTATTCAATGGGCTAATGAAAAATCGAGGACAGTCAATTGGGTTCCAGTCAGCCGGGCAGGTGGCTCTAATCGGAGACCGTTTCAAATTATGGGGACGGACGGGTGGTAAACAGGTGGACAAGTTGCCCACGTTGAAGCTGTTTGATCTAGTGAATGATCCTAGTGAGAAAACGGATGTAGCTGAACAACATCCAGAGGTGGTAGCGCGGATGACGCGAGAATTAAAGACTTGGCGGGCCTCGTTGGAGGCCAGTGATCGCGGCGAGGATTATCCGGCTAAATAACTTCGCCGGCCGCGTGGCCGCTGGCCCAGGCCCATTGGAAATTGTAGCCGCCTAACCAGCCGGTGACATCGACGACTTCGCCAATGAAATACAGCCCGGGCACGGTACGGCATTCCATCGTCTTGGAGGAGATTGCTGCGGTGTCCACACCCCCCACGGTCACTTCGGCCTTGGCATAGCCGCCGGTATCGGCGGCTATCAGGGTCCAGTCGCAGAGGTGTTCCACGAGCTGATCGCGTTCGCTTTGCTTCAATTGCGAGAGCGGCTTGGCGGGAGCGAATTTCTGACCGAGAGCGGACGCAACGCGCTTGGGAAACCACGCCTCCAGCCAACGGACAGCATCCAAGCGCTGGGTGCGGGCGTCTTCGAGGAGCGCTTTCGGCGATTGTTCTGGCAACAGGTTTAGCGTGAACGATTCGCCTGGGGCGCAGTAGTTGGACACCTGTAGAATCGCCGGGCCGCTTAGTCCGTGATGGGTGAACAGGAGGTTCTCCCGAAATGACTGTCCGCCGGCGCTGGCGATGCAATCCAGTGAATTGCCGCTCAAATCGCCGAATGGCCAATGGCGTCCATCGGTAAGCCGTGGCACGAGCGGCACGAGGCCCGGGCGCGGTTCAATGATCGGCACATTAAATTGCTGGGCGATGCGGTAGCCGAAATCGGTGGCGCCCAGCTTGGGGAACGATAGCGCACCGGTGGCGACAATCAATGACTCACATTCCATCGATCCTCGGTTGGTTTGCAGGCGAAAACGGTCGGTGCGCTCAATGCGTTCGATGGTGCATTCCGTGTTCAACTGCACACCGGCCTCACGGCATTCGGTGAGAAGAAGGTCCACGATCTCTCTCGAGGAAGTGCGGCAGAAGAGTTGGCCCAGAGTTTTTTCATAATACGCAATGTTGTGCTGCTGCACCAGCTCGATGAATTCGCTGGCGGGATAACGCGAGAGGGCGGATCGGCAGAAGTGTGGGTTGTAGGAGAGATAATTTTCCGGGCCGGCATGGAGATTGGTGAAATTGCAGCGACCGCCGCCAGAGATAAGAATTTTTTTGCCGATACGACGATTGTGCTCCAGCACAAGCACAGTTCGACCGCGCAAACCGGCTGTTCGCGCACACATCAAGCCTGCGCCACCCGCGCCAATGATAATGGCGTCGAACTGTTGAATGGATTGATTCGTCGACTGGCTCACGCGGTGAGGGGGCTAGTCCACGTAAAGCAGTTCATTAGAATTGAATGGGCCGAGGGCCGTTAGATGTTGCCACTGAGGGCGCGCTGCCGCAAGCGTCCATCGCTTCGTCGGCCTGCAATAGAAATTGCCGGCGACTAGGTATTATGGTTTGCGGTTCACGCATGACTTGAGTGTAACGATGCGGCGTCGGTTGTCAGGCGAATACGTCCGGCCGGCACTTGCTTGCGATGTGTAGCTGCGGTACAAATCGGTTTTGAAGAGAATGAAATTGCGCTCCACATTGATGCTGTTCTTGGTTGCGGTCGTGCCGAATTTATTCGGGCAGGATTCGGCGGTGGCATTTGAAAAGGGGATTCGGCCGTTTCTGGCCAAGTATTGCGTGAGTTGTCACGGGCCGGATAAGCAAAAGGCCAAGCTGCGACTGGATACGCTTGATGCTGATCTGTTGAATGGCAGCGAGGCGGACATGTGGCAGGAGGTGCTGGACCTGATTAACGTGAGCGAGATGCCGCCCGAAGAGGCGAAGCTCCAACCCACTCCCCAGGAACGGCAGGCGGCGGTGGCGTTGTTGACGGCGGAGTTTCGGAAGGTGCTGGAGGCGCGGCGATCGACCGGTGGACGCAATGTGCTGCGGCGGCTCACGGCATACGAATACAACAACACGCTGCGCGATTTGTTGGGTTTGGATCTGCGGTTTGCCACGGACCTCCCACCGGAAGGGGTGGCGAAGGAGGGGTTCAAAAACAACAGTTCGGTACTGGGGACCTCAGCATTGCACATTGAATACTTCGAGCGCATTGCCCGCGGCGCCTTGGGGCGGATTTTGTTGGCGCCAGAAGAAAAGCCGCCGGCGTACGTGGCACGGATTGAGCCGGAACGGGCGTTCAAAAAAATATCGGATACCAAGAAGCCCAACAATCGGAATCGGGGCAAGGGTGGTGGTGGATCCTATAATTTGCAGCCGCTAGTCGGCGGGAAGCCGCAATTCAAGGGCTTGTTCAAGTTGGATTTCGGTGAGGTATTGCCGGATGGCACGGGCGTGTTATTGGCGGGAAACCGACCGGCCGATCCGGTGAATGCGCCGTTCGCCGCGGACCGAAAGATTGGCGGCGCGCTGGGCGCTGGGCGGTCCGGGTATCAACCGGAGTTTCGCGCGGAAATTTATGAGATCCCGCATGACTCGCCGGTGCGCGTGAAGATTCGTGCCGCGGCGATTCCGGGTAAGGGAAATACATTTCCGCGGTTGTCATTTGAACTGGGCTCCTTCCGGGGTAACGGGGTTTCTGATCAAAAAGAAGGCGGCAACATCGAGGTGCGCTCGCAGGAATTGCGGACGTACGAGTTCATCGTGCACGGAGCGAATTTTCCATTTCAATCCAACAAGCCGAGCCGGCCTTCATATTTCCGAATCTTCAATGATTTTCGCCGAGGCACTAGCGACTTGGCATACGAGAATCTGCCCAAGTTGGTCATCGATTGGGTAGAGATCGAGAGCAACCATTTTCCCGAATGGCCGACGGCGCAGAACCGGGCGATTCTCATCGACTCGCCGCATCGCGACAATGAGCAGGCGTACGTGCGGGACGTTTTGCGGCATTTCATGAAACGGGCCTATCGCCGGCCGGTGGCGGATCACGAAGTGGAACGGAAGGCGGTGTTGTTCGAGAAACTACAGCCCACGCATGCGTCCTTTGAACACGCTCTGGTGTCCACTCTCACGGCGGTGTTGTGTTCCTCCAATTTCCTGTTGGTCGCCGAGCCGGCACCGGAACCGATTGCCGGTGAAGCGCCTGTCGTCAAGCGGCAGCTGAATGATTACGAGCTGGCTTCGAGGCTGTCTTATTTTCTGTGGAGTTCCATGCCGGATGCCGCCTTGTTTGCGCTGGCTGAACAGGGGCAGCTCGGGAAACCGTCGGTGTTGCGTGAGCAGGTGCGGCGGATGCTCAAGGATCCGAAGGCCAAAGCGTTCTCCAGAAATTTCGCCGCCCAGTGGCTGGATCTGGCCGGAATCCGGCGGTTGGCGGTGAACCCGGAATACTTCGTGTTCGAAGAAACCACGAAGGACCTGTTCGAGGAGGAGACCGTTCGTTTTCTGCACCATGTTCTGTCGGAGGATCTCAGCATCGATAATTTCATTCACTCAGATTTTGTGGTCATCAACCATAAGTTGGCCAAACATTATCGTATCCCTGGAATTAGCGGCGGCTTTCAGGTGCGCCAACTGGGGCCAGAGCATCGACGCGGCGGATTCCTGACGCAGGCGAGTATGCTCTTTGGCAATTCCACCGGCTCGGAAACGCATCCAATTCGGCGCGGCATGTGGGTGCTTGAGCGCATGCTCGATGATCCGCCGCCCCCTCCGCCACCCGATGTTCCAGACCTTGCGGAGCCCGAAGCGCAGGATGAGACGGGCTTGTCGTTAAAGGAACGGCTGGTGGCGCACACCAATGTACAGAGCTGCCGGGATTGCCACAGCAAGATTGATCCGTGGGGAGTGGCGTTTGAGAATTACAATGCACTGGGCCAATGGCGTGAAGGAGCGCGCGATCCCAATGTGAAGACGGCGCACCAGAACGTGTCGATCGACCCCACCACACAACTCCGCAACGGCCGTAAGATCCAGCACTTGGGCGATCTGAAGCAGTACATTTTAACGGATAAAAAAGAGCAGTACCGGCGCGCTGTGGTCAACAAGGCGCTGGCCTATGCGTTGGGCCGTTATCTGGATTTCCGGGATCGCCCCGCGGTCGATGCCATCTGTAATACGCTTGAGAAAAACGAGGATTCGTTCCAGACTCTGCTGGAGCAGATCGTTCTGTCGGAGCCTTTTTTAACCAAATAAAATTTCGGTATGAAACAAAAATCCTGGCACTTGGATCGGAGAACCCTGTTGAAATCGATGGGCGTCACCATGGCCTTGCCCTGGCTGGAATGCATGAGTTGGGGAGCCAACAAGCCGGAGGTGCGGAAGCGCTTTTTCGGCGGCTTCTTTGCCTACGGCGTGCCCATGCCCGCGGATGATGCGCCCGATCGCCTAGAGAACGGCTGGTTTCCGGTCGGCCCGGGCAAAAACTATGTCGCGCCGGAGATGCACAATAGCATCATGCCGATGCGGGATAAGATTACGTTTCTTTCCGGATTGTCGCATCCCTCCATGCGAACCACCTCCGCCCACAAGGGCGCGGATTATTTCCTGACCGGCGCCAATATTCTCAAGACTTACGACAAACAAACCATCTCGATTGACCAGCATGTGGCCCAAACCCTCGGGCAGGGCACGCGCTTTCAATCGATGGTGTTGTCCTCCTTTGGCGGAGTGAACCGACCGTACCGTTCCTCAACCTTGTCCTTTGACCGGGCGGGGCGACCGATTCCGGCATTGAATAATCCGGCTGAAATTTTCCGCCGCATGTTCGGAGCCTCCACGGCGGAGGAACGCAACGCACTCGCTAGTCGTGGCAGTGTGATTGATGAAATTCTCAGTGAAGCGAAGGATTTGAACCGCCGGTTGGGCGCCAATGATCGCCGGAAGATGGACGAGTATTTGTCCTCCGTGCGGGAAGTGGAAAAAATGACCGAACGCGCCGTTCAATGGCAGGGCACACCCAAGGCCAAGGTGGATGCCAAGAGTCTTGACTTGTCCGTGAATGTTACGGCCCCGCGCGAATACCTCACGGCGATGTACGATCTCATGGCGTTGGCATTCCAAACTGACACCACGCGCGTGGCCTCGTTCCAGACGGCCTGCGAAGAGGGCGGATTGACCGACCGGTTCCCGTCCGCGCTCGGTCTGGGGAATTCCTCCCACAAACTGTCGCACGAAAAGAAAAACTACGGCGACGTGGCCAAGTACATTGCGTTCCTCAACGAGATGCACGCGAACTTCATTAAGAAGCTCGACTCGATTCAGGAAGGCAACAGCACGCTGCTGGACAACACGCTGTGTTTCTACGGCTGCGCCACCAGCAAGACTCACCGCGCCATCAATTACCCCATCATTCTCAGTGGCGGAAAAAACATGGGCTTCGCGCATGGATCGCACTTGAACTACAGCGACTCGATTCCGCTTTCGAACCTGTTTGTCACCATCTCCAATCAACTTTCTCGACCGACTGAAAAATTCGCCGATAGCACGGCGGATATCACCGAGGTGTTGGGGTAGTTTGGAGCCCGGCCTAGGAGGCAGAAACTAGAAAATACATCTTCTATCGTGTCATCGCCAAGAGACTGCGCCCATTTCCGCAGACTTTCGTAGCGGGCGTATTAAATAAATTCCAATACCGAACCTTGACCATGCTCCTAGCTCAGCGCAAAAGAGGGGATGCGGATTTGTGCATTGTTGATCATGTTGCTGGCCGGCTCCGGCGCGCAGGCGGCTAAGCCGAACATTGTTTTTTATTTCATCGATGACCTGGGCTGGACGGATGTATCCTTCATGGGCTCGAAATATTATGAGACGCCTCATGTCGACCGGTTAGCGAAGGAGGGCATGGTGTTTATGGACGCCTACGCGTGTGCACCGAATTGTGCGCCCAGTCGCGCGTGCTTGATGAGCGGTTTATACGGGCCGCGGCATGGGGTGTTTACGGTCAGTAACTCGGATCGTGGGCAGTCGAAGTTTCGCAAGCTGGTCCCGATCAAGAACACCACGGTGTTGGCTGATCGCTTCGAGACCATTGCCGAGGTATTGCAGAAAGCTGGATATGTGACGGCCACAATGGGCAAATGGCATTTGGGCAAGGACCCGACCACGCAGGGGTTTGATGTTAACATTGCTGGGCGTGAATGGGGTAGTCCCAGTGGTGGTGGCTATCATAGTCCATATAAGTATCCGAATCTGGTGAACCCTGAGAAGGGTGAGTATCTCACCGATCGGTTGGGCGCAGAGGCGAGCAAGTTTATTGAGGCCAATCAGGACAAGCCGTTCTTCCTGTATCTTACGCATTACACCGTACATACGCCCATTCAGGCGAAGGAGGCGTTGACGGCGAAGTATGAAAAGAAAGCGACAGTCGGCGGGCACACCAATGCCAAGTACGCGGCAATGATCGAGAGTATGGATGACAGTATCGGCGCAGTACAGGCAACCTTGAAGCGGCTGAAGCTGGCCGAGAACACGATCGTGATTTTCTTCTCGGACAACGGCGGGCACGGCGGTGTGACATCCAATGCGCCGTTGCGTGGCAGTAAGGGAATGCTGTACGAGGGCGGTATTCGGGAGCCGCTGGTGATCAAGTGGCCGGGGGTGACGCAGGCCGGCAGCACTTGCCGCGAACCGGTGATTGGCGTGGATTTTTATCCCACATTGATGGAGGCGGCGAACGTGAAACGCCGCAAGACGGCACAACTGGATGGTCTTAGCCTGATGCCGTTGCTCAAGGATGCCTCAGCCTCGCTGGATCGGTCGGCGTTGTTTTGGCATTTCCCGGCTTACCTGCAGGGCTACACGCAGCGTCACGGTGCCTTCCGCACTACGCCGGCGGCGGCCGTCCGGATGGGCGATTGGAAGTTGATCGAGTATTTCGAGGATGGCGCGCTAGAATTGTACAATTTGAAAAATGATTTGGGAGAGAAAACCAACCTCGCAGAGTTAGAGTCGGGGAAGGTGAAGGAACTACACGCCGCCATGTTGAAATGGCGCAAGGAAACCAATGCCCCCGTGCCCACGGAGAAAAATCCGGGCTACGATCCCAAGGCGGTGTTTCAGGCGCCTAAACGGAAATAGGGTTGCCCAGCGGGCGCGTATGCGCGACCATAGCGGCTTCATGAAAGGGTTTTCGTTTTCCTCATTGGGCCGGCTGATGCTGGCGACTTTTCTGGTGGGTCCGTTGCTTGTCCGCGCCGCGAACAAGCCGAATGTGCTGTTCATATTCGCTGATGATCAATGTTACGAAACCATCGGCGCGCTTGGTTACACGGATATCGATACGCCGAATCTCGATCGGCTGGTCAAGCGCGGAACGACTTTTACACGCGCCTATAACATGGGCTCGTGGAGCGGCGCGGTGTGTGTGGCTAGTCGGCACATGCTGATCACGGGGCGTTCCATCTGGCGCGCGCAAGAGGCTTCCAATCTCTTTTCTGGCAAGGCCAATCCCGCCAAGTTGGCGGCGCGAAAAACCGAGTTTGAGGGGCTCTGGCCACAGGTGCTAAAGCGTCAGGGATACCAGACGTTTATGACCGGTAAATGGCACATTCGTGCCAAGGCCGATGAAGCGTTTGAGGTTGCCCGCAACATCCGGCCCGGCATGCCGAACCAAACACCTGCGGGTTACAACCGTCCGTTACCCGGCAAACCCGATCCGTGGAGTCCATTTGATCCGAAGTTTGAAGGCTTCTGGAAAGGCGGTCGGCACTGGAGCAACATCGTGGCTGACGACGCCATTGATTACCTTGGCATGTCCAAAAAGGATAAACGGCCCTTCTTTATGTACGTGGCGTTTAATGCCCCGCACGATCCCCGCCAGGCGCCCAAGGAGTACATCGACAAATACCCGCTCAAGCGCATCAAGACTCCAGAAAATTTTCTGCCGATGTATCCCTACAAGGATCAGATCGGCAACCAGCATCGGTTACGCGATGAAAACCTCGCGCCTATGCCGCGTACCGAGCACGCCGTAAAAGTCCATCGGCAGGAGTACTACGCGATCATTGAGCACATGGATACGCAGATTGGTCGCGTGCTCGATACGCTGGAGAAGAGTGGGCAGGCTGATAATACCTACATTTTCTTTAGCGCCGACCACGGCCTTGCCGTCGGCCGCCATGGTTTGTTTGGGAAGCAGAATATGTACGAACACAGCACGCGCGTGCCGTTCATAGCCGTAGGTCCCGGTATCCGCCAAGGTGTGAAGATTGAGACCCCGATTTATTTACAGGATGTGCATCCCACCACGCTCGAATTGGCCGGCGCCAAGCCAGCCGACAAGGTGGAATTCAAAAGCCTAATGCCACTCCTCACAGGCAAGGCCGATGGGCCTGCCTACGATGCTATTCACGGTGCTTACCTTGGCCTGCAGCGCAGCGTGACCATGGATGATTGGAAGCTGATTGTGTATCCCCAGATCAAAAAAGCTCGATTGTATAACATCGGCAACGATCCGTTTGAGAAAAACGATCTCGCCCACGAAGCCAAACAAAGCGCTCGTATTAAAAAACTCTTCTCCCGTTTGCTTGCTCAGCAAAAACAGATGGGCGACACACTCGACCTAGAGGCGATCTTCCCGAAATTGTGAGTGCGGGCGGTTCAATTGAACCGCGCATTAGCATAATCACACCGGACATGGCCGCCATGGTGTGCTCGATTACCTTTAATCTAAACGGTTGGGCTAACCTTCAAACATCACCGTACCCACCGCCTACTGTGGTGCAATAGCGACAAATTTATCGATCCCGACGGTTGCATCCTAGAAATTACCTTCAAAGCCACTAACTTCTTGGAATAGGGCGGCACAATTTGGGGTTATTTAGGACATTAACAGGTTTAATTTAGGTTCTTATTAATTAGAGTTTTCGACCAAATTGGCATTTTTCATGCTTTGTTTAGCATAGAAAAAAGGTTGTTTTCGCCATGAATATTCAAAAAACACCCGTTAAGAACCAATACAACGAGACATCAACGAATTTCGATTTGTTGGAAATTCAAGAACCGGTTCGTTGGATGGGACCTTTTTTGAACTATTCCGGATTCGCTTCTGAAATGTTGAATTTCCTAATTCCCCTGTTAGGTCGAGCAAACTTGGCGGCAACTCAATCAAATCCGGCATATTATTCTAAGAATTATCATCGTGAATTGCCTAGTGATTTACGGTGCGAGGTTGATCAATTATTAGCACGCTATAATGAGTTGAGTGGCGGAATCTCCATTACCCATGGTTCTGGGGATATCGTTTTAGGGATGCCGGAGGACTCCGAATTTCGAGTCTTGCGGACAATGTTCGAAACCGATCGTATCGCGCCTTTGTGGGTTGAGCTAATCAAAAGTGTGGATGAAGTTTGGGTGCCATCCAAATTTAATGTCGAAACGTTCCACCGCAGCGGTGTCCCACTTGAGAAACTCAAGGTCGTGCCTGGTGCGGTGGATCCAGTTATGTTTGATCCAAACAGGACCGAACCTCTGAAGTTGCCTAATCCCGCCTCATATAATTTTCTTTCTATTTTTGAATGGCAGGAGAGAAAAGCTTGGGATGTGCTCTTAGGAGCTTACTTGCGGGAGTTTACGATCGACGATGATGTCTGCCTGTGGCTTCGGTGCAGCAAAGCGGCGCATATTGTATCTAGGCTGGGAAATGAAGCGGCCAGCCTAGAGGAGCAGATTGAAGCCTTTGCTAGAGAGCAGGGCCTTTCCATTTCGCGGTTGCCGCGGATTGAAGTGTTGTCTGATCCCTTGCCGATGACGTCCATGCCATCGCTGTATCGAGCCATGGATTGCCTGGTTGGTATCTCGCGGGGTGAAGGCTGGGGGCGTCCCCAACATGAAGCCATGATGATGGAATTGCCGGTGATCGCAAGCAACTGGAGTGGTAATACTGAATTCATGAGCCAAACTAATTCCTTGTTGGTTGATTGTGAAATCGTTCCAGTACAGCAAGTTGAAAATGAGATGGCGTTTATGGCGGGGCATTATTGGGCGCAACCATCAGAGGAACACACGCGCGAATATATGCGTGGGCTGTTTGATGATCCCAGCCAAGGCCGGCAACTGGGGCAGGTTTCTCGGAAGGAAATGCAGGAGCATTTTAACCCGGAGTCCGTATCCCACATCGTCATAGAGCGATTACACAATGCTCAGGACCGGGTGAGGACGCGGCGGATAACTCCAGGTTGGAGTCAGCCCTCCGTGCCCCGAGTTCGGTGGGAAGGGAGCTTTTTGGATTACGGAAGTTTATCGCACGTAAACCGAAACTTGGTGGAAGCGCTACAATCAAAACACAGTGAAGGTTTTGAATGGAGCCTGAATCAATCGGCGATCCAAGGGGCCATCGACACGCCAGATACTTTGCGTGATTGGGAATCCAGAATGAGTGCTGACATAGAATCGATAAATACAGACGTTACAGTTCGTCATGGATGGCCACCCAGTTGGATGCGTCCCGTTACTGGAGGTAAGTTTGTGACGATTCAACCTTGGGAGTTTGGGTTTCTTCCGGAGTCATGGGTTAAAGGGTTAGAGCAAGTGGATGAAGCGTGGGTGCCCTCGTCGTATGTTAAATCGGCGTATGAGGCATCCGGAGTTCCAGCCGACAAGGTTGTGGTGATTCCAAATGGAATTGATGAAACTAAATTTTATCCGGAGGCTCCGCCGTTACCGCTGAAAACGAACAAGCGATTCAAGTTTCTTTTCGTAGGAGGAACAATTGGTCGCAAGGGGGCGGATGTATTGCTGAATGCCTTCGCTCAAACATTTAGTGAAGAAGATGATTTGTGTTTGGTGATCAAAGATTTTGGGGGGAAATCATTCTACAATGGGCAGACCATGAAGCAGACCATTCAAGAATTACAGAGTCGCCCCAACGCTCCTGAAATTCTCTATTTGGACAATGAATTGAGTTCTGAGGAAATGATCGGATTGTATACGGCTTGTGATTGCCTGGTGCATCCTTATCGAGGCGAGGGATTTGGCTTGCCTGTGCTGGAAGCCATGGCGTGCGGCTTGCCGGTGATTTGCACTGGAGGAGGGGCGACTGATGATTTTGCAACGGATGCATTTGCTTACCGTTTAAAGTCCGAGGCATTTGAGTTTGGCGATCAAGTGAATGGTGAACCTTTAGTTCACCGAGGGTGGCTTCTTGAGCCTTCATTTTCAGATTTGAAAAAACGACTTCGGTGGGTGTTCGGGCATCAGGATGAAGCCCGAGCGATGGGGCTTAAGGCTTCCAGGCATGCGCATGAATGCTGGAGCTGGAAGGCAGCTGCTGAGAAAGTTGAAATACGACTTAAGTATCTTGCAGGACAGGCACGCAGAGAAAGGCTGGAGTTGAAACAATCTAATGAGCCGGAGAAGATCCGCCGAGCAATTTCGGTTCAAGCATTGGCAGACGCAATAAGAATTTATGAGGAGTATGAATCGGCAAATAAATACGCTATGAACGCTGTAGATTGGTCGCTTTATTTACAGCCAGATGATCCGCAGGCACTTAGATATCATGCGTGGTTAAATGTGCAGGCCGAGGGGTGGGAGGCCGCTCGCGAATCTTACGATCGATTGTTCGAGCTGGGGCAACCACAGTTGGAGGATCTTTTGCCGGCGGCTATGTGTGAGTACAAGGCGGGTAACTCGCCGCGCGCTATCGAACACTGGCGACGGGTTTTGGTTTTGGATCCGGACAATGAGCCGGCGCGGAATAATCTCTTGTCCTTAGGCGAACCTATCGCTGGGCCGTCACGTTTTCTAGACAAAATCCAACGGGCTGCTGCCGTCCTTTAAGGCAGTTTACCCTGTGCCTCATCAGGATGGCTAGGTAAAGTCTGGCGATGAGATGGTTGCTCCTGATAGCTGCTTCTGTAGCCTTTGTGTCAGCAGATGATAAGTTGAATCGAAACGTGATCCTGCGTGGCAGTTATGCCAATTCACAGTTGCAGTTTGATCAACTGAAGACCGGGCGGGTAGCGTTTATGGGCGGGTCCATTACGCAGATGAATGGGTATCGGCCGATGGTGGCGGCGTGGCTTCAAAAGCGGTTTCCGAAAACGAAGTTTGATTTTATCAATGCGGGCATTTCCTCGACTTGCTCCACTACCGGAGCTTTCCGGTTGCCGTCTGAGGTGTTGGCCAAGGGGAAGATCGATTTGTTCTTCATCGAGTTTGCGGTGAACGATGATCAGGACGCTGGACATGCGTCGCGCGAATGTGTGCGAGGGATGGAAGGGATCATCCGCCAGGCACGCAAGGCGCAGCCAAATATGGACATTATGGTCACGCATTTTGTGAATCCCGGAATGCTGGAGCAACTGCGCGAGGGCAAGATGCCACTCTCGATGGCGGCGCATGAAAAGGTGCTCAAGGCGTACAATGTCTCCACCATTTTCCTCGCTCGTGAAGTGGCCGATCGCATTGATGCAGGTAATTTGACCTGGACAGTCTTTGGCGGGACACATCCCAAGCCGGCGGGAAATGCAATCGCTGCCGACATGATTGGGCACCTGCTGGATCGCGCGTGGAGCAAGCCGGTCGCGTCCAAGGCGGCACCGCATGCGTTACCGTGGAAACCAGTGGATGAAGGCTGTTATCAGCGCGGGCATTTTCTTCTGCCTGCGGCCAGCGCGAATGAAGCTTGGACGTGGCACGAACCGGATTGGAAACAGATTCCGGGAGGATTTCGGAGCGATCCTTTTGCCGGCAAAAAACTACTAACGGCTTCACTGGCTGGGCAGGAAGCCGCCGTGCATTTCAACGGACGCGCGCTGGGGGCCTATGTCTTGGCGGGGCCGGATGCCGGTGTGCTGGAAGTGAGCATTGATGGCGGAAAATGGCAGCGAGTGGATTTGTATCATCGCCACAGTCGCGGTCTGCATTATCCACGCACGGTGATGTTTGCCACGGACCTGAAGGCCGCCGCGCACATGGCCAAGATTCGGATCAGTAACAAATCCAACCCACTTAGCAAAGGAACTGCAGCTCGCGTATTGCAGTTTGTTGTGAATTAGCTCAGAGCTTCTGTGGTGGAAATGAACTCCATCGATTCCAGTTCAACAATTGATCATGCCGGGCTTTGGCGTGGGGAAGAGTTGTGGACACGCGATGACTGGGAGATTCGGCTCAATGCCGATGAGATCGATCAACTTGAACGGGCCGTGGCGGGGTGCGCAGATAGGGAAGTGGATGAAATTGGTCAGGAACATTTTGTGCTCGGTAGTTTTTCAGAGCGCCTGAAGTTGGCGCAATGCCAGTTGGAGAACGGGGCGGGTTTTGTGTATGTGCGGGGATTGCCGGTGAGCCGATTTGATGAGGGGCAATTGCGGCGGTTGTTCTGGGGGATTGCAATTTATTTGGGTGCGCCGGTTTCTCAAAGTGCGGCCGGTGAGCGGCTGTTCAGCGTGGCGGATGCGGGCTATGCGCCGGAGGACGCGCGTAGTCGCGGCCCAAACACCAGCCGGAAGCTGAGCTTTCACACGGATCGCTGCGACGTAATTGGATTCTGTTGCCATCGACAGGCAAAGCAAGGTGGAGAGAATTACATCGTCAGTTCAATGGCACTGTACAACGCTATTCTGGAACAGCGGCCGGATTTGTTGGCGGTGTTGTGTGAGCCGTTTTATTACCTGCGACATACGGTGGATGGCGGTAATGACAGGCCGTGGTGTCGGCAGCCAGTGTTTTCATTTTGCGAAGGTCATTTTGCGGCCAATTTGCTGCGTGTATTGATCGACCGGGCGCATGCGCATCCGGATTTGCCTGATCTCACGCCTGCGCAAACTGAGGCACTGGATTTAGTGGAGACTTTGGCGGGGGATCCCGAGATGCACGCAACTTTCCGGCAGGAACCCGGCGACATGGTTTTCATGAATAATTGGGTGACACTGCATAAGCGTTCGGCCTTTGAGGATTGGCCGGAACTGGAACGGCGGCGGCATATTATGCGCATCTGGCTGAGCATGCCCAACAGTCGGCCGCTTGATCCGATGTATGTCGACAATTATGGAACTGTGGCTGCGGGTGCTCTTCGCGGAGGGATGAAACAGAAAGTATAAGAATTTTATGAAATACATTTTGGTAATCGTGATGATGGCGGGTCTGCCGCTTGGGCTGGAGGCTCAGGACGCATTCAAGAAAAAGAAACGGAAACCGCAGCCGTTTCGTTGGGTGAATCCGCCGGTGGCGAGCACGTCGAAGACGGTGAAGCATGCAACGTTTAAAAGTCCGTCCATGGGCGTGTCGGTCGGATACTACATCTATCTACCGCCACATTATTCGGAGGCTCCGGAGCGACGGTTTCCGGTGGTGTATTATTTGCATGGCGGCCGGCCGGGGAGTGAGTTGAAGAGTGTTCGACTGGTGAATCACATTCACCCGGCGATGGAGTCGGGCAAGGTGAGTCCGGTGATTTATGTGTTTGTGAACGGTGGTCCGGTGAGCCACTACAATATGCCCCAAAAAAAAGGGGCACAAGGCGAGACCGTGTTTATCAAGGAATTGATCCCGCATATTGATGCGACCTACCGCACGATTGCCCGACGGGAAGGGCGTGGGTTGGAGGGGTTTTCCCAAGGCGGTCGCGGAACTGCACGGATTATGTTCAAGCATCCACATATGTTTGTGTCGGCTGCCCCGGGCGGAGGTGGTCACGCCACGGAGAAACGCATCTCTGAAGAAGAAGGACGCGAAAGCGAGTCACTGGTGTTTGTCAAGGGCGATAACACTTGGGATTTGGCGCGGCGATATGCGGCGGATCCGAGACCGAAACTTAACATTCTCGTTCATGTTGGGGACAAAGGGTTTAACTATCAAAACAACTTGGAATGGATGCGGCATTTGACGGCGTTAAAGATCCCCTTTGAGCGTCTTATTATCCGGAATGCCCCGCATAATGCGCAGATTATTTATGAGAAAAATGGTCTGGATCTGATGCGGTTTCACGCGGGCAATTTTGAGCAGGCTTTGAAAGGAAAGAGCGAATGATTCACCGATTGATACTGGTTGTGGCCTGCGGGCTGGCCGGTCTACTGAATTCGGCAGAGCGACCCAACGTCGTCCTGATTTTTACGGATGACCAAGGGATGAATGATGTGGGGGCATATGGCAGTGAGATCGCCACGCCGCATATTGATTCGCTGGGGCGGGATGGAATGAAGTTCTCACAGTGGTATGTGGCGTCCTCGATCTGCACGCCGTCGCGGTTTGGGTTGTTGACGGGACAATTCCCGACGCGGTCGCGGGATGGACTGTTAAGCGCGTTGATGTTCCTTAATGACAAGGAGCGCGGGATTCAACAGGGCGAGGTGACTTTTCCGGCGTTGTTACGGGAGTCTGGGTATCAGACGGCGTTAATCGGCAAATGGCATTTGGGTCATGGAGCGAAAACATTTTTGCCGACACGACATGGGTTCACGGAATTCATTGGGCACACGGGCGGGTGTATTGATTTTTACACCATGCGATACGGCATTCAGCGAGACTGGTATCATGATGAGAAGCACGTGGATGAGTACGGATACGCGACAGACTTGATCACGGACGAAGCGGTGAAGTTTTTAAAGCGACAGAAAAAAGACCGGCCGTTTTTCCTGTATCTCGCTTACAACGCACCACACTTCGGCAAAGGCTGGGATCCAACGAAAGAACTTGCGGTCAACATCATGCAGCCGCCCCCGGCGGATCTGGCTAGGGTGGGGCACATCAAGGATCCCGTGCGGCGGACGTTTGCGGCAAAGGTGGCTAACATGGACGACGGCATCGGCCGCGTTTTGGCAGCGCTGAAGGCCAATGGGCAGGAGCGGGATACGCTGGTGATTTTTATGACCGATCATGGCGGCGATTATGAATTCGGTGGCAGCAACAAGCCATTCCGCGGCGAGAAGGCCACGCTCTTTGAGGGCGGCATTCGAGTGCCTTGCCTGATGCGTTGGCCCGGACGGATTAAGGCGGGCAGCACGAGTGACGAAATTCTGAGTGCGCTGGATTTGTTTCCCACCGTTTGCGCTCTGGCGAGGGTGGATGTGACAGAGCGACAACTGGATGGCGAGGATATCACCGGCATCCTAACAGGCGTGCAGAAGACTTTGCCGGCGAGGGAATTGCTCTGGCACACTGGCTCGCATGCGGAGCTGAAGCGCGGTACTTGGACAGCGCTGCGGCAGGGGGATTGGAAGTTTCTGGAAACCTCGATGGGCGACCAGTTTCTCTTCAACCTCGCGCTGGATCCGCACGAGAAAGCGAACCTCAGAGCGCAGCATCCGAAGCTGTTCAATGATTTGCGAAAACGGCGGGATGCCTTATTAAAGGAGTGCCTGCCCAAATAAAAACGGGCGCCGGTAAAGGCGCCCGCTGTATAGACGGATTGCCGGCCGATTAGGCGATCGATTTGCCGGTACTTTCGAGGTCGTCACAGGCCTCGACGAGGCGGGCGGCCATGGCTTCCTCGGCCTTCTTGAGGTAGGAGCGTGGGTCGTACACCTTCTTGTTGCCGACCTCGCCATCGATCTTCAGCACACCTTCCACGTTGGACATGATGTGGCTGGCGACGGGGCGGGTGAAGGCGTATTGCGTGTCGGTGTCGATGTTCATCTTCACCACGCCGTACTCCAGTGTCTCTTTAATCTCGTGCTTCGCGGAGCCGCTGCCGCCGTGGAAGACGAGATCGAACTTCGCGCTTTCGCCGTGTTTGCCGATTACTGCATCCTGACCCTCTTTGAGAATGTCCGGTCGGAGCTTAACCGCGCCAGGCTTGTAAGCGCCGTGCACGTTGCCGAAGGTGGCGGCAAACATGTACCGGCCAATGCCATTGAGGCTCTCGTACACCTCGAGCATATCCTCGGGCGTGGTGTAGAGTTTTTCGGCGGGCATGTCTTCAGTGCCGGCCGCGCCGTCTTCCTCACCGCCGACCACGCCGGCTTCCACCTCGAGGATGATTTCATTGGCGGCGCACAACTCGAGGTATTCCTTCGAGATGGCCATGTTTTCCTCCAAGGGCAGAATGGAGGCATCGAGCATGTGGCTCTGGAACAGATTGGTCAAGCCGGCCTCACGGCGCTTGGCGGTCTCGGCGATCAGCGGCTTGAGGAAACCCTCGGCAGCCTCGGGCTGGCAATGGTCGGTGTGCAAGCCAATGAGAATGTCGTGTTTCTCGGCGAGACGATGTGCCGCCTCTGCGAGCACGATGCAGCCGTACACGGAGTCCTTCACGTTCAGGCCAGAGGCAAACTGACCGCCGCCGGTGGAGAACTGGATGATTCCGTCGGATTTCGCGTCGGAAAAGGCCTTGAGGGCGGCATTGATGGTGGTGATTGAGGTGACATTTACAGCCGGGTACGCGTAGTCGCCCTGTTGGGCGGCATCGAGCATCGCGGCGTATTGCTGGGGTGTTGCAATGGGCATGGTTCAATTCTTTCCTTCGGCTAATCCTCGGGAAAGGGCCGAGAAAATAGGCGTTTATGACAGGAAATCAAACCAAAAAAGCCCCGCTGGGAGGGCTAGAATGGAGGATATTTGTCCGGAAACCGGATCAGAAGATCCTCTTTTTGGTGTTTTTCCCACTCCGTCCAGCCGAGTTTTTCGAGCAATTTAAGGCGTAGCTCGTAATGTTTCTTGGTGGTGGGCGCTTTGCTGATTTGGGCAATCACGAGTTTGAGGGCGTTGCCGTAGCGTTCGTGCAATTGCTCGCGATCCAGGCGCAGGTCGGCATTAGCAGCCTCATCGGCAGGGCTCCAGCGGGTGAGTTGTTTCCAGGCGGCCTCAAAGGATTCGATGGCTTTGGGACGTTCTTTTTCCTCAGCGGCTTGAGCCACGGCGAGATCGAGTTTGGCGTGGGCGCGCAGGGCGGTGATGAGCGCGGACTTTTGGGTATCCCATTTTTTCTTTTGTTCATCCTGATCCTCGGCCTCGAGATCAGCCGGGGTGCCGAGGTACTGTTGTAGTCCGTCGAGGTCCACCTGTTGTTGGGTCGCCTCAATGGCCTTGCGGACGGCGGCGGCGCGCCTGGCCGGTTCGCCTTTTTGTTGATGCGCCAGCCAAGCGAGGTGCAGGGGAAGATGATCGCCGTGATCTTTAGTGAGCTCAGCGTGCAGTTGAATGGCCAGTTCGGATTCCTTGTCTTTGTCGGGGGCCAGTGTTTTCAGTTTAGCAATTTTCAGGTCGCGGATTTCCTCCTGTAATTTTTCCTGGGCGCTGGGTTTTGGGGTCTCCTTTTTCTTGGCCGGCGTGGGTTTGGGTTTGTTCGCGGGGAATGTGTTTTTGGCCGCGGGAACGGTGAGGGTCACGTTGTAACCTCCGGGCTTCTTGCCGGCGCCGTTCAAGTCATCGATGTTGCCGCCCAAGGAGATTTCGCCCCAAAGCAGATCTCCGGGTTTGGCGGTGGAAGGCAGTCGGGAATGGACTGGGATACCTACGAAAATATTGGCGGCATCGCCTTGTTTCAAGGTACGGGCACTGAAAGCGGCGGTACCTCGCAGGGCGCCTTCGGCATGTTGATGGAACGCCAGAGAAACGCTCTTGGAAAGTGGCTGGTCGAGGATCAGGGGACTGTGTTGGTAACGCTCTAAAACGGATCGCTCGGGATGACGCACGTGATAGCGTAGGGTGTACTTGGCCTTGGAAAGGCTTACGGCTTTGCCCCCGCCGCCGCTGGCAAGATGGCGCTTGGCGCTGTCAAACACCTGCCAGATTCCGGATTCGAGGAAGTAGTTTGCGCCGCTGTTGTTTTCCACTGAAATAATTGGAGTTACGCGGCCATTGGCGGGTTGATCGATGGTGTAAGTGAGGATCATTTCGTGGATCTGCTGGTTGTCGGGCAACTGATCCCGCACCGGATCGAGTGAATTAATTTCCGATTTGGAAGGACGCACGTAGCGCCGCCAAGTTTTCAGAGTGCCGCGGGGAGACAAACGCTCGTCGCGCAGGGGCGCGGTCACGGTGAAATCCTCCACCAGATCATTGCCATCCAATGACAAGGTGCGGTTGCCCGGGCGCAGGCCGTGGAATTGCAGGGATAATTCGAGCTCGGCTTCGCCGAGGCTGGACCAGTATTGGGCGAAGCAAAGTTCCAACGTTCGGCCGCCGGTGACGGCAAAGCTCTCGACGCGTTCCTGACCTTCGGTGAGTGACAGGTACATGCGCTCATCGCCGCTGCGAAACGATAGGCCGGGCAGCACCTGCAGGGTGTGCAGCACCAATCGCTGGGGGTTGGCCGCGCTGCGAGTTTTAATATGCAAATCTGCCCAGGTGGCTCCAGCCGGGACAGTGAGGAATCGTCGGGTCGATTCGCCTTTTTTCAGGGTGAGATCCGTTTTCCAGGAGTGGCCATCGGGTTGTTCGGGGATAATAACGGTGATGGGCAAACGCACCAGGGGGCCGCGCTCGGGGTGCGCGGGATCGGAGCCGGTCAACTCCGCATGATGCAGGCCGGCTTCAAGCTGGGTGGGGTCCACCTTCACGTTGATGCGTTGGGTGCTGTTGGCCAGCAACACTTGGCCAGCGTGTTCCACCCACGAGGCACTGCATTGAAATTGCAGGCGTTGTTCGAATTCAATCTGCTCGGCCTTCTTGGCATCGCGATGAAAACGCGGGCTAAGCGTAACGCTCAGCGAATGGGAGCGATTGATCTCAAACGACTCGCGCAAATAAATTCCCCGAGCGTTGTTGCGGGAAGAGACTCGAGCCTCGAAGCGCAGGTCGCTTTCGCTCAGGGGGGGATGATTCTTGAGCCAGTCGTATGCTTTATCCACTCGGATCATCCCGCGGCCCTGTTCGAGTGGCGTCAGGCCGGCGATCGGCAAGGCGGTGTTTTCCAACGCGCGCCGCACACGATGCGGCGTGTGATTTTGTTTCTCCTGTTTTAATCCGGAAAGAAGCAGGGCGATGGAGCCACAGGCACTTGGGGAGGACATGGAGGTGCCGTTCATTTGCGTGGTGCGCCGTAGTTGCCAGTTGGGCACGGGTGCAATTGCGCCGCCAGGTGCGGTGAGGTCCACGCCTAGATCCCCATCGAGTGTGGGGCCGCGCGAACTCCAAGTGTATTGCATCTCCGGTCGGGTTTCGCGCATGCCGTACTGATCGAGCATCATCTGGGGCGTAACACTGGCGCCGATGCCGAGCAGAGCGCTGGTGGTGCCTCCGGGCGAGCCGACTGAGGATAGGGCGGGGCCGTTGTTGCCGGCGCTCGAGACAAAGATCACACCGTGTCGATTTACAATCTTAGAGTACTCCTGATAAATACGACCTACATCCGGGCGTGGTGCGGCGCCGCCGTAGCTCATGTTAATGAGGTCGCACTTGTTTTGAAGGACGGCAATCAGGCCGCGCATGGTGCCGGTGCCGGTGGAACTGGAACCGAGGCGGGTGTCGCCGATTTTCACGGAGACAATCTGCGCGCCGGGCGCGATGCCGTTGAGTTCCGGTTGATCGGGGAAATGCGCCGCCACAATGCCGGCCACGTGAGTGCCGTGCGCACCACAGTCGACTACCAGCGATAGCAGATCGCCTTTACGATAAATGTTGGTGGCGAAGTTGAGCTGCGCTTCACCATCGAAGGTTCCGTAGTCGCGGTTCACGCGGAAATTGGTCATGAGTTTTTCATCGGTAAAATCCCCATCCTCATCGGTGTCCACGGCTGCCTGCCAGTGTTTGTCATCGTGAAACACCACACAATCGAACAGCGGCCCGGGATCTCGGTAGGCGCCTTGCAATTTTTTTAGGGCGGCCACTTGCGCCTCTAGTTCCTCGCGTTCGTTGAAGGTTTTTTTGTCCGGCTTGGGATTGGCTTTGTCCCAGTCCTTGAGGGTCTGTTCCAATTCGGTGCGGCGGTTGCGTTGAGTGATGTCCCATTGCTCACGGCGTTTGGATTTCAGACGGTTTACGAGATCGGCGGGGAACAAGCGATAGGCTTCGGCGAGGCCGAGGCGATATTTGCCATCCCGACTTTTCCAATGCTCAGGAAGCGTGAGTGTCCGGCCGGTAAGGCCGGTGAGTTGACCTTCCTTGAGTTCGCGCACGGTGGAGGTGTCGATATCACCGCTGCCGGAGCCGTCAACCACGTCCACGATTTTGGGGCGTCCGTCGGGCGTGGTTTGCAGGCCGGGCGCGCCGGGATCCACGCCGGTATCAAACACGGCGACCACCACGCCGCGGCCGTTGTATTTCGGATGCGCCTTAAGAAAGGCTTCCGCCCCGGTCTCGCGTTTGGGCATCAAGGCAGAGAACGGGCGGTTGATTGTGTTGCCGGGGAGACTGGGCAGTTTTTTGTCCAGCGAATCGGCGACCGAATTGACCGGCGTGGTGTGGCAGCCGGCAAGGATCAGCGCCAGCATGGGGGCCATGCGTTTCATTGCGCGAAAGATTAGCGATGAAACTGGGGGGTGTGCAATGAAGATTGTAGTCTTGCCTGCGTATAGTTTTTGCTTCTGTTGATGGCAATTCAACGGCAGAATTATTGTTATGGTTTTCGAGTTGAATCGGCGATTGGCCTTCTGGGTCTGCGCTTTGCTTTGTCTGTGGCTGGTGCCGGTTTTGCCGGCCGCCGATGAAAATGCGTCGGCATCGGCGACTGCGCTTGAGGAGGTGGGATCGGTATCCGGGGTGACTTTCACCAAGGTCATCAATTATCCGCTCTTCAAGCTAGGCGAAAACAGCATCACTCTGAAAAGTCTACTGGTTCTCGGTATCCTATTCATTCTGGTCATTGTGCTCGAGAAAGTTGTTCGCGAACGCGTGGTGATGAGGATTTTTGAAAAAACCGAACTTCCCGAGGCACTGGAGTACGGTATAGCGCGAATTCTGGGGTACATTTTCACGGTTATTGGGTTTTATATGGCCTTTCAGTTTGTGGGAATTGATTTGAGTTCACTGGCCTTTATTGCCGGTGCGGTCGGTGTGGGTATCGGTTTTGGCCTACAAAACATCATTAATAATTTCGTGAGCGGCATCATTATTTTTGCCGAGCAACCTATTGCCATTGGCGATCGCATTGAAATGGGAGGCGTGGCTGGGCGCGTAAAGAAAATCAGCTTGCGTAGTACCACGGTGGTGACCAATGACAACATAACAATGATTGTGCCGAACGGCGATTTCATTTCTCAGACGGTTACGAATTGGAGTCACGGCGACCCCAAGGTGCGCATTCGCATCCCGATCGGCGTGGCGTACGGGACTGACACGACACTGGTGGAACGGTTGCTGCTGGAGGTGGCGGCAGAAAATAAAAAGACGCTGAAAGACCCTGAGCCGTCGGTCTTCTTCACGACCTTTGGCGAAAGCTCGCTGGATTTTGAATTGGCGGTGTGGACCTCGGAGATGGCCCAGAGTCCGCGCCGGTTTATCAGCAATATCAACTTCGCCATCGACCAGAAATTCCGCGAACATGATATCGAGATCCCGTTCCCGCAACGCGATCTGCATGTGCGTTCGGGTGGGTTGGAGATTAAAAAAACGGCGGACTCCAATGAGTCCGCCGCGGAATAGTTTGCGTTAAAGTCGCTTACGCCTCGGATCGATTCTTGCCGGGTTTTTTCTTGGGCTGCGGTTCCGGTTTCCCATTGCCGGGCTTGAGGTCGAAGCGGAAATCCAAATCGCGAGGGATAGCACGACCGCCGTTGAATCGGAATTGGCGGAGCCGGATGCCCTCTTTGCCGTTCCCCATTCCTTCAAGTTGCTCGAGCTTTTTGATCAAGTTGCGGTCGAGAGCATCGCGCTGTTTCTCGTTATCCACGGGGCCGTCGAATAATTCATCGCCATTCTTGTCCTTGGCAGTGAAAAGTTTTTTGCCGTTGTTGGTCTTGAGCGTATAGCTGCCGGTGTTGTCGGCGATGGTCACGCTACTAGCGATATTGGCATTAAAACCGGGCTTTCCGGGGACGCCCTCAGGCATGGGCGGGATTTGAAAGCCCTGACCGCCAGGGAACCCGAACTGAAAGTTGAAGCCCTTGGGTAATTGTCCGGGTTGAATATTCGGCATGTTTTCCAATTGCTCACGGAGTTGGTCCAGTGCCTTTTGTAATTCTTCCTGATTGCCCGGTTGCAACGGGAACTGCTCCATGAGGCCGAGGCCTTTAGGCACGTTGAACGGTTTCCATTCGCCGTTCTCCAGTCGTAACGGTTGCGGGCGGCGCGTCCCTTGCGCAGTCATTGCGCCCTTAGCCAGCTTGGCCTTGGCCGTGTATTCCTTGCCTTGGCGATAATAGGTGAGGCTTACGTCGTCGCCGGGTTTTTTGCCTTTGATGAGGGTCTGTAATTGCTCGGCGTTGATGATCAATTGATCGTCCATTTGCGTGAGCACATCGTTGGCTTTTAAACCGGCCTTCTCGGCTGGGCTACCTTTGGCCACGAAGGACACGACAATGCCAATGCCTTCGGGCAAATTCAGCTGGGCACGCAGCACGGCCGGGATGGCGTCCATGGCCACGCCCAGATAGGTGCCTTGAGCTGCGGCTTCAATTTTAAAAACCTCGGCGTTGGGTGCCTGTTTGGGCGCGGGTTTCTTGGCAGGATCATCTGCCATCAATGGCAGAGTTATAGCGGCGGCGAATGTGAGGATGAGTTTGGTTTTCATCATTGATCTGTTGGTTTGCGGTTTATTAAAAATTAGCGGATTTCCACGGGCACAAGCAGATGTTCTTCACGAGGTACTTGATACTCCAAACGGGTCACTCCATCGGGCGCGATCCATTCCATGGAGTCCATCACCTGCACGCGCACCTTGCGATAGGGCGCTTGGCCGGGCACTTGGATGATGCCTTCGTGAACGGCTTCCATCACTTCGTTGTTGCGGCGAACGGGAAAGAGCTCGATGGGTGTTTCCTCGGTCTCCGCCACAGCTGGCAGGGAGGCCTGAGGATTAACTGGTTCGGCGGCTTCGGGTGTTGGCTTTTGCGGAGCCAGCAAAACCATGAGTGCGATGCCGGCTACGGCGGTGGCGGGCATCACCCAGAGCCGCCAGTTGCGGGCCGGGTGTTGCGCCGGTTTCACTGAGGCGGTGTTGTGGGTTACGGCATTTTCCATACGCTCGAGGAGACGCTCCTTCACTGGAGCCGGTGCAAGTTTGCTCAGCTCATGTTCCAGTGCGGGATCAAAATCCGGTTCGTGGTTCAGGTCCTTCATGGGTTATCTCAGTTTCAAATTCGTGTCGCGCCGCAGGCTTTCCAACCCGTACCGGTATCGCGAGGCGGCGGTGTTTAGCGGGATGTCCAGAGTCTCGGCGATCTGGGCGAAGGTGAGTTCGCTCCAGATTTTCAGCACCACTACTTCGCGAAATTTTTTGGGCATCCGTTTCATGGCCCGGTCAATGAGCCGGGCAGTTTCCTGTTGCTCAATGCGATCATCAAACCAGTAATTCTCGGTGATCTCTATCACCGTCTCTTCGCGGGCCGTGCGGCGATCCATGCTGCGAGCCAAATCGATGGCGCGCCGACGCAGCGTGACGTAGACCAGTGGCAAATCCGGCGGGACACCGTTACTTTTCCGCGCCGCCTCCACAATGGCTTCCTGCAAAACATCCTCCGCATCGGCCTCACTGCGCGTTTGGGTGCGGGCGAATAGCATCAGCATGGGACTGTGTTCGGCCAGCCATGCGGACCAGTTGGCGGTTGGATCCTTCATTTTGCGAGGGGCACTCTACTTTGCAAGTGGCCCGTCTGCACTCTGAAAGCGTTGGAGGCGAATTTTTTTGTCTAAAAAAATTGCCGAATGCAGCCGAAATCCCAATTCCCCCTATTTTTTGCCGCTCTCCTCATCCCGCCTTTGCAGGCCGCTCCCTAGGAATTCCTGGTGTACACCGGCACCTAAAATCGCACTGAAGGGAGGGCATCTATTGGCTGAAGCTGGATCTGGGTTCCGGCAAGCTCTCGCCGGTCGGCCACAAAGTCGAAATCCCCTTCCGGTCTATGTGAAGTTATTGGGCTTGGGACAATAGATTTAGACACCCGCTTATCGGTATTGTTTCCGGTATTGCAGAGGGGTGAGGCCCATCTGTTTTTTAAACTGCACAGTAAACGAGCTTTGGTCATAAAACCCCAAATCCAATGCGATGGCACCAATGGTTTGTGAAGGGAGCATGAGCTGTTCGCACGCTTCCTGAATACGCAACTTGATGAGATATTGTTGTGGGGTCAGATTGAACCTTGCCTGAAAACGGCGTTCAAATTGCCGTAGGGATAACTGACAGTGTTTGGCAAGGGTTTGGATGGATACCTTATCACGGAAGTGATCGTGCAAATGGGCAAGGGCTGTTCGCAGTTCAGGTTCCTCGGCAAACAAATCCTTACGGGCATCATAATCTTGAATGATTCCCATGATGCCGATGACTTTTCCTTGGGTGGAGCGGATCGGATATTTGGAGGTGAGAAACCAGGAGGGGATGCCCTGTCGATTCATAAATAACTCAACGATTTTCCGGGCGGGTTTTCCGCTTTCCATGATTTGTAGGTCATCCTGCCGAAATTTTTCTGCCAAACGCCGGGGTAATAAATCGAAATCAGTGTGGCCAATTAGTTCATCTTCGCACCTGAATTCGTATAGCTCGATCAAATATCGATTAGCTGCAAGTAAAACACCATCACGGTCCTTAGCGAAAAATGAGACGTGTTCAATACAGTCGAATAATTCATAGACTGGGCTATTGAAAGAAAACGCCTGTAATAATTTGCGGCGCCTTTTATATATGATATCTTTGTCAAGCATAGCTGTTTTGGTAATCTTAAAATGATTCGGGTGTGTCGCTTTAATAATAAAAATGGCCGGAAGAATGCAAGACGCAAGACCTAGTACGGATTAGGCTAAAAAACCAATGGGACGACAAGCAATGAAGCGGAGAATGATGATCATCGCTGGTTTTTGGGTGGGGATCTGTTTGATCTCAGCTCAGGAACTTTCCGATGCGGCCAAGGTCCAATTCTTTGACCAAAAGGTTCTCGGGATTCTTAAGGAAAACTGTTTCAAATGTCACGGTGGCGAGAAGCGGTTGAAAGGCCACTTTCGGGTAACCAGCCGCAAGGGACTGCTGGAAGGCGGCGACATCGGTCCGGCCATCAACCTCAATGAGCCAGATAAGAGTCTGTTTCTGGAGATGATTTCTTACAAGGACAGCGACCACGAAATGCCGCCCAAGGATAAATTGCCACAGGACCAGATCGATATTCTTACCCAATGGGTGAAGATGGGCGCCCCCTTCAATCCCAAACACGAGATCGCCGGCGAAGCCGAGCAGGTGCTACCCAACACACAGGTCAACGATCGCACCCGCGCCTACTGGGCCTACCAATCCATCAAGCGTCCAGCTGTACCCAAGGTGACCGACAAGGCTTGGAGCGCCAATGCCATTGACGCATTTGTGCATGATCGCCTCACTAGGGCGAATCTTAGCCCTAACGGCCCGGCTGACAAACGCCAACTATTACGCCGTGCTTATTACGATCTGATCGGACTGCCGCCCACACCGAAGGAGGTGCAGGCATTCGTGAGTGATCAATCGCCCAACGCCTTCGAGAAGGTGATCGATAATCTGCTAGCCCGCCCGCAGTACGGCGAAAAGTGGGGCCGTCATTGGCTGGATCTCGTGCGCTTTGCCGAGACTAATGGCTACGAGCGCGACAGTCGCAAGGATCTCATTTGGAAGTACCGCGACTACGTCATTCGCGCCTTTAACGAGGACAAGCCGTATGACCGATTCATTAAGGAACAACTGGCCGGCGATGAGTTGCCGGACAAGGACGGCGATTCCATAACCGCCACCGGCTTTTATCGGTTGGGTATTTGGGATGACGAACCGGCCGATCGCCCGCTAGCGCGCTACGATTATCTCGACGACATCCTGAGGACCTCCAGTGAAACTTTCCTTGGCATGACTGTCGGTTGCGCGCGTTGTCACGATCACAAGATCGATCCGATCCCCCAAAAGGATTACTACACCTTCCTGTCGTTCTTCAGCGACATTTCTCCGCACGGCAAGGGTGGTACCAATCATGTGCCGATTACAGACCCCAAATCTAAAGCGCAAATGGAACAGCAGCGGGCCGAACAACAGAAAACCGTCAGTCGGATCCGGGGGCAGTTACTAACTTATGAGGAAGCTTTACTTGATGGCTTCGCTAAGACCAACCCGACGATTCTTGACAGAGCGGAAGATAAGGATCAGAAAAAACTCACTAACCCATATGCGTTGCCGGATGCGTCCCGCGGTAAGGGGCAGATTTGGGAGTACACCACTAAAAAGCCGGGGGATAACTGGTTTGAAATTGCTTACGACGATCGTGAGTGGAGTAAAGATTGGTCGGGATTTGGAGCCAAAGGCACGAAGGGAAGCATTGTTCGGACGGAATGGAAAACCAGTGACATTTGGTTGCGTAAAGATTTCCGCTTGGTTGAGATTCCGGGGAAATTAACCCTGCGTATTCACCATGATGAGGATGCGGAAGTTTACCTTAACGGAAAGCAAATTAGGAAGTTTACTGGCCATGTCGGAAGATATGTGGATGTCGATATTACCGAAGCCTCGCTTGATGTTTTGCAAACGGGCCGTAACACGATAGCGATTCACTGCAAACAAACTACGGGCGGACAGTACATCGATGCGGGTTTGCTCGTTGATTATAACATTACCCCTGTGCCGGTACTGGCTCGACTCCATGGAAAGGAAATTTTGGGTGATAAGAAACTGGCTGAATACAACAGATTGAATCAACAGCTGGTTACTCTTGAGCAACAGAAAATTGAGGTTAAAGAGGAGTTCGCCATGGCCGTCGCCGAGCGGGGTCGGCAGAAAACCTGGGTGTTGGCACGCGGCAATCCACAATTGCAGGGCGAGGAAGTGAACCCTTCATTCCCGCAGATTCTCGGTGATCCTGAGGCTAATATTCCCGAGGGGTACGGGAACGGCAATCAAACCACCGGTAAACGCCGCGTGCTCGCCGAGTGGATTGCGAGTCCGAAGAATCCCATGACTGCCAAGGTGATGGCCAACCGCCTGTGGCAGCATCACTTTGGCCGGGGTATTGTGCGCAGCTCGAACAATTTCGGGTTCCTTGGTGATGAACCGACGCATCCGGAACTCCTCAACTGGCTGGCCGCTGAATTGATCAAGGGCGGCTGGACACTAAAGCGTATGCACAAGCTCATCATGATGAGCCGCACCTACCAGATGTCGTCCACCGGCCAGACCGCCGGATTAAAGTCGGATCCGAATAATGATCTGCTGTGGCGGTTTGATATGCGGCGTCTGGCCGCCGAAGAGATTCGGGACTCCATCCTGAACCTCACGGGCCAGCTTAACCTCAAGATGGGCGGTCCAAGTATTTACACCGAGATTCCCGCTGATGTGGCCCGTACAGCCTCGCGTCCCGGTGCGGCTTGGGGGCGTAGTTCCAAAGAGGACGCCGCTCGACGCAGCGTGTATATCTTTGTGAAACGCTCCCTGCACGAGCCGTTCTTGGCTTCCTTTGACTGGGCGGATACGGATAACACCTGCGACGTGCGGTTCGTCACCACCGTGCCCACGCAGACGTTGACCATGCTCAACAGCAAATTCCTCAACGACTCCGCTGAGGTGCTGGCATCGCGGTTGCAGGGGAATTCACAGAATATTCCCGAACAGGTGAGCCGCGCCATTGAACTGGCCACCAGCCGGCCGGCGACCGATGCGGATATCTCGGACGGAGTGAAACTCATTAACACCTTCCAGCAGGGCGGCATGGATGCCAATCAGGCTCTTCAGCGATTCTGCCTGCTTGTGCTAAACTTAAACGAATTTGTCTATTTGGACTAAACATCAACAATCCTTTATTTTTAAACAGGCTTATGGCAAATATTGAAAAACCGATGAACACGTTTTGCGGACAAACCTCGCGGCGTGAGTTTTTGCATCAGGTGGGTGGCGGTTTCACCTCGCTCGCCCTCACCGGCATGATGGCGAAGGACGGTTTCTTGGCAAATCAGGCACATGCGGCCGACGGCCAAACACCGTGGGATAACCCGCTCAAACCCAAGAACCCGCCGCTGCCGGCCAAGGCCAAGCACGTGATCTTCCTATTCATGTATGGCGGGCCGAGCCAGGTGGATACCTTTGACTACAAGCCTAAGATGTATCCGCTCGATGGCAAAACCATTGAGGTGAAAACCTTTGGGCGCGGCGGTAAGAAAAACGGCGGTCGTGTGGTCGGCCCCAAATGGCAGTTCAAACAATACGGCCAATGCGGCAAACACGTTTCCGACCTTTTCCCGCATGTCGGGCAGCAATCAGACAAGATCGCTTATCTGCACTCGATGACTGCGGATTCGCCGATCCATGGCTCGGCGATGTTGATGATGAATTCCGGCCACGTGCTCAGCGGCAAACCCTCACTGGGTTCGTGGGTCAACTACGGGTTAGGCTCGGAAAACGAAAACCTGCCGGGCTACGTTGTGATGCTCGATCCCACCGGTGGCCCAATCAGCGGTGCTAAGAACTGGACTAGCGGCTACATGCCCGCGGCGTTTCAGGGAGTGACCGTCAACGCCAGCGGCACGCCGATTCTGGATCTCAAAAATGCCCGCGGCATGAGCCAGCAAGAGCAGCGCACCATGCTTGATGCGTTGAACAAATACAACGGCCGTCACCTCAGTGATCGCACGGATAACTCAAATTTATCCGCTCGCATCGCCAGCTATGAGCTCGCCTACAAGATGCAAATGAGCGCGCCGGAAGCGGTCGATTTCAATCAGGAAAAGGAACACGTAAAGGCCTTGTACGGCATTGGCGAACAGCGCACGGATGATTTCGGTAAGAAATGTCTGCTTGCCCGCCGGCTCGTAGAACGCGGGGTGCGCTTTATACAAATATACAGTGGAGGCAACCATAACGACGCCAACTGGGATGCCCATGGTGATCTAGTAAAAAACCATAGCTACCATGCTGGCAACACCGATAAGCCCATCGCGGGGCTTTTACAGGATCTCGAACAACGCGGCCTGCTCGACGAAACTCTGATCGTTTGGGGTGGTGAATTTGGCCGCCAACCCACTGCTGAGTACGCAAAAGGCACAGGGCGTGATCATAACAGCTACGGGTTTACGATGTGGATGGCCGGTGGTGGTATTAAGGGGGGTGTGAGCGTTGGCCAAACCGACGAGATCGGCAGTAAGGCCGTGGAAAACCGGTTCCATGTGAAGAATCTGCACGCTACTATACTTACCCAACTGGGCTTTGATCCCAACCAGCTCAGTTACTTCTATCGCGGCCTCGATCAGCGGTTGGTAGGTGTGGAAGGCGCCGAGCCGATTAGTCAGATTATCTAGAGAACTTAATCATCTAAAACAAAAGCGCCGGACAATGTCCGGCGCTTTTTTGATTTATCGATTAAACTCGGTTATTCATCCGGCTGGAGGATCACCTTCATCAAGCCGGCTTCGGCAGCGTAGAGGCGGTCGAACCAGTTGGCACCCTCCTCGAGGGTGGCTTTGGCGCTGATCAACGGCTCCACCTGAATCACGCCACGCGACAGGAGATCAATGCACTCGGGGTATTCGCCGTTGGAACCGCAGGTGCCGTAGACGGTCAGCTCACGCGTGACCACCGATTGCAGCGGGAAATCCACTTCCGGCGCGAGGTTGCCGACTAGCGTGACCGATCCACCCTTGCGGGTGCCTTCGATGGCGGTCTTGACGGTGGTCGTGGCACCGACCACTTCCATGGCGATATCCGCCCCATGTCCGCCGGTAGCGTCCTGAATGGCCTTCACGGCGTCGGTGTTCTTAGGGTTGATGCCCAGATCGGCACCGAGTTCCTGAGCAAGCTTGAGTTTTTCATCGGCGAGATCTACGGCAATCACCTTTGTGCAGCCTGCAGCCTTGAGTGCTTGAATAACAAGCAGACCTATCATCCCGGCACCCACGACTACAGCGCTATCACCAAGAGTTACTGGAGTACGGTTAACCGCGTGCACAGCCACAGATACTGGTTCGATCATGGCCGCATGCTCAAAAGACAGGTTGTCCGGTATTGGGTAAATAATATGTTCCGGCACCACTGAATATTCTGCAAAACATCCGTGTTGTCGGTACTCGTTGCAGGAAACGCCTAGGACACGCCGATCTTCGCAGAGGTTTTGCTGGCCGCTTCGGCAGAAATAGCATTTACCGCAGGAAACCATGGAATCAAAGGTGACTCGATCGCCTTCCCTCACGGTTGTAACCAAACTGCCGATTTTGGCCACTACACCACTGGCTTCGTGCCCCATGATCAACGGAGGAATACGACGTCCGCTGGAACCATCAAAGCCGTGAATATCGCTACCACATATGCCGCAGGCCTTGATTTGTACAAGCACTTCATGGTCGCCAAACTCCGGGTCTGGCATATCCGTCACAGTCAGCTTTTTATATTCCTCAAGCAACAGGGCTTTCATCGGCGCGGAGGATAGGGGGGTGATCGATTTACGCAAAGGCTTTTCATAACTCAAAAACCTAGTAGTCAAATTCATTATCTGGAGGGTTGCCTTTTTGTTGCTGTCTGATCAACTATGATCACCTACATGCGATTCTCGATTCCTTCTGCACTTATTCTCTACCTGACTTTGATGATCGGGCCAGTTCAAGCCGATGAGCCAAAAACACCCGCCGTTAAGCCGGCTGTTCAGGCTCGTCCTATACCAGGTCGGGGTCCAATTCGTTTGCCCGGTCGTGGGCCTGTCGGTCAACCTGCTAAGCCGGAGCCTATTAAGTGGGGCGAAAAACAAATCGTTCTCACCGCCACCATTACGGACATTAAACAGGGGCCCACCGCTCGATCTTTTCCGCCGATTTATAATCACACGCTCACTCTCAAGGTTGATCAGGTACTGCGCGGTTCACTAAAACCCGGCACCGTGCTGAAGGCGAATCATTCGGCGCGTCAACAGGCAAAGCCGAATTTTCCAGAAGGCAAGGTCGTGGTGGCCTTGAGTAATGTGCGAGGGGGGAACCGTGTCGAAGGATTGGAGTTGGCGGACGCAAAGAAGCTGGCGACGATCCAGTTGGCGTGTGAATTACCGTTGGGTTGGCGACAGGAAAACGGTAAGACGCTTTCACCCTGGGCCAAGCAAAAGGATCGGGCATGGCCGAAGGGTGCGAAGGTGGGGGCCAAACATTTCTGCACGACCACCGGTCGTCCGGCCTTGTTGGTGAACAGTAATGCGATATTTCACGCGGCCAAAGTGGAGCCCAAGAAGGCGATCAAGTGGACCAATCCAGACGGCGACGGCGAATACAAGATCACAGTGTCCAATCCCACCGATCAGCCGTTGACCGTGGATGCCCTGCGGTGTGAAGGCAAACGCGTGCTTTGGAAGGAGAGCCTCGTGATTCTCTGTCAGGGCCAAGCCTACACCGCGCCGGGTTCAGTGGGGCTATTGCGTCCCACACAACCGGTGGTGTTGAAGCCGGGTGAAACCATTTCCACCGTGATCAACGCGCTGGAATTACAGGGGCCCAATTGGCCGCGCGGCGGGTATCGGATTGAGTTTCAGTTCTGCCTCGGGCAATGCAGCAGCAAGCAGAGCTTTTATTACATGGCCCGCCATCACGATGTGATACGCGCGTCTTTGAGGAAGCCGATCAACTAGCTACGCTTCCACGCGCCGTCCGGAGCGGGAGGATTCATAAATCCGGTCGATGGTTTCCAGCACGGCGACCATGCTCTCGGGCGTGTTGCGGCAATCGCCGCCTTCGTGCACGCAGCGCACCCAGTCGTGCAACAGGGCAATCATCGCCTTGCCGCCGTAGCCGGGTGTGTCGTCCGGAGGTAGCTCGAAAGTTTCCTCCATGGCCATGAATTGCGGTTGGGGTCCGTGGATTTCCAATACGCCGCCGGTGCCGGTCCGGCTAGGATCCCAATGCACCCAGCGCTGAGTGCCACGCAGGTTCCATTGGATGTCGTTCAACCAGCGCGGATGCCAGTAGCCTCCGGTGAAGGTCGCCAATCCGCCGCCCGATAGATCCAGAATCGCGCTGCCGCCATCTTCCATATCGATTGGAGTGCCGCCAAAATTCCCCACGCGCGCGGTGACGCCGGTGACCGTTTGACTCGTGACATAGCTCAACAAATCCAGATGATGGCAGCCGAGCCAGTTGAAAAATCCCACCGGTCCGCTGACTTTGGGATCAAACAGGTAATGACCGGGGTCGCGCCGGAACACGTTGCTTGTGGTCCATGTCATTTCTAGGCTGATCAACTTGCCGAAGCTGCCGTCGGCCATCATGTCGCGCAGTCGGTTGGCGCCTTCCTCGTAGCGCCACATGTAGCCGGCTTGAAAGGCCACGCCGGTCGTACGCACGGCCTCCGCCATGCGCTGGGCGTCGGCGGCATTGGCTGCGCCGGGTTTTTCCAGAAGGACATGTTTGCCGGCCTGAGCCAGTTGAATAACGGCTTCCGGAACGGTGTTATTGGGGAGGCAAACAAGAGCGCCATCGAAAAGATCCCCGCCGTCGCGAAGCAACGCCTCCACGGTCTCAAACCGCGGAAGGTCCGTATAGCGTTGTTCGAGGCTGGTGGTGCCGTTGTCAAAAGCCGGCACCAAGGCGGTGATTTTCACCGCATCCAACACCTGCCGTAGCGATTCCCGCCAACCCATCCCATGCGGATGGTCAATGCCGAGAACAGCAATGCGGAGAGGGGCGGGCACAATCAATTAGGGCGCCACGGACACACCGTTCGGTCCGGGCATGCGGTCATCACCCGGCGGTACTGCCAGAGTGACTTGGCCGTCGAGGGTGACCTTATAGACGCAACCGGTTTTGGGAGCCACGGCCTGATCACTGTCCAGCGGCCAGAGCTGGCGTTCGCCGTCGGGGTTGAACATCCAGCTGGGCTTGCTCATGTCGGTGACATACACACTGTTGCCGTCCTTGCTGGCAGCCACGTCATTGAGAAATTCAATGGACGGCGGGAAATCCGCTACCTCGGCAATCTTGGTGGCGATGCCTTCGGCGTCCACTTTCCACATGGTGGTTTCGTCGGCAGTCACAAGATAACCGCCTACAAAGGCAATTCCCTTGGGCGAGTTCATGCCGCGGCAAAATCCCTTCACCTCTTCGCCGTCGATCACGTTGATACCGCCGTCACCGGGGTCGTCGCCGTTGATCATGGTGACGTAGAGTTTGCCGTCAAATCCGCGGCACACGCTCTCGGGCTTGGACGGGGCATCGAGTGTCTTGGACATGGTAGCGGTGCCGTCGTCGTTGAGTTTGAGGAAATGGATTTTGCTCTCGAGCATGTCCGGCACCACGAGCTGCTTGCCGGCTCGGTCGAGGTAGAAATCTGCCGCCGTGGTGAAATCGCCCTTGAGTTCTCTCTTTTCCTGGGTGGCTAAGTTGTAGGACCACACCTTACCGAGCGGCCAGCTGGAGACGTAGAGCATGTCGCCGTCCTGCTCGATGGCGTCGGCGCCCCGGAATCCCGAGGCGATGATGTCCATTTTGCCGTTCTTATAGCTCACCAGGTTGCCGGTGAAAAAGTCGCCCATGAGCAGGGTTTCCTTATTGGATTGGCAGCCCGCGCCAAACAGCAGGCCGATGCCCAAGAGCAATGCGAAAGCGTATGGATGTTTCATGTGGTGCTTGGAGGATGTCTCGCGTCTCAAGAGGGGTCAATGTAAATTGCCGCTTCTTGGGAAGGACGTTGCGTCCGCCCGATCGGAGTGGTTCAATAACCGGATGACGCGCTTCCTCACCGTTTTCTTGTGTTGGGCTTCCCTAGCGATGGCCGGCGACAAGGCGTTGCGGCCCAACATTATTTTGATCATGGCCGATGACATGGGTTTTTCTGACATCGGTTGTTATGGCGGCGAGATTCAGACACCCAATCTTGATCAGTTGGCGGAGGATGGCCTGCGGTACACGCAGTTTTACAATACAGCCCGCTGTTGCCCCACACGTGCGTCGTTGATGACCGGTCTGTATGCACATCAAACGGGTATGGGCGCGATGACCCGGCCGACTCCGTTGCGTGGTTATCAGGGTCACATCAACCGTAATTGTGTGACCATCGCCGAGGTGTTGAGCCAGGCTGGATATGCGACGTTCATGTCCGGCAAATGGCATCTCACGGAGGATAAAAATAAACTAGTCACCGGCTCCAAGCACAACTGGCCTCGGCAGCGTGGGTTCGATCGTTTTTTTGGGACTATTGCCGGCGCAGGCAGTTTCTACACACCACAGACCCTGACTCTGGATAACGCGCCGATCACGGTGTTTCCTAAGGACTTTTACTACACCACCGCCATTGGCGAGCACGGCGCGCAGTTCATTCGTGAACATGGTGCTGATGAAAATGATCAACCGTTCTTCCTCTACGTGCCGTTCACCGCGCCGCACTGGCCGTTGCACGCCTTGGAAAAGGACATCAAAAAGTATCGCGGCAAATATCTCAAAGGCTGGGATGCCATCCGCGCTGAGCGCCATGCGCGTCAGTTGAAGATGGGGTTGGTCGATCAACGCTGGCCGATTAGTGCCCGACACGAACGCGCGCCGGCCTGGGAAAAACTCGACAAGGCCAAACAAAAGGAGATGGACGAGCGCATGGCGATTTATGCCGCGATGATCGAAAGCATGGACCAGGCGATCGGCCACATCCTCAAAGCTGTAGCGGATCTGGGTCAAACCGAGAACACGATGGTCCTCTTTCTGGCCGATAACGGGGGCTGCGATGAATCCGGCCTGTACGGATTCGAGCGCAAAAAGGGTGGCAAGCTGGGCACGGACAGTTCCTTTGCCAGCTACGGACTCTGCTGGGCCAACGCCAGCAACACGCCGTTTCAGTTTTTTAAGAAAGATAATCACGAAGGAGGTATAGCCTCGCCGCTCATCGTTCACTGGCCCGAGGGCATCAAGCAAAAGGCTCACGGCAAGCTGCGGCATGAACCGACGCACGTGATCGATATCATGGCCACTGCCGTGCAATTGGCCGGGGTGGAATATCCCGCGCGCTTTCGCGGACACGACATCCTGCCGCTGGAAGGGCTCAGCTTGTTGCCCACCTTTGAAGACAAACCGCTCGACCGAACCGCGCTGTATTGGGAACACGTGGGGAATCGCGCCGTGCGCTCGGGTGATTGGAAGCTCGTGACCAACACCCGTTTCCGAAAGCAGGAATGGGAGCTCTACAATCTGCGCACCGATCGGACCGAGACGGTGAACCTCTTCAATCAACGTGAAGACAAGGCGCAGGAACTCAAAGCGCTCTGGCAGTCCTGGGCCACCCGTGCCTATGTTTTGCCCAAGCCGGGCGGCAAGAAATCCAAGAAATGAAAACAACATTCATCACTCTCATCGCACTGGCGTTTACTGCGTCCGCACAACTGGTCAAACTTGAAGGCGCTAAGGCCGTGCAGTACAAGGAAGCCAGTGGCGCCAAGCTCTTCCTGCACGTGTTCAACCCGGAAGGGCACAAGACCACCGATGCACGGCCGGCTATTGTATTTTTCTTTGGCGGCGGCTGGAATGGCGGCACGCCGAAGCAGTTTGAGCCGCATTGCCAGTACCTTGCCCGGCGCGGCATGGTGGCGATCACGGCTGAGTACCGCGTGAAAAGCCGCAATAAAACTTCTCCTTTCGAATGCGTGGCGGATGGCAAATCCGCCGTGCGATTCATTCGCGCGAACGCTGCCAAGCTAGGTATTGATCCTAAACGCGTGGCGGCCGGTGGCGGTTCGGCAGGCGGACATGTGGCTGCGGCCACTGGGAATTGCCCTGAGCTGGAGGAGCCGAGTGAAGATACCAAGATTAGCAGTCAACCCGATGTGTTGGTGTTATTTAATCCCGTCTATGATAATGGCCCCAAGGGCTATGGCCACAGTCGCGTGCAGCCGCGGTGGAAGGCGATTTCCCCAATGCACAACATCCGCAAAGGCGCGCCGCCCACGATTGTATTTCTTGGCACTAAAGATGATCTCATTCCCGTGGCCACCGGCGAGGAATACGATCGCCGCATGAAAGCCGTTGGTAGCCCCAGTGAGCTGCACTTGTACAAGGATGCCACGCACGGATTTTTTAACCAAGGCCGCCCGGGCGATCATTACGCCGATACCGTGGCCAAGATGGATGCGTTCCTGGTGAAACACGGTTGGCTGCAAAAGAAATGAATCAGTTTTTCTCTATAGCATTATTGGTGGCGGGAGCGTCCTTGGCCTCGACACAGGAGCGCACGCCCGAGGCGTTGTTCAAACTCTGGGATCGCAACGAGGACGGTAAACTCGTTCTCAACGAACTGCCGCCGAATGCGAAGCCGAATTTCCGGAAGGTGGACACCAACAAGGATGGAGCCATTTCCCCAGCCGAACACAAGGCCTTTCTTACCCGCCGCCCAGCGCCGCGTGCGCCTCAAGGCGTCAAGGTGCTGCGCGATCTGCCCTATGCCGATACGGATAATCCCCGGCAACGACTCGATTTGGTGCTGCCGGAAAAACGGATCGGAAACGAGCCATTACCTCTGGTGGTCTGGATCCACGGCGGCGGTTGGCGCAATGGTGATAAACGCAGTGGAATCAATCGCGTAGCTCCGGTAGTGACGACAGGTCGGTACGTCGGTGCTACCATAGGGTATCGACTCAGCGGAGAAGCTCAGTGGCCCTTGCAAATACATGACTGTAAAGCGGCAATACGCTGGTTACGCGCACACGCCAAAGAATACGGTATTGATCCAAAACGCATCGCCGTTTGGGGTTCCTCTGCTGGCGGACATTTGGTGAGTATGCTCGGGGTGAGCGGTGAGGTTGAAGTCCTAGAAGGTAAATTAGGCAAACATCTAGGCCAATCCAGCCGAGTTCAGGCGGTTGTGAATTATTATGGGCCCAGTGCTTTGTTGTTAATGAACAGTAAACCTAGCCGCATTGATCATGACGCGAAGGAATCGCCCGAGAGCCAGCTCATTGGCGCGCCTATTCAAACGGTTAAAGCCAAGACCCGCCAGGCCTCGCCGCTAATGCATGTGACTCCGGATGATGCCCCGCATCTTCATGTGCACGGCACGGATGACCCACTGGTTCCGTTTCATCAATCTCAGATTTATCATGCCGCCTTGAAAAAGGCGGGCGTGGAAAGTACCCTCATCACCGTACAGACCGGCGGGCATAGTGCCCCGCGTCTTGTGGATGCCGGACAAGTACGCACATTTTTGGAACGGCACTTGTATGGCCGTGGAAAACCGTTGCCGGATGAAACAGTACCGGTGAAATAATTTTGGAGTTTCTTAACGTAGAGCGCGCTGGGCGGCCAGCCAGCCGGCAATGACTCCGACGATCAGGCCTAGAGTGTGGGCGGCGTTGGCAATATTTCCGACGAGGCCAGTGAAACAAACCACAAACCAGATCAGCAGCATGGTGATCGTCCCTTGATCAAGTTGCAGGCCGAATCGGGGATCGTTGTTGCCGCGAATCCATATGTATCCAAAGAGGGCGTAGTTCACGCCGGACATGCCGCCAAAGGCTGGGCCGCTTAGGAGGTATTGGCCAAGATTGGACACCACGGCGGCCAATAGAATGAAGCCTAGCGTACGGCCCAGTCCCAGTTTGCCTTCTAGTCCGCCTCCCAAAAAATACAGCCAGTACATGTTGAAGATGATGTGCAGTAGGCCGAAGTGCAGAAAGATGGGCGTTACGATCCGCCAAATCTGGCCACGTTGTGCGACTTGTTCTCCATCCTGAAGAGCAATTTTTTTACCGGTGATTTCAGGCAGGAATACGTTGCGCAGACGGTACTCCGTTTCCTGCGCCTGATTCATAGAAGCTTTTGCTTCGGTAGTGATGTCAATGGTGGACATGCGAAGGAAATCCACATTGCGATCGGTCATCTGGAGCAACTGGACCATCAGGCAAATGCCAATGAGGCAATAGGACAGATACGGGGTGGCTTGCACACCGCCAAAGACCTCGGTGCGCACATCCACTTGGCGGCGGGCGGCGCGTTCTTCCTCCTTGGCCTCGTCCTGCCGAATTTTCTCCGCGCGGGCGCTGGCCTGCGTGTAGCGGGGGTGGCCCGGGGTCTTCAGAAATTCGGCGAGTTCGGATTCCGCCTTGGCGATTTGGTCGTCATCATGGATCCAGATGGTCCAGCTATCCTCATCCTCATCGACGTCACAGTGGATTTCGTTGGCGTACAGGAAATCGCCAAACCGTTTGGCTTCCGCTTCGTCTTTGATTTCCCCAATGGGCCGCATTTTAAAAAACGCGCCCCTTGGCCCGTTGGGGTGGAAAATAGTGGAATTGACCTCTAGAAGACAGGCTTTTCGAAAAACAGCTACGCTTTCAGTAAAAGCATCAGGCAGCCGACCACGATTGCGAGCGAGACAATGCCCAGCATCCAGATCAATTTATCGAATGTTGTCCCTTTAGAATCTTTCATCCTCCACCGATCAGACGATCTTTTCAGAGAATTATTCGCGAAACAAAGGGTATATGTTTTAAAAAATAAACGGCCAGGCCGGCTCGGGGTGGGGTATTAAAAAAACGATTCGCGGATCGGCTGAATCGATTGTTAGATGAACGACTGGCCGATGGGCTTGATAACCAGCTCGGGCACGTGGGCGAGCGGAGGCAGCTTGGCGATGGCTACGGTGATGTCGCCGATGTCTTTGGCGGTAAGAATCTTCGCGCGATGCTCGGCGCTCGGCGGCACGGGGCGGTCGTCAAGAATGGGCGTATTGACTTCGCCGGGGAAAATGGTTGTCACGCGAATACCGTTCTCGCGTTCATCCTCGCTGGCGCTGGTGCCGAGCGCGGCCATGGCAAATTTACTGGCATTGTAGGACACCCCGCCAAGCGGTGCGGCGCGTTTGCCACTAGTGGAAGAGATATTGATCACCAGACCGTTTTTATGCGGACGCATCAGCGGCAGGCCGTAGTGCATACAATTGAAGGCGCCGGTGGCATTGATGTTCAGCACTTTGTCCCAATCCTCGGGCGACAGCTCGCTCATGGAGCGCTTAGGCACATTCACGCCGGCGCAGTTCACCAACAGATCCAGCCGGCCGCCAAAGGTTTCGGTAGCCCAGTCGAACAACGCCTGCACGCTGGGGCGATCGCCCACATCCACGGTGTGGGTGAGAATGCCTTCGGCCTGGGCAGTGACGGCGTCCAACTTTTCTTGGCGACGGCCGGCGACGGCCACGGTTGCGCCTTCAGCGGCGAGCCCGAGGGCGATCGCCTCGCCCATGCCTGTGCCGCCGCCTACCACCAATGCGTTTTGTCCGGATAAACTCATGGGCGGGACGATAGCCGCGCTGGCCACACGGTACAACCGCGGATTGCCAAACGGCTTCCACCTTGAAAGACTGGCCACATGAAGCAGTTTGTTTTTTTGTTGATGACCGCGCTGGGATTACTGGCGGTCGAGCCGAAGGTGACGTTAGTCTATGGGAGCTGGAACCCTGGCGAAGGCGGTCCGGTGATCACACGGACCAATCCTCTGGAGCAGCCGTTTGGCGTGGATTTCGATGCGCAAGGCAACATGTTCATCGTGGAACTGGCCGGAGGCCGCGTGCACAAGCTGACGCCGGAAAATATTTTTACCACCATCGCGGGGGACGGTAGTAAAAGTTACAAGGGCGACGGCGGTCCGGCTAAGGCGGCGACCTTCAACGGCATGCACAACGTGGCCGTGACGCCAGCGGGCGATGTGTATATTTCCGATTCGTGGAATTTTTGTGTCCGCAAGATCGATACGCGCGGGATGGCGAGCACGGTGGTGGGCACGGGCAAGCGCGGCTTTGGTGGCGATGGCGGGCCGCTGCGCAAGGCGGCGTTTACCTTCACCATGTGCATCACGATGAACGCGGCCCATGATCAGATTTACATTGCGGACATTCAGAACCGTCGCATTCGCGTGGCGGATTTGAAATCCGGCAAGGTGAGCACGATTGCCGGCAACGGCAAACGCGGCGTACCGGCGGACGGCGCGCAGGCCACCGAGGCGCCGTTGGTGGACCCACGCGCGGTGGCGCCGGATTCCAAGGGTAATGTCTACGTGCTCGAACGCGGCGGCCACGCGCTGCGGGTCGTGCGGTCCAACGGGAAAATTTACACCGTCGCCGGCACTGGCAAACGCGGCAAACAGGATGGGCTGGGCAAACAGGCCACGCTTGGCGCGCCCAAGCACATTTGTGTGGATGATGCGGACAATGTGTACATCGCCGATGAGGCCAATGACTTGATCCGAAAGTACGATCCCAAGA
>JAYOSV010000010.1:0-86856 GCA_038139415.1 Verrucomicrobiales bacterium | reverse complement strand
CCCATGCCTGGGGTCATTCCGCCCATCATGCCACCGGTCATGCCCATGGTGCCTTGGAGGCCGTTTACGGCGCCCATACCGGTGCCGTATGCTTGGGAGCCCATGCCTTGTAGTCCGCCCATCATGCCCATGGAGGTGCCGAGACCGCCCATGGTGAATTGGGCAAAGAGGGCCGGGCTAGCGGTGCTTAGGGCTACAATTATAATGTGAGTAAAGGAACGCATGGCGGCGTGATCGTTGGCTATTGGACGACTATTTTCGTATAACGGCTCCGGTTTTTTATTTATGACCGGCTCGGGGTCAAATGTTACGTAAACGTACTATCTTGCGCCCTGCTGTCAACCTCTTTGGGGTGTTTTTTGCGGAAAGTTATCGAGTCCTTGTTCCTCGCCGCGGGCGGTTTTGACGGCTTCGTTGTAGGCTTGGATGATGTTTGCTTCGTGGATGATGCCGGTTAGGCGCTGGGTTTTGGTGCTTTCCACTACGGGAATACTGACGCCAACGAATTCTTCGATGATTTCAAAGCCCTGATTGAGGTCTGTATCTTCGGTCAGGATATGCTCGGGTTGGGTGGCCAAATCGGCGGCTGTTTGGTTGGCGCCGGCTTTCAGGGTGTCCCACGCGCCGGCGAGGGTGATGACGCCCAGTAATTTTTGGTCGGAATCGGCCACGTACAAGTCGGCTTCGGGGTGGGCGCGGAGGGCTTGTTCTACGGCGGCCAGATCGGCATCGGGGGTAATGGTTTGAAATCCGGTTTCCATCACTTCGCGAATGCGGCGGCGTTGGAGGATGAGCACTTCGCGGCCGGCGTTGATGTCTAATCCGGCGGCCTGAACTTGAAACAGGAAATAGGATCTAGCGAAATATTTGTTGGTAACGAGGTTACTGATGACCACGGCGACCATGACGGCGGTGGCGACGGAATAGTTTTGGTTTAGCTCAAAGACGATCAGGATGGTGGCGATGGGTGCGCCGACAACGGAGCTGATGCAGGCGCCCATGCCGGCGAGTGCAAAGATCTGGTAGTAACTGGCATCATACGCCATGGCCAATGCCGCCCCGACCATTGCGCCAATGCAAAGGGCAGGGCCGAAAACGCCTCCGTGCATACCGCTGCCCAGGCATAGGGCGGTGGCGGCGATTTTGAACACGATCAGAAAACACAAGAGCTGGAGGACATACTCGGTGCCTTGATCCTGAATCACCTGTGTGGTGGTTTCCTCCACGAGCCCCAATAGGTTGGGCAGCCAAATGGCGACGATGGCGATGGCGAACCCGGCGATGGCCGGCCGGCTCCATAAGGGAAGGTTGGTTTTGTCTACCGCCTTTTTCATACTCACCAGACTGCGCATATAAATTATAGCGAAGAGGCCGGCGATGAGTCCGACAAAGGCGAAGAGCGGATATTGCCCGAGGGTGAGTTCGGCCGGGGCCGTCAGATTTTGAAAGCCATCAAAGAAACGGCCGTGATGAATGGCGACTGCATTCCCTGCGACGGCAGCGATGGTGATGGGTGCAAAGGCGCGGAGCGAGTAATGGCCGATGATGGCTTCATGGGCAAAGATGACCGCCGCGATGGGGGTATTGAACGAGGTGGCAATGGCGCTAGCTACGCCGCACCCGAGGAAAGTGACGGTGTTGGTACGGCCGAGATTGAAGATTTGGCCAAAGCCGGAGCCGAGCGTGGCGCCGAGGTGTACGGCGGGGCCATATCGGCCGACGGAGGCGCCCAAGCCGATGGAGCTGGCGCAAATGAGCGCTGTGGAGATGCCTTCGCGCACAGGCATGATGCCGTCGTTATTGATGCGGGCGATAATGGCGTCGGCCGGGCCGTGGCCGCGCGGAAGTTTCAGGGCCACATACAACAGGCCAATAAACAGTCCGCCACCGGTGAGCGCGGCGAAGATGTGCCATTTTGGAACATCGGTGAAGGAGCCTTGTTTATACTGAAAGAGCAAGGGGCCGAGGGTATCCGCGGCGGGGAGCATTGGGGCTAGATTGGTTTTGGTGTTTTCGGTGGGCGCAAGGTTTTGGCCCTCAAATTGCAACTCAAGAGGCTCGGCCAATGCCTCAGACTGGATGTGAACTTTGCCCGCGGCATAAACCCATTGGGTGTGATGGGCCGGCAAGCGGATGCCATCGCGCGTGGTGACAATGGTGCAGCTGCCGTTGGTGGGCCATTGGGTTTGCTTGAGACCTTCCAGTCCGTGGATTTTGTTGCCTCGGAAATCAAACTGCAGGTTGTTGCGGGCATCAAACTTGTGAGTGTATCGGCCGCTGGGACTCTCGCCATGATCGAAGTACACCCAGTTCACCACGTGCTCGAAGGTTTTCATAAACCCGAGCGTGGCATAGGAAACGCCGGCTCCTATTACCAGCGAGAGTACGAGCAATAACAGCAGGTTGGTGCCGGCTTGATAAGGCGGCTTTTGCTGGCGATCAAAGATTTTGCGAATGGACTCCAGCATGCGAAATGACAGCCAGAGATTCTGTATAAAAATACTTCAACAAAAGCAATGCTGCAGTGCGTCAAGCCCCAGTGCCAGCCAGCACCACATCGAATCGACCGGCCCAATACGCGCCGTGCTCACAGCGGGTTTTTTGGAGCGGAACAATCAGGGGCGAACGACTGGCCCAAGGATCCTTCGCGATGTGCGGATCGCCCTTGAAGTAGCACTGGGTGATGAGCCGTTGATGACCGTTGGCCTGTGCCATGTAATGAATATGCGAAGGTCGCGTGGAATTGCCCACGCCATAAGCGGCGGGCTTGATGGTTTCGTATTCGTAATAGCCAAGCTCGTCAGTGAGCAGGCGGATGCGGTTTTTGAAACTGGCGCGAGTCGGTTGAGTGCCGCCGGAGAACTGGCGCGCTTCGGGAAGGACCGCGCGCTTGTTCGGTCGCTGATGGTTTTGGAAATCATATTCGCCCTTGTGATCGGCCTGCCAAATATCGAGCACCGCATTGGCCAGCGGCTTCTTGGTGGTATGACTCCAAACCCGGCCGCGCATCACGAGCAATTCCCCAGGCACCATCGGGGGTGTCACCTTGCCTCGGAAAGGCGCGCCGCTGGCCCAGAACGGCCCGAGGATGTCCGGGTGCGTGGGTTGAAATTTTCCCTCCGGCGCGATGTCTTGTCCAGTGGCCTGTAGATAATGGATGTAGCCATGGGCATCCTCCGTGACCGGCGTGGGTGCGGCATGAGAATGCAGGGTGAGCGCGCTGCCGGTGGCGGCGAGTCCGCCCAAGGTCAGAAAATCACGGCGAGAGGCAGGGGGAATGAGGTGTGGATTCATGGTGAATTAGTCGTGAATACAGGGCGAATAGTTACGAACAATCGCCGATTGTGGGCGGCTCTCAAGCGAATATACTTCATCGATGGACAAGCTCCAAATTATTTTGAGTACGGCCGCGGTGGCATTTCTGTTGAATGGATGTGCCTCCAACGGTACTCAAGACTCCACTTCGGGCCGTCTGCACGAACACGAGACGCCCGTGCGTGACCTGGTGATTCCTCCCTTGCCGGGGCTGGGTGCCACGCCGATCGTCACGCGCAACTCCGGCTGATTGGGCCGGAGTATTCTGCGGTTTTCGCCGCCCGCTATCTTCGCTAGGCTCCGCATATGCTTTGGGTGCTGCTAGCCATCTTGTTCGTGGTGCCTCTGGTATTGTTTTACCTGTTGGCCATTCGGTCAGTGGATCGTTTCGCGCCGGCGCCGTGGTGGTTGTTGTCTCTCTGCTTGATGTGGGGCTCGGTGGGCGCCGTGGTGCCGTCGGTGGCTGCCGGTATGTTCGGTCAGGAAGCCTTGGACCGAGCGTTTGACGCGGAATTATCAGAAAGCGGCGCTGAATTATCCGAAAATATTGGTGCCACGTTCATGGCGCCGTTGGTGGAGGAACCGGCCAAGGCTCTGGGGTTGCTGGTGATCTATGCCTTTGCGCGCCGGCGCGTGCATGAAACGCACGGAGCGCTTTCAGGCGTGGTATTGGGGGGGACAATTGGTTTGGGGTTCACTCTGACCGAGGATATTCTCTACATCGTCGGCGCCGCTGAGGAAGCCGGCGGCGCCGGGTTTATCGGGGTGTTCTTTATCCGCACCATCATGCTCGGCATGGGGCACGCGACTTTTACGGCATTCACCGGCTTGGGATTCGGTTTGTTTGCCACAATGACTTCCGGCTGGCGCTGGGCAATGCCGTGGCTCGGATTGGGCGCGGCAATGATCGCGCATGCAGGCCGGAATCTCTTCAGTTCATTCCTCACCTTGGATGGCTTTGGGGTGGTCATGGTTCTATTGCTGCATGCGCTGGTGATGCTGATGTTCTTCGGATTGTTGATCGGGATGGCCTATCGGGATCGCAAACGAGTGCGGACCGGGTTGGGAGGCGTGGTGGGCGTGCTGATTACCAAGGCGGAGTACGAATTCATCATCAGCCCCTGGATGCTCGTGCCCGGATGGAACTTCATCCAACTCATGGGCTTACCCGGAAGCTATCAGGAAGCGCGGGAGAAGCAGTTGCACTGTTTTCAATTGGCGTTCATTCGGAACCGGGCTCGGAATGAATTTGCCAATGACGATGCCCCGCCGGTGTTGGATCCGGTGGAAACCGAAGCGATCGCCGCCATCCAAGCGGCTAATGCACGCGGCGTTTTGCTGGCTCGGCCGGCAATAACGGCTGACCCGGTGGTGATGGGTTGATTTTTCCGGGTGCGTCCCGTTCACTGGGCGGATGCAGACTGATCGACGTCAATTTCTCTCCACCGGCGCGTTGGCCGGCGCCGCTGCGGCGCTGGCGCCGATGTCTCTGGCTGCGGCGCCCACGGCGCCGCGCAATAAGCTGGCGTTGGCCACCTATTCCTACTGGCATTTTAAGCAGAACAAATATCCGATCGAAAAGGTGATCGATCACGCCGCCGAACTGGGCGTGGAAGGCGTGGATGTGCTGCACATGCAGATGGCTAGTGAACGGCCCGAATATCTACGCAAGCTCAAGCGGCACGCGTTCGTGAATGGCGTGGGGTTGATCGGCCTGTCTATTCATCAGGGGTTCGTGAAGCCGAAAGCGGCGGATCGGCAGAAGAATATTGATCACACTATCCATTGCATGGAGCTGGCGCATGAGCTGGGGATTCCGTGCATTCGACTGAACACCGGCCGCTGGCGCACGAGCAAATCGTTTGATGAATTGATGGCCAATCGCGGCATTGAACCGGCGATCTCGGGGTACACCGATGAAGACGGATTTAAGTGGTGTATCGACTCGATCGAAAAATGCCTGCCCGCCGCCGAGAAATTGGGCGTGCACATGGCGCTGGAAAATCACTGGGGCCTGGCGCGCACACCGGAAGGCTTGCTGCGGATCGCCAAGGCTTTTGACGACAATCCTTGGCTTGGGGTGCTAATGGATACGGGCAATTTTCTGGAGAATCCCTATAAGAAACTCGAGATGATTGCGCCCCGCACCACCTTTGTGCAGGCGAAAACCTACTACGGTGGTGGTGAATGGTACACGCTGGATCTGGATTACAAACGGATTGTGGGTATCCTGCGCAAGGCGAACTATCGCGGCTATATCTCGATCGAGTTTGAGGGCAAAGAGGACGCCAAAACGGCTGTGCCCAAGAGCGTGAAACTGATGCGCGACGCATTCGGCGCCTAACAAGGTGCGCTTGCCAAATAGATTGAACCGGAATTAAGTCCACGAAACATGAAGCGCTTTTTCATTTCACTACTCGCCTTCTGGAGCGGCCTGTTGGCGGCCGCGGATCAAAACGCCACCCAAGCCAAGGTGCACACCGTGAAGGCGGCGCCGTTTCGGATTGAATTAAACCTCAAAGGCGTGCTCACCCCGTCCCGGTTTGCAGAAATGAAAATCCGCCCGGAAGTTTGGGCTGATCTCACCGTTGCTCGCGATGCTATGGCGCATGGTAGTCAAGTGGCCAAGGGCGATTTGTTGGTGTCTCTCAAAAAGGAAAAGATTGAGCAACAGCTCATGGACTGGGAATTAGCGCTGGAAGGTACGGCGCTGGATCTCGCCATTGCGCAGGCCGAATATACCGTGGCCACCAACAATGCGGCCTTGGACCAACAAGCTGCAGCGGAAACCCTCGCCCGCCTAGAGATCGATGTGAAACGGTATCTAGCCAAGACCCGCGAGCTGAACACGCGTTCGGCCGTGTACTCCCAGAAGAGCGCTGAGAATTCCCTCGCCTATGCGCAGGAAGAACTGAAGCAGCTCAAGAAAATGTACGAGGCCGATGACATCACGGAGGAGACCGAAGAGATCATTGTGAAACGCGCCCAGCATTCGGTGGATCGCGCCCTGCATTTTCTCAATCGCCAACTGCACAGCACCGAGACCGCTTTGGAACTCGCCTTGCCCCGGGAAGAGGCGGACAAGCAGACTGCACTGACCCGGCAACGTTTGACCGCCGACTTGGCTCAGTCCACCTTGGAGGAGAAACTTGCCAAGCTAAAGGTGGAGCTGGATAAAAAAGAGCGCGCCCAGAAAGTCGCTGAGAAAAATACCGCCAAGCTCCGGAACGATCTGGCGCTGCTCACCGTGCGGGCCCCCATTGCCGGCGTGCTGTATCACGGCGCGTTTGTGGAAGGCATTTGGAGCGGGCGAAAGAGCGTGCAAAATAAACTACTCAAAGACGGCAAACTGGTGGCCGGCGAAATCTTCATGACGGTGGTGGCCACTGGCGAACTGCGTGCCACGGGGACCCTGAGTGAGGCAGATCTGCGCAAGGTGGCGCCCACGCAAAAAGGCTGGGCCATCCCCACGGCTGATCCGGCCGACCGCGTGGCGGTGACCGTGGAGAGTGTTTCCCGCATCCCCACTGCGCCCGGCCAATACACCGTGACCTTCACGGTGGCGGCAGCTGAGCAAAGCTATCTTCACCCCGGCATGACTTGCGCCATCAAGTTGCGAGTGCTGGATAAACCCCAAGCTATCACCATCCCCAGCAAGGCATTGCGCGCCACGCCGCAGGGCGACACGATGGTGTGGGTGAAAACCCAAACCGGCCACTTGGAGCGCACGTTAACGACCGGTAATTCGCATGCCGGTAAAACGGAAATCATTGAGGGCCTCAACGAAGGCGATGAAGTCCTGCTTCCTTAGCTTAATCCTGGCGCTGGCCTGGAGTTTGTCTGCCGCGGAAGTGCCGCGCTTGCCGGATGTGAAGCCGCCGGGCAATGCCACGGTGGGAAAATCCATCGAGCGGGGCGTTTATTTTCTACTTGGCAACCAAAACAAGGATGGTTCCTGGGGCACTCCGCGCAACACGAAGGGGCTGAATATTTACGCGCCCACCTATCACAGCCATTACGCGTTTCGGCTGGCGGTTACGGCGTTGTGCTCCTCGGCCTTGATTGAGGCGGGCGGCGATACCCCGCAGGTGCGGGCGGCGATCAAGGACTCGGAAGCGTACCTGTTGGAACATTTACCCAAGCTGCGCCGCGCCACGGCCGATGCGATGTACAACGTGTGGGCGCACGGCTACGGGTTACAGGCGCTGGTGCGTTTGCGCGCTCGGGCGCAGCAGGCCAAGGATGTCGCCAAGGTGAAACGGATCGAGCAGGTGATTGCCACGCAATTCGACCGGCTTACCCGTTATGAATCGGTGGATGGCGGCTGGGGATATTATGATTTCCGGCTGGGCACGCAAAAGCCGGCGAGCAGTTCCATTTCTTTTGTCAACGGCACGGTGTTGGTGGCTTTTCATGAAGCCAAACAGGCGGGCTTGAAGCCGCCGCCGCATTTGGTGAAGCGCGCCCTCGCCGCCACCCAAAGGCAGCATTTACCCGATGGCAGTTTTTTGTATGGCGAATATCTTAAGAACGGTCCGCGGCGCGGCATCAACCGGCCTGCGGGGAGTTTGGGCCGTTCGCAGGTGGGTAACTTGGCGCTGCGGTTATGGGACGATCCGCGGATTACCGACCAGGTGATGGTGGATTGGTTGGATCGTTTGTTCGCGCGCAATGATTGGCTGGGCATTGGGCGTAAACGGCCTGTGCCGCATGAAGCGTGGTTTCAGATCGCCGGTTACTTCTATTACTACGGCCACTACTACGCGGGGTTGTTGATGGATCATGTGCCGGCAAAGGATCGGCCGCGGTTGCAGGATCATTTGGCGACGACTCTCATGAAATTGCAGGAAAAAGACGGCGATTGGTGGGATTTCCCCTTGTACGATTATCATCGCCAATACGGCACGGCCATGGCGGTGATGGCGTTGCAAAAATGCCTGCGCTCGCCGTCACGCGACTGATGGATCAGCCAATTGGCTTTGGGGTTGCCTTTGGGAGGGGCTGCCATGCTTAGGATTCCGGCAAAGAAAATAGTACAGAATTGAGCCAGAACAGGCATTTGAGCAGTCTTGGGATCCACAGGAACCTGTCAACCGCTTATGATCAGGCGAATTGACCGAAAGAAATGGTACGCGAGAGAGGACTCGAACCTCCACCCCTTGCGAGACCGGAACCTAAATCCGGCGCGTCTACCAATTCCGCCACTCGCGCGTGCGTGCATCATTCGATAAACCGGCCGCGCGGTCAATCGCGCCTTTTTCATTGTCACCCCCATGCCGCATCAGCACACTGCGCCCCCGTGCGTTTTCTGATGCTCAATTGGCGTGATCCGCGCAATCCGTTGGCCGGCGGGGCGGAGCGGGTGACGCTGGCGTATCTGCGCGGGCTCGTGGAGCGCGGGCATGATGTCACTTGGTTTGCCAATGCCTTCCTTGGAGGGGCGTCGGAGGAACTGATCGACGGCATTCGTGTGCTTCGGGAGGGCGGTAAATTTACCGCTTGGCTCTCGGCTCGCAAATGGCATTCAGAGCAGGATCCATTTGACCTTGTGATCGACCAGCATCACGGCATTCCGTGGTACGCGCCCAATTGGTGTCCGGACAAGTGCGTGGCGTATATCCATGAAGTGCTCGGGCCGATTTGGGATGCCTTTTATCCCTGGCCACTCAATGCCATTGGCCGTTGGCAGGAACGCCTGACCCTGCGGCAATATCGTGAGGTTCCGTTTTGGACGGCAAGCGATTACACCCGCGAATTACTCGCCGAACAGGGCGTGGAAAGTATCGTCCAAATTCCCTACGGCGTGGCCACGCGGGCCTTGGAGGAGTTGCCGGAGAAGGAACTGGATGAACCGCTGCGGCTCGTTACCGTGTCGCGCTTGGCGCCCAATAAACAGGTGGACCACGCGGTGGTCGCGGTGTGGTGCCTGCGTGAACATCATCAGCTGGAGGCGACGCTCGAGATCGTGGGGCAAGGCCAGTGCGAAACGGAAATTCGCCAGACGGTGAAGCAATTGGGATTGGAGGATTATGTCACGTTTCGTGGCGGACTCAATGAAGCCGATAAAGATGCCGCCCTGCGTGAGGCACATTTTCTCCTGCACACTTCCGTACGCGAAGGCTGGGGGCTTAACGTAGTGGAAGCCAATGCCATGGGCACGCCGGCAATCGTGTATCCTTCACCCGGATTGGTGGAGTCCACGCGGCATCGGGAGACGGGCTTGGTGTCGGATGAAGCTTCTCCCGAAGGATTGGCCGCTATGATTGCCGAGGTGCAAAGCCACGAAGGGGCTTATCAGGATTGGCGTCAAGCCGCCCGCGGTCGCGCCCGCACGTTTCATTGGGATGAAGTGCTGCCAGTGGCCTGCGATCAATTGGAGTCCTGGGCCAAGGGAGAGTGACTCGCCTTTGCGCCTCCCTCGCTATTCTTCATTCACTTTCTCCACCTGCAATGCGCAGTTCCACGCGAGGAATTCGCGGGCTACGGGGATGTTCATCAGGAAAGAGAACTCGTTGTAATAGCGCGGAGCCATGCGCCGGACCTTGAGGTTTTTCTGAGCCCGAAGTAGTTGCAGGACTTCACCGATATAGGTCTTGAAAAGGTTTTTGCCAACCGTATGAATCGGCCCGGATTGTTTGCCGAGATAATGCCACGGGGAAAATTCATGGCCGCCCCAAGGGGAAAGCCAGTTGGTCCAGCTCAGATAAAACACGCCGCCGGGATTGAGCAGCTGGTCGAGGTGGCTCAGGAGATGATTCGGCTCAGCGAGATGTTCGAGCACATTGGAGCACATTACCAGATCGTGTTGGCCATAATCAGCGAGGTCGGCTTGGTTGAGATCAATTTGCCGAAAAGGGGCTTCCTTCAAGGTGTCCAACCGTAAGTCCTCAAAATCGGCAAAGACCACCTGCGCACCGGCCTCGCGGCAAAGTTGGCCGGGGTACCCGTGGCCGCAGCCGAGGTCGAGCATGCGGGTTTTCGGGCCAATCTGGATGCCTCCGGCCTGCAGCCAATCGAGCGCATCACGCGCCTGCAGATCAAAAAAAGCGTGCGCGTTCTTCTCGTAATTCAGATGCAGCCGGATGAGTTGGGGCAAAATCATGAGCGCCGGGCGCATCCTTGGCGTACGACGTGGGCAAGTCAATGGCGTGTTGCCCGCAACATTGGCTTGTCCGCGCGCGGCGGCTTTGGTTGGTTTGGCGCGCATGGAATCGGAGGATCATTTGTACAGCGGAGTGATTGGCCGCGTGCAATGGTTTGCTCGGCGCTTTGGTTGGGGGGAAATTGTTTGTCTGCCCTTTCGGATTCTGGCCTCACGAATCGTCGTGCCCTTCCTGCGCGAACGGCATTTCAAATTTCGCGGCGGATTGCTCCCGTGCTTTTACGCGCATTACAACGTCACCTGGTGCAATGAACGTGCCGTGGAAGTGCCGCTTGGCCGATGGTATCTCGAACAGGCCGCCGAGGAGGCCGCCCGCGTCCTGGAAGTGGGCCATGTGTTCGGGCATTACGGGGATCACGATCATGCCGTGCTGGATAAATACGAAACCGCGTCGGGCGTGATCAATGAAGACATCACCACGTGGCAAACCGAGGAGCGGTTTGACTTGATTCTGTCCATTTCCACCTTTGAACATATTGGCTTTGATGACGATGCCCCGGGTGGTTCGGCGGATAAAATTCTGGCCGCCATCGCCGCTTGCCGGAATTTGCTAAACCCGCAGGGCCGCCTCGCGATCACGGTGCCGCTGGGCTACAACCCTGAATTGGACCGCTTGATCGAGCGCAATGAACTGGGCGAGGATCGTGGCTGGTTTCTGCTGCGCCATGGGCCGCGCGAATGGAAGGAAGTGGCGCGCCATCAGGCGATGGGCACGCCGTTTGGCCGGCCTTTTCCCTTTGCCAACGCGCTCCTAGTTGCGGAGTTTGATGCTCCGAATTGATCCCTGCTATGCGCATCTTGCTCGTTCACAACACGCTCAACGACAGTGTCTCCATCTCCGGCGTACTGCGCGAGTATGTGAACATGGCGCGCGTGTGGGTGGCCGAGGGTCACACGGTCGATTTTCTCACCGGCCGCGTGGCGCAGGCGCAGTTGCGGGATTTGGCGCCTGAATGCGGGCGCCTTAGTAGCGATGATTTTTTTGATGCAACCGCGCAACTGCATCAAACCTGGCGGCACTTTCCCGCGTACGCATGGCGTTGCCTTTCCGCCCTACGCCGGCCGCATGCTGGCTATGACGTGGTGTATGCCACCTGTCCATTTGTGGTGGAGACCTTTTGCGCCCGTGTCATTGCGCGGCGCTTAGGTGTGCCCTGGGGAGTTAAGATTCAGCATGTACTCGGCGCGCAAACGCAGCGGTTGGGGTTCATCAACCGCCTTTTACTGTGGGGCGAAAAAAAGAGCGCCCGGTGGGCGTCCACCGAGGCGGCGTTTGTGTACTGCCTCAGCCCGGTGGTGGCGCGCGATTATCTCGCGCTGGAGAAACGCCTCGGGCTCACACCCCGCGATACGCTCACGGTGGGTTCGAGTATTGATCTGGATCAGTTTAACCCGCTGCCCGACTCTCAGAAAAAGCACGATGTGGTGTTTCTCGGTCGGCTGCATGAATTGAAGGGCGTGTTTGATTTGCCGGAAGTATGGGCCCAAGTGAAAGCCGCCCGGCCCACGGCCACGTTGAAGGTGATCGGCGAAGGACCGCATCGGACGGCGGTGATGGAACAATTTACCGTGCGCAAATTGATGGCTGGCGTGGAATTCACCGGCGGCATAGGTGAGGAGGATAAAAACCGGCTGCTGGCTGAGGCACGACTGGGACTGAGCCTATCAAGCGAGGAAGGCTGGGGTTTGGCGGTAAATGAATATCTGGCCAGCGAACTGCCTGTGGTGGCCTATGACCTGCCGGTTTTTCAGGAGGTTTTTCCCGACGTGCTGCATTCGGTGTCGCTTGGGGATAAAACTGCCGCCAGCCGGGCGATTTTGGAATTGCTAGATGACCCTGTTGCCCGCGAGGCGATGGGCCGTCAGGGCCGGGAGTTGGCTCAACGCTATGATTACCGCGCCATGGCTCGCGAGGAACTGCGGCATTTGGAGGCGTTGGGCAAGAGTTAGCGTTGCCCAGTGCGCACAGGCAGGGCTAAGCTGCGGTCATGCAGGTGGTCATTCTCTGTGGCGGACTCGGCACGCGGCTGCGCGAGGAGACGGAGTATCGCCCTAAACCCATGGTGCCGATCGGCGGCCGGCCGATTCTCTGGCATATCATGAAAACCTACGCTCATCATGGGCACAAGGAATTCATCCTCTGCCTTGGTTACAAGGGCGAGATCATCAAGGATTACTTTCGCAATTACCTCTGGCACACCAGCGACGTGACGCTGAAGCTCGGGCGCGAACCGGAGGTGCAGTATCATACGCATCATGATGAGGAGGACTGGACGGTGACGCTGCTCGATACCGGTTCCGAAACCCAAACCGGCGGCCGCCTTGCGCGCGCCCTGCCGCATGTGCGCGAGGAAAATTTTCTCTTCACCTACGGCGATGGCCTGAGTGATTGCGACATCAATGCCGCCGTGGCGTTCCACGAAAACCACGGCGCGGTGGCCACCGCCACGGCCGTGAAACCAGCCGGCCGATTTGGCGAACTCTCTATCACCGAAGGCACCATTACCGCGTTCACCGAGAAACCCGATCAGGAACCGCGCTTTGTGAACGGCGGTTACTGCGTGTTTAACCGACGCATCGGCGAGTATCTCACGGGCGACGACTGCATCCTTGAACGCCAGCCGCTAGAGCAGCTCGCCGACGAAGGCCAGCTCAAGGCCCATTGCCATCCCGGCTACTGGCAGTGCATGGATACCTACCGCGAGCAGCAACAGCTCGAGGCCCTGTGGGCGGCCGGCGATGCGCCGTGGAAAATTTGGTAGGAATGTTCGGCGGATTTTACAGCGGCAAAACCGTTTGGGTCACCGGCCACACCGGGTTCAAGGGCGCGTGGCTCAGTCAATGGCTGCAGCACTTGGGTGCCCATGTGCATGGCTTTGCGCTCGCGCCTCATGCCTCACCGAATCTCCATGAAACCGTGGCCCCGGAGACGTTCCTCAGCGAGATCATTGGGGACATCGGCAATTTCGAGTTGGTTCAAAAAACCGTCGGCAGTGTGCAACCGGAGATGGTGTTTCATCTGGCCGCGCAACCGCTCGTGCGGCGCTCGTACGAGGCGCCGTTGGAGACCGCCACCACCAATATCCTCGGGACCGCCCACGTGCTGGAAGCCCTGCGTGTGCATCAAAACAATTGCCCCGTAGTCGTCGTGACCAGCGACAAGTGTTACGAAAATAACGGCAGCGATCATGCCTTTGGCGAAACCGATCCGCTGGGCGGGCACGACATTTATTCGGCCAGCAAAGCCGCGGCGGAAATCATGACCGCCAGCTGGCGGCGTGCATTTCATCGCCGCATCGCCGTCGCTCGTGCGGGCAACGTAATCGGTGGCGGCGATTACGGAGAGGATCGTCTTGTGCCCGACTGCATTCGCGCGCTTTGCGCCGGCTCACCCATCGCCGTGCGGAATCCGGCTGCCACGCGTCCATGGCAGCACGTGCTCGATTGTTTGTCCGGCTACTTGTGGCTGGGCGCGCGCTTGGCGAAGGAGGCCGACTTGGCAGACGCCTTTAACTTTGGTCCTCGCCTCGAAGCCCAGCGGCCGGTGAGAGAGCTGGTGGAAACCCTGCTGCAACATTGGCCCGGCGAATGGACCGATGCATCCGATCCCAACGCCCCCCACGAAGCTCCGACCTTGTCGTTGAATATCGATAAGGCGGCGACCGTACTGGGTTGGGTGCCGGTTTGGGGTTTTGCCGAAGCCGTGCAACAAACCGCCTTCTGGTATCAGCAACGGCATGAAGACGAATCCGCCGCGGGCGCGGATTTATGCCGGGCGCAATTGGAAGCCTACGCCGCGGCGGCCTCCGCTCAATCCTGCGTTTGGGCTCGCTGACATGGAAGTGGCCGGATTCCAATGCCGCTCCTGTCAGTCTCTCGATGGCTTGTTGGTGCTCGATTTGGGCGAGCAGCCTTTGGCCAATAATTTTCTGTCAACGGAAGATCTGGATCAGCCCGAACCCCGCTTTCCGCTGCGGCTGGCGGTATGTACCGAATGCTGGCTGCTGCAGATCACCGATCTCGTGCCGCCGGTGGAGCTTTTCAGCGAGTACGTTTATTTCTCGTCCTACTCCGATGCGTGGGTGGCACACGCCGCCGAGTGCACGGAGCGATACCAGAAGGAATTCGCACCCCAACACGTGGTAGAGATCGCCAGCAACGATGGCTATCTCCTCCGGCACTTTGCTGAGGCCGGTGTGTCGCATCTGGGGATTGAGCCGGCGGACAATGTTGCGGCAGTTGCGCGGGGACGCGGCGTCAACACGCGCGTGGATTTTTTTACCGAACCACTCGCGCGCGAATTGGCCGCTGAACAACCGGCTGATTTGATTCTGGCGAACAACGTCTTCGCGCATGCGCCGGACACAAACGACTTCGTCGCCGGCCTGCGCGAATTGCTGTCGCCAGAGGGTCGCGCTGTGCTGGAGTTTCCGTATGCCGTGGACATGATCGCGCAGGGCGAGTTTGACACGATCTATCACGAGCACGTGTTTTATTTCACGATCACCGCGCTGGAGCCGTTGTTTGCCCGGCACGGATTGCGGATCACCCAAGTGGAGCGCACCCCGTTGCATGGGGGATCGCTGCGGATTTTTGTGCATCATGCAACGTACGCGGCGGAAGATTCCGTGGCAGAACTGCGCGCGACCGAGACATCAGCCGGAGTGAATACGGCGGCTTTCTATGAAAACTTTGCCGCTCAGGCTGCCACCACCCGTGAGGCCTTGCGCTGTAAATTGGCTGCATTGCGGGCCGCCGGCCAACGCGTGGCCGCTTATGGCGCCGCGGCGAAGGGCAGTACATTGATGAATTATTGCGGGCTGACCGCGCCAGATTTGGAATTCGTGGCCGACCGCAGTCCGCACAAACACGGCCGCTTGACTCCCGGCGTGCATGTACCTGTGGTAGATGCCGGAGAGTTGGTAAAACGCGCGCCGGATGTGACTTTGTTGTTGGCGTGGAATTTCGCGGATGAAATCCTCGCGCAGCAAGCGACCTATCGGGAAGCCGGCGGCCGGTTCCTGATCCCGATCCCCGAAGTGCGCCTGATCTGATGCAATTTACCGAGACCCATTTGCCTGGCGTGTTTGTGATCGATCTGGATCGACACGAGGACGACCGCGGCTGGTTCGCGCGCGCGTGGTGCCGCGAGGCCTTTGCCGCACAGGGATTGTCGGTGGATTTGGCCCAGTGCAATCTCTCGCACAACGCCCGCCGCGGTACCTTGCGAGGTATGCATTTTCAAACCGCCCCACACGCCGAGGCCAAGCTGGTGCGATGCATGACCGGCGTGGTGCACGATGTGGCACTGGACCTCCGACCGGAGTCGGCGACCTACAAGCAATCCTTCGCGACGGAACTCAGCGCAACCAACGGCCGCGCGCTCTTTATGCCTGAAGGCATCGCGCATGGGTTTCAAACCTTGGCCGATGACAGCACGCTCTTTTATCAAATGAGCACCGCGTACGAGGCCGAGGCGGCGACCGGCGTGCGCTGGAATGATCCTGCATTTCAAATCGATTGGCCGTTGGCGGATCCCATTGTGAATGACCGCGATCAATCGTTCCCCGATTACGCATCATGAGCGTGCCCCTCACAACCGAACAATTGGAAGCGTTCCAACGCGACGGCTTTGTGGTGGTGCGCGGCTTTTACGAAGTCGCGGAGATCGAGCCCATCCAGCGTGGCATCCATGCCATCATTGGGCTGGTGATCGAGGAGCAGGGGCTGACCATCGAGCAACCGCCTTTTGCGCCGGAGAATTTTGATGGTGGCTTTCAGGAATTGATCGCGCACGACCGCGCATTAGGCGCGCGCGTGTACGATGCGGTGAAACAAATTCCCGCCTTCATCCGCCTAGTGGCGAGCACAAAGCACGAAGCCGTCGTGCGGCAGGTGCGCGCCACCGATCAGCCGGCCATCGTCGCCGGCGGCTACGGCATCCGTATCGACAATCCGCAGGAAGAAAAATTCCGCGCCGGCTGGCATCAGGATTACCCAGCCCAAATTCGCAGTCTCGATGGGTTGGTGTTTTGGGGTCCGCTCGTGGCGATGACTCCAGAACTCGGGCCGGTGGAATTTTGTGTCGGATCACATCGAGATGGCCTTGCGCCGGTACAGGAAATGGATGAAGCGAATCCGGATAAGACGGGCGCTTATGGGCTCACGTTGGTGGACGAGGAAGCGCGCGTGGCGAATTACAAAAAGACGACGCCGCTGACTGAGCCGGGTGATTTGGTGTTGGTCGATTTCCTCACGCTGCATCGTTCCGGTAAAAATGTTTCCGATCGCTCGCGGTGGTCGCTGCAATTGCGGTGGTTTAATTTCGTCGAGCCGACGGGCAGGAAACTCGGCTGGCCCGGCGCGTACGCCGCCGGCAAAGACCTGCGGGCTGTGCATCCGGAATTGGTGGTGGATTAATGGAGGCGTGCTGTATTTGCCAATCGAATTTCGGTAAGCCGGTGTACGAATCGTCCGCGCCGTTTTCTATTACCTCCCTGTGCCAAGTGCTGGAAGGTCGCACGCGCGTTTGGCACTGCGAAGAATGCGGCCATACTCAGACAGCTCCACTGCCGACACTCGAGAAATTTTATGCGGAGGATTATCACATCCTCACCGCCAGCGAGAAGGAAGATCAACTCTACGAAGTGCGTGGAAGTGAAAAAATATTCCGCACCGAACACCAAATCACCACGCTGCTCGAGAAAGTGAATCTGCCCGTCAACGCCCGCGTGCTCGACTACGGCTGCGGCAAGGCCAGTACGCTGAAAGGGCTGTGTGGTCGGCGTGATGATGTGGTGCCGTTTGTGTTTGATGTAGGTGAACAGTATCGGCCGTTTTGGAATGATTTTGTGCCGACTGCCAATCAGGCGATCAGTGAAGTGCCGGTCAGATGGGCTGGCCAAATGGACGCGGTTCTCTCCTTTTTTGCGCTGGAACACGTGACGGATCCGCGGGCGTTTGTGTGCGCCGTGCATGGATTGTTGAAGGAAGGTGGTGCGTTTTATTTTTTGGTGCCGAACATCTTTGCCAACACGGCGGACCTTGTAGTGGCCGATCATGTGAATCACTTCTCCGCGCAATCGCTACTACGCCTGTTGGTGGATGCCGGTTTCACTGTGCGGGAAATCAATGGTGAGGCTCATAATAGTGCGTGGGTGGTCGTGGCTGAAAAGAGCGAGGGCGTTGGGGTTGAGGCGGAAACGAAATCCATTTCTCAATCGGTTCATGAAATGGCAGCGTACTGGAACGAGTTTGGTGATCGCGTTTCAGTATTCGAGAAGGCCGGTTCAGGGGCGGCGGCGATTTATGGCTCGGGCTTTTACGGCACATTCATTCACGCGAGCTTGGAACAGCCGGAAGCGGTTGTGTGTTTCCTCGATCAAAATCCGCATCGACAACAACAAGTCCTGCTCGGCAAGCCAATCGTATCGCCGGAAGCCTTGCCGGAAACAGTGCAGCGATTGTATGTCGGGCTTAATCCGCGCGTGGCGCAAACGGAATTGGCCGCCGAACCGCTGCCGGAGCTGGAGATGTTTTTGCCGTGACAGTCCAATTACGAGCTCCGGTGAAATCGGATTTTTCCTTGCTGGCGGCTTTGCGGAATGATGAGTCGATCCAGCGGCAGTTGATGATTGAAGCGTGCGTGTATTTGGATGCGGAGGTGCAGGCATGGATTCGCCGGCGAACCGATGATCCGCAGGGCGCGTTTTGGGTGGTTGATGCCGATGGCCCGCGCGGGTTTGTGCAATTGACACAAATTCAATCGGGTTCGGCGGATTTGGGGATTTGTTTGGCGGCGAATGTCCGCGGCAAAGGCGTGGCGACGGAGGCGATGCGGTTGTTGGCGACGGAGGCGCGACAGCGCGGTTGCCGAAAATTGACGCTGCGTGTGTTAAGGGTGAACCATCGGGCGATTGCGTTTTATCGGAAATTGAAATTTTCGACGGTCGACCTCAAGCGGCGGCTGCATTTTGATGGCCGGCATTGGCGGGACGTGCTGTTCATGGAGAAAAGGTTGCGATGAAAACGGTGCTCATTTCACAGCCGATGTATTTCCCGTGGGTGGGGATGCTCGAGCAAATGGCGCTGGCGGATGTGTGGGTGCACCTGGATGACGCGCAGTTTTCGAAGGGTGGTTTTTTCAATCGCGTGCAAATTAAGACGGCCGACGGTACGCCGTGGCTGACCGTGCCATTGGCGGAAAACAAACTGGGCCAGAGGCTCAATGAAGCCCAACCGGCGACGCATGATTGGCAACGCAAACATTGGACCACGCTCCAGCAATCCTACGCGACGGGGCCGCACGTGGCCGAGATGCTTGCGCTGGTGGAGTCGGTGTTTGCTGCGGGCCAAGCGTCCTTAGCGGGCTTAAGCGCGGCGAGCATGGAGGCATTGGCGGATTCGTTTGAGGTAATGCCGGAGACCGTGCTGCGGTCATCAGAGATGGCGGCGATCGAAGGCGGCGGCAGTGAGCGGGTGCTGGCGATTTGCCGGGAGCTTGGCGCAAAACGTTATGTGACCGGGCAGGGTGCGGCGGATTATTTGGATCATGCGGCGTTTGACGAAGCGGGGATCGCGGTGGAGTACATGGATTATGAAAAGCGCGCCTACCCACAACTACACGGAGACTTCACTCCGTTTGTCAGCGCGCTTGATTTATTGGCCAACTGCGGACAAGCCGGACGGGATGTGATTGCCCCGCGGACGGTTTGCTGGAAGGATTTCGTGAAATGAGCGAAGTGGCCCGTTTCATTGCCGAAGTGCAGGAAAATATCGAGGGACTGCGCACCGATGCGGCGGTGCGGCAGGCTACGATCAACTGGGTTAACGCCATTGCGCCGCACAAGTACACCTACAATTTCACTTGGCTCGGTCGCCCGATTATTCAGTTTCCGCAGGATCTCGCGGCGTTGCAGGAAATCATTTGGGACACCAAGCCGGATCTCATTATTGAGACCGGTATCGCGCATGGCGGTTCGCTGATCTTTCACGCGTCGATGTTGCAACTGCTCGGCAATGACGGCCGTGTGCTCGGTGTTGATATTGATATTCGCGATCACAACCGCGCCGAGATTGAGGCGCATCCGATGTTTGAGCGCATCGAAATCATTCAAGGCTCTTCCATCGACGACTCCATTGCAGATCAAGTGCGGGCGGTGGCGGACGGTGCTGAACGCATTATGGTCGTGCTGGATTCGAATCACACGCACGCGCATGTGTTGCGTGAGCTGGAGCTGTACGCGCCGCTCGTCACGAAGGATTGCTACCTCGTGGTGTGTGATACGCTCATCGAGCAAATGCCGGCGGGATCGTTTCCGGATCGTCCATGGGATAAGGGGAATAATCCCGCGACGGCCGTGGAGGCATTTATGTCTACCAGCGATCGTTTCGAAGTGGACACGGCCATTGATGCCAAGCTGCAAATCAGCGTGGCCTCGGGCGGTTATTTAAAATGCATGGCGGACTGATGGAGGACCGCATTCCCATCGCCGGGCCGAGCATATCGCAACGGGAGATTGATTACGCCACCGACGCGGCGGCGCATGGATGGTACGCCCGCGCGGGGGAATATCCGCGCCGCTTCGAGGAAGCTTTTGCCAAGTATATCGGCGTGAAACACGCGGTGAGTTTGCCTTCGTGCACTTCGGGACTGCATCTGGCCTTGGCGGCGGCGGGGGTTGGGCCGGGCGATGAGGTGATTATGCCCGACCTCACGTGGATCGCCAGCGCCGCGCCGGTGACGTATGTGGGCGCCACGCCGGTGTTTGCCGATGTGGACGAGCGCACGTGGTGCCTCAGCGCCGAAAGCGTGCGCGCGTGTCTTACGGAAAACACCAAGGCAATTTTACCGGTGGATCTGTATGGCGGCGTGCCGGATTATGATGCACTGCGGGCGATTGCCGAGGAGCACGGACTGTTGATTGTGGAGGATGCCGCCGAGGCGATTGGTAGTGAGAGCGGTGGGCGCAAGGCGGGGACGTTGGGCGATGTGGCGGCGTTTAGTTTTCATGGGTCCAAAACTTTTTCGACCGGTGAAGGCGGGATGTTTGTGACGGATGATGATGCCCTGCACGCGCGCGTGCTGCACCTGCGCGATCACGGTCGCGAGCCGGGTGATGTGCATTTTCAAAACACCGAGGTGGCATTCAAATACAAGATGCCGCCGGTGGCCGCAGCGATTGGCTTGGGGCAGGCGGAACGCGCGGACGAATTGGTGGCCAAGAAGCGGGATATTTTTACGTGGTACCGGGAAGCGCTCGAGGGCGTGGATGGTCTCACGCTCAATCATGAACCGGCCGAAACAAAAAACACCTACTGGATGGTGACCGCGGTATTGGATCCGATGTTGGATTGGCCGAAAGAAAAACTGATGACGGCACTCGATCAGGAAGGCATCGACAGCCGGCCGATGTTTCATCCGCTCAGCAGTCTGCCGGCGTACGCCGGCCAGGCGCAAGCGGCGGCGGCCCGAAAGCGCAATGCGGTGAGCTACCGCCTGAGCCCTTGGGGAATCAACCTGCCTTCGGCGCTGTGCCTGGAGCAGGCGCAGGTGGCGCGCGTGGCGGAGGTGTTGCGGCGGATCTTGGGCAAGGCATGAGCCGGTTGGTGACAGTGATTCCTGTGTACAACGGGGAACGGTTTCTGCAGGCAACGCTGGAGTCCGTGGCCGCACAAACGCGCCGGCCGGATCGCGTTATCATTCAGGACAATTGCTCCACCGACGGCACGGCGGCCATTGCTAAGGAGTTTGAGTCGGAAGGTTTCGAGTGGCGCTTGAACGAGGCGCATGTTTCCTCCACGGAAAATTTCAATGCCGCCCTTCGGTTTGCCTCCGAAGCGGACGTGTTGCATCTACTCACGGCCGATGACTTGGTGGCGCTGGATTTTTATGAACGCCTGCTGAGCCCGCTGGAGTCGGTCGACGGTCGAGCGCTGGCTTATGCGGCGTACGAAGTGATTGATGGAAATGACGCGCTCGTGCAGGGCGGCGATTTGGTGAATCCGTTTCCCATCGAGTCGAACGGTCAACCTCGGCGGATTGCGCGCGAACGCTTCATTGCCTCGCAGGCGGACTTGCGCACGATCTGTTTACCGGCTGTGCTGATGAAAACCAATCGCGCCCCGTTACCCGTGGAATTTAGCCTCGATTACATCCAGTGCGCCGACGCCGTTTTTTATGCGGAACTGGCGACGCATTGCGAGAGCATCATCGAGGTGCCATCCGCGCTTTGCCAATACCGGCGGCATGAGTATACGACCACTTCACACAACAAATCCAAACCCTCGGAAGTAATCGCCGACGAATGGAAGGCCATGTGTGCGGCTTCGGCTTTGCTGGGCAAGGGCGGCTTGTCGGCATGGCTCTGGAATTTCCGCCAACGTTGCCTGTTGGCGAGTACCAGCCGGGTCATGATCCAGGGTGAACCAGACGCCACGGCCGAGTACCGTGCCGAAGTCATCTGCACCACGCGCAAGATCACCGGCGGTCTGGCCTGGACCTTGGGAAACTTGGCCGTTGCCCTGCGGGATACGTTTGGGCAAGGTCGGCGTTGAGGACGGTATGCCGAATTCAGACACTCCCCAGAATCCCGTTTCGCCGTGGTGGAAGGATGCCCTTTTGGCATTGGGATTGTTCGGGCTGGTGATGGCCTGTTTTTTCAGTGAGAGCTTCGAACAGAATAAAGTCGTCTTTGCCAATGACGCGCCCCTCGGGCAGATTCAGGCGCATGCCGCCGACGAAAAAAATGGCTGGGCGTTTTGGCAAGATCTCAACTGGGTAGGCGGTGAAGCTCCCTCGGCGATGCCGAATTTCACCAAGGCATTCTTTGAATTGTGCCTTTGGCAAGGCGGAGATCAGGGCGCCGTTTTATTCGCCAAATGGTACCAGCCGGTTTCGCTGGTGGTGTTGGGGTTTTGTGCGTGGGTGTTTTTTCGGGCGCTTAGATTTCGTCAGCCGGTCTGTCTTCTGGGCGGCTTGGCGGCGGCCTTGAACGGAGATTTTTTCACCTACGCCTGCTGGGGGCTACCGAGCGTGGCCTTGGGCGCGGCGGGGGCGTTCTTGGCCATGGCGGCGGTAATCCATGGGCTGCGCGAAACAGGTTGGCGGATGGTGGCTTGGGTGGTGCTGGGGGGCTTAGGGCTGGGCCAAGGCGTGATGGAGAGCTTTGATGTAGGCGGTATCTTTAGTTTGTACGTAGCGGTGTTTGTCTTGATGGCGGCCTACAATCGCAATGAAACCGAGCGTGGGGCGTGGGGCTTGGCCACGGCAAAAGGGGTGGGGCTGGTGGTGGTGCTGGCGGTGGCGTCGGCTTTGATGGCGGGGCATGCCTTGAGTAATTTGCTGAATACCGAAGGAAAAGCGGCTGCTGCTCAACAACAGCAATTTACTGATCAGCAGCAATGGAATTTCGCCACTCAATGGAGTTTGCCCAAGGCGGAAACCGCGCGGTTGGCGGTGCCGGGCTTGTTTGGGTATAGACTGGATTCGGCTGAGGGCGCGCGATACTGGGGTGCTGTCGGGCAATCCCCGGGATGGCACCCGAGTCAGCCGGGATTGCCGCGGCACTCGGGTTACGGCATTTATGCGGGATTGCTCGTGCTGCTGGTCGGCCTTTGGGCGTTGATGCAGGCGGCTTTGGGATCGGCCGGGCGATTGGGAACCGTTGATCGTCGGTGGGTGATTTTCTGGGGCGGGCTGGTCGTGCTTTCGGTGTTGTTTGCCTGGGGACGGCATGCGCCGTTTTATCAAATGCTGTACCCGTTACCGTTCTTCAACAGCATTCGCAACCCGATCAAGTTTATGCATCCGGCCAGTCTGGGGTTGGTGGTGCTATTTGCTTACGGTCTGGAAGGCATGGCGCGCGCGTATATGGAGAAAAAACGCAAAGCCGATTTCTTCAGTCACTTGAAACAATGGTGGGGGGAATTGCAGGGCTTGGATCGGCGGCTGTGCCAAGGGTTGATCGGATGCGTATTGCTGGGGGTTCTAGTTTGGGTGTTTTACGCGGCGGTCCAGTCGGACTTAAAACGACATTTGACCGAAGGCCTGCAAATGGGAGGCGACTCGGTGTTAATCGCGCAGTTTAGCCTGAAGATGATGGGCGCGGGGTTAATCACGCTTGTGATCAGCGTGGGGGTGATGCTGCTGATCATCTCGGGAGTTTGGGGCGGACGTGCCGCGCATTGGACATGGGCTGTGTGTGGCCTGTTGTTGGCGGTGGATTTCGGCCGGGCGCATGCGCGGTATTTGGTGCATGAAAACTACGCAGAGAAATATGAAACCAACGCGGTATTAAACGTCTTGGCGAGGACGCCTCATCAGCAGCGGGTGAAGATTTTCCCGGGTCAGTTTGCGGCGCGTTTGGCGCAAAGTGAACTGATGCTGTTGCAGCAGCAATTACAGGATACCAACCGGACAGATCAAATGCAGATTCAACTGCAGATGCAAAACTTGATGCAGCAGTTTCAACAAGTACAGTTGTTCAACAGCGTGTACACTGTGTTGTGGGCGCAGCATCATTTTCCTTATTATCAGATTCAATCGGCGGATATCATTCAGGAGCCACGCGTCGCGGCGGACAATCGCGCTTATCGCGAGGCGCTGGCGGCTGATGCTCTGCGGTTATGTGAATTGACCAGCTCCCGTTACTTGCTCGGCTTGGGACGTGGTGGAGCGGCGCATTTGGATTCCTTTTACGGTCAGGAAGGCGTGTTTGATGAACGCCTGCATTTTGGCTTGGGGCCAAAGAAGCAGGGGCAGGAGGTGCGGACGGTGGAGGATGTGCAGACGGCCGCCTTAACCAACGGGCCGTTGGCGTTGATCGATTTCAAAAGAGCGTTGCCTCGCGCCGGTTTGTACGCTCAATGGCGTAGTGGGGTAGAGGATGGGGAGGTGTTGGCGACCTTGCCGCAGAAGACTTGGGATCCGCATCGAGAGGTGTTGATCTCGGAAACAATTCCGGCGCCGGAAAGCCAGGAAGGAAATGCCACGGTGGTGCCGGCTCAATATGAATCGTATGATCCCAAACGCATTGTTTTGAAAACCCGGTCGGACACCTCGACTGTGTTGTTGTTAAACGACAAGCATCATCCGGCTTGGCGCGTGACAGTCGATGGACAGCCGGCGGAGTTGTTGCGGGCCAATTACCTGATGCGCGGTGTTCATTTGCCGGCCGGTGCGCACACTGTGGAGTTCCTGTTTGCACCCAGCGAAGGCAGTATTCGCGTGAGCCTGGCCGGGTTCGGCTTGGGCGCTTTGGTGGTGGGCTTGCTGATTTGGGGGCCGCACCGGAAAGATCGGGGCAAGGATTCTACAGGCCCGTCGGATGATCCAGAAACGTCCACGGTAGACGATACTTCTTCGCCAGATGAGCCGAAAGCGCCTTCACGCCAAACGTCTCGGTCGCGTAGTGGCCGCCGTAAAAAACGTTGATCCCCAGTTCCTCGGCCAACGCGGCGGTCCAGTGCGCGCCTTCCCCGGTAATAAAGGTGTCCACGCCCTCGGCCGCGGCCTTGGCCAGGCTACCGCCAGCGCCGCCGGTGACGATGCCGATTTTCCGGCAGACGCTCGGGCCGCCCTTGATCTTGACGGGCGGTGCGCCCAGCACGGTTTTTAATCGGTTGCCCAGAATGTCGCGGCACAGTCGGGTGGAGGTGCGCAGACCGATGAATTGGCCGCGTTCTTCGAAGAAGGGTTTGGGTTTCGTAAACTTCAGGGCCTTGAGCAGGCCGGCGTTGTTGCCGAGGCGCGGGTGCAGATCCAGTGGCAAGTGGGCACTGTAGACGGCGAGGTTGTGCTCCACGAGTTCGCCGATGAGGTCGCGCTTCTTGCCCGTCCATGGTTGTTGCGGGCTCCAAAACAGGCCGTGATGGACGACCAACAAGTCGGCCTTGGCCTCGATGGCCTTGCGCACGGTGGCAAGGGAGGCATCCACGGCGGCGGCAATGCGGCTGACCTGGCCGTTGTTTTCGACCTGCAATCCGTTCACGGCGCCGTCGTAATCGGCGATTTCATCAATCTTTAAGGTGCGATCGCAGTGCCGCACAATATCCTGGAGCATTGCCTTGGGCATGCGGATAGGAAACCCATGACACGGTCTTTTGGCAATGACCGTCTTGTAAATTGCGCGGAGGGGCTCCTATGATGCGCGCATTCATGAACCCACCGGAAAATGAATGGAGTATTGGGCAGGCGCGCGAGATGTACCACATCGACCGTTGGGGTGCGGGGTATTATGACATCAACACGGCGGGGCGCGTGGTGGCCAAGCCTTTGCCGGGAGATGACACGGCCGTGGAATTATCCGCCGTCATCGCCGCGGCGCAGAAACGTGATTTGGATGGCCCGTTGTTGATTCGGTTTCAGGATATTCTGCGGCATCGCGTGAAGAGTTTGTGTGCGGCGTTCGATGAGGCGATTGCCCGCAATGGCTACGAGGGACGGTATCGCGGAGTTTTTCCCATCAAGGTGAATGAATTGCGCGAGGTCGTGGAGGAGGTGGTGGATGCTGGAGTGGATCATGATTTTGGCTTGGAGGTGGGAAGTAAAGCGGAGCTATTTGCCGCGCTGGCGCTCCAAGATATGCCGAATGCCCTGTTGATTTGCAACGGCTACAAGGACGCCGATTTTATCCGCACCGCGCTCACCGGTACGCGACTGGGTAAGCAGGTGGTTTTGGTGATCGAGAAACTCGATGAGCTGGACCAGATCCTGCGTGTGGCCAAGAGCGAAGGCGTGCAGCCGCAACTGGGCATTCGCCTGCGGTTACTGAGCCGTAGCAAGGGCAAGTGGGCGGACAGCGGCGGGGAGGATGCAAAGTTTGGCCTGAACACCGCGCAGCTAATGGCCGCATTGGAGCGCCTGCGGGCGGAGGGCTGGGAGGAATCGTTGCGCCTGCTGCATTCCCATATCGGGTCGCAGGTGCCGGATATTCTCACCGTGCGCAAGGCGGTGCAGGAGGCGGCGCGGTTCTATGCCAAGGTGCGCAAGGAAGGGTTTCCGGTAGAGTATCTGGATGTCGGCGGGGGATTGGCGGTGGATTACGACGGGAGCCGCGCGGCGTTTGAAAGTTCGGCCAATTATTCCCTGCGCGAGTACACCGATGATCTTGTGCAGACCATTGGAGAGATTTGCGGAGCGGAAGAGGTGGCGCATCCGAATATCGTGAGCGAAAGCGGGCGCGCGATTACGGCGCATCACAGTGTACTGGTCGTGGAGGTGTTTGGCGCGAACAGCAAGGCGCAGCGGACACACTTCAAATATGGCGCGGAGGAACATCCGCTAGTACAGACGCTGTTGAAAATTCGCCGTAACCTTGGGCGATCTAGTAAACTAACAGCCTATCACAATGCCCTCAACTGCAAGGATGACGCGCACAACATGTTTACCCTTGGCGTGCTGGAGCTGGAGGTGAAGGCCAAAGTGGAGACATTGTACTGGGAGATTTGCGATCGGGTGCTGTCCCATTTCCGCCAATCCGAAGGCTATGTGCCTGAGGAGATTGCGACGCTGGAAGATCAGATGAGTGACCAGTATGTCTGCAATTTTTCGGTGTTCCAAAATCTGCTGGATCATTGGGCGATCGGGCAATTGTTTCCAATTATGCCGCTGCAACGATTGGACGAACGGCCCACACGAGAGGCGACTTTGGCGGATATTACCTGCGATTCGGACGGGGCCGTGCGGCAGTTTATTGATCTGGAAGGGACTCGAGACACGCTGACACTGCATTCCCTTAAGAGGAACGGACGCAGAGCCGAGTCCTATTATCTGGGCATCTTCATCGTAGGCGCTTATCAGGATGTGATGGGTGATTTGCATAACCTATATGGACGTGTGAACGAGATGCATGTGTTTCTCGATGAGGATGAGCCCGATGGCTATTACATTGAAGAAACCCTGCGAGGCCATTCGATTTGTGATTGCCTGACCACGATGCAGTATGATCGTCGGGAATTGACGCGTCAGATGAAGCGCCAGATCGATGCGGCCATCACAGATGATCGTGTGCAGCCATCGGTGGGGATGCAGATGTTGCGTGATTACGAACGCGGGCTGGACGATTACACCTATCTATCGTTCTAATGGCGCATGGCCGCGCCGCCCCCGTTGCACCCTGACCTGATGCCCTCCCTGCGCCAATTGGTGCGTGGTCTGGAATTGTTGTTCTGGTCGTTGCCGTTTGCGCTGCTGGTATGCGTGCAGGAAATACTGGCGCCAGCCTGGCAATCCTGGGGTATAATGCCGCTGCTGTTATCTATGGCACTGCTGTGGTTCGGGGCTTCGCGGCTCAAACATTTTCAGCCACAGGAAGGGGTCTGGCAAAGCGCTGTGAAAATCACCGAGGTCTTGGCATTGGTGATGATGGGGTTGGCCCCGTTTCTACATTGGATCCAAACCTTGCCGGAATTGCCGGTCATCAGCTACACGGCTGGTCAAAAACACATCATTTACTCGACGATTATCTTTTGTGCGGCGGGCATAATGTTTTTGTTGAACCTTAACCATGTGCTCACGCGGTTGGGGGCGATGTTGCCCGATCCTATTCTGCGGGCGGACATTAAACTCTTTGTGACATTGAATTTCATTTTGTTTTTTCCGTTGCTCGCCGCCATGTGGTGTGTGCGGTTGAGTCATGAACTGTTTGGATTGTTTTATCAGAAGGCGCCGGGGTTGGCGGATTTCTTTGGCAGCGCCGCGGGGTTGGAGGGAGCTTTGCAAGGTTCGGTATTGTGGATGGCGACATTGATTATCGCCACCACCATGACTATGATGTGGAAAGCGAAGGAGGCGGTGTTGGGAGGCGTGTTTAGTCTCGAGCCGTCACCTTTGCCGGACGAGGAAACGGAGCTGGATGCCAGACCGGATGAGGATGAAACCCGGATTGTGCCGGTGACCGATTCCGTGGATTCGGATGAGAACGAGGACACGACTGCCAACCCGGTGGATCCGTCCCTGAATTAACTAAGCCGCCACGGCGGGGGCGTCGACGAGGTGGTACCAGTTGTCGCGTTGGCGGGGTTCGTAGCCGAGGTCAGTGATCAGGCGTTGCATGTCGGCAACGTCCATGCAGTATACGGTGCCGGCCTTGGACACGACGTTTTCCTCGATCATGATACTGCCCAGATCATTGGCGCCGTGGCGTAGGGCAACTTGGCCGATCTCGCGGCCTTGCGTGACCCACGAGCTTTGGATGTTCTCGATGTTATCCAGATAAATGCGTGAGAGCGCCTGCATGCGGAGGTATTCGTGCGAGCCGACGGTCGGGGCCTTGAGCTTGGTGTTCTCCGCCTGAAAGGTCCACGCAATGAAAGCGGTGAACTCCCCGTGTGCTGCCGGCGCCTCGTCAGCAGAATCTGTGGCGGGCGTCGACGTTTTGCCTGCAGCACCGGATGCATCTTGCAGCACTCGGATGCGGTCGAGGTGTTCGATGCGTTCCTCCACGGTCTCCACGTGGCCGAACATCATGGTGGCGGTGGTGGCGAGGTGCTGGCGATGGGCGATGGCCATGACTTCCAGCCAGTCATCGCTCATGGCCTTGAGCGGCGAAATTTTTTGGCGCACGCGATCGACGAGGATTTCGCCACCTCCGCCGGGGATGGAGCCGAGGCCGGCCGCCGCAAAGTCGCGCACCAAGTCTTCCAGCGGTTCATCAAAGACATCGCGGAAATGCACAAATTCACTTGGGCTGAAGCCGTGCACGTTGATGGTCGGGAATTTTTCCCGAATGTGCGAGAGCAGATCGAGGTACCATTGTTTGCTGAGCGAGGGGTGATGTCCACCCTGCATGAGGATCTGCGTGCCGCCCAGCGCGAGGGTTTCCTCGATCTTTTGGTCAATCTCGGCGTGCGTGATCACGTAGGCGTCCGCGGCCTGTTCCCTCCTCCAGAACGCGCAGAATTTACAGTAGACGTTGCAGACGTTGGTGTAATTGATATTCCGATCGATGCTGAAGGTGACGATCTCGTTGCCGCGCCCCTCGAAGGCGTCGGCTTTGGCTAATTCGCGACGACGATGCGCCAGCGCGCCGAGGATTTCCAGGGGCAACGCATAAAGCTGCATCGCGTCCGCCGGCGAAATGCGGTCGCCGTTCCAGGTCTTTTGCAGCAGCTCATTCACGAGGGGAGTGTAATCCGGAGTGAGGGGAGTGGCAATGATTCACCATAGAGGAGTCGGTCTCTGCGCCGATGTGGTAAAATTCAAACGAACGACGGCTCGTGCACCTCTTGTTTCCCGTGCGTTTTCAACAGCTCCACAAACTTGGCTAAGCCGGCTTTTTCGGTTTCGCCCAGATCGTATTGGATGTGGCCGCCGAGATAGGCCTGTCGGAAGGTCGCGTCGTAGTCGGGCCGGGTGGCAATGATCTCCGGCAGTTGCTTTAGGCCGCGGGTCTTAGCGGCCCGCAGATAGTTACGTAGGGCGGTATTATGGTGCCCTTGGCGCAGGGCCCAGCCGGCGTACACAAACGGCAGGTTGGTCAATTCCCGCCAAGCCGCGCCGAGATCCCAGATGGTATGGGTGTGTGGCGCGCGCAAAAAATCGATGCCGGGATTGCCGATTAACAGCACATTGTCGAGCGTGGCGGCCTGCGCGTAGTTTGGCAATGGCTCGAAGGCCGGGCGCAGGCCGCGTTCGGCCAGCAGCACGCGTAGGAGATTGACGCTGGTGAGGCTGGCGGTGTCGCAGTGGATGGTTTTGATTTCCTCCAGCGGTTGCTGGTGGGCGAGGAACACGCTCTTTACGGGCCCATGCGACGCCACGGCCACGCCGTCGAGGATGTCGTAGCCTTCATGAAATAACGCCTCGGTGATGCTCACCAAGGCGGCGTCCAGCCGGCCGGCGCGCAGTTGTTCGGCTAAGGCGGAGGGCACAATGAACTCCGTCTCCTCCTCAATGCCGCAGGTGAGCGGCACGGAGTTTAAGTAGGGCACGGACCCGATGCGCGTTCGTGCTGTCGGTGTGTCACCGGCAGAAAATTTGGTGTGCGTTGGCGTTGGGTCTGCCGGTGGGGTGTCAGCTGCACGGTTGGGGATTGGCTCGCTCATGCGGTGGCGAGGTTGTCGTCGAGGATTTCTGGGGGTGCGGAATCGCCGGGGGCCTCGGGCGTTTCAGCCGTCCATTCGCGGACAGGTTCGTAAAACGTGTTGCGTTGAACGGGCGTTTTACCGGCTTCGCGGATGGCCTTTACCAGCGCCGCCTCGGCTTGACCTCCGCCTTCGCCCGCGCCGGCCATTTTGAAAATGTGCTCTTCCACAATCGTGCCGTGCAGATCATCGGCGCCGTAGCTGAGAGCCACTTGCGCGAGCTTCATGCCTAGCCCCACCCAGTAGGCGGTTAGATGATCGAAATTATCGAGGAACAGTCGGCTGACGGCAATGGTGCGCAGGGCGTCATTGCCGGTGGGCGGATGGGTGACTGGGATGGCGTTGTTTTCCGGTTGGTAAGGCAACGGAATGAAGCCGGTGAAGCCGCCGGTTTCATCCTGTAACGCGCGCAATTGCGCCAGATGATCGAGCCGATCCTCCAGCGTTTCCACGTGACCGAAGAGCATCGTGCAGGTGCTGCGACCGCCGAGTTGATGCCACGTACGATGGGCCTCGAGATATTCGGCGGCGGTCTCCTTGCCTTTGGCGATGGCATCGCGCACGTCTTGTCGGAAAATCTCCGCGCCTCCGCCGGTGAGTGAATCCAGCCCGGCATCCTTCAGGGCCGCAAGCACCTCGGGCAACGGCAGTTTGCTTTTGCGCGCGAGATGATAAATCTCCACGGCGGTGAAACATTTCAACTGTAGATTCGAGTCCACCGCCTTCAACGCGCGGAGCATGTCCGTGTAATAACCGAACGGCAGCGAGGGATGTAGGCCGCCGACGATATGCAGTTCGGTGATGCCCATCGCCAGCGCCTCGCGCGCCTTTGTTTCCATTTCCTCAATCGACAGCTCAAACCCGTCGCCATCGCGTTGCTTGCGGGCGAAGCTGCAAAACTGGCACGAGAGAATGCAGTAGTTGGAGTAATTAATGTACCGATTGACGATGTAGCTGGCGCGCTGCCCGACCTTGCGTTCGGTCGCCAGTGCCGCCAACCGCCCGAGCGCATTTAGATCCTGCGTTCGATACAGTCGCAGGGCGTCCTCGGTCTCCAGCCGCGTGCCGGTCTCGACCTTCTTCGCCAGATCCGCCAGTTCGCTTTGTTGGAGGATGAAATCCATTACCACAATCTCCAGGCAATAAAGCGTGGTACGATGCAGACCTCGACAACCACCATGGCCATGAACACGAGGCTGATGATAGCGTTTAGGTTGAAGAAAGCTTTTTGCACCCAATCTAGGCTGCGTTTGCGGGCGATCCAATGCTCCAGCCCTAGGCAGGCGGTGATGATCACCATGCCGATCCAGTAGGCCATTTTGAATGCGGCCAACAGGCCGAAGACTACGAGCAGAATTAGCATGATAATGTGCACGAGAAAGGCGGCGTTCAGCGAATTGGTCGGGCCCCAGCGGACGACGATGGAGTGCAGCTTGTGCGCTCGGTCGAATTCAAAATCCTGAATGGCGTAAATGATGTCGAACCCGATCAGCCACAGCACCACGATCAACGCCAGCAATCCGGGGATGAGCGCGCTGTACCGAAACGGCCCGGAGAAATCCAGCGTGCCATTGACCGCCAGCCAGGCGCCCACCGGCGAAATGGCCAGCGCAATGCCTAGCACCACGTGGGTGAAATCGGTGAACCGTTTGGTTAGCGAATAGCCGAGGATAAAGAGCAGGGTCACCGGGGACAGCATCAGGCAGATCAGGCGCCCTTGGTTGACTTCGCGGACCATGTCGATCGCGTACGTGGTGCCGACGAACAATGCACCGCTCAGGATGCAGAGCGCCCACGCGCTGGAGAGTGAGATGGTGCCGGCGGGTAAATGCCGTTTGGCCGTACGCGGATTGAGCGCATCAAACTTGCGGTCTACAATGCGGTTAAACGCCATAGCGCAAGTACGGGCAGTGACCATCGCCAGGAGGATGAGCCCGAATAATTTCCAGCCGGGCCAGCCGCGTTCGAGGGCGATCCGGGCGGGCTGTTCGAGGACGGGCAATTGGGCATGCGCGGCGCGGGCGGCGAGCACGGTGGCGGCCAAGGCGAAGGGCAGGGCGAAGACAGTATGTGATAGCTTCACGAAATCCGCCCACTTCTCCAACAGAGAAGGGGGGCGGGTTTGCTCCGGTGAAGTTGCAGAAGCCCGTTTCTCCTTTCGTGCCACAGGCGAAAGCTGCTTGATTGAGGGCAAAATGACAAGCTAGGAGGGAGGCTAAGTCCGGAAGAAACCGGACTCCAGCGATTTCAGTCCTGTTCTTCGGGCCAGCGGGGGGAGATGGTGTTTTCCACTCCGAGATGATCGAGCACGCGGGCGACGACGGTGTCGGCGAGTTCCTCGATGGTTTTGGCACCGGCATAAAAATACGGGTTGGGCGGAAGCAATAGGGCGCCGGCCTGGAGGAGGAGTTCCATGTTCTTAACGTGCACGAGGCTGAGCGGGGTTTCGCGTGGGCAAAGGATGAGCTTCTTATTTTCCTTGAGCATCACATCAGCAGCGCGCAGCAGGGCATCTTCGCTATAGCCATGGGCAATGCGACCGAGGGTGCCCATGGTACACGGCAGGATAACCATCGCATCAAAGGCATTGGAGCCGCTGGCGAACGGGACATTCATGCTCTTGGCCGCATGCAACGGTACGCCCTCGGGGAGTTGCAAGCCGTTGGGCAGTTCATCCTGCATGACGACTTTCCCGTAGCTGCTGGTGATGACGTGGATCTCATGCGCCTCGGGATTGAGCCGGTCGAGTAGACGTTGAGTGTAAATGGCGCCGCTAGCGCCGGTGATGGCTACGAGAATCCGCATGCCCAATGAGTATGTATTTTAGGGCTCAAACGGGGAAGTAGTTATCCACGATTGTGAATAACCTCGACATCGATGAGGCAGTCCCCTAGGGTGCGCCTGCATTTTGCGTTTTTTCTAACGCAACAAGGAGGTGCAATTGAACAAACAAATTTGGGCTTCTGCCGTTTTGATGGCGGGGATGGGGATGACGTCGTGTGATTCGACTTCTTCTACCCATACTCCGCAGGTTTATGTGGCTAACTCGCAACCGGCTCCGGTGCGCGTTGCGCGACTGACACTCTCACAACCCGATCCAACGAACCACCGATCCGCTTCTTCGGCTACCCAGCCGAAGCGGGTCACCCGGGTGACGCGGGCCACCTCACCGAGGTATATCCCGCCTGCGTCACCGAGCTTTGAAACCCCCAAGGAAGCGCCCCGACGACGACCGTCGGTGGCTCAGCCGGTCGTGTTGCCGGGTGAACGGTTAATGGTCGGCAAAGGCGGGGCAAGATCCTACAGCGTAAAAATCGGCGGTATCGAGTGGGTGTCGCTGGAATTGTGGGGCAAGGCGCACAACGGCTGGTTTGGCCAGTTGGAGAAAGGCGAGGATGATTTCTACCGCTTGGTGGTGTCCGGTATGCGGTTTGATTTACGGCCGCGCAAACGGTTGATCACCTGTCAGGGAATGCAGATTTGGATGGGCTTTGGGCCGGAGATGATTGGCGGCCATTTGTATGTGCATCATTTGGATATCAAAAAACATCTGGCGCCGTTGGCCGCCGGTATGCCGAACCTAGGCCGGGTGGCGGTGATTGATGCCGGGCACGGGAGTGATAACCAGGGTACGCGCAGCACGTTCAATCAGGAATACGAAAAGCGCTACACCCTGGATTGGGCGCGCCGCCTGAAACCCTTACTAGAACGCAAAGGCTGGCGGGTGTATTTGACTCGTGATACCGATCGATCCATGTCGTTGACCGATCGGGTGAAGTTTGCCGATAAGGTGGATGCGTCCATCTTCATCAGCCTGCATTTCAATGCGGCTGCGGCGCCGGTGAAGGGACTGGAAACCTACTGTATCGCGCCGGTGGGAATGCCCTCGCATCTAACGCGGGGCAATCCGGACCCTTTCCGGTCCATGTTGCCGAATAATCCTTGGGACGAGGCCAGTTTTCAACTGGCGGCCCGAGTCCACAATCAAATGCTGGTAAATTGTCGGATGAAAGATCGAGGCGTGCGGCGGGTGCGGTTTATGACGGTGATCAAGGGCCAGAAACGGCCAGCGATTTTGGTGGAGGGCGGTTATCTTTCGAACCCAACCGAGGCACAAAAAATAAATACAGCGGATTACCGCCAAAAGCTAGCCGAGGGCATCGCCGCGGCGCTTTGAGCTACCAGTCGACTTCGGCCTTCAGTTTGTCTCCAAACCGGTTGGTGTAATACACGTGATCGTAGGCGGCTCCGTACTCGTGCACCATCTTGGTGATCTTCACATCATAAAGGCAGTATTCGGCAATCTCCGCGAGTTTGCCTTGCTTAAACCATTCAATGGCCTGCAATCCTTCGGCCGTTTTTTCACAGCCGAAAGTGGCTTGGGCAATGGAATCGAGCTTCAGTCGGTGGCCTAGCCGTTCATTTAGATCGACCAACATGTCGAGTGAAGGGACCTGGCTGAAATCGAAAACGGAATACCCCTCCAGCACCTTGTAGTCGAACCGGATGTGGTTGAAGCCCACCACGAGATCGGCGCGCTGTAGTTCCTGAATGAGATCATTCACCTGCGGTTCGCCGTACACCATGTAGCCGCCGCGGGCGGTGCTGTAGGTCACGCCGACGCTCATGCCCATGCGGTCGATGTGGTTCCAGCCGCCGACATCATTGGCCGAGCGTTGGGTTTCCAGATCGAAATAAACGATGTTTTTGCTCATGGCAGGAGGGCCCAGTGCGATGGGGTTGATTTTAGCCGCGAGGGGTTTGGTGGCTAAACCAAAAGAAATTCACACTTGCCCGAGCAATTATCGGCTTTAGTCGACGGGCTATTTGGCGTAGCGTCAGCACCCCATGGGCAAACCACACGGCCAAAACGGTACGGGGGAGTTGAAAATTTATTTTCTGCCCAACCTCTTCACGGCCTGTAATCTTTTTTGCGGTTTTCTGGCGCTGACCATCATAGTTAGCGCGCCTTCGCTATATCATTTGGAGGCCGGATACAGCAACATGGATGACCAGTTTGAGGCGGCCAAGGGGATGATCTACTGGGCGCTGGAATTGATTTTGCTAGCCTGTGTATTTGATGCTTTTGACGGGCGCGTAGCGCGAATGGGGGGGTACGAGAGTCCATTCGGCCGGGAGTTTGATTCACTGGCCGATATTGTGAGCTTCGGCTTGGTGCCGGCGTTTCTGGTGCACCGAGTGGTGTTGAGTGATGTGTTTCGGGAGGATATGCCGGAAGTGGGCTGGTTTATTGCCTCGGTGTATGTGATCTGCGGGGCTCTGCGTCTGGCGCGATTCAATTGCCTAGCGGCGATGGCTGAGGAACAATCCGATGAGGAAAAGACTGAGCATGCAAATGAATTCATCGGCTTTCCGATTCCGGCGGCGGCGGCTTTGGTAGCCACGATTACTTACTTCTTGATCTGGTTTGAGGAACGGGAATTTGTGAAGGGTAATTGGAAATTTGCCCTGCCAGTGCTGCTGCTTTTTCTCTCCGCGATGATGGTTAGCAAGGTGAAGTATCCGACCTTCAAGAAAGTGAACCTGCGCGGTTCGCGATCGTTTATCGTGATGGTGGCTGGTGCGCTTCTGATTGGCTTGGTCTTTACCGCCGGTCGGAAATACGCGCTGCCTGTGGGCGCACCACTGCTGTTCGTGTTGTACTTGGTGTACGGATTTATACGCCCGTGGATGCCCCGCCGGGCTCGCAAGGATATTGAAGAAACGCCCGATTAAGAGCCGGCTGGGGTTTGGGCCGCCTTGAGCTGTTCGGGCAATGTGGTCTGCAACTCTTGCAGCTGTTGCAATTTGTCTTTGGCCTCGGCGAGGTCTCCCTGAATCTCCTCCATTGAAACACCCTGCAATACGCTCGGATTGCTTTTGGCCTGCTCTACGATTTTCTCTAGTTCGGTGATTTCCTCGCCCGCTTGTTCGATATCAAACGCGAGGTTGTCCTGACGTTCCTGGAGTGCGGCGACGATGAGTTGCTGGTTTAGGGCTTCCACATCTGCCCGCAGCCAGGCCGGTGTCATGCCGAAGCGCGCGGCGGTGGACATGGAATTGAAGTTGCGGGCCATGTTGCGTTGTTGATCGGCAAATGCCCGCAGGTCTTCCGGTGAGGGTGCTGCACCATCCTCTACTTTGGAGACGTGCACAATGAAACCGCCCACGCCCTCGGTGGAGGCAGGGTTGTAGCTGGATAGCCAATTTGGCTTGGCCAAGCTGCGGTTTTCGCGCTCCAAATTACCGATGACCGACTGAATTTCGGTAACCGTGGCGAGGCCTTCGAGCGCGGTGGCGTTTACATCTGTCGCCGAGAGCGTCATAGCCGGCAGGCTGATGACGGTTTGTTTGGAGTCATTCAGAAAGTCTTCAACCGATTCCCCATCCGCCTTCAACTCGGCCAGAGCGTCGCGATAATCATTGCCATCTTCGCTGGCGAGTTTCTTGACCTCGGCGGCAATGAACGCCTCCTTGACCTCGGCTTTTTCCTCATCGGTCAATTCCTCGTAATTGCGCGGCCGCCCCTCGATTAATTTCTCCAAGCCCCACACATAATAGCCTTCCCCAGCGACTTCCACGGCACTGGTCGAGAGTTGGCCGGGTTGCAAGTTGAGGCCAAAGACGGCATCCACCAGAGCTTGCGGTAGCAGGGCTTCGGCATTAGCGCGATCAGTGGTGGCAGATTGCACCTCCAATTCCTGAGCCTTGGCCTTGGCGTATAGTTGGTCGATTATCCATTCGGATTGTTCGCCGCCAAACAGAGCCTTACGTAACTCGGTAGTAGGTACCTTAGCCTTGGGTAGCGTAATTGCATCAAGTGAAGATTGTTGTGTCTTTCGGACTTCAGAGTAGGCAGCATCCAACGCTGCCCCAGCAACGAGCTTGGTGCCATTGGCGTCGGTGAAATGATCCACGCTGTTGGTGGAATTCATGTGTTTATCGACGCGCTCCTTGACGAGGTCGTCCAGCTTGATCTCCTTTTCGGCGTCCTCAAGGTAGGGTGCTACGGGAAACAGCACGTAGGCCACTTGGCGTTTGGGTTGAACGAAATATTGGTCGATTAATGTCGGGTAAAAGTTGGTGGCAATGGAGGTCAAGTTGGTGACACTATCGATGCGGTTGCTGGTGCTGAAGAAAACGGCTTGAGCGGTGTAAAGTTTATTATCCATCGCCTGCTGATCGGCGGTGGCTTCATCGGTAAAGAAGCCGACACTGCGGGTCATTAGATTATCCAACTGCTGAAAGGTGATCTGTTCGCGGATCAATTCCTGAAACTGCTCTTCCCCGCTGTCCCCCGAGCCCAACAGGCCGGCATTGCGGTATTGAGTGAGAAATCCGGTGTAGGCGTCCTGGGAAAATTTTTGGTCATTGGGGTTACTGAACATTTGTTCCAGGCGGGCTTTTACCATGTTGTCACTGGCCCTGATTCCAAGGTCTTTAGCTTTGCGCAGGCGCAGTAGACGCATGTGGGCGGCGTAATCCAGGCCGGATACATCCACCTCGCCATCCCGGTTCAAATCCTGATCCCGGAACTGTCCAGCCAACACTTGGGCATTGAGGGAGGGAGGCAGAAATCCGCCGAATTGTTGGGACATGGTGATGGCCTGATCCAACAGCACTTGTTGCCGGGCAAAGGAAAGCTCTACATTGGCTTCGGTGGCCGTGCCGCCTTGGTTTTCAAATGGATCGTAGCCCGGGGTGAAGTAGACGACAAAGCTGATGACGACCATTATAATGATCACGATCCAAAGCGGCTGCGAGTGCTTGCGTACAGTGCCAAACATAGTGTGTAAAATTAACCCAAAGGGAACGCGGAGTCCTACCGGAGGAACCTCACGCGGTCAATTCAATTTGCCGCCAAAACCCTTTACAAGGCCGGGGGCCGGTGCAAAGCTCGCTGCTCCACGATCATGAGATTTGTACGTGCCATTGTCTGCCTGTTGGGCCCACTAATGCTAATGGGCTGCATGTATCACAAGATTACCAACCTCACGCCGGGCGCGCTGCCCCGCAATAACTCGGGTTTTTACCCCGTGGAAATCATTTGGGAAAGCAACCAACGCACCGTTCGATATGAGACTGTGCAGCCACAGGTGATGATTGGCACTAACAGTTTCCCCATGAAAAACACCCCCAAGATGACCAATCGCTGGGAAGCTCTCGTGCCCGTGCCCACACCGGCACCCGAGCTGCGCTACCGCATTAAGGTAAATTGGAAATACAACGCCATCCCGGCTCCCGTTGGCAATAGCCAGTTGTCTGAGGAATTCCGCCTGCTCATCAACAACTAACTGTGCCGACCGCTGCTTCTATCACTGGCTGGAGCCGGACTGTTCTGTTTGGTGCCGTCGGCCTGTGCATGGGGTTCAACTGGGCCGCTCTACAACTCGTTGCCTGGACCGGCATGACCGTCCAGAACGCGCGGACCATGGATTGGGACACCGCCCTGGAGCGCGCCGTGGCCGGTCAGCAATCCTGCATGATATGTCGGCTGATTGATGACCGGCAGGATATCGGGGAAACCGAAGGCGAAGCCATCGTGTTTCAAAGCATGGAGATCAAAGGCGTGTTGCACACCACCGCCATTCTGGTTCCGCGCCCGCAAGATAAGTTTCAACAGGTAGAACACTTCAATCCACCGTTGACCCTTCATACAGCTCCGCAGCCGCCTCCTCCAGAAAGCGCGGCCTGATTTCATTCCCCCAAAACCCGGCGCATCGATGCGCACCCTAAAATCCCGATGAGACCTGTGCCGTGCGCAGCTCATCAACTACCCTTTTAATAACATGAAGAAGAATACAATTTTGATCCTTGCCGTCATGACGGCTCTGAACTTAAACGCGCATGAGTATAGCTCAGCGCGCCCCGATTCCCACGCCCCCATCAACGTGATGGGCGATCACACCCACAACGCCGGCGAATGGATGGTGAGCTATCGCTATAGCTACATGGAAATGAACGGTCTAATGAACGGCGACAGCAGCGTGCCGTCGAGCGCTGTACATAATGATTCCACCTTTAGTGCTGGGGCAGGGATGCGCAAAGCTCCCACCAAGATGGATATGCACATGCAAATGATTGGGATTATGCACGCGCCGACCGATGAGTGGACATTGATGCTGATGCTCATGCATCATGAGAAATCCATGGATAGTGTAAATAACGCTGATGCAGTCACAAGCAGCGAATCCAAGGGTTGGGGCGATGTACGATTCAGCGGCATGCGGAAGTTTTATGAAACGGAAGACGCCAAAGCGCACTTCACCATTGGCCTTTCGCTGCCCACCGGTGCAATTGATGAAAAGAATGCGGCTGGCACCAGAACGCTCGGATACCCCATGCAGCTCGGTTCGGGTACCTTCGATTTGTTGCCCGGAGTTACTTATCTTAAGCAGGCGGAAACATGGTCTTGGGGTGCGCAGGCACACGGCACCATTCGACTGGGAGATAACGATCATGATTACACATTGGGGAACCGTTTGGATACGCATCTCTGGACGCAGAAACCCATGAACGATCATCTCTCGCTCGGCGCGCGATTGCACAGTGCCGTTTGGGGAAATGTGGATGGTCAGGACAACACCACCAACATGCGCAGCATGATGCCCGGCGGACGTGAAGACATGCAGGGTGGCTTCGTTACCTGTCTCGGCTTGGGAGCGAATTACACACTGGGAAATGGCCACCGTCTGGCTTTCGAGTTTGTGAAGCCGCTATACCAGAACTACGATGGCTACCAAATGGAACGGGATTGGACCCTAACCCTTGGCTGGCAATATGCCTGGTAGTCGTTAGCGACACCTGAGTTGCAGCCCGCTCTTCGGAGTGGGCTTTTTTGTTAATAACACTCACCAATTCCCCTTGACCGGTGCGCGATAAATACGGTTTTTCAAGGGCGAAGCCACTGATGAAGGCCAAAGTCATTATTACCCCAAAACCTGAGGTGCTCGATCCGCAGGGCAAGACGGTGCAGACCGCTCTCGAGCACATGGGCTGTACCGGCGTGGGCGAGGTGCGCGTTGGCAAGTACATCGAGATCGAGATGGATGGCGACGCGGACACGGTGAAAGCCAAGCTCAGTGAGTACGCCGATAAGTTTCTCGCCAACCCGAACATCGAAGATTACCGGCTCAAGCTCGAGGACTGATGAAGTTTGCCGTCCTCCAGTTTCCCGGGTCCAACTGCGACCAGGACTGCGTGCATGTGTTACAGAATGTGCTCGGGCATCCCACCCGCCTATTGTGGCATAAGGAAAGTGTGCTGGGCGATGTGGATGCGGTGCTGGTGCCGGGCGGCTTCAGCTACGGCGATTACCTCCGCACCGGTTCCATTGCGCGCTTTAGTCCGGTGATGCTGGCGGTAAAGGAATTTGCCGATCAGGGCGGTCTAGTGCTGGGGATCTGCAACGGATTTCAAATTCTCTGTGAGGCCGGTCTGCTGCCGGGCGCGTTGATCCGCAATCGCTCGCTGCAATTCCGCTGCGAACATGTGTATCTGAAGGTGGCCACGCAGGACTCGCCCTTCACTCAGGCTATTCCGGAAGGCAAACTGTTGCGCATTCCCATTGCGCACGGGGAGGGGAATTATTTTTGCGACGCAGCCACGCTAGAGGAGCTGGAAGCCAAAGAACAAATCCTGTTCCAGTACGCCGATCGCGATGGGGATGTGACTGATCATGCCAATCCTAACGGGTCCCTGAAGAATATCGCCGGTATCTGCAACACCGCGCGCAATGTGGCCGGCATGATGCCGCATCCTGAGCGCGCCGCTGAGGAGGCCCTGAACGAGGACGATGGCCGCCTGATTTTCGAAAGCCTCATTGCCGCCCTAAACCCCGCCCCCGCCTAGTGTCTGCTGACCCCGCCATCACGCCTGAGCTGATCGCCGAACACGGCCTTACGCCGGAGGAATACGAGCGCATTCAGGAGATTGTCGGGCGCGAACCGAATTTCACAGAGCTGGGCATTTTCAGTGTGATGTGGAGCGAGCATTGCTCGTACAAAAACACACGTGCGTTGCTCAAGGGGTTTCCGGTGGAATCCCCCCGCGTGCTGGTAGGAGCCGGCGAGGAAAATGCGGGCATTCTCGATATCGGCGATGATTTGGCGATATCGTTCAAGATCGAGAGCCATAATCATCCCAGTGCGGTGGAGCCGTTTCAGGGAGCCGCCACGGGGGTAGGTGGGATAATCCGCGATATTTTCACCATGGGCGCGCGCCCGGTGTGCGCGATCAACTCCCTGCGCTTTGGCGAGTTGGATAATAGCGAGGTGCGACGTCTCTTCCGCGGCGTGGTCAGCGGCATTGCGCATTACGGAAATTGCTTCGGCATTCCGACCGTGGCCGGCGAGGTGTATTTCGATAAAAGCTACGAAGGTAACCCGCTGGTAAACGCCTTTGCGCTGGGCGTATTGCGGCATGATCAAATTGCGCGTGGTGCGGCCAAAGGCGTGGGTAATCCGGTGTTTTATGTCGGACCGGCCACCGGCCGGGATGGCTTGGCGGGTGCGGCATTTGCCTCGCAAGATCTCACCGAGGAATCGGCCGAACAACAACGCAGCGCAGTGCAGGTGGGAGATCCCTTCATGGAGAAGCTCTGCATGGAGGCCTGTTTGGAATTGCTGGCGACCGGCGCGGTGGCGGGCATTCAGGACATGGGCGCGGCGGGCCTCACTTGTTCCACCTGCGAAACGGCTGCTCGCGGCGGTACGGGCATTGAGATTGATTTGGCCAAGGTGCCTCAACGCAGTCCGGGCATGACGCCCTACGAGATTCTGTTGAGCGAATCGCAGGAGCGCATGCTCATCATCGTCACCAAGGGGCGCGAGGAAGAGGTGAAACGCATTTTTGATAAATGGGATTTGCCTTGGGCGGAGATTGGGTTTGTGACCGATTCCGGCCAGATGGTGGTGAAAAATCACGGCGAGGTAGTGGCGGATTTGCCTGCCAGCAAGCTGGCCGATGATGCGCCAATATATCACCGCGAAGCTAAGGAACCGGCTTACCTCGCTGAGGTGCGTAGTTTCACATTGGCCAGCGTGGAGGATTTGGAGGATCCCACTGAGGCGCTGGAGAAGCTGCTGGAATGGCCCAGCATCGCCTCGAAAAACTGGGTCTATCGCCAGTACGATCACATGGTGCGCGCCAACACGATGGTGAATCCCGGCAGCGATGCCGCGGTGATTCGCATCAAGGCCGACAGCGTGCCGGGTGGCGACGATCGTGAGGACTTTCCAGAGAAACTTGTGGCATTGGCGGTCGATTGCAACGCGACGCACGTGTACCTCGATCCTTACGAAGGCTCCAAGGCGGCGGTGGCTGAATGCGCTCGCAACCTGGCCTGCAGCGGCGCCACGCCGATTGGGACCACGGATAATTTGAATTTCGGGAACCCGCACAATCCTGAGCTCTTTTGGCAGCTTAAGGAAGCGGTGCGCGGTTTGGCCGAGGGCTGCATCGCCTTTGATGCACCGGTGACCGGCGGTAACGTGAGTCTCTACAATCAAAACCCCGACGGCGCGATTGATCCCACGCCCACCGTGGCCATGGCCGGGTTGGTGGAGGAGGAACGGCACGTGACCACGCAGTGGTTTAAGGAGGACGGCGATGCCGTAATTCTTCTGGGCGCCCCAGTGGACTCCGAAGATGCCCTGCAAGGTCTGGGCGGCTCGGCCTACCTTCAGGTGGCGCATGAGACCAAGAGCGGTCAACCGCCCCGCTGCAATCTGGAAACCGAATGCACGCTGGGCACCACGTTGCTGGGCCTGATCCAGAGTGATCTGGTGAAAAGTGCGCACGACTGCTCCGAGGGCGGCCTAGCGGTGGCACTGGCCGAATGCACCTTCTCCGAATTGGAAGCCCGCAATGCACCACGTTTTCTCGGGGCAGAGATTGATCTGTCCGCGGAGGAAGACTTCCGGCTGGATGCGTTGCTCTTTGGCGAGAGCCATGGGCGCGTGATCATCACCACCTCCGAACTGGACGCGGTGAAAGCCGTGGAGCGCGCCAAGCTCTTGGGCGTGCCGGCCCAACGTATCGGCACCGTAGGCGGCAAACAACTCAAGATCAAGACACCCACCGGTGAGCATGCCTGGGAAGTAGCGGGCTTGCATGATCTTTGGTGGAATTCAATCGGTAACGCAATGGCCTGAACATGGAGCAGCAAACTCATCCCAAACATTACTGCGGCGTGTTCGGCGTGCACGGCCACCCCAACGCCGCGGAATTGACCTACTACGGCCTGTACGCCCTGCAACATCGCGGGCAGGAAAGTGCCGGCATCGTTTCCTGCGATGGAAAACTCTTCCGCCAGCACAAGGGAATGGGTCTCGTGCCGCAGGTGTTTAAAGGCGAGGAGCTACACGGACTGATTGGCAATATGGCCATCGGTCACACGCGCTATTCAACCACGGGCAGTTCGCACATCGGCAATGCCCAGCCGCTGACGGTGGATTGTTCCCGTGGCCAGATCGCCATTGCCCACAACGGCAACCTCACCAACGCCGCGGCGTTACGCGAGGAGCTGGAGGAGCGCGGTTCTATTTTTCAAACCACCGTCGACAGCGAGATTGTGCTGCACTGGCTCGCGCAGCCGACCCAAAATGGGGACAACACATTGGTCTCCACCATCCGCAAGCTGGAGGGCGCTTATTCGTTGCTGGTCATGACCGAGCGAGAATTGATCGGCGCGCGCGATCCACACGGCTTCCGTCCGCTTTGCATCGGCCGCATGGATAATGGTGCGTATGTGCTGAGCAGCGAGACATGTGCGTTGGATTTGATTCAGGCGAAGTTCGTGCGCGATGTGGAACCGGGCGAGATCGTGATCATTGATGACAACGGCCTGCGCAGCATTCAGGCGTTTCCGGAACAGCAGAAACGGTCGTTTTGTATTTTTGAGTATGTCTACTTTGCGCGGCCAGACAGCAATATCGCGGATCAAAACGTCTACAAGGTGCGCGTGAACATGGGGCGCGAATTGGCGCGAGAGAACCCTCTTGAGGCCGATATCGTCGTGCCCATTCCCGATAGCGGCAACTGCGCGGCGCTTGGCTATGCGCTGGAGAGTGGGATCCCGTTTGAGATGGCGTTTGTGCGAAACCATTATGTAGGCCGCAGTTTTCTGCAACCGAGCCAGCTCATCCGGGATTTTAATGTGCGCGTGAAACTGAATCTCATCACCGATCTGGTGAAGGACAAACGCGTGATTATTGTGGATGACTCGATCGTTCGCGGCACTACCTGCAAGAAGCGCGTGAATAGCCTCAAGGAAGCCGGCGCTAAGGAGGTGCATGTGCTGGTGAGTTGTCCGCCGCACAAAAATCCCTGCGTGTACGGCATCGATTTCCCAGACCGCAGCAAGCTCATGGCGGCGAATAATACGCTCGATGAAATTTGCCAATACCTCGATGCGGACTCGCTGAATTACCTGTCCCAGGAGGGAATGGTGAGGGCTACAGGCAAGCCCAAGGAATCCTTTTGCATGGCTTGTTACGATGGGCAGTATCCCGTGGAATACGATGCCTCCGTGGACAAGCACATCATGGAACGCCGCCGCGAACGCTCCGAGAGCTTGGTGCCGGATGATTCGCAACCTAAATTATTGTAATGGCCGCCCCAAAAAAAACCAAGAGCGCCTACGCCGCTGCCGGCGTGAATCTGGAGGTAAGCAATTCCCTAAAATCCGGGCTCGGTCGGCTGCTCAAGGCGGCGTCCCGCCCCGAGGTGCTGGGTAAGGTCGGCGGCTTTGGCGGATTGTTCGCGCTCAAGCCCGGCAAGTACAAACAGCCGGTGCTCGTTTCCAGTGTGGACGGTGTGGGAACCAAGCTGAAGGTGGCTTTCGCCATGAACCGTCACCACACCATTGGGCAGGATTTAGTGAACCATTGCGTGGACGATATCGCCGTGCTGGGTGCTGAGCCGCTGTTCTTTCTCGATTACCTCGGCACAGGCGAGCTGAAGCCGAATGTGTTTGAGGAAATCGTGGCCGGCTTCGCGCAAGGGTGCGCGGAAAACAACTGCGCCCTGATCGGCGGCGAAACCGCCCAGATGCCCGGGTTTTATCAAAAAGGCGAGTACGACGTGAGCGGTACGATCGTCGGCGTGGTTGAGAAATCTCGCATGCTCGACGGCCGCGGCATCAAGCCCGGCGACGCCGTGATTGGCATGGCCTCCAGCGGACTGCATACCAACGGCTATTCGCTCGCGCGCAAAGTATTTTTTGACACCCTCAAGCTCAAGGCACGCTCGCGTGTGCCGGAGCTGGGCGGCAGTGTGGGAGATGAACTGCTGAAGGTGCACGTGAGTTACGGTCCCGTGGTGCAGGCGCTGATCAAGAGCTATAACAAGCCCGGTCGCGCCCGCGTGGTCAAGGGGCTCGCGCACCTCACCGGCGGCGGATTCATCGATAATATTCCACGGGTGCTGCCTAAGAATTGCGGCGTCACCATCGAGCGCGGCAGTTGGCCGGTGTTGCCTGTTTTTGAGCTGATTGAAAAACACGGCAAAGTGGACAACACCGAGATGCATCAGGTCTTCAACATGGGCATCGGCATGACCGCTATTGTCAACGGCGCCAAGGCTGACAGCGTGCTGCGCAGCATCCGCCGTCGCGGCCATGACGCCTGGATCGTCGGCGAAGTCACCAGGGGACGCGGGAAGGTGAAGCTGAGCTAATGAAAATCCTACTCATCGGCGGTGGCGGTCGGGAACATGCGCTGGCATGGAAACTAGCGCAGAGCGAGCGAGTGACCCAACTGTGGGTGGCGCCGGGTAATGGTGGCATCGCGGGCGAGTTCACGCGCAACGGCGAACCAGTCGAATGCGTGGCGGTAAGCGCGGATGATTTACCGGCTTTGGTGATGTTCGCCAAGGAACAGAAGCCGGACCTCACGGTTGTGGGGCCGGACAACCCATTGGCAATGGGCATTGTGGATTTGTTTGAGGAACACGGCCTGCGCATTTGGGGGCCGAACCAATCGGCGGCACGATTTGAATCGAGCAAGGTGTTCAGTCAGGATTTTATGGCGCGTCACAACATCCCCACGGCGCGCTCGGGCACGTTCGAATTCCCCACGGCGGCCAAGGCGTTTGCCGCGGAGCTGGACGGCAAATGCGCGGTGAAGGCCGACGGGCTCGCGCTGGGCAAGGGCGTGCTGTTGTGTCAAACGATCGAGGAAGCCGAGGCTGCGATCGATTCGATCATGGTCGATGAACAATTCGGCGAAGCCGGCTCCAGCGTGGTCATCCAGGAATTTCTCGAGGGTATTGAGGTGAGCCTGCACGTGCTGGCTGATGGCCGGTCGTTCATTTTGTTTCCCACCTCGCAGGATCACAAACGCGCGTTGGACGGTGACGAGGGCCTGAACACCGGCGGCATGGGTACCTATTCGCCCGCACCCTTCCTCACCGAAGAGGAACTGCAGGCCGCCGCCGCCGCGGTCGTGGAACCTTGGTTGCGCGGGTGTGAGGCGGAGGGAATTGATTTTCGCGGGATGCTGTATCCCGGCCTGATGCTCACGGCCGATGGCCCGAAGGTGCTGGAATTCAATGCGCGCTGGGGCGACCCGGAAACGCAGGTGTATCTGATGCGACTGAATACCGATCTGGTCGATCTCTTCGAAGCCTGTATTGACCGGCGTCTGGCTGAGATGGATGTGAGCTGGAAAACGGAAGCCGCGGTCTGCGTGGTGATGGCTTCCGGCGGGTATCCGGGCAGTTATCCGAAAGGTATTTTGATCGAGGGCATCGAGGACGCCGACGCGCTGGAGGGCGTGAAGGTGTTCCACGCCGGCACCCAGCTGGTCGACGGCGAGATTGTTACCAGCGGTGGCCGCGTCCTAGGCGTGACGGCGGTAGGCGCGGACCTGACAGCGGCGCGGGACCAGGCCTATGCCGCTGTGGAACAAATAAAGTTTGAAGGCGCGCATGTTCGAAGGGATATTGCCGTCAAGGCGCTGCAGGCCTAGCTGGTCAGCGGCGGCGCCCAGATTAGGGCATGAAAAAAGTACTCTTCGTCTGCACGGGCAACATCTGCCGGAGTCCGATGGCTGAAGGTTTCTTCCGCGAATTGACCCAAGCGCGGGGAGGCTTTGAATCGCTGTCGGCCGGTTTAGCGGCCATTGACGGCCAGTCGCCCAGCACGAATTCGGTGACCGCAATGAACGAGCTGGGCATTGATATCCGCGCCCAGCGCAGCACCCAGCTAACGCCGGAACTGGTGGCAGAAGTGGATTATATTTTTGGGTTAGCCCACGGGCACGTTGAAAATCTCGACCGATATTTTCCGCAGGCTCGGGAGAAAATTTTTTTGCTGCGGGAATTTGTCGAGACCTTGCCACGGCATGAACGGGAAATTTCCGATCCCATCGGCGGCGACCTGAGCGTGTACCAGGCCTGCCGCGATGAGATCAAGCAGGGTGTGGAATCGATCATTCCCTTTTTGGAACAACAATCAATGACAGACGAAAGTAACAGTCCGATGACCTTTGCGCTTGGCGCGGATCACGGTGGATTTGAACTCAAGGAAAACCTCAAGGCCCACCTCGAGAGGCAGGGCATTGCCGTGCAGGATTACGGTCCGGCCAGCGACGACTCCTGTGATTACCCCGACTTTGCCCAGGCGGTGGCCCGCAGCGTTGCCAGTGGCCAGCACACGCTCGGTCTGTTGATCTGCAAAACCGGCATCGGCATGAGCATTGCCGCCAATAAAATTGCCGGCGTGCGTGCGGCCTTAGTAACCGATGCCGAGACCGCCGCGGTCACCCGCAAACACAATGACGCCAACGTCATGTGCCTCAGCGCCACGCAGACCGGAGCCGAAACGGCCAAGGGTATCCTAGACGCTTTTGTGAATGGCGATTTCGAGGGCGGCCGACATGAACGCCGCGTGGACAAGCTTGAAGGCAGTGGCCGTGTGGAAGTGGTGGATCCGGATGTGGACGAGGTGTTGCGCCTCGAGAAAACCCGACAGCAGGAAAATATCGAGCTGATCGCCAGCGAGAATTTTACCAGCCCCGCCGTGATGGAGGTGCAGGGCTCCGTGCTCACCAACAAATACGCCGAAGGTTACCCCGGAAAACGCTGGTACGGCGGCTGCGAACACGTGGATGTCGCCGAGGAACTGGCCATAGCCCGCGCCAAGGAAGTGTTCGGATGTGATTATGCAAATGTACAGCCGCACTCAGGAAGTGGCGCGAACATGGGTGTGTACTTTGCTGTGCTTAAGCCGGGCGATAAACTGTTAACCATGGACCTTAGTCATGGTGGCCATCTAACACATGGTAACGCGGCAAATTTTTCCGGCAAGTTCTATGAGATTGTCCATTACGGCGTTGGCAAAGAAGACGAGCGTATTGACTATGATCAACTTGCATCGATGGCCGTTGAACATAAGCCACGCATGATTACTGTGGGGGCTAGTGCCTATTCTCGTGTTATTGACTTTGAGCGCATGGGAGAAATTGCACGTGATTGTGGGGCAATGCTTTTGGCTGACATTGCCCATATAGCCGGCCTTGTTGCTGCGGGCTGTCATCCAAATCCTGTTCCGCACGCTGACTTTGTAACCACAACAACTCACAAGACTCTTCGCGGCCCGCGTGGTGGCCTAATTATGGCTAAGGAACAATACGCCAAACAACTTCAAAGTAATGTGTTCCCCGGTATTCAAGGCGGTCCTCTTATGCATGTAATTGCCGCTAAGGCGTTATGCTTTAAGGAAGCCCTAACGCCGGAGTTTAAGGAATATCAACAGCAGGTAATTATGAACGCCAAGGCGCTTGCCGAAGGCATGGAACGCAATGGATTCCGCCTCGTGAGCGGCGGCACGGACAATCATCTACTGCTGGTGGACGTACAGGCCAAGGGTCTCACCGGTAAGGAATGTCAGGAAGCGCTCGATCACGCGGGCATTACGGTCAATAAGAACACTATCCCATTTGAAACGCTCTCGCCCTTCAAGGCCAGTGGCGTGCGATTGGGCACCCCGGCGGTCACCACGCGCGGCATGTGCGAACCGGAAATGGCGGCCATTGCCGACATGATTTCGGAGGTTTTGGCCGACGTAAATAATGTTGACGCCGCCAAAAAAGTGCGCCAGCGTGTCCGCGAATTGACCACGCGATTTCCGCTCCCCTACTAACTTACGGGCGGCCCGCGTGGACCCAATCTCCCTATTAATCCCACTAAAAAACAGGACGCCAACCCGTTGGCGCAGGGTGAGTTAATGGAGACGGATCATGCCCAAACCCGCAAATAATCAGTCCAATAAGCGGCGGCCGCAAAAGCGTGGCGGCCGCAAGCGTTCCAATTACTCCAACCTCCCAGAAGGTCTGCCGGCCGACGTGGAGGAATACGGCGAGGACCTTGCCGCGCTGGAGGAAGCCGATGGCGAGGAGATCAATATCGGTCACCTGCAGAATAAAGACATCGCCGAACTGAACGCGATGGCCAAGGATATGGAGGTCGAGAATTTCGGCACCATGCGCAAGCATGAGATGATCTTCCAGATCCTGCGCAAACACGCCGAGAACCGGGGCGTGCTCATTGCCGATGGCGTGCTGGAGATTTTACCCGAGGGCTTTGGCTTCCTGCGCAGCCCGCATTACAATTATCTGCCTTGCCCGGAGGATGTGTACGTGTCGCCTTCGCAGATCCGACGGTTTGATTTGCAGACTGGAGACCAGTTGCAGGGCCGCATCCGGCCGCCCAAGGAGAAGGAAAAGTTCTTCGCGCTTCTGATGGTCGATAAGGTCGGCGATGAAGAGCCCGAGAAGGCCAAGGACAAAACCCATTTTGACAACCTCACGCCGTTGTTCCCTGAGGAACGGTTCTTGTTGGAAACCGATCCGGAGGAATACTCCACGCGCGTGCTGGACATCGTCTGCCCCATCGGCAAAGGCACTCGCGGGCTGATCGTGGCCCCGCCGCGAACCGGCAAGACGGTGCTTATGCAAAAGCTCGCCAACGCCGTGCTCAAGAACAACCCGGACACCTACCTCATCATCCTGCTCATTGACGAGCGGCCTGAGGAGGTGACCGATATGCAGCGCACCTGTCTCGGAGCGGAGGTCGTGAGCTCCACCTTTGACGAGCCGCCCGAGCGGCACGTGCAGGTGGCTGAAATGGTCATCGAAAAAGCTCGCCGCATGGTGGAGCACGGTCAGGACGTGATGATTCTCCTCGATTCCATTACTCGCCTGGCCCGTGCGTACAACACCGTGCAGCCGCACTCCGGGAAGATTCTATCCGGCGGTGTAGACGCAAACGCTCTGCATAAGCCTAAGCGTTTCTTTGGGGCTGCACGAAACATTGAGGAAGGCGGTTCTCTGACCATTATGGCTACCGCTTTGGTTGACACTGGAAGCCGCATGGATGAGGTTATATTTGAGGAATTTAAGGGAACAGGAAACATGGAGGTGCATTTAGACCGATCTCTGGTTGATCGCCGAATCTTCCCGTCCATCAATGTTGCCATGAGCGGGACGCGAAAAGAAGAGCTGCTATATCATCCAGACGAATACACCAAGGTTTCAGTGCTGCGCCGCGCCCTCACCGAGGTGCCGGCTGTCGAGGCCATGGAATTGCTGCTCTCCAAGATGCGCAAGACTCCTAACAACATCGCATTTCTGATGGCATTAGACCTTAAGTAGTTGAATTAGGATCATTTGATTTCCGTCCCAAACTTTCCGAGATCAAATACGGTATGACATTGAACCACATCATTATGGGTGTCTTTGGCGGTGTTGGTATGTATCTGACCGCTTGTTCCGATGCACCGCAGATTGAGGTATACACCATTCCCGCAGAACCTACTCCGCCGGAGAGCTGGGATTTGGCCACACCGTTTGGTCCGGAAAAGTCCCGGTTTAGCATCTCCGAAGGCCTGATCGGCTCGGCGAATGTGTCCATGACTGTTTTACAGGGTGATGGCGGTGGTCTTTTGAGTAACGTCAACCGCTGGCGTGGCCAACTGGGGTTAGAGCCGGTGGAGGAAGGGGATTTGAAGGACATGTTGAAACCGGTTGAGACCCTCGGCGACGAGGCGCTGTTGGTGGATCTCACCGGCACCTCCAAACGATCGCAACTGGAAGAGCGCATGATCGGTGTGATCGCCCCGCAGGGCGAGTTGACTTGGTTCTATAAACTGATGGGCACCCCGGATTTGGTGGAGAAATCGCAGGAAGGATTTTTAGGCTACCTGCCGGATTGGCGTTAAATATGAGCAAAAATCCCCTAGTGAAAATCTTCACATCGCTGTGGCTAACAGTGACACTCCTGCTCTTTTCGTTGGTGATTATATTCCTCGGCACCATGGCACAGGAACCCATGGGGCTAAATCCAGCGGTCGACCGGTTTTTTAAAAGCTGGATGGTTGATCAGGTGGCCATGCAAGCGGCGTTGATCAAGTCGGCGGATTTGCTACAATGGAATATTCAGCCCCTGCCTCCGAATAAATTGACGGGTGATGGCGGGTTGCCGATCTTTCCTGGGGGATATCTTGTGGGCGCGTTGCTGCTGATCAACCTATTGGCGGCGTACATTCAACGGTTCAAATGGTCCCAGCAAAAGGCCGGCGTCTACATATCCCATATGGGTATCATCACGTTGCTGGTGGGTCAGATCGTTACCGATGTCCTGCAGGAAGAAAGCTTTGTGCACATGGAGCGCGGGGATCGCCGCAATTACTCCGTGTCATTTGATGACAATGAACTGATTTTCATGCTGCCCGTGGAGGAGGGGGCCTCCAATCGCGTGGTCTCGATTCCGGAATCCATGCTTGCGAAAGGCGCGGTGGTGACCCACCCGGAATTGGACGGACTGGAAATTAAGGTGCTCCGGCAATGGGAACATGCCAAGCCGTTGACCGCCGAACAGTTAGTGAAGCTGGATCAGGAAAAGCAGGGAATTGAGCAGCAGAAGGTGGAGAAAAAGGTGTTCGAGATCATGAACGCCCGGATTGCGGCCATGGAAGTGCATTTGCAAGAGAATCCCGATCCCAAGAAGAGGAAGGATCTGACTCGGGTCAAGGGTCGTTTCTTCGAGGCGCGTAGTCAGGATTTGGAATTGCGCGCCCTGGCTGATGTACTTGGGTTGGTGGGGGAAATGGAAATGCAGATTTTTGGGCTTGATGAGAACGATAAGAAGCTCGTTTTCAACCAAGAGTTGGTGCGGGATTTGATTGTAAAGATTCGAAGTTTCGAGGATCAGAAAACTATCGGCGGTCTGTTCAACAATGCGACGCAAGGCGTGCTGGGCGGATGTACCTTGTCAGAGTTCGACAGTAACGCCACGGATTTTGTCGAGAAGATTAAGGAGTTCCCGGGTGGGGCCGGAGACAAGATTGTTTCCAACACCGAGAATTTCGTGAAACGAATTCGATCCCAGGCCAAGTTGTTTTACTCGGGCACCACAAAAGGTGGATTGGGAAATCACTTCCGATTTGTCCAAGAATTGGACCCTAGCTTCAGCCAAGACGATCGTAATTTGCCGGCGGTGGTATTTGAGGTGAGCGAGAACGGAGAATCAAAGGGTACTTATTTGGCGAGCTGTTCCAGTGAGTTTGTGCAAACCGTCCAAGGCAAGGAGAATGCGTGGAAAATGATTCTTCGCCCAAAACGTCATTATCTGAATTTTAATATGACGCTGGTGAATTTGAAGTGGGAAAAATATCCTGGGACTCAAATTCCTCATAATTTTGAGAGCCGTGTAGTGGTGGAAGATGACCAAGATTCCAGGATGGAGAATATTTGGATGAACCATCCTTTACGCAAAAACGGTCAAACCTTTTACCAATATCAGATGAACGAAAACCAGCTTGGCGATACAGTGCAAACCGTTTTTCAGGTGGTGCGGAATCCTAACTGGATTACCGCTTACATCGGCTGCGTGATCGTGACGGTGGGCCTGCTATATCAGTTCGTGTATCATCTTTTGAATTTTTCGCGAAAACGTAAACAAAAGGCGGAGGCATGAGCGACGACAAGGAAGCCGGCAAAACGGGCATTCAACTGAAATCAAAATCCTCCACGCAGAATCCGCTTTGGCCCTGGATTTTGTTTGGGGTCTTTGCCCTGCTATTCGTAATCAAGCCGCTACTGTCTCGTCCCTCCGTGAATGAAGGGTTCGATCATCTTGCTTTTGGTAAACTGCCCGTCCTATTGGGCGGCCGCATCAAGCCGCTGGATAGTGTGGCGCGCAATTCGCTGCTCTTGATCGCCGGCCAACAACGAATCGCTCTGGAGGGCAACGGGCCGAACAAGGAATGGGGGGATCTTTACGATCTGAGCCAGAAAGCCGATGGCACCGGGTTAACCTACCAATCCTTCGGGCAAAAATTTTATAAGCGCCCCAAGAAGATGCATCCCACCCAGTGGTTGATGGAAGTGATGATGGAGCCGGACGTGGCCGACAAGCGCTTCATCTTTCAGATCAACCACCCTGAACTGCTTGGAGAACTGCAGTTGGAAACGGTGGGTGTGGATAAATCCGGTCTGCGCTTTTACAACTTCGAACAAATGCAGCCGTTTGTGATGTTGCTGCACAAGAAGAAGCAGGGGATTGGGCAGAAGGACGGCTCCGAGCGAGATCCCTATGAACGTGCCGCCTTCAAGCTGGCCCACGCGCTGGAGGTGTACATTCAGTTGCGCTACAGCCTGCAACCCAACTTCCTCGCGCTTAGCGAAGGCAGCGATCGGCCCAGCGGCATTGAGGATTACGCGGCGGATCTACAGAAGATGGAAGCGGCCGGGAGCGAATTGCGAGAATATCTAACTGAACGCAAGGCGGCACTGAATGATGGCGAGGAGGAATGGCCGCACATATTTGCGGCTCTCGAATGGCACGCCAAGCAGGGGAAACTGGAATCTTGGGAAACGGAAGGAACAGTGTTCGAGCGCGGCTCTCGGGCCGAGGCTGATACACTGGGTAAACTCTTCTTTGAACTCGAACGTTCCGGAGGAGTGACCCGCGAGGATTACACGGATCCGGCAAAGGAAGAGGAACTCGTCCAGAAAATCCGCACCAGCCTACAGCTGCTGGCGCAACGCAACGAGGGAGTGCAAAGCTTTGCCGGTATCGCGCATGTGATCCAGGATTTCCTCCAAGTGGATGACGAGGCGCAGGGTAAGATCGCTCGGTATCTGCTGTTGGTTGAAGGTCCCCTGCAGACCATGGCCAGTCGCGCGAACCTGATGATGATTCCGCCCTCCAAGCCCGGCGCCAAATTCATGGGTGAAGGCTGGGAAAAAACCGCGCCGGCCACCCTGCAGGGCATCGGAGGGATGGGCAAGACGCCTGAGTCGGTCCGCTTTTATGCGACCATGAGCAGCGCCTTCGACGCTCAACAATCCGGCGAGCCTCAGGGTGATCCGGAGGCATTCAACAAGGCAGTGGCCGATTATCGGGCATGGCTGGGGGAAAACGGATTCACCGCCGCCATCACCAAGGCGGACGAGGAGCACTTCTTCAACACCTTCGCCCCCTTTGCTCGTGCGCAGGGTATTTATGTGATCGCCCTTTTGCTGGCGTGTTTCTCATGGCTAAAAATGTCGCGTGGTCTGATTAACTCGGCCTTTTATCTGATCGGGCTGGCTTTCGTGCTACACACGGCCGGCCTGATCTTCCGGATGTATCTGGAAGGTCGCCCGCCGGTGACCAACCTCTACTCGTCCGCCGTGTTCTGCGGCTGGGGCGCTGTGTTGCTGGGATGGATTCTGGATAAAATCTACCGCAATGGTATCGGGAGCTCGGTCGCCGCATTGGTCGGATTCTCCACCCTGATCATAGCTAATCATTTGGCAAAGGAAGGGGACACCATGGAAATGATGCGCGCGGTCTTGGATACTAATTTATGGTTGGCCACGCACGTGGTGATTATCACCATTGGTTATTCCGCCACTTTCCTAGCTGGGTTCCTAGCCATCATCTACGTGGTGCGCGGCGTGTTTACGCCGTCGCTGGGCAAGGAGATCGGTGCCAGTCTGGCACGTATGATTTATGGCATTGTCTGTTTCGCCACGTTGTTCAGCTTTGTGGGCACGGTACTGGGCGGTATCTGGGCGGATCAGTCGTGGGGCCGATTCTGGGGCTGGGATTCTAAGGAAAACGGCGCGCTCATGATCGTTGTCTGGAACGCCATTATCCTGCATTGCCGCTGGGGTGGATTCGTCAAAGACCGTGGGCTGGTGCTGCTGGCGCTGGTCGGCAACATCGTTACCGCTTGGTCCTGGTTTGGCGTGAACATGCTGGGTATCGGCCTGCACAGTTATGGTTTTATGGATAGCGCGTTCCATACCCTGAAATGGTTTGCCGTGACGCAGATCCTACTGATGATGGCCGCGTGTCAGCCAATGATGCACTGGGTGAGTGGCGCGAGCCTAGCCAAGACCCATGACCGGACCATCAGCCTGATCACGGCCGGAGTTATGGGCATCGGCATCCTGCTGCAGATCGGCGCCTTTTTCACCGATGAAAACAAGGGCGGACTGATGATGTACTTGGCCTTCGCGTTGGTCAGTACTGGCTTGCTGCTCTCCTTCCTGCCGTCTCACTTGACTGGATCGACTCCTAAGAAGACGGCTTGAGTGCCGACACTGCGAGTCCCGGTTTTCCAAAAGGGGTGAACTACCTCTTTGCTTTTTTCTTCTTCAACTTCCTCTCCTGCATGATGGTGATGGATAGTCCGATTATTTTGTATGCCGAGAGTCTTGGGGCCAGTGCAACGGTGATCGGATTGATCCAGGGCATCACGCCCTTGATGGTGGTGTTCCAAATTCCGGCGGCGGATCACGTGGGGCGGGTGGGCTATAAACGCTTTATCACCACGGGCTGGACCCTGCGGTTGATATTCGTCCTGCCGCTCATTGCGGTGCCCCTGTTGAGTGGCGTGTTGAATCCTCAAAGTCAACTGGCGCTGGTGATCGGTGCCTTAATCGGATTTAACCTCGTGCGCGGTATTGCTAGCACTGCGTGGTTCCCATGGATTACAGGAATTATTCCGGAGAAAATCCGCGGCCGTTATCTCGCGGTGGAGACGGCCTCCAACAACATCGGTAGTCTGGTCGCTCTGTTGTTGGCTGCATGGTATCTCGGCAGCACAACCGGGGACAATCGGTTTGCGGTGATGTTCGCGTTCAGCCTCGTGATGGGGGCGGTGAGTCTGTGGTTCATTTACCGCGTCCCGGATGCCGCTGTGGCCGAGGAAAACGTTTCGGAAAAGCAACCGGTGTCGTGGCGTGAGATTTGGCAACACGCCAGCTTTCGTAAACTGCTGTGGGTGGCCTTTACTTGGGCGGTATTAATGGGCGGGTTGATGGGGTTCATCGTGAAATTTCTGAAAGGCCCGGCCGGGTGGCCGGATGATCAGGTGCTGTTGGCCAGCGCCATTAAATTCATCGGCGGCCTGAGTTCGCTGTGGTTTTTGCATTCGCGGTTGGATCGCGTGGGCAGTCGGCCGTTGATGTTTGTCTCAATTGGAATTTGGATCGCCATCCTGCTGACGTGGACAAGCATGGCCGGCGGGAAGGTGGCGGTGAGTTTTCCGTTGGTGTGCGGGGTGTACCTCGTGTCCGGCTTTTCCTTTTGCACCTTTTACATGTGCCTGAACAAGCTGGCCATGTCCACGGTGCCGGAGCTAGGCAAGAGCCATTTCTTCGCGCTCTTCTCTGTGGTGGGCAGTCTGGCCGTGGGGATTTTCCCCATCCTTTGGGGAGTCATGATTGATGCCCTGGAATCCACCCGAATCGATTGGCTGGGCCTGCAATGGAATCAATTCAGCATTTATTTTGCCGGTCTGCTCGGCGTGTTGCTGGTTTTGGCTGTTTTGGTGGCGCGCTTGAGCGAAGAGAAGGCGGCCAACCTTAATGAGCTGATGCGCGACTTCATTCGCAACAATCCGTTGCGTGACTGGATGCGCCGTTAAACTAGGGATCCACCCGCACCGGCGTACCAACGCGCACCATCTTGGCAAGGCGCTGGGCGTTCCAGTTGGATAACCGGAAACAACCGAGTGAAGTCGTGCGGCCTACTTTTTCAGGGTCCGGCGTGCCATGGATTCCGAAACCTTCCTGACTGAGGCTGAGCCAAGTGGTGCCCACCGGGTTGTTTGGGCCGGGCGGCAAAATTAATTTTCCCGAGCCGGATTGGGCTTCCGGTGAATTCGGATAATTGGTCGGATCAAACGTGTAGTTGGCCTTCTCCGCAATCGCCGTGATGGTGAGGTTGCCGACGGGCCTTTTCTCCACCTTGGTGGCGATGGAGCAGGGGAACCGCGCGACAATGTTGGTGCTGCCGTCATATACATCCAGCGTACGCGCCCCGAGCTGTATGTGTACGAGAGCTGCCTGCACTGCGGGTAACTTAATCGCAGTATGTGGCACTTTAACCTGCGTGCCAGCGGTTAGCTGGTTCCAAACTACCGTCGGGTTTACACGCATTAAATAGCGCGGCGAGCAGTGATGCTGTTCGGCAATCATCTCGAGGACACTCTCGTAGGCGAGCGATTCCTGCCTGGCCTTGGCAGTCCACGATTCGGCTAATGGCCGGACTTGCGCTAGTTCATTGGTGGTAATGGTGCGGGTAACCAGCGCGGCTTCCTTGAGCAACAGCTTTGCCTTCGTGGCGGCATCCGCTTGACCAGTGATCGACAGGCCGTTGCGTTGCTGAAAAACCATCAATGCCGACTGGGTTTGCGGTCCGGAAAAGCCGTCAATCGATCCGGGCGAATAGCCCAACCTATCCAAGGCCACCTGCACTTCGAAATCCGTCTGCACCGCCCGGGTACGAAACGCGCCGGAATCGACCTCAAATCCCGGGGCATCCTGCTGGCCGGGGTTTACTTGGGTAAGGCCCAGTTGAGAAGCGGCGGTGCGGTTGGTAACCACAGGCACTCCGCGTGAGGCGAGAAACTGATTGGTCTCACCAGTTTGCAACGGCCTGGCTTGGACAGGGGCATTACTGGTCACCGGCACTTGGATGGTATTCGTGCGATAGATTGTCTCGGTGACCTTTACCTCCTTAATCACCTCTACTTCGCGCACTCCCGGTTTCTTGAGCCAATAGCCCAGCATGGCCGTCGCCGCCATGCATGGCAACGCCCAGATCAAATGGTACCACCAAGGTTTTTCCGGTTCCGGGGGGAACATCACAAGCCTCCTACGCAGTTGAGTTAATCATATTATCCATTGCCCGACCAGCAGGAATTACAAGTGAAATTGCCATTTAAAGGGAGTTGAAGAAGTGTTCTCTGAATAGAGAAAACAGAATCGTCACCAATTTCATGAGGTCGTAACTTGGTTAAGACGGATTAGTTGACCTATAAATTCCTCAAACTATTAGGAATTATGAACGAGGTTAAAAACGAAATCCTGATGGCCTGGCATCAATTGCCTGAGGCGGTAAAGATAGCGGTAAAGGAAATCATGGCCGACGAGGGCACCGGCGGAATCATCACCGAAATAGAATTTGAGATGGGTGATGAAGGTAAAGTTTACGAGGTGGAATTGGAAACCTTGGATGGTGGTGAATTGGAACTTGAGTTTAATGAGGAAGGTGAGCTTTTGGACAAGGACTACGAAGCCCCAGAGCCATCGACCATCTGTTATGATGAAGATATTGATGAAGAAATAGATTTGGAACAGGTGGAACTCGTAGAGAAAGAGGCAATTAAGGGTGATATGGATTCAGTCCACGAAGAAACCGAGGAAGAATCCGAAGCATCTATGGTCGTTGAAGAAAAGGGAGACTAATTTCAGTCTCACAAGTAATTGGTTAGTTAACTAAGCTAACACATCTTGGATTACGTGCCCATGTACGTCCGTTAAGCGGTGTTCGAAGGCGTTTTGATTAGGTAAAGAGTTTGTGGTTGAGGCCCAGAAGGTTGAGGAGAGTGGAGTAGAAGTTGTTGTGCTGATTATGAGCTGGGAGGAATATTGGATTTTAGCAGGGCAACATCTTCCTCTATTTTGCTTAATCGACTCCACACTGGATGATCTTGCCAGATGTGCGGTCGGATTTCTTCGGTCGATTCCATGTCAGGAAAGTTTTTTGCCAATTCATCATCCAATTGCCTCTTTGTTTGTGCCAGGAACTCTTCATATTCCCGTTCAAGTCTCTTAATTTGAACGGCTGATTCAACATCCTGTTCTTTAATTAGTATTTCTTTTTGACGCACGCGGTCATTAGAAATCTCTTCCAAAACAGAAGTGATTCGCACAATTTTTTCGATACCCTGAGCATCTAACACATTGCTTGGGTCCAAATTCTCCTTAGGGGTTTGCTCCAAATAATCAATTGTCACATCTTCGAGTATATAACCATTTAAATCACTGCCAACCGTGTCGATGATCACCTGACGGAACGGCATGCGATCGGTGTATAGCTTTTCAAAGTCCATCAGCTTAGCGGCAGATTTCAAAGCTTCCGAAAATTTTGCCTCAAACAACTGCCTTAGCAGTTCAATTTCTGATGCCCGCTCGCAACCCACCTTTGTCGCCACGGTTTTGATATCGTGATAATCCGTTCTTCCATCTACCTCACTCTTTTCGTCATTCACTCGCACATAAAAAACCACCTCAATATCAGCCCGGATGTTATCCTGACAAATTAGGCCGTCCTTGCCTTTCCTCACCACCTCCAGTTTTTTCATAGAGATGTCCATGATCTGTAACTGCTGAAGAATCGGCACACACAGTATCCAGTTCTTCTGGACTTTGATGCCGCCAAAACCAGTTCGCACACCAGCTTCGCCGGGCTTGATTTTTTGATTAACATCAGCAGGCAGATAATGTTGAAGAACATCAATGCGCCAAAGACAATTAGAGGAAGCATGATCGTAGTGGTTTTAAGGTGTGGATATTTAATCTAGTATTTAACACTTTTTAATTGCTCGGTTTTTTAAACCCAACTGATTTAAAAGAATTACATAAAAAAAATTTTATACTAGTACATCTTTAATTACATGCCCGTGGACGTCGGTCAGTCGGCGTTCGAAGCCGTTGTGATAGTAAGTAAGGCGCTTGTGGTTCAGGCCGAGGAGGTGGAGGATGGTCGCATGGAAATCATATACGGTGGCGACATCCTTTTCCGCCTTCCAGCCAAAGGCATCAGTGGAGCCATGTGTGTGACCCCGTTTAACACCGGCACCGGCAAGCCATGCAGTAAATCCCTCGGGGTTATGGTCTCGGCCGCTGGCGCCTTTCTGAAAAGTAGGCATGCGACCAAACTCAGTGCACCAAACAACCAGCGTATCTTCAAGTAATCCGCGTTGTTTCAAGTCGCGCAATAGCGCGGCAGCAGGCTGGTCGAGCACAGGGCCATGCTTTGCGTATTGCTGGTGGAGCACCTTGTGGCCGTCCCAGTTACTGACGCCTTCGCCACCGGTTTGGTAAGCGCCGTTGAAAAGCTGAACAAAGCGCACGCCTTTTTCGAGCAGGCGACGGGCAAGGATGCAGTTCTTGGCAAAACCGGCCTTGATAGGGTTGGTGGCGTCATCGGCCCCATAAGCTTTTAGCGTTGAGGCTTTCTCGGTGGAAAGGTCGGTGACCTCGGGCACGCTGAGTTGCATGCACGCCGCAAGTTGGTAGCTGGAGATACGGGCTGCCAGCTCGGTATCGCCAGGGAATTTTTCCAAGTGCCGCTCGTTCAGACGCTGAAGAAAACTGCGCGTGGCAAGGTCGGTCTTGGCACTGACGCCGGCAGGTCGTGCGAGGTTGCGGAGCGGTTTACTGGCGTTGAAGTCCGTGCCCTGAAACGCCGCAGGTAAAAAACCGGGCCCCCAGTTATTGATACTGCTTTGTGGTGTGCCGCGGGGGTCAGGTATTGCCACGTAGGCCGGTAGTTCGTCATTGGCCGAGCCAAGCGCCCATGTAACCCAAGCGCCCATGCTTGGAAAGCCATCGAGCGTGTAGCCGGTGGACATGAAATTTTCTCCTGGCCCATGCGTATTCGTTTTTCCGGTGAGCGAATGAATGAAGCACATTTCATCGGCCAGCTCGCCCAGCTGCGGCACCAGCTCGGAGACCATCTTGCCCGATTGTCCGCGCGGCTTGAATTCCCACGGGCTCTTGGTGAGATTGCCCTGAGCGCCTTGAAAAGTTTTCAACCCCTCCGCACCGGGCATCGGCTGGCCGTGGCGTTTGATCAGTTCAGGTTTGTAGTCGAACGTGTCCAGCTGACTACATGCGCCCGAGCAGAAAATCACCAACACCCGCTTTGCTTTCGCCGTGAAATGTGCCTGCCGCGCGGCAAATGGTTTGGTCGGATCAATCTTCGGCCGGGTAGGAGTATCGTTCGCCAGCGCCTCTTCCCGCGCCAGCAAGCTGGCTAAGGCAATCCCGCCCAGCCCTTGGCCGGTGTTGCTAAGAAACTGTCTGCGATTAAGAAGAGGGTTCATGGTACAAATAGAAATTCATTTGAATTCAGCATTGCCCGCGTGAAGGCAGGGAGGCTTTCGGCTTTGATGAACGCGCTAGCGTCCATTAATTCTGAGTCGTTGGGCGGGCGGTTGAAGCAGAGGGTAAAGGCACGGGTGATTTGTTGGTGGAGATCTTCGCCGCCGTCATTTTGTAGGCGCTTGGCAAATAGGCTGGCCTGTTGCATGACGAACGAGCTGTTGAGCAGGTTCAGCGCCTGAAGTGGGGTGTTGGAGCGGCTGCGTTTGGGCACGCCTTGGCTGGCATCAGGGCAGTCGAAGGCACCGAACACGCTTTCCTGTTCCTGCCGGACCTTGGTCATGTACACCATCCGTCGCCAGTCGGCGGGGCCATAATTTTTCTTAGGAAAAAAGTGTCGGACATTTTCCATCTGCACTTCAAACCCGCTGAAGCCCGGGCCGCCCATTTTCAAATCCAGCACGCCGCTCGCGTGCAGCATGGAATCGCGGATGGTCTCGGCTTCTAGGCGGCGGGTGGGGAAGCGCCAGAGCAACCGGCTGGCGGCGTCGATCTTCAGCGCCTTGGCGTGGGGGCGGCTGCTTTGTTGCCAGGTTTGCGTGAGGAGTATGCGGCGGTGCAGTTTCTTGAGCGACCAGCCGTCGGACACAAAGGTGGACGCGAGCCAGTCGAGCAGTTTGGGATGCGTCGGAGCCACGCCGTTGCGGCCGAAATCGTTGGGCGTATCGACCAGCCCGGCGCCGAAGTGATGCTGCCAGATGCGGTTGACGATCACGCGCCGCGCAAGCGGGTTGGCGTCGCTTACGATCCAATCGGCCAAAGCGAGTCGGCGTTTTTGCTCAGAAGTCTTCGCATCGATCTTCAAAGACACAAACTTGGTCAAGGCCCCCGGCCTGACGGCGTCGCGCGGGGACTCCGGATCGCCGCGATAAAACAACCGGGTCGGTCCCGGTTGAGCGAACGTACCGACGTACGCCTTGGTACTGTTCTGCAGAATCTTGAGTTGCTGTTCGGTCTGTTGCAGTTCCGCCAACAGCTGCTGGCCGCGCTCGGCCTCCGCCTTCGGCAGGTTGTCGAGCGCATAAACCGGCTTGGCCGGTTGGCTGCTCTTGAACGGTTGACGATCCGCCGAACTGGTGATCGTCTTCCATTCGCCTTCCTTCAGGCCGACTTCGATGCGGTAGCCAATCGGCACGCGATCCCCGTATTTTCCTTGTCGATCGCGTGCCCATTCGATTCGGTCGATACGTGCCGGCGCGGCCAGCTCGATCTGCACCCAGCCGGTGTTGCCGGCGGCGATCCAGCTTTTGGCATTGCCGTATTGGCCGTCGTTGATGTGCGCGAGCTTGTGCAGCGGATGTTTAAAATCCCCTCCCGAACTCGCCTTGGCGCCTTGGCTGGCGAGCGCGAGATTTTTGTCGCCGGAAAAAATTTCCAGCTCATCAATGCACGGCTGGCTGGAGGTGCTGCGAGTGATGGTAAAGCGCACAAACCGCGCCTCCACGGCAGGGAACGGATCGGTGTTATGCTTGGCCGTCACCGCCGGTCGTTTGCCTTGGCCGGCCGGCGCGATGAACTTAGCCAGCTGGGTTTTCAATTCCCCAACCCGCTGTTGCATGGCGGTGGTCTTGGCCTTGGCGGCGTCGTTGAGCGGCAGATTGCGATCGGCGTGTTTCACGCCTTCGAAGATGCCCTTGAGCGCGTAATAATCCTGCTGCGAAATGGGATCGAACTTGTGATTGTGACAACGCGCGCAACCGGTGGTGAGCCCAAGGAACACCGTCCCTGTGGTGTTGATCATGTCGTCCAGTTCATTGGCGCGCTGCATGCGGCCGAGTTCGGGCGATTGTCCCTTCACGATATCGTGCGGGCCGGCGACGAGGAAGCCCGTGCCGATGGGTTCGCCCAGCGCATCGCCCGCCAGTTGCTCGCGCACAAACTGGTTGTATGGCTTGTCTTCATTGAGCGCGCGGATCACCCAGTCGCGGTAGGGCCACGCGTGGATGCGTTCGCGGTTCGTTTCGAATCCGTGCGATTCCCCAAAGCGCACAAGATCCAGCCAATGCGTCGCCCATCGCTCGCCATAACGCGGGCTGGCCAACACCTTGTCGACCAGCTTGGGGTACGCGTCGCGCGCGGCATCATTGACAAAAGCCTCCACCTCTTCCGGCGACGGCGGTAGCCCGTGCATCACCAGATACAACCGCCGAATCAGCGTGCGCTTGTCCGCGCGCGGATTGAACTCCAACCCCTTCGCCTCCAGCCGCACCTTCACGAAGGCATCGATCGGATGCATAAACCGCGGCGAGCCCGGCCACGTGATTTTCTTGAACGCCCAGTGATCCATCCGGTCCACCGCCTTGACACCGACGTCTTCCGGCCAGTCTGCGCCCTGATCGATCCAGGCCCGGATAAGGCCAACGGCCATGGCGTTGAAGGGATCGCCCTTGGGCGGCATCACGACTTCCTCGTCCAGTCCGGAAATGAAATGGATCAGCGGACTCTTGGCGCTATTGCCGGGGATGATGGCCTCGCCCATCTCGCCACCTTCGAGAGCCAATTCGGCGATGTCGATACGGTAGCCGCTCTTTTGCTGGTCGGGGCCATGGCACTTCACGCAGTGCTCCTGAAAGAGGGGCCAGATTTCCTTTTTGAAATCAACCACATGCTTGGCCGGCGGCGGCAGTTCCTCCACATCAATGGCGAACGTCCACAGGCCGGCGGTTAAACTGGCGAACAGTAGAGTGCGGGCACGGCCGTTCATGCCGTCAGTGTGCGGCAGGTCAGTGGGGCGTCAAGGTAACAGTTGTCCGTGGCTACCGTTGTGACCGCGTTTGGTTAGGGTGATGAACTCAGCCCTCCCAGCTATGGCCGTCCCAATCGCGGGTGCGGTTCAGGAAGTTGCATACGCCGTCGGTGAAGCAGGTGAGTAGCGTCTCGCCTTTCTCGGCGGTGGCAGCGGCGGGCGTGCCGATGTGGCCGGGCTTGCTACGATCGGGCATCGTCCAGCCGCGCGTGGCCGAGGGGAAGGCCTCGCCAAAGGGCACCTCGGGAACGGCCTGGTGATCGCCCACCAGCTCGGGTCGGATGACTAACATCATCGAGGTTTCCCATTCGCCGGCGTGGCCCATTTGCGTTTGCACAAAATCATCGCGCGTGCCGGTCGGGTCGCCGTTGTCCCAGTAGGTGGTGGAGAGGAGTAGTAGGTCCGAGCGATCGCGAAGCCGTTGGCGCAGCTCAAATACCACCTGCGCGCCGGGTACCATGTTGCCGCCGTGGCCGTTCAATAATATCAAACGCTTAAAGCCGTGGTGAATGAAATTCTCAAGCTTCCCGGTGAGCAGATCGAGGTAAGTGCGCGGCTCGGCGGACAGGGTGCCGGGGAAATCCATGTGATGATGCGAATTGCCCAGCCACTGTAGCGGCGCAAACAGAATATTCCCGCCCACACGCTCCTCGGCTCGCTGGACAATTTCGCCCAGCAACAGGCTGTCCGTATGCAACGGCATATGATGCCCATGCTGTTCGTGGGCGGCCACGGGAAACACCACCGGCGTATCTGGCGACAACGCCTTTACCTCCGGCCATTTCATCTCGGCGAGTTGCACGGAAAACGAAGCTTAAGCAATTAGGCCGGTGGCGACTTTGCCGCCTTGGGGGCCGGTGAGGCGGTGGTATCGGCCCTCGTGGTGGTAGGTGAGTTGGTCGTGGTTCAGGCCCAGTAGGTGGAGGATGGTGGCGTGCAGGTCTCGGAAATGGACTTTGCCGTCGACGGCGGCGGCGCCGGTGTCGCTGGTGCGTCCGTGGACGTAGCCGCGTTTCACGCCGCCGCCGGCCAACCAGAAGGTGAATCCGCGGGCGTTGTGGCCGGTTTCGTCCTTGCCGTTTCCGGGCACGAGGCCGGGTCGGCCGAATTCTCCACCCCAAACGACTAAGGTTTCATCCAGTAATCCGCGCGCCTCGAGGTCGCCGAGCAGGGCGGCGATGGGGGCGTCGGTGGTTTCGCAGTTGGCACGGAGGTCGCGTCGGTGCCATTTGTGTTGATCCCAGCTGCCGTGGTTGACCTCAATGAATCGTACGCCGGCTTCGGCGAAGCGGCGGGCCAGCAGGCATTGTCGACCGAAATCGGAGGCGCGGCAGGTGCCGACGGAATGTTTCACGCCCACGCGATAACGCTCGAGGGTGGCCTTGGATTCGGTAGTCACATCGAGCAGCTTGGGCGCGAGGGTCTGCATGCGAAAGCCGAGTTCCAGATTGCGGATGACAGATTCGAGCTTGGCATCGTACGGGCGTTGCGCGGAGTGGTCGCGGTTGAGCGATTGAACGAGATCGAGCTGACGCCGCTTGTCCGCTGGGGAAAGATGTTGGCTGCTGATGTTCGGAATGGTGGCCTTGGAAAAATCCTCGCCATTGATGCCGATGGGCGTGCCTTCGTAAACGGGCGGCAGAAACGCCGACGAATAGACGGAAGGCTTGGAGGTGCTCAGGCTGATCATGCCGGGCAAATCCTGATTCTCCGTGCCGAGGCCGTAAGTGATCCAGGCGCCCATGCTCGGGCGACGGCGGAGCCGTTCGCCTGTGTGCAGTTGCAGGAAGGACTGCGCATGGTTGCCGGTGTCCGCGTGCATGCCGTTGATCACGCAAAGTTTGTCCGCGTGCTTGGCGGTCTCGGGCAGCAATTCGGAAATCCAGAGGCCGCTGTCGCCGTGTCGTTGGAAATCAAATACCGAACCCGGATGCGCCGCCTGCGTGATCTGCGGTTTATAGTCGAAAGTGTCCAGATGCGCTGGGCCGCCGGACATGCACAGGAAGATCACGCGCTTGGCGCGGGCGGGCAGTGGCGGGGTCTTGGGCGCGAGCGGATTGGCGGTGTTCCCGTGTGCGGTATTCGTCAGTAACGCGGACATCGCCAGATAGCCAAAGCCGCACGAAGCCTTTTGCAGCATGTCGCGGCGGCTGATTTCAGTGGCCAATTTCATTTCAATCCAATCAATCGATATGAGAAAATTCGTTTGTATTTAATAGCGCCTGACCCACGGTTGCCCAGACGGTATTGGCGGTTTCCGCACTTGTGGAATCGTGCCCATTTTGAAGCTGTTTCACAAGCTCAATGACGCGGGCGGTTTCGTCGGCGGAGGGGGCGCGCTGCAGCGTGCTGCGGAAGGCCCAGCGCGTACGGCCGACGGGGTCGGCGGGCGCTTCCTTTAAGAGTCGGTCGGCAAAGTGCTGCGATTGCTCGACAACCATTTTGTTGTTCATCAAATACAACGCGGCGGGCGGCGTGGTGGTGGCGTGGCGTTGGCCGACCGGCTGAGTGGGGTCGGGTAAATCAAAGGCGGACAATTCCGGCGGCGGCGCATGGCGCAGGAGGCAGAGGTAAATGCTGCGATGATTGCTGGGCCGGTGGATAACGGCGGATTCGCCGGGTGGCCAGTTGATGAGCACATCGAGCTGGCTGACATCGGAGCCTTCGCGCGGGGCGCGGTTCAGCTGGCCGCTGGCGGCAAGGATGCTGTCGCGGATGCTCTCGGCATCGAGCTTGCGGCGGCTGTGCCGGGCGAGCCATTGGTTATCCGGATCGGCCCGCACCTGCGCGGCGGTGAGCCGGCTGTCCAGTTGATAAGTGCGACTGAGCACGATGGCGCGAATGAATTTCTTGAGGGACCAGTCCTCGGCCATGAACCGTTGCGCGAGGTGATCGAGCAATTCGGGATGCGACGGGCGGGCGCCGTACACGCCGAAATCATCCGGGGTGGTGACCAGCCCGCGCCCGAAGAGATGCAGCCACACACGATTGGCCATCACGCGCGCGGTCAGCGGGTGCTCCGGATGCACGAGCCATTGGGCAAGCTCCAGTCGGCCGCTTTGTTTGGCATTCACGGGAACGGCCTCTGCCATTTTGGTGGCGGTGAGAAACCCACGCGGGACGGCATCGCCGAGCTTGTTGGATTCGCCGTTGCGATTGATCTTGGCATCGCCAATCTTCCTTGCTTCCCGCACGCCCATGGCGAGATTCTTTGGCGCGGCCGCAGGCGGACGCTGGGGCGGGAGTACCTTGCCGCTGCCCTTGGGGCGGCCGGAGTCGGTGTGCAGTCCGATCGCCTCACCGGCGGTGAGCGCGCGCGGGAAGAGGGTGAACTGCGTCATGTTGCCGGTTAGGGTCTGCGTGAAAAAATCGTTTCGGCCGCCGATGAGGATGGTTTGCGCGCCGCCGGTGGTGACGGGCACTTCACCTTCAAACTCCGGCTTGGGCTCGCCGTTGAGGTACAGCCGCGCGTGTTGGCCGTCCCGCACGAACACGAGATGATTCCACGTGCGCGGCGGAATGATCGTGCGGCCGGGCAGGGAGACGCCGCCTGCGTTGCCGTTAAAGAGGAACAGCTTGCCGGCGTGGGGATTGTTCATGTAATTGCCGCCAATGCCGATTTGGTCGCCGGGCGCGCCCTTGGCACCGAGCGGTCCGCGCGAGAACATATAGCCGGTCACCGGGCGCGCATTGTTTTCGAGATCGTTCCGGAACCAAAACGACACGGTGTACGCCTTATGGTCTGCCTGCAGCTTACCCTCGATCCAGCCGCCATTAAACGTACCGGTGTTTTCCTTAGAAAATTTGATGTCTTTTTTCTTGGTGAATCCGCCTGGTAACGTGTCGAGCTTGAGATGCAATTCCGGCTTCAGCGCGGCGATAGCGGCGTCGTAGTCCGCGGCAAACTTTGGCACGCCGGCGGTTTGTCTCAGCGCAGGATCCGGCTGGGTATCCGTGCGGTTCATCGTTTTCAGTTCATGCAACTGCGTGGCCGGCGCGGTGAGGCCCTCGTTGGCGGCCTTGCCCCAGAGCGTCTCGGTGCTGGTGAAAATGCCGGCGAGCGCGTAGTAGTCGCGCGTGGGGATGGGGTCGTGTTTGTGATCATGGCAACGCGCGCAGCCGACGCTGAGGCCCATCACTGCTGTGCTCACCACGTTGATCTGGTCGGCGACCACGTCCATCGCGAAATTGTTATTCATTGCCTTGGCCGGCTTGGAGCCGAGCGCGAGGAAGCCGGTGGCTACGAGATGTCGATCGCGCTCGGCATCGTCCTCGGCGGGCAACAGGTCGCCGGCGATTTGCTCGGCAAGAAAACGATCGTACGGCGTGTCGCGATTGAGGGCCTCAATCACATAATCCCGATAACGCCACGCATGCGGGAACGAGGCATTGCGGCCGAGACCGTCGTTGCCGTTGGATTCGCCATAGCGCGCGACATCCAGCCAATGCCGCCCCCAGCGTTCGCCGAAATGCGGTGAAGCCAACAGACGATCGACCAGTTTTTCGATTGCCGTCTGCCGATTCTGGCTGGCGGCCTTTTGGAATGCTTCTACCTCCTCGACTGTCGGCGGCAGGCCGGTCAGGTCATAGGCGAGCCGGCGGATCAACACTGCGGGCGAGGCGTCCGCAGTGGGTTGCAGTTGGTTCCCCTCCATGCGGGCGAGGGCGAATTGGTCCAGCGGATCGTGTGGCCAGTCCTTCTGTTTCACGGATGGTGGCTTGGGATTGTCAATCGGCTGGAACGCCCAAAGCGATTCGTCGGCCGGTTCCGTTTCCGCTGTCGGCCACGGGGCGCCGAGTTTTACCCATTGCTCAAAATCGCGAACGGTCTGTTCCGGCAATGGCTTGTGCGCCGGATGCGTGTCCGTCGCGCGCAGGATGCCGACAACCCCCGCCGCCTGCACCGGTTGCAGTGGCTGATCGAACCGTACCTTCTCCATCTTCCTGGCCGAATGGCAGTCGTAACAATGCCGCACTAGCACCGGCCGGATTTTGGTTTCGAAAAACTGCCGATTCTCGGGCGACACCCCGGCGTGCAGGCCAATGTGCAGCGCGGTTAAAAGCAGAATGGTCAGTCGGCCGAGCATGAGATTCTATTTCAATTTATTCCAAGCATTGATGGAGCGTTGGAGGTTGGTTTTGCTGTCGCCGCGGATGGCGTAGCACTGGAACCCAACGGGACCCTGAAATCCAACGGCGCGGAGCTGGGCGCGGAGGGCGACTTGATCGTAATTGCCGCGGTCGACGGTTTGGATGAGCTGACCCCAGCTGGTGCCGTCGATCTCGGCGCCGCTGGTGCTTACGCGCCAGAGTAGTGGGCCGGCGTCCTTGAGTGCGGCGGCGAGGTCGGTCCTGGGTTCCACGCGCAGGAAATGGCAGAGGTTGAACATTACTCCGACATTGTCGCGCTTGGTCTTGCGGGCGATGCGGACGGCGTCGCTGAGTCGTTCGATGTAAAATCCGGTGTGCGGGTAGAGCACAATCTTCACACCGTGGGCCTTGGCTTGGTCGGCGATTTCCTGCACGAACGCAACGGCCTGCTCGTCGGTGTTGGAACGTTTGTTGCCCTGTACGTACAGCTCGAGCAAGGTATTGCGTCCCTTGAGATGCGGCAGAGCCTGCGTGATGGCGGGGCTGTAGCTGTGCCCTTTGGTGCCATTTCCACTCAAACGACCGCCGACGTAAAAGCTGAAGAGCTTGAGGCCAGCGTCATCGTAGGCCTTGAGGCGCTGGGACAAAGGTAGGTCGGCGTTGAGATTGGCCGAGCCGATGCCATCGTAGCCCAGTTCCTTGAGTACGGCGATGCGTTGCTGCACCTTGCCGAAGTGCACGCCGTTTTGAAACGCGAACACGGGCCACGGCTTATCCTCGGCAAGGAGGCCGACGGTGGTGAGGAGAAGAAAGATGAACTCAAGGCGATTCACGATAGATGCTTGGCGAAAAACTGCTGCACGTGGTCCCACATTTTATCGGAAAGTACGTGGCCGGTTTTGGGTTCAATGAAGGACGAAAAGTTTTCAGGCACACCGGCCTGAGCGTAGGCTTTGGCGATGGTTTTCACGCCTTCACGGGCTTCTTGGATGGGCGAGCCACCGTCGGTTTCGCCGAGGTTCAAATGCAGCGCACGCGGGGCAATGAGGCTGGCGATGTCGGGCGTGTCGCCGTACTCGTGGATGCCCGGGATGAAGTTCGGGAAACAATGCAGCAGGCTGGTGCGATGAATACCACCGTAGGTGGGCAGACAGCAATTGCCCACTAGCGCACGCAGGCGGGGTTCCCACGGGCCGACCAGCCACGTGTGCGTGGAGCCCATGCTGTGGCCGTAACAGCCAAGGCGGTCGGCTTTCACCTCAGGGCGCGATACAAGGTAATCCACCGCGCGCCGCATATCCAAAATATTCTTCCACGCCATACACTGGCCGGCAACCGTGTAGCGTAGGAATTCAAATCGCTCGTACGCGCCGCCGCGCAGTTTCTTGCGGGGGTCCTGCCGCTCCTCAAAACACAATGCGTCTGGGCACAACACCACGTAGCCGAGCTTGGCCAGCGCTGCACCTGTGTGGTGCATGGGATTGCCCGCGAGACCCGCTGGCTCCGTCTTTCCCAAGTGCCATTGACCGGCGTGCTGATGCCAGATAGTCACGGCCGGCGCGGGCGATGTGTCGCTCACGCCATCGGGCACCAACAGGATCGCTGGGCACCGATCGCCCGGCTCCAGTTCGTAAGTAAGCCATTCCAAACGGTAACCATCCTTCTGCTCTGTCTTGGTTTTCTTCGGCTTCAAATCCCCGCCTTCAGGCCACGATCCGCCGAGGCATTCGAGCAGTTTGTCGCGGAAGAGTTTCTGTTTCGCATTCACGGCAGGTTGGGCTCCGGAGGCATTCCCCGCCGTCAGCGCCGTTGCGCCCGCGGCAAGGGTAGTGGACTTAATGAAATCACGGCGATTGGGCATGGGGCATCTTTGGTTAGTTGCCCAAGGCTAACAGAGGGCCATGCGTCCGCAAGTTGTTTGGCGAGAGTTTACTTCTTCAGCGCTGCCAGTTTTTTGCGGACGAGGGCGGACTGCTCATCGCTGAGAACCTGCCAGCAGGCGAGGCCGTTGCCGACCAGGTCCCATTGATCCCATTGCCACACCACTTTTTTGTCCTTGGTGATCTCAAAGATCTGCGGGTTTTTATCGCCGGCATGGCAGTTGCCGATGATGCGGTTGCCGTTGGGGAGTTCCTGTAGGCAGGTCATCCAGCCGAGGCTAATTTCTGTGCCGGGCACTTGGTCTTTGATTTCCCAAACGACCTTTTTCTCAGGCGTGACTTCCACGACGCTCTTGCCACTGCCGGAGGCGATGAGGGTGTTGCCGTTTTTGAGACGGATGGCGCCGTAGACGCGCGTGTTGATGAGGTAATCCCAGACCACCTTACCGGTGCGATCGTATTCGGTAACCACCCCGGGGCGTTCGCTGCAGGCGAGCAGGGTGCCGGTGGCGGTGTGGCGGGCCCAGCGTGTGCTTTGCGTGCCGCCGGGTTTTAAGGGGAATTGATGGGCCAATTTCCCGGCCTGATCGACCTCAATCACGCGGCCGACACTGCTCTCCACAATCATCGTGTTGCCGTTCTTCAACCGCGCAAAGGCATGCACATCTACGCGCTTACCGGCATTGCCATTCATCTGGGCCGATTCATAGGACCACACGACTTTTTTACCGAGAGTGATCTCCTGCGTTTTTGTCCATGTATCGTGAAAGAGAATATTGCCGTTGGGCAACAGATGCACATCGTGATGGCCGGTATGGCCTCGCTGCGGTCCGGCAGTCTTATACTGCCAAATCACCTTGCCGTCCGCATCGGTGATGGCCAGTAGATTTTTTCCGTACGACACGCCGACCAACACAAGGCGCTCGGCGTGGGTGGTGAAGGTGAGAGCGATGAGGGTGAGTAAAGTGAACAGTGTTTTCATTGGGAATTGATTGGTGGGAGATTAGGGGGGTGCTGGGAAATTGTCGAGTGGATGTATGTTGACGGTAGGGCGGCGTGCTGAGCCAGCGCGCGCTACCTTGAGTCAACCGTTGGAATCTCGTTTGCTAAATCGCCCAGCGCCTTTTTGGTGTCGAAGAGCATGGGGTAAAACCGGCCGGCCATTTTTTCGCCCGTCGGAAGCATCGGGAAATTTTCAGTGCCGGGGCTATGGGCGCCTTCCCAGTTGGAGGTGACACCGTCGGCGAGGAGGTTGATGACAGTGGCGCGGCGCAGATGGTCGGATTGGTTTTCGTACGAGCCGTGCATCATCAGCGGATGATGGAAGGTGGCCTCGCCTTTTTTTAAAACGATCGGGCGTTGTTTTTCGAAGTCTTCGACCTGCGCGGGCGTGAGCACGTCGCGCACGGAATCCATGTCGCCGGCGAGGCCTGTTTTCTCGAGCAAACCCCAGCGGTGGCTGCCGGGGATGTAGTGAAGACAGCCGTTTTCCTCATTGGCATCATCGAGGCCAATCCAGCAGGTGAGGTGAGCCATCGGTTGGGTCCACGTCCAATACGAAAAATCCTGATGCCATGCCACCACGCCGCCGTGCTGGGCGGGCTTGCTGAAGAGTTGATCGTGGAAGAGCCGGAAATTGTTACCGAGCAACTGCCACGCTGGCACGAGAAAGCGCGGGTTCCACAAAATATCATGAAACGCCCGCCGCACTCGCCAAGCGCCGAGCGCGTGAAAGAGCACAGTGTCGGGATTGTCCGATTCGTTGCTGTGATATTCGTAAAACAGCTCGCGCCCGTCATGCTCAGGATCGGTCATCTCCGCCAGTTCCCCGCGCAGCACTTCAATCTGTTCCTCCTCCAGTAACCGTACGTCCGCCACGTAGCCGTGTTCCACGAAATGCGCCACCTGATCCGCGCTCAATTGATGCGCCGCCCATTCCTCGGGCGTGGCGGGTCGCGTAAATAATTCAGTGAGGGGTTCGTGGTGATTGGCGAAGTCGGTGACCATGTTAAGCGAGCAATTTCTCGACCACATGCCCGTGCACATCGGTCAATCGGCGGTCGATGCCGTTGTGGCGGACGGTGAGTTGTTTGTGGTCGATGCCGAGCAGGTGGAGCATGGTGGCGTGGAGGTCGTAGACTTGCGTGGGGTTGGCGCGGTCCTGTGGTTTGTAGCCCCATTCATCGCTTTGGCCGGCGGTGACACCTCCGCGGATACCGCCACCACAAAGCCAGTTGGTGAATACATACGGATTGTGGTCACGCCCCTTGCTGCCTTGCGTGCTCGGCATGCGGCCGAATTCGGTGGTCCAATGGATGATGGTGTCCTCGAGTAGGCCGCGTTGTTTGAGGTCGCGGATGAGGCCGGCGGCACCGCGGGCCATGCCGAGGGCGAGCGAACCGTGGTCGCGCTCGATATCCTCATGGCTGTCCCAGTTGCGGCGGGGGTGTGAATTGTCGTTGCCGGACCAAACCTGCACGAAGCGCACGCCGCGCTCGATAAGCCGCCGGGCGATTAAACATTTGCGGCCGAAATACTCTGTCTCCTCGGGTGGGTTGATGGTCTTTGGATATTGCTTGGGCTCACGTTCCAGGCCGTAGAGTTTGAGGACGTGGTCCGGCTCCTTGGCGATGTCCAGCGCCTCGGTGGCAGAGAGCTGTAGTCGGGCGGCTAGTTCGTAGGTTTGAATGCGCGCCTCCAGACGGTCATCGCCTGGGCGCGTCTCGGCGTAGCCGGCGTTGAGTTGGTTGATCAGATCAATGCCCGCGCGATGGCTGGCCGGTGTGACGAACCCCGCTTTGGGATGCAGATCGGGAATCGGGTTTTCGCGTTGCGGAAAAATTGTAGTGCCCTGCGTGTGCGTTGGCAGGAATGCGCTGGCCCAATTCTTTGGGCCGTTGGAGGCGTATCCACGATGATCGGGCAACACGACAAAGGTCGGTAGGTTTTCATTTTCGCTGCCGAGTGCGTAGCTCACCCACGAGCCCATGCCGGGAAAGCCCGGGCGTTGAAACCCAGTGGCCTGCAGGTAAGTGGCCTGACTGTGCACGCCGGTTTTGCCCACGAGATTATGTACGAAGGCCAGATCATCCACCACTTCACTCAGCGGCGCGACGGCTTCCGACAGATGCTTGCCGCTCTGTCCATGGCGTGTGAAGGTAAAGGGCGACTGCATCCACGGCCCAAGCCCGTTTTGAAACGCCTCCACGTGTTCGCCAAAATCGCTCTTCTCGCCATGATGTCGAATGAGCGCCGGCTTGAAATCGAATGTATCTAGGTGGCTCGCCGCCCCGCCCATGAACAACTGGATCACCCGCTTTGCTTTCGGCGGATGATGTAAGGTGCCGCTCAGTACGCCCTTAGCCAGCAACGGTTCGCGTCCCAACATCGCCGTCAACGCCAGCCCGCCCAAGCCTCCGCCCGATTGCCACAAGAAATCACGCCGGCTTAAAGCAGGTTGATCGGTGGCTCGATGGTAAGGCGAGTTGTTCATGTCGTGGAAAAGGACGTCGAATATTCTCTTTTACTTCAACAATTTCAACATCGTGTTGCCCATGCTTTCGCCGATGAGGTAGTAGGTTTCGGCGTTGTTGTTCCAGTGATAGCCTTGTCCGCCGGGGGATTGTTCGCGTGGGCGGAAGAAATCACGGGTCTCCACGCTGGCGGCCGTGCCCTTGAATTCCTTGCGGTCGGCGGCACCGTGTTGGGCGGCGATGATACCGAGACGGCGGTCGATCTTTTGGTTGCGTCCGCCAAACCCGCTCACGGCGATGACCACCGGCAGGTCGGGAGCCTTCCATGCACGGCGAATGTCCTTAATCAGACACACGAGGTTTTCCTCATAAGCGGCCACCATGTCGTGCGAGAGGCCGTCGTTCCAGCCTTGGTGCCAGCCGAAGCCGGCGATCTCATAGCCTTTGCCGTCGTAGTCCGGGTACACCTCCTTGAGGTTTTTCAACGTGTTGGCCACCTCGTTCATCATCAGCCGATAAAATGCGCCGGAGCGTTCCTCCACGGCTTTCATGGTGGCCTTGGGATCGCGGCGTTGTATGCCGGCGAGCATCTTGTCGGCCAGCGGCTTGGGCAACGGACCGGCACATGGCGGTCGGAAATCTACCATCAACGTTTTGCCGCCCCAGCAGGTTTTGATAATCAGCACCGGTTCCTTGAGCGCGTCACCCACCACCGTGCCAAAGCCCAGCTCCGGACCGATGGCACTATTGCGCGCGCCAAAGCCCGGCTTCAGGCCGCCGCCGCGTTCGCCGTATTTTACAAACACATCCGCTCGCGCGGTCCAGTCGCCGGTTTTCGTCTGCAAATGCCCGTATTTTTTGGGCGCGTTTTTCACCATAAACTCCAGCGTGCCGGCGCCTTTGTTTTGGGCGCGCGAGTTGATATTGATCTGTCCGGCGCCTTCCATGTTCGATTGGCCGGCGAGAATAAACACCTTCAGTTTCGCCTGAGCGGGCAGGGCGGGGATTAGGAACAGCAATAAAACACGTAGTACGGTCATGCTGCCATTGTAGATGTTCGGTGGGACGGCGCAAGTTCCACATTGGCCAGCGGTTTGGCTGGGGGGAAAATTGCGGGCCAATCAACGCCCGCCGTAAATCACCCAACGGTTCCTGAGAAATCCTTCCGAAACCACTTTACCTCTCCACCTTTGAGTGGCTGCGGGTGAATTCTGGCGACCGATCGGAGTGCGTCCGGTGGCGGCGTTATAGATAGCCCACGTGATGTCTTTGTTGATGCTGTAGCTCATCCCGTTCGCTATGTCGCGTTTGGCCGCGGCTTCGTAAGATGGGTAGAGCCGATTCAGCGTGGAGTGCTTGAACTGCATGAAGCTGATGCGCGCCGGAATGCACGAAGGCAATGGCGTGGGATTGATTTCGATTCGGCTGGTTGGCGGTTCGGGTATGGCTTGATCCACCGGACTGTAAGTGCCGTCGCCGTTGGGTGTGTATCCCGCAAAGCTGTTGTAGGCTCGCGCGGGGCGTCTGTTCACCGGCGGATAGTGGTGAACGTAAATGCGTCCATCAAGCGCCTGAAGAATGAGACCGTCTGCGTTGGCGCCGACGTTGGCTCCAAACATACCGCCGTTGAAAACTTTACCGCGGAATCTGGAGCCGTCCTTAAACTCAAACAAAAACCCCGCCGGCTTTGCGGGCGCCTTAACGGTTGGCTTCGGTTGCCCGAATGTTGAAGACATTGAGGGCGTTGGCACTGGAGGTTGCGCGGTGAGTGATAAGGTAAGAAGAAGTAGGCACGCGGTTGCTCTCAATCCCATAGCTCAACCTACGCCTGTTTGCCTGATTTCGCAAACTAGATGCCTATACAATTGACGGTTGAGGGCGGTGGCGGGCACTTATAAAATTAGTTCTGAATTACAGTAGGCAAATAAGATTGAGGCTATATACTCGACCAATGAATGGGCCTCAAAAAGAATCAACCATACTTCGGGGAGCAGCAATATTAGTTGGTTTGCTATTCATGATAGTACTCCCATTTATGCTGTTTTTAGAACCAAATGATGCAGCAAATGATTTTGAAAAACCTCCACTAATAATGGTTTTAAGTGGCTTTGGATTAGGATTAGCTTTTGTTACTTATGGCATAGGTGGACGTAGGTTTTTTAGCAGGTTTTCAATATTCGCTAAACCTGCTAAGTATATTTTCACAGTTATTGGCATTATAGTCTTTGTTGTGTTAACTCTGAAAGAGAACAAATCTGAACATGTTGTTACGGCTCACAATACTTATGTAGGTTTAGAGATTTCATATGTGGACAGCTTAAATAAACTTAGTGAGTTTGAAGGATCGGAAGAGCAAGCGAATCAGGAAGTTGAAAACATAGCCAATCAGTTTTACTCAGGAGTTCTTGATGTTGATATTTCCAAATGCCCTGATGACTACCAATCCGTGTTTAAACAAATAATTAAAGTTATTGAGAGAGAAAAAAACTCTATTGAAAGATTTGACTTGGATGATCTCGTAGAGACACGACGAATGCGTGGTGAACTCACGTTAAAATTAATAGAAACAGCAAAAGAACATGGAGTGCTTTTTGACAATTAAGATATAAATAGAAGTCCTCGCCAGCATTATATGTATCAAGTCCATTTCATGTTCCCTAGCCAGTGTTTATCGTTTTTATTTCCCCGTTCCTTATTCAAACTGACTAGAAAATTAGCGTAAATCTAGGGCTTTTATAGTCGGAGCGCGAGTTGCGGCGTGTTTCGAGTTGTTCTGGTTGCGTTTTTGGTTGCAACCGCCCCGTTTCGGAGTGCGCGAGCTAAGAATAGACCTATATTACCGTACTGAAACGACTTTGCGTCATTCAGTCCACGTATGTAAACTCGCTCAGATTGAACAGCACGCGGCAGAGGTTTTGGAGGCCGTGGGTTTGGGCGTAGGTGTGAAGGGCGGTCATTTCCTTGGCGGTGGGCGGGCGGCCGGTTGTGAGTTGATGGGCACGCCGGATTTGGCCTTTCAGAGTTTTTGATTCCTTCTTGATCCGCTCGGCAAATTGGCCAGCCATATGGAGGGTGAATTTGTTGTTCAGCAGGCTGAGGGCCTGAAGGGCCGTGAGGGTTTCGTCGCGCTTGGGGGTGCTTTGGCTGGAATCGGCGCAGTCGAGTGTGGTCATGAAAGGGTCGGGCTGAGAACGGACAATGAACCGGTACACGGAGCGGCGGTGGCTCTTGGTGTCAGCGGGATCAAATTTATAGTATTCGTAGTGCGGCGAGTGGGTGGTCTTCTCGAGCACAAATAAATAAAAGCCGGGACCGCCAAGTGTTTCGTTGAGCGTACCGCTGGTGGTGAGGATGGCGTCGCGGAGTTCTTCGGCCTCCAGTCGACGACGGTTCATGCGCCAGAGCGTGCGGTTATTGGCGTCGATTTTTTCAAAATCTGAATTGGGCGATGACGTCTGCCGATAGGCACTGCTGGTCACGATCAGTTTGTGCAGATACTTGAAGTTGCCGCCGGAATCGCGGAACTTCACGGCCAACCAATCGAGCAGCTCGGGATGGCTCGGCGGTAAGCCCATACGGCCGAAGTCGTTGGGCGTCTCCACGATGCCCTGCCCGAAGTGCCAGAGCCAAATGCGGTTGACGATGCTGCGCCAGGTGAGCGGGTTGTCGGCGCGGGTTATCCATTGTGCGAGCGCGGCGCGCCGGTCGCTTTCAGGGTGCTCGGCGGCCAGCTTGAATTCAAAATTCTCCTTCTCAAAAATCGGCAGTGTGCCGGGGCGTACGTCTTCGCCCGGCTGGAGGATGTTGCCGCGATGCAGCACCTTGATGGCGCGCGGCTTGCCGCCGGTGGGCTTGAAATTGCCCTGCGGTTTAAACTGCGTAGCGGCGGCGTACACCATTTGCCCGGTCGGGATTTTTTTTAGGGCCGCTTCGGCTTCGGTGCGTTGCTTTTGCAACTGCGCGCGCTTGGCTTGGCGTTCAGGTGTTTGCAGCTTGGCGTTTAGGGCGGCGCGTTCGCGTTGGGCGGCTTGCAGCGCGGCAATGGCGGTGGCATCGCCGGCGATGGGAAAATGACCGTCGGTGAGATTGGCGCGCCGCCAGCGGGCGGGCGCTTGAATGGAATCGAGTGCAGTCACCTTGGCGCCTTGTGCGAGGTTTTTGCCGTCGGCGTTCAAGGCTTCCAGTTCGGCCAGAGCAAACATGTAATCGTTTTTACGCTCGGCCAGGATCGTGGCGGTTACGCGCACAAAACGCACCTTGGCGCTCACCTCAAAACTCACCGGGGCAATATTTGGATTCGGAAAATCAGTCTGGGTTTGGTCGACGAGCGTGATGGGTTGTTTGAACTCCGCGTTCGCTGCGCCTTCCACCTTGAAGCGCACAGGGAATCCAAATCCGCCACCGATGCCAGCGTATTCATCGTGGCACGCGCGCAGGACAAGACGGCGCAAATCGCTGGCCACGCCGAGATCAATCTGCACCCATTTGGCGGTGCGTGGATTCTTCACGATGGTGCTGTGATAGCCATATTCGGGGCGCTTGCGCTGCAGCTTTGCCTTGGGGGTGAGGATCGCAATCTTTTGATCCAGCGCCTTCATTGCCTCGCCGCCGGATTTTTTAATTTCGGCATCCATGGTGGCGAGTTGCTTATCTAACTCTGCGATATGGGCGCTAAGATCGGCTTTCTTTTTATCCAACTCCGGGGACGTGTTGTACGAGCGGTTGGCGCGATCCACAGCGGCAAAGACGGATTGCAGGCTGTAATAGTGCTTCTGCGTGTACGGATCGAATTTGTGATCGTGGCAGCGAGCGCATTGGATGGTGGCACTGGTGAACGTATTGAGCGTGTTGCTCACCATTTCATCGCGATCAATGTGGCGCGCGACGCGGCCGTCGATCTTGGTTTCCGGAACTTCAACGTGCCCGATGAAATCCCACGGGCCGGCGGCAATGAAGCCAAGCCCAAGGATGCCGTCGGCCGTGCCGGGGAAGAGCGCATCGCCGGCAATCTGTTCCTGCACAAACCGGGCATACGGTTTGTTTTCGTTGAACGAACGAATAACGTAATCGCGATAAGGCCAGGCGTTGGGCCGGAGCTTGTCCTTATCGTACCCGCACGTGTCGGCGTACTTCACCACATCGAGCCAGTGGCGGCCCCAGCGTTCGCCGTAGCGCGGGCTGGCGAGCAGTCGATCGGCCAGTGCGGCGATGGCCTGATCGCGATTGGTTTTCGCCGCCGCTTCAAACGCCGCGATCTCCGCGGGCGTGGGCGGCAGGCCGGTGAGGTCAAAGGTCATGCGCCGGATCAACGTGCGGTTATCCGCTTCCGTCGAGGGCGCCACGCCGATCTCCGATTGTTTGGCGCGGATAAATAAATCGATTGGCCCGCGCGCCCAATCCGCCTGCGGCAAAGGCAGCTTCGGTGTGGCCGGGCGTCGGAGCGGTTTGACCGACCAATGCTGCTCCCACTTGGCACCTTGGGCGATCCAGAGGCGCAAGGTGGCGATCTCGGAGTCGGTCAGCTTCTTGCCGCTCTTGATCGGCGGCATGATCTCCTCCGGATCACTGTGCGAAATCCGGGCGAGCACTTCCTTGAGCGCCGGCGTGGCGTCTGTCTCGCGATCCAATCGCAAATCCCCCTTGCGCGACTCGGCATCGGGCCCGTGACATTGGTAGCAATTGGCGGTGAGGATAGGGCGGACATGACGGTCAAAGGAAACGGGCTGGGCGGCGCTCCCGGCAAACGGGGCGACCAAGGCAATCAGCAGTAAGCTCAGCGCGCGAGGGCTCATGACTGAGAGTGTGAATTGTTTCTCCAGTGGGGCGAGTTTTTTTAGATGAACGCGGATTAATTTTTATCGAATATCAACCCACTTCCACGCCCTTTGCCGATGTTGCCATTGTGCAGTAAATGGACATCGTGACGATTGGTATGGTCGATTGGTTTACAAGGCGACGTAGAAATTGCGTTCGCGGCCGAGGGTGCCAAGGTAATGGTCCCGGGCGTTTTCGGCCTGCAGAATAGCGAGTTGTTCACGGGCGTGGGCGAGGGGTTCTTCGGGGGCGCCGAGGCCGTTGTAGGATTCCAGGTAGTCGATGCGGTTTTGCCAGAAGGTCTGTTGGCTGGCGACGAGGGAATCGATGCGTTCCTGATACCAATCGCTGGCGAGGATGTTGGCCGGCTCAAAGAGAGCTCGAAACTCCGGATCGCGCAGGCGGGTGTCATCTACGTTGTCCTGCGCCATGATCTCGAGCAAGGCGCGCAAGGGCGGGCATGCAATGGTGGCGGCGCCGTCACGGAAGTAGGCCTTGGCAATACGTCGTTGGGTGTCGGTGATGGTGGTGATGCTCTCGGCGTAGAGTTCGGCATCCTGCAATTCGGGCCGAAGCATGTCTTCGGGAAACACGGAATCCGGATCGTGGAAGATGCGACCGAAGTATTCGTGGGCAAATCGCTGGGTGATGCGATAGCCAAGCCGACCGGCGGCGATGGTTTGGCCTGAATGTTGATAATCTTCTAGGCGTTCCAGATAGCCTTGGGAGATCATGCGTTCGGGAAGGTTTTCGCCAAAACGGAAACGACTCCAGATCTCGGGGATTAGCAGCGAGATGTCGTGATCCACCTTGTAATGGGGCCCAACGCGTCCTGCGGAGGTGACAAATACGCCCTGGCCGGTGGTGGCGTAGGCGACGAGCGCGGTATTGAGATCGTGGATGGGTAGGAGGGCATTGAAGGGAGCCTTGGTCATGGCGCCTTCGGATCCAGCACCGGTGGTGCTGGGGGATTTGCCGGTGAGGCTAGCAATAAAATCCATGAACAACTCGGGCAATTCCACGTAGTGAATCGGCGCAAAACAGCAGAGCGGCGGAATGCCCTGTTCGCGATCGGGGCCGTTGTTGCGGCGGCCGGGCAGAATGCCTCGAACAGGGTACAGCACGGAATCTTCCGCGGGTAATTCGCGGCGCAAGCGGGTGCCGGTTTGGGCGACGTAGGCTTTGCGTTGCTGCTGCAGATCCGGCCGGATCTGCAGGTAACGCGGGTTGGCGGTAGGTTTACCGTCAATGATACGCGGGTTGGCGGAGGAGCACACGTAGCCTTCACCGGCTTCGGCAGCCTCGGCGAGCAGCTCTTGCAGGGTCTCCGTGTAGGTTTCAAACTCGAGGGTTTGGTTTACCTGTTCACGAATTTTCTCAACAGGAATTGGGGCGTAGTTACTAAAGAAATTTCCGGGAGCGGAGAAGTCGCGCTCGGTCACGGTGTCATACCCACGGATCACCGCATCGTCGGGCCGTTGGAAGAGTCGGTACTCGCAGTTGTGGACAAACTTTGCGGACTCGCTCCAGTCTCCTGGGCCCAGTTTGGGCGTGTGGCGCACGGGGGCCACGGTGGAGGCGGAGATGTCGTCTTCGGCAATGATCTTCATGGCCGGTTCGAAATCCTCGCGCAGGCGGTAGAGCCTCCAGCGTTCGGCGGCATCGAAGCCGACGCGCAGGAAATTGGTCTTGAGCTTCACGCCATTGAGGCGCAGCTCGTTGCCGGGTTTGCCATCCACCGTATCCACGGTGAACCGGCGATCCCAGTCGTCACCCCAATCTTCGCGGTATTCGCGCTTGATGATGAAGACCAGTTCCTTCACATGCGAAGGAATGGAGCGCAGCCAGTCATTGTACTCATCGGTGTAAATGGTGTCCGACGGTGTAAGTAGTTTGATCACTGAGCCGATTGAGCGCAGTGGGGATAGAATGGTGCGGCCGCGGTGCTCGTGTTTTTCGGGATGACGAAAACGATCGCTGTACGATCGGCTAATGATGGCCCGAGCCTGGGTGAGATCCTCCTTGAGGTCCTGCACAAACACGGGACCGCTGAGGATCATATCATGTAGGGATTTGGAAATCTCCGATTTGCCGCCGCCGGATACCGTACAGGGTTTGTGGCAGAGAAAGCCTTCGCCGATGGTACCGATGAGTCGCCATTTGCCGTCGTGCTTGCTCTTGCGCATCTCCACTTTGTAACCGCTGGGCAACATGTAGATTTCGCCCGGCTGGATTTGCAATTCGCCCGTGGAGCCATCGGGATTGCTCCAGGTGATTTCCTGCCGTTGCAGCTTGAAGGTGGCACTTTCTGGAACGTAAAAAATATCCGGATAATTCCGGTCACTCGCATAGCCGCCTTCCTCCAGCTTCATGAATGATTCGCCATAACGCTCAATATTGTCGGCGAAGGAAGAATTTTGATCCGGCAAAATCCGTTGCGGATGAAACGTACGGCTGAGGTTGTAGCTCGCGTGCACCTGCGCGCCACCGGCATGTTCTTCCTCTGAAAGCCCGAAGAGATTAGCCGAAAGTCCGATCTGCGTCTTCACCTCTTTTTTGCAGTAACCGAAATAGTTATCTGCAATCACCGTGATCACCCGACCTTGTTCATCACGGCAAGTCAGCTTAAAGGCACCGCCGTCATTGTAGAGCTCATCGGGATCTTCCCAGCACATGCCGTCGCGCACCTGGCGCTCGGTGGCCTCATTGAGGTGAGGTAGTCCGAGCTCTTTCTTCTTTAGCTCAATCAAATGCGGAGCGAGAAAGATACCACCTGTATGGCCAGTCCAATGACGGACATCCAGTCCGGCGTCATTCGTCGGATCGTTCGGATCGCCTCCATTACCAAAAACGCTCTCCACAAAATCTAAATTCGCCGCCATGGAAGCCGGTGCAAAGAAACGCACTTCCAACGATTTCTCCTCTACAAATCCCGACACCTCCGGGCACACCACTGGTCGCAACAACAGGCTCAGCCACGTATTCACTGGTCGATCCGATCCAGCGGCAAACGGCATTTCCGTAAGCCAATCCGGCGCCTGAAACGCGGCCTTAAAAATCTCCCGCGCGGCATTCACCGGCACCGCCTTTTTATCATCGGGAATCGGCAATCCATGCTCCACCACATGAAACACACCCTTGGTCGTGCGCTTATCCTTCGAGGGATTATGGAGGATACCCTGCGTGACGCGGAAGCTATTGATGATTGGATTACTGTACGTATCCCCTTCGCGCGGCAACGCAATCGTGCGGGCCAATCCATGTTGATCGAGCGTGAAAGTTTCCCGAAGCAGCTGAGGGGCCCCTTTTCCGAACACCTCATCCATGAAGTCCTGAATTCGCTGATCTACCGGTGCCAAGTTCTGAGCCGACAACTTCTCCAGCTTGCCCTGAATCACCCCGACCATTTCGCCATACTTCGACGACCCGGGATTGAAATCCACCCCTAAGTTGAGCCAACTGTTTAAATCGTTATTCTTATTATCTGTCATGGAAATTAGGACAAAAACCACGCTACAGCCAAAAATAGACTGTGATTGGGTATTCGAAAGGCCTTTTTACAGGAAATTATTTGGATATTCAAGGCTATCAAGAAATTGCCGAAGTAAATTATGACACTTTTTGGGGCGATTTTTGCGGCTATCATCATTGGAATACCGTCTAATCACCCCGCAGTGGCATATCTTGTGCTAAGTAATCACTTCCCACATGGGAAAAAGAAATAGAATAACGTTGCAATAGGCCAAAAATCCCACGAAGTTTTGGGATTCGCGCCTAATTAAAGGAACTACGAGAAATGAAGTATTTAATTTTTTCTGCCGCACTTTTGATGGGTATGGTCCCTCAGAGCATCCACGCACAGTATGGCGGTCGAGCTACCCACGGTAGCCAGGGTGGCACCCGCAACTTTCAGGTAAGTATGCCCCAATTGCGGATTTTAATTCGCGAGGTAGTCACGGAAGTGGTGCGAGATTCTAATCGCAATTTTTCGGAAAATTCTGTCCGGACTACTGAAAAAACGATTGATCAACTGACCACCGGGGTGGAAAGGCGACTAGCTTTGCGTGCTCCTTTTCGAATTGTACGTGAAAGCGCCGAGAGTGGCGGGTTGCGAGGCCGCGAGGGTGTGGGCAGCGATCGGCCCCTAGTTGTCGAGCGCAAACCATGGGAACGCGAGGGATTCATTAAGAGCAATCGCGAAGGCACCCAGCGGCAGTTGGCTGAAAATCTTCGCAAACAAACCGAACGCACAGGCGAGACCGCTTTGCTACACCGCCCCCCCGTGCAGACAACCCTTTATTACCGTCCTGGTAGCGGTGGGGTAACACAACCTGTTGGTCCGCCAGTACGACCTGTTGATCCGCCAGTACGACCTGTTGATCCGCCGGTGCTACCTGTTGATCCGCCAGTGCTGGTTGTTGATCCTGTACCACCCACCTTGCCGCCAAATAATGGCGGTGGTCAGGTTGGTATTGGTGGTGGTCCTGGCCCCGTGCCTCCTTCGTTTCCTGGCGGACCGATCGGAGTCGGTATGCCAGCACCGGAACCCAGACCTGCTGTAGAGGCTCCACAACCGCCAACTTCTGAAGGCGGAGGCGGTGAAGGCGGAGGCGGTGAAGGCGGAGGCGGTGAAGGCGGAGGCGGTGAAGGCGAAACGCCTCCCGAGTATCCTTCTGAGTATCCTGGTAGTTGATCCAACACTTGAGTGAACTCGGATTCTTACCTTCAATAGGTTAATGCAACTACTAAAGACATACGGGACAAGACTTGCACTCGCAGGTACACTGATCCTTGTCGTAGTGCTGTTTGCAAGCCTTGATCAGACGGGTGCCCAGGATGCGAACTCAGAGCCAGTTCAGTTGGTTGAGGACAATAGCCCTGTTCTGGATTCCCCTGCACCACGAGCAAACGAGCAACATAGCCAGTACATCCAGATCGCTCGATCAACGTTGGATGGTTTGGTTTCAGGCAAAGGAAAATCTATCCAGATTGCCTTGTTTGATGGTGAGGTCGTGCCCGTTTCAGTACATCGCCACGATGAGAATGGAAAAAAGGGTGCCATCATTTACGGTCGGGTGGAGGGCGAACCTGAAAGCCGGGTAAATTTATCCATTGTCGAGGATGCCATCTTTGGATCGATTCGTTTGGAGGATGGTCGGTCCTATAGTCTAGCTTCTGAACGAGGAGGGAAGTATCGACTGAGTCTGGAAAAAACCACTGAGTCGATTCATCACGGCCGTCCCAATGCTCCGAAACAATTCTTAGTAGTGAATGGCGAAAAGATTGAAGTTTTACCGCATATTGCGACGCCGTTCCCAAATAAATCGTATTTCCAAAAACAAATGATCCCGAACGATGTCTGGAAACCGGGGCTACTCGTTTCAGGCATCGATCAGCCTATGGAATTTCAAGAAGAATTTGTGCAAATGGTGCCTCGCCGAAGCGTGCGTGGAATCCGAGGTGGATCCGGGCGGCCCACTGCACCCCGACCCTCTCGAGTTATGAACGGAACATTAGTAGGGGGAGGGGGGAATTCCAACCCTACTAGTCAGGGTAACGGCCCGGTCACCACAGGGGTAAACAAGCCTAGCACAAACCCAACACAAAGCGGAGGCTCTGGAGCTCCAGTTAACCGACCGCAATTGCCAATCCGCTTTGCACTTCGTCTGCCTACCGGTTTCATCATCAGTTCCACCACTGGAATTCCGAGATTTACAGGAACGACACCGCCAACTGGAACTGGCACTGGAACTGGAACTGGCACTGGCACTGGAACTGGTACTGGAACTGGCACTGGTACTGGAACTGGCACTGGAACTGGCCCTGGAACTGGACCTGG